>NZ_JAFIBM010000001.1:2400000-3000000 GCF_017833035.1 Frigoribacterium sp. PvP032 | reverse complement strand
CGGCGCGGGCGGTCAGCGTGCGCGGCGAGGTGACGTCCATGTCGGGCGTCACGCTCGTCGCTCCGAGCGCGGGGCCGAGCAGCGCGAAGGGCGCGAAGCCGGCGACGAGGCCGGTGCCGGGCCCGACGCCGTACTGGTCAGCGAGGGCGTCCCGCAGCGCGGTCAGGTGGCCGTGACGGTAGACGACGCCCTTGGCAGGCCCGGTCGAGCCGGACGTGAAGAGGATCGCGGCGGGTGCCTCGGCAGGAGGTGCCCCTGGCAGCTCGGCCATGGCCTCGTGGGCACGGCGGCCGAGGGCGGCGATCTCGGGCAGCGAGGTCTCGACGCCGAGCGTGCGCGTCAGGACGGGCGAGAGGCGCTGGGTCGAGACGACGCGTCCTGGCCAGCCGAGAGCACGGGCCGCGGTCAGTCCGGGCAGCTGGCCGATGACGTGGTCGGGCCAGGCGCCGCGCACGGCACGGGTGAGCCCGCGGACGCCGAGACCGGCGTCGGCGACGACGACCACCGCCCCGATCCGCACGCAGGCGTAGAGCACGGCGGTGAGGTCTGCCCCTGGCTGCACGAGCAGCGACACCCGGTCGCCCGCTCGCACGCCGTGCTTGCGCAGGCCGAGCGCGAGCTCGTGCACGCGCCTGCTCAGCAGTCGCCAGCTGACCCGGCGCGGTTCGGAGCCGCGGGCGGCACCGTGCGGCACCATCTCGATCAGGGCGGCCTCGGTGCTGTCGGCGAGGGACTCGAGGTACGACCAGAGCGGGCGGTCCTGGGGGGTGCCGAGCGCCTCCTCGGCGTGTGCGACGGGTGCCGGTGCTGCGGGCGTCGGCGCATCCGGGGTCGGTGCTTCGGTCGTCGGCGCTGCGTCGTCACCGGACGAGGAGGCGCGGCTCGGCCCGTCGGGGAACCGGTCGCCCAGCCAGGTCAGCACGGCCGCGGCGTAGTCGACCTCCTCGGCGATCATGTGCCCGGCGCCCTCGAAGCGGTGCACGTCGGCGTGCGGGAGGCGGTCGACGAGGTCGTCCAGGTAGCGGTCGCCGAAGATCGGGTCGCGCGGGCCCCAGAGCATCAGGCTCGGCACGGTCAGGTCGCGGAGCCCGCCCGCGATCCGGTCGAGCTCGGCCCGGCTCGGGTGCCGCTGGTCGACCGGGATGTCGGCCACGAAGCCGCCGACGCCGCCGCGCCGGTCGGCGGAGAGGTAGGGGGCTTTGTAACCGGCGCGGACGGTGTCCGGAAGCGTGGGCCGAGCGAGCCCGAGCGTCACGTCGATGAACCCCGTCGTCGCCACGGTCGCCCGGCCGAGGACTCCCCGGGCGAGCGTGAGGCGCAAGGGCGCGGGGATCTGCTCGTCCGCCGGCTGGTGGATCGCGGTGTTGAGCATCGTGACCGCGGCGAGCTGACCGGGGTGGTCGACCGCCCAGCCCATCGAGACGACGCCGCCCCAGTCGTGCCCGAGGGTGACGACGGGCCCGTCGAGGCCCAGCTCGGCGGTGAGCGCGGAGAGATCGGCGACCCGCTGCGGCAGGCCCCGCTCGACGCCGGTGCGCTCGGAGAAGCCCATGTCGAGCTGGTCGACGGCGACGACGCGCCAGGCGGGTCGCCCGGCCTTGGCGGCCTCGGTCGCCTGCGCCACGAGGCGGCGCCAGAGGTACGACCAGGTCGGGTTGCCGTGCACGCAGAGCACGGTGCCGACGGGCTCGACGCCGAGGGCCTCGAGGGCGGGACCGTTGTCGAGGAGGTGCCAGGTGCGGTCGACGCGCTCGGCGCCTCCAGCAGGCACGGTCACCAGCCGCGACCACGACGGGTCGAGGCCCTCGAGCCCGGCCGGGGGGAGCGTCGCGGGCGACGTCGCCCGCGCGGCCGAGGGCAGGCGACTCACCAGGCGAGCTCCATCATCGCGGTGTTGATGCCGGAGCCGACGCCCATCAGCAGCACGCGATCGCCCTTCGAGAGGGTGCGCGACTCCTCGACGAGGGTGATCGGGATCGACGCCGGGCCGACGTTGCCGAGGGTCGGGTACGTGAGCGGCACGCGCTTGCGGTCGATGCCCGCGGCCTTGACGAAGGCGCCGGTGTGCACGTCGCTGACCTGGTGCATGATGTAGCGGTCCATGCGCTGCCAGTTCCAGTCGCGGGCTGCCTCTTTCCAGGCCGAGACGACGAGCTCCATGCCGCGCTTGAGCAGGGCCTTCGCGTCGGTGAACATGCCGTCGACGCTGCCGACGCAGAGGTCGTAGTTCTCGGTCGCCGCACGCGTGACGCCGCCGAGGATGCGGTGCCCCTCGGGGTGGCGGTCGGCACGTCCGATCACGGCCGCCGCGGCGCCGGAGCCGAGCGTCAGGCTCGCGAACTCGCTCATGAAGTCGTCGCGCTCGTAGCCCTTGGTGAGGAGGCGGTCGATCGTGTTGACCTGGACGTCGTCGGCGTCCTCGCCGTCGATGATCACGGCGTAGTCGATCTGGCCGGCGTCGATCAGCTGTGCGGCGAGCGTCATGCCGTTGACGAAGCCGAGGCAGGCGTTCGCGATGTCGAAGTTCGTGGCGGACGAGGGCAGCCCGAGGCCGTGGTGCAGCCGGACGGCCACCGAGGGCTCGAGGTGCGGCCGCGTCACGGAGGTGTTGATCAGCAGGCCGACCTGGTCAGGCCGGACGCCCGCCTCGGCCAGGGCGCGCCTGCCAGCATCGATCGCGGCCTCGTCGAAGCTCTGGCCCTCGGCCCAGTTGCGGCGCTCGTCGACTCCCGCGACGCGCTGCAGCAGGCCGGTGGGCAGCTTGAGGCGCTTGAGCACGGGGCGCAGCTTCTCGTCGATGCTGGCCGAGGTCGTCACGCGGGTCGCCATCGTGCTGGCGACGCTGAGCAGTGCGACGTTGCGGTGACGCGTGGTGGCGTTGCCCGCGCCGACGGCGGGGACCGGGGCGTCGGCATCTCGTGCGGCGGCGACGGCGGCGGGCTCGCGCTCCGCGGCCTCGCGCTCCGCGGCGTCCCGCTCCATCGCGTCGGCCTCGAGGGTCGCGGCGTCGGCTCCGAAGAGGGCGGCGTCGGTGGGCGCCGCGCCTGTCGTGGCGTGTCCTGTCAACGGGACTCCCTGTCGAATTGTCTCGGGCGTGTGCACCGGCTCGGGCGACGAACTGTGGTCGTCGGCAGCCGGGAGATCGTGAGCACCGGTCGGGTGCATCGGTCGAGTTTACGGCGCAGTTCTCTGTGCGGTTGCCAGGATCGCGGGGCACGAACATGCCCTCCCGAGCATGTCTCAGCGGGCGGAGGGCCTCAGGCGCCCGGGTCGCGGGGGAGCCGGACGATGCGCCGGCGACCGCCGACGGTCCACCAGACGACGTCGACGACGGCCCAGGCGGTCACCGCGACGGCCACGAGCAGCAGCACGACGGCGACGACGGTGAGGCTGCCGCCCCCGACGAGCAGGCTCGTGAGGATGCTGGCCGCGAGCAGGCCGGCGGAGACGACCGTCACGACCGGGCGGACGAGTCCGCCCTGCTTGGTCATCAGCCAGTTGGGCACGTCGGGGTCGACGTGCACCTGCCGGGTCCTCACGATGGCCTCCTGTGAGCTGTCGAGTCGTGTCGTGCCGCCCTGGCGGCGGCTCGGTCGAGGATACGTCGTCCCTAGACTCGCCTCATGAGCGAACTCCGCCGCCCCTGGTTCACGCTGACGAAGACCGGCTCCGTCCTGCCGCCCGTCTTCGAGATCGTCCTCGGCGTGCTCGGGCTCGTGGTGCAGCTGCTCACGCTCACCTCCGGCGGTCCGGTCGAGACGATCACGCTGATCGTCTGCGTCGTCGCCGTGCTGCTCGTCGCGCAGGGCGTGGCCGACCTGGTCTGGTGGTCGCGGGGCGACCGGCGGGCGCGCGCCCAGGCCGACGCCTCCTAGGGCAGCCTGCACCGCGCCTCCTAGGGCAGCCCGCGCCGCGCCACATCTCGTTCCGAGCATCGCGTCCCGCCACGACGTGACGTGGTGCTCGGAACGCGATGCGACAGCCGGACACTCCCTCAGCCGGGCCCTGCCTCAGGCGGGTGCGCTGCGCAGCCGGTGCGTCGCGAGCAGCACGAGCACGACGACGCCGACCCCGATCGCCGTGTCGGCGCCGCGGGCCGCGACCAGTGCGGCCACGTCGACCGGCGCTCCGCCGATCGCGGGCATGCCGAGCGCCATCGGCGTGATGAAGACGAGCGCGAGGCCGTAGTTGCGGGCGACGACGAGCTCGGTCGCGAACTGCAGCACGCCGAACGCGGCGACGAGGGCGACGGCGCTCGGCTGCCAGACGAGCAGCAGCGCGGCGAGGCCCAGCCCGACGACCGTGCCGAGGAGGCGTTGGCCGGCCCTCAGCAGCTGACCCGAGGTCGCACGTCCGACGACGGGCACCACGGCGGAGACCATCGCCCAGTACGGGTTCTGCAGCCCGAGGCCGACGCTGAGCAGGCCCGCCGCGAGCGAGGCCACGAGGCAGACCCCGGCGTGCAGGAGCGCCCGGCGCAGGTCGACGGCGACGACGGGGCGTCGGAGGGTCCGGGCGCCGGGCTCGGCGAGTGCCCGCCGGCCCGACCGTCGGGCGAGGCCGACGAGCGAGGTCGCCAGGGCGAGCAGCACGCTCAGCGACGACACGACGGCGGCGACCGCGATGCTCGACGGGACCGCCGGCACGAACGCGCAGACACCGAGCCCGAACACGGGGAAGAGGGGGCCGGGCGGGTTCCAGCCGCGGACGTCGGCGACCACGGAGGCCAGCCCTGCCACGAGGGCCACGACCGGCACCAGCGCGACGGCGGGCAGCGACGCCGCCGAGAGCGCGGTGCCGAGCACGACCGCCGCGACGAGCAGGGCGCCCGCCTCGAGCTGCATGCCGAGGCGCTGCACCCGTCCGAGCCCGCGGCCGAACGCCGAGGCGAAGGCGCCGAACGTCGCGTAGGGCGCCCACTCGGCGTGGCCGATCGCGACGAGCACGGCGAGCGGCAGCACGACGGAGACGGCCACGCGGAGCGCGGGCACGTGGGCGCCGGCGTGCGGCCCCACGCGCAACAGGTCGCGCGGACGGGGGAACGGGCTGCCGGAGGTGGTGGTGACGGTCGGGCGTGACGGCACGGTCGAGAGGTCCTCTCGTCGGGAGCGCACGTCGTCGGGGGCTGCGGGTGATCGGGGGCGTGGCGATCGGCGCGACCGGATCGCGCACGGAAAGTAGTTTACCCGTGAATCAAAGTAGGATGCACCCGTGACTGATCCGACCCACGACGACGACGAGCCGCGCGCCGTGACCGACGCCCTCGACCTCGTCCACGACCAGTGGAGCCGGCTGCGGCCCGACCTCGACGTGTCGCCCGTCCTCGTCGTGGGGCGCATCACCCGGCTCGCGCGCATCATCCAGCGCCGCAGCGACGAGCTGCTGGGCGACCACGGCATCGGCCGCGCCGACTTCGACCTGCTCGCCGCGCTGGTGCGCACCGACGTGCCCACCTCGCCGGGGCGGCTGGCGGAGCAGACGCTGCTGTCGCCTCCTGCGGTGACGAAGCGTCTCAAGGGGCTGACGGCCGCTGGCCTGGTCGAGCGCTCGGACAACCCGGCGGACGCCCGCGGCTACTTCGTCTCGCCGACGACGAGGGGGCGCGAGCTGCTGCACGAGGTGCTCGACGTCCAGCTCGCGGCCGAGGCGGCGATGACCACGTCGCTCGACCCCGTGGCCGTCGCCGCGGTGACCGCGGGGCTCCGGTCGATGCTGCTCGACCTCGAGGGCCGGGGCTGAGCAGGACGGAGAAGGCCCCGCCTCGCCGAGGGGCGGGACGGGGCCGGGGGAGCCGCCTGTCGGATTCGAACCGACGACCTTCGCTTTACAAGAGCACTGCGCTACCGGACTGCGCCAAGGCGGCGGGCTCGACCATCCTACCGACCGCACGTCGGCGGTGCGACGGGCGCGTTGCCGGGCTGCACGTCACGCAGGATTGGCGCTGACCCGGGGGAAGTGGTGAAGTAGGAGCTGCAGCGACCCGTGCGGTCGCGCCCGCTCGCCCCGGGCACCGACCACGAGGAGCTCCCATGACCAACGTCCTGACCGCCATCGGCTCGATCATCCTGCTGCTCGCGAGCTTCGCGCTCTTCGCGTACTCGTTCGGGCAGGACGAGCCCAACGCCTTCGTCTTCTTCGCGGGCATCGTGCTGATGACCGGCTCGTTCTGGCTGCCGATCACCGTCGTGGGGCAGAGCCGCAAGTCTTGGTAGCAGCGGGCGGCCCGGCCTAGGCCGAGACTGATCCCGAGCCCGGTGCGCTGACGAAGCGGCCGGGCTCGAGCAGCTTGCGGGGCTTCTCGTCGCGCTCGGTGCGTCCGCCGACGTAGAGCCAGCCGAGCAGCTTCTCGTGCGGCGCCAGCCCGTGGGCCCGGTGCACCGCCTGGTGCCGGGTGTCGGTGCCGGTGCGCCAGAAGACGCCCCAGCCCTCGTCGTCGAGCACGAGCGACAGCAGGTGGGCGACGCCCGAGGCGACGCTCTCCTGTTCCCACTCGGGCACCTTGCGGCTCTCGACCGGCGAGAGGACGACGGCGACGACGAGCGGTGCCCTGAGCGACTTCTGCTCGAGCTTGTCGGCCGACTTGCCGTCGGCGCCGCTCGCCTCCGCGAGTCCGCGGCCGATCAGCAGCCGGTCGTCGCCCCGCAGCTCGATCAGGCGCCAGGGTCGCAGCGACGAGTGGTCGGCCACGGTCGCGGCCGCCTGCACCAGCTCGAGCAGCTGTTCGTGCGAGGGGGCGTCGTCGGTGACCTTCGAGCGGGACCGTCGCCGGCGGGCAGCGTCGGCGACGGCGCCCATCAGGCCTGGGCCTGGTCGTCGGTCGCGGAGCCCTCGGCCTTGAAGTCGAGCGAGATCGAGTTCATGCAGTACCGGTCGCCGGTCGGGGTGCCGAAGCCGTCGGGGAACACGTGGCCGAGGTGCGACCCGCAGTTCGCGCACCGGACCTCGGTGCGGACCATGCCGAGCGAGTTGTCGTCGATCAGCTGCACGGCCTTCGGGTCGACCGACTCGTAGAAGCTCGGCCAGCCGCAGCCGCTGTCGAACTTGGTGCCGCTCTTGAAGAGCTCGGCGCCGCAGGCAGCGCAGGCGTACGTGCCGGCACGGCTCTCGTCGAGCAGCTCGCCCGTCCACGGGCGCTCGGTGGCCGCCTGGCGCAGCACCTGGTAGGCCTCGGGGTCGAGCTCACGACGCCACTCTTCGTCGGACTTCTCGACCTGGTACGACACGGGCTCGTTCGCCATCGTGCACTCCTCTGCGTCAGGGGGGACTCGCAGGCGTCTCAGCCTGCTCGTCGGGGACTCTCCATTGAACACCGTGCCGCCGACGCTCATTCCGGGCGACCGCCTCCTCGGTGCTGGCTCACAGGGCCGGCTGACATGTCCTGCCTCACGGGGGTGCGAGACTCGGCCGGTGCCCCAGCCCCCGACGCTCGCCGACCGCTTCGCCGCCTACGCGGACGCCGTCCTGCTCGACGGCTCCCCGCTCTGGTCGGCGGCCGCCGGGGCGATCGCCGCCGACGCCGAGGTGCTCGCGCTGGTCGAGCGAGCCGAGGAGGCGCGGCGCCAGCCCGCGCTCGTGCTCGCGGTCGCGAGGTGGCTGGGTGCGCCCCTCGGCCCCTGGCCCGAGCTGCGGCGCTGGCTGCTCGACCACCCCGACCGGTTCGTCGACGAGCTCGGGCGGCGGCTGACCCAGACCAACGACGTGCGGCGGACCAGCCCGGTGTCGCTCGCGCTCGCCCGGGTCGACGGCCCGGTCGCGCTGCTCGAGGTCGGCGCCTCGGCCGGCCTCGGCCTGCTGCCGGACCGCTACGGGCACCGTGCCGGCGAGGTCCGTTGGGGCGATGCCGACAGCCCGGTGCAGCTCGAGGTCGCCGTGCACGGCGACCTCAGCGAGGTGCGGCTGCCCGAGGTCGTCTGGCGCGCCGGCCTCGACCTCGACCCGCTCGACGTGCGCTCGGCCGCGGACGTGGGCTGGCTCGACGCGCTGCTGCCGCCCGGGGCGACGGACCGGGCCGCGCTGCTGGCGCAGGCGGTCTCGGTGGCCCGGGGCGCGCCTCCTCGGGTCGAACGGGGCGACGCCGTCGACGATCTCGCGCGGCTCGCGGCCGAGGCGCCCCGCGACGCGACGCTCGTCGTCGTCTCGACCGGCACCCTCGTCTACCTGCCCGGCCGTCGGCGGCAGGAGTTCGTCGACACCGTGCGGGGTCTCGGCGCCCGGTGGATCTCGTACGAGCGGCGCGGCCTGCTGCACGACGTGCCCGTCGTCGTGCCCGACGGCGTCCCGGGCGACGAGGCGTTCGCGGTGCTCGCCCTCGACGGGCGCGCGCTCGCGGTGGGCGACGCCCACGGCACCCGTCTGTGGACGACCGGCTGACGACCTGCTGACGACCTGCTGACGACCTGCTGGCGACGCGGGCCGACCCGGCGAACCGCCCCGCGCCTCCCCGGCTGCTCCGTCGCCCGCCCCTAAGCTGACCGGGACCGAGAGGGGCAGGGCAGTGGGCGACGAGGGCACCGGCAGCGGAGACGTGCGCACGAGCGCGCTGTCCGAGCGCGACCGCGCCCTGCTCGACTTCGAGCAGCGCGCCCCCGCCTCGCCCGGACAGAAGGAGGCGGCGGTGCGGCGCGAGCTCGGCCTCACCACCGCGCGCTACCAGCAGATGCTCGGCTCCCTGCTGGACAGACCTGCTGCACTGGCCTACTCGCCCATGCTCGTGGGGAGGCTCCTGCGACTGCGCGACGAGCGCTCACGGGCCAGGGCCGCCCGCTCGTTCGGGCCGACCGACCGCTGACCCACACGGAAGACCGACACCACACCATGGCGAAACACCCCCGCGACCGATTCGACGAGGTGCCCGCTGACCTGGACAGGGTCGGGGCCCACCGCGCCGAGGCGCGCCGAGGCCGCGGCTGGGTCGTCTTCGCGTGGTGCGCCCTCGCGGTCGGCGTCCTCGTCGGCTCGGGCGTCGTCTACCTCGGCGTCGCCAACGACAGCTTCCAGTTCGTCTCGCCGACGTCGGACGCGACGTCCGAGGCGGGCTCCGGCACGCCGTCCGACGGCTCGGGCGACGACGCCGGCGACGCCGCGACCGACGACACGGCCGCCCCGACGACTCCCGCGGAGACCGTCGCCCCCGCGGACCCGGACTCCGTCGACCCGGACGTCACGACCATCACGGTCCTCAACGGCACGACCACCAGCGGGCTCGCGGGCCGCGCGTCGCTCGCCCTCGCCGAGACCGGCTGGACCGTCGCCGGGCAGGGCAACGCCGACGGCACCGTGACGACGACGATCGTCTACTACGCCGACGAGGCCGACGAGGCCGTCGCCCTGGGCGTGGCGCGCGACCTCGGGACGACCGCCGTCGAGCTGAGCGACGCGTTCCCCGACTCGTCGGTCACGGTGGTGCTCGGGGCGGACTACGCGTCCTGAGGGGCACCTCCCCGTTGCCGTCCCGTTGCGGACGTGTTGCCGCCCCGTTGCGGAACGTGTGAATTCGTCACTTCTGACGGGTTAACCCCGCGCCGAGGGCTTCTGCGGGCCTGCCTGCCCTGGCTAGCATCTGGTCCTGGTCGGCACCGGCACGACCCCTGCGCGCGGCACGACCGCCGCGTGCAGCGAACAGCAAGGGGAGCAGCACCATGGCACAGGGCACCGTCAAGTGGTTCAACGCGGAGAAGGGCTACGGCTTCATCACCGTGACGGAGGGCGGGCAGGACGTCTTCGTGCACTACTCGGCCATCGACATGAACGGCTACAAGGTCCTCGAGGAGGGCCAGGCGGTCGTCTTCGAGGTCGGCACGGGCGACAAGGGCCCGCAGGCGGAGAGCGTCCGCCTGGCCTGACCCCCGACCGGCGTCGTGAGGTGCAGGCTCACTTGCACTCCATAGGTGAGAGTGCCAGAATCGTCCCTGGCACTCGCCGTTGGTGAGTGCCAATGCTTCTGCTTCATGACGTCCGGGAGGGACGAGGAAACACATGGCTAAGATCATTGCTTTTGACGAAGAGGCCCGTCGTGGCCTCGAGCGCGGCCTGAACATCCTGGCCGACGCGGTGAAGGTCACGCTCGGCCCGCGCGGCCGCAACGTCGTGCTCGAGAAGAAGTGGGGCGCCCCCACCATCACGAACGACGGCGTCTCCATCGCCAAGGAGATCGAGCTCGACGACCCGTTCGAGAAGATCGGTGCCGAGCTCGTCAAGGAGGTCGCCAAGAAGACCGACGACGTCGCCGGCGACGGCACCACCACCGCCACCGTGCTCGCCCAGGCGCTCGTCCGTGAGGGCCTCCGCAACGTCGCCGCAGGCGCCGACCCCATCTCGCTGAAGCGCGGCATCGAGAAGGCCGCCGCGGCCGTCTCGGCCCAGCTCCTCGCCGACGCGAAGGACATCGAGACCAAGGAGCAGATCGCGGCCACCGCCTCGATCTCCGCCGCCGACCCCACCATCGGCGCGCTCATCGCCGAGGCCATCGACAAGGTCGGCAAGGAGGGCGTCGTCACCGTCGAGGAGTCGAACACCTTCGGCACCGAGCTCGAGCTGACCGAGGGCATGCGCTTCGACAAGGGCTACCTGTCGCAGTACTTCGTGACCGACCCCGAGCGCCAGGAAGCCGTCTTCGAGGACGCCTACGTGCTCATCGTCAACTCGAAGATCTCGAACATCAAGGACCTCCTCCCCGTCGTCGACAAGGTGATCCAGAGCGGCAAGCAGCTGCTCATCATCGCCGAGGACGTCGACGGCGAGGCGCTGGCGACCCTGGTCGTCAACAAGATCCGCGGCATCTTCAAGTCGGTCGCCGTCAAGGCCCCCGGCTTCGGCGACCGCCGCAAGGCCCAGCTGCAGGACATCGCCATCCTCACCGGTGGCCAGGTCATCGCAGAAGAGGTCGGCCTCAAGCTCGAGAACGCGACGCTCGACCTGCTCGGTCGTGCCCGCAAGGTCGTCATCACGAAGGACGAGACGACCATCGTCGAGGGCGCCGGCGACCCCGAGCAGATCGCGGGCCGCGTCCGTCAGATCCGCTCGGAGATCGAGGCGACCGACAGCGACTACGACCGCGAGAAGCTCCAGGAGCGCCTCGCCAAGCTGGCCGGCGGCGTCGCCGTCATCAAGGCCGGCGCGGCCACGGAGGTCGAGCTCAAGGAGCGCAAGCACCGCATCGAGGACGCCGTCCGCAACGCGAAGGCAGCCGTCGAGGAGGGCATCGTCGCCGGTGGTGGCGTCGCCCTCATCCAGGCCGGCAAGACAGCTCTCGCCGAGCTGCACCTCGAGGGCGACGAGGCGACCGGCGCGAACATCGTGCGCGTCGCGATCGACGCTCCGCTGAAGCAGATCGCCTTCAACGCGGGCATGGAGCCCGGCGTCGTCGCCGACAAGGTCCGCAGCCTGCCCGTCGGACACGGCCTCAACGCCGCGACCGGCGAGTACGTCGACATGATCGCCGCGGGCATCATCGACCCGGCCAAGGTGACCCGCTCTGCCCTGCAGAACGCCGCCTCCATCGCTGGTCTGTTCCTGACCACCGAGGCCGTCGTCGCCGACAAGCCCGAGCGCAACCCGGCCCCGGCCGGCGACCCCTCGGGCGGCATGGACTTCTAGTCCGCGCCTGCAGCGCTGCTGTACTGCTGCGCTGCTGCACCGTCACACCGCAAGGGCGGCTCTCCTCCGGGGGAGCCGCCCTTCGGCGTTCCCACGCGCGTGCGCGTGGGTGTTCTTCCGCAAATGCCGACCACGCGGTGTCTTCACGCCTCGCAACAGCGGGAAAATCCGTTGTTGCGTGCGCGCAGGTCGGCTTGCGCGGTGCCGCGGGCCGCACGTTCGTGCGGCGCGCAGCAGAACCCGACCGCTGCGTGCGCGTGGGCCCTGCTGTACCCGGATTCTCCGCTACAGGAGGCTCGCCGGTCGGCATGTGCGCAGACCCCGTAATTCGAGAGTGATCCGCGTGCGGACTCGGTCTCCGTCCAGGAGGCGCGGCGCCCGAAGGGCGGGTCGCGCGCGAATTACGGGTGGGGCGCGTGAGCGGGGAGGGGCCGCGGCTGCGCCGCACCTTCTCAGGGGCCTGGGGTCGCAAGGCGAGAGTGATCCGGGCGGCGCGCGCCTCGGCGACTGGGCACTGCGGCCTCGGCGACGCAGATCACTCTCGGATCACGGGTGGAGAGCCTGGGGTACTAGGAGGCGGGCGTCGCGGGCGCCTGCTCGGCGCCAGCACCAGCGCCCGCAGCGACCCCGGCGCCGCCGACGTCCGGGAAGAGCGGCAGGGCGACACGGAAGGTAGCACCGCCTCCTGGGGTGTCGAAGACGTCCACGCTGCCGCCGTGCGCCGACACGATTCCGGAGACGATCGCCAGGCCGAGGCCCGAGCCGCCGGTGTCGCGGGTCCGTGACGAGTCTGCTCGCCAGAAGCGCTGGAAGATCTTCTCCCGGATCTGGGGCGGGATGCCCTCGCCGTGGTCGACGATGTCGATCGTCGCGACCCCACGGCCGGGGTCGGACTGCACCGCGAGCTCGATCGGGCTGTCGTGCTCGGTGAAGCGCATCGCGTTGCCCATCAGGTTGGTGATGACCTGACGCAGTTTGTTCTCTTCGCCGAGCACCACGGCCGGCGCCTGCGGGCCGTGACCTGCCGGGTCGCCCGACTGCTCGTCGCCCACGGTCTCGCCCGCTCGAACCGCGCGAGCCCTGAGCCCACGGAGGCGCGCGAGGGTCGCTCCGGCGAACGAGATCGCTCCCGTCGATCCGGCCTGCACGGCCGCGGCGTCGTCCGGCGAGGCGGGCGGGACGGCGACCGTCACCTCGTCGGCGTCCGCGTTGACGACCGGGTCGTGCACGACCACCGCGATGTCCCGGTCCGGGTTGGACGCCATCGTGTCGAGGGCGGAGTCGCGGGCGATGGCGACCAGGTCGACCGGGCCGAGCTCGAGGGGCTTGGACTCGTCGAGACGTGCCAGGGCGAGCAGGTCCTGGACGAGGACGCCCATCCGGATCGCCTCCTTCTCGATGCGGTCCATCGCCTGGGCGACGTCCTCCGGCTTCGTCAGGGCGCCCATCCGGTAGAGCTCGGCGTAGCCGCGGAGGCTGACGAGCGGGGTGCGGAGCTCGTGGCTGGCATCGCCGACGAATCGCCGCATCTGGTCGATGGTGCGCGAACGGTCGTCGAAGGCCGAGTCGATGCGGCTGAGCATCGTGTTGAGCGAGCGGTTCAGCCTGCCGACCTCGGTGTTGGGCGTCGTCGAGTCGAGTCGCTGGCTGAAGTCGCCGTCGGCGAAGCGGGCCGCGGTGGCCTCCACGTCGCGCAGCGGGGAGAAGGTCGACGTCACGAGCAGGCGGGTGAGGGCGGCGCCGAGCACGATGACCGAGACGCCGAAACCCAGGAAGATGCCGCTGAAGCGCCCGATGACGGCGTTGGTGCTGGCCAGGTTGGTGCCGGTGACGATCGTGGCGTCGATCTGCTCGACGACGCCGGTCGTCTGGTCGCGCTGCGTCAGCGTCTTGTCGAAGGCGTAGATGCGCCACTGTTGGTCGTGGTCGGAGTTGTACACGCTCATCGGCTCGGCGGTGCTGCCCGCCTTCGGCAGGTCGACGGCCGAGAGGTCGGGCCCCGTGCCGCCCTGCAGCTCGTCGGCGTTGTCGCAGATCCGCGTGCCGTCCTCACGGAAGAGGGCGACGAAGCTGCTGCTCGTCGCGCCGAAGGTCACGGTGCACGACTGGGCGTTCGTCGCGCTGGGCGACGCGGCCGTGAAGCTCTCGGCCGCCGACTTGAGCGACAGGTCGACCTGGCCGTAGAGGTACGTGCTGAGGACCGTCATGGTGCCGAGACCCGCCACCAGCAGGCCGAGGGTCACCAAGGTGACCGTGATCCCGGTGATCTTGGTGCGGATGGAGATCTCGTTCCACCACTGCGACAGGCGTTCGTGCATGAGAAGCGAAGATACCGGTGGCGCCTGGGAGCCGAGGCCCCCCGGCGCCACCGGTGGTCGTTCCGCGTCAGGCCTTGGCGGCCTTGAGCATGTAGCCGAAGCCGCGCTTCGTCTGGATGATCGGCTCGGCCGAGAACTGGTCGAGCTTGCGGCGCAGGTACGAGATGTAGCTCTCGACGATGCCGGCGTCGCCGTTGAAGTCGTACTCCCACACGTGGTCGAGGATCTGGGCCTTCGACAGCACGCGGTTCGGGTTGAGCATCAGGTAGCGGAGCAGCTTGAACTCGGTCGGGCTGAGCTCGATCGCCGTCTCGCCGATCGTCACCTCGTGGGTGTCCTGGTCCATGGTGAGCTCGCCGGCGCGGATGATCGCGTCCTCGTCCTCGTTCATGGTGCGTCGCAGGATCGCCTTGATGCGGGCGACGATCTCGTCGAGGCTGAAGGGCTTGGTCACGTAGTCGTCGCCGCCGACGGTGAGGCCGGTGATCTTGTCCTCCGTGTCGTCCTTCGCCGTGAGGAAGAGGATCGGCGACGTGTAGCCCGACGACCGGAGGCGCTTGGTCACGCCGAACCCGTTCATGTCGGGCAGCATCACGTCGAGGATGATCAGGTCGGGTTCTTCTTCGAGCACCGCCGAGATCGCCTGCGCGCCGTTGCCGACCGCACGCACGGCGAAGCCGGCGAACCGGAGGCTGGTGGTCAGCAGGTCGCGGATGTTGGGCTCGTCATCGACGATGAGAATCTTGGGGCCGTCGCTCATGGCCCCAGTATCTGTCCGCGCCCTCGGTGTTCCCTGTGAGTCGTGAGTACGTGCGCCGCACGCCAGCAGCGTGCAGGCCGTCAGTGACCCGTCAGCGACCCGTCAGTGGCCCGTCAGAAGGCCGTCAGTGGACCGGGTCGCCCCACTCGGTGTTGGGCACGAGAGCGATGCGCGTCGTGAGCTCGAGCAGCTCGTCCGGCACGGCCAGCGTGAAGGCGACGCCGTCGCGCTGCTCGAGCACGGCCGTGTAGCCGGAGGCGCGGGCGATCTCCCATCCCGGGAACCGCTCGACCGGCGCGGTGACGACCCGCGCCTCCTCGGCGTCGTCCAGCTCGCCGAGCGCGCTGAGGCCGGCGTAGAGGTGGTCGACGACGGGGGAGCCCGCGAGCAGGTCGCTGCGCTCGAGGACCTCGGGGTCACGCGTCCAGGTGACGACGCTCAGGCTGGCGCCGGCGTGCAGCCCGCCCTGCACCTCGTAGGTGCGCTCGACCGAGACCACGACCGTGTCGTCCCACGGAGCGGTGCGCGAGCGCTGTCCCGTGTACTCGACGGCTTCGTGGTCGAGGGAGGCGACCAACGGCCCGAAGGCCGCCCACGGCGACTGGTCGGCCAGGAACACGCGGCGCAGGCCGTCGCGCCAGAGCTCGTCGTCGCCGAGGGGGACGTCGCCGGGCCCCAGGTCGGACCCGCTCACGCGGCCAGCACCGGGGAGTCGAGGATCGTGTAGCTGTAGCCCTGCTCGGCGAGGAACCGCTGGCGGTTCTGCGCGAAGTCCTGGTCGACCGTGTCGCGGCTCACGAGCGTGTAGAACGACGCGGGCAGGCCCGACTTCTTCGGCCGCAGCAGACGTCCGAGCCGCTGCGCCTCTTCTTGCCGTGAGCCGAACGAGCCGCTGACCTGGACCGCGACCGTCGCCTCCGGCAGGTCGACCGAGAAGTTGGCCACCTTCGAGACGACCAGCACCTTGATCTCGCCGGTGCGGAAGGCCTGGAACAGGCGCTCGCGCTCGTCGATCGGCGTCGCGCCCGTCAGCGTCGGGGCGTCGAGCACCTCGGCGAGCTGGTCGAGCTGGTCGAGGTACTGGCCGATCACGAGGATCTGCTCGCCCTCGTGCCGTGCGACCAGGTGCTTGACCACGTCGAGCTTGGCGGGTGCGGTGGCGGCGAGGCGGTAGCGCTCGTCGTCGGGGGCGGCCGCGTACTCGAGCCGATCCTGCTGGGGCAGGTCGACGCGGACCTCGAAGCAGCTCGCGGGCGAGATGTAGCCCTGCGCCTCGATCTCCTTCCAGGGGGCGTCGAAGCGCTTGGGGCCGATCAGGCTGAACACGTCGCCCTCACGGCCGTCCTCGCGCACGAGGGTCGCGGTGAGGCCGAGGCGGCGGCGCGCCTGCAGCTCGGCCGTCAGCTTGAAGACCGGGGCCGGCAGGAGGTGCACCTCGTCGTAGACGACGAGGCCCCAGTCGAGGGCGTCCAGCAGCGAGAGGTGCGTGTACTTGCCCGCACGGCGCGCGGTGAGGATCTGGTAGGTCGCGATCGTCACCGGCTTGACCTCCTTCACGGAGCCGGAGTACTCACCGATCTCGTCCTCCGTCAGGGAGGTGCGCTTGAGGAGCTCGTCGCGCCACTGCCGTGCGCTGACCGTGTTCGTGACGAGGATGAGGGTGGTCGTGCCGGCGGCGGCCATCGCCCCGGCGCCCACGAGGGTCTTGCCGGCGCCGCAGGGCAGCACCACGACGCCCGAGCCGCCCGAGAAGAACTCGTCGATCGCCTGCTGCTGGTAGCCGCGCAGCTGCCAGTCGGTCTGGTCGAGCTCGATCGCGTGCGGGGTGCCGGGCGTGTAGCCGGCGTGGTCCTCTGCGGGCCAGCCGAGCTTGACCAGCTGCTGCTTGATCTCGCCGCGCGCCCAGGGCAGCAGCTCCCACACCGTGTCGCTGCGGCGGACTCCGAGCAGCTCGCCGATCTTCTTGACGCGCGTGACCTCGCGGAGCACCGCGTCGTCGGTGCCGCGCAGCACGAGCGTGTCGCCGTCGCGCTCGATCACGATGCGGCCGTAGCGCGCGACCGTCTCGGCCACGTCGACCGTGACGCTCTGCGGCACGGGGAACTTGCTGTACTTCTCGAGCGTGCCGAGCATGTCGTCGGCGGTGTGGCCCGCGGCGCGCGCGTTCCAGAGGCCGAGGCGCGTGATGCGGTACGTGTGCACGTGCTCGGGGGCTCGCTCGAGCTCGGCGAACACGCTCAGGTCGTGGCGCGCGTCCTCAGCCTGAGGGTGCGCCACCTCGAGCAGGACGGTGCGGTCGCTCTGCACGATCAGGGGGCCGGTCATGAGGGTCGAGTCTAGGCGCGCTGCCTGGGGGCGGCCCCTGGTCGTCAGTCCGAGCTCGACACCGACACGACGTGCGACAGCGGCAGCGTCCGCTCGACGTCGGACTTCTTGTCGCGGCCGCGCACGCGACCGCCGCCGACCCCGGTCGGCTCCATCAGGAGGTGGCTCGTGCTGCCGTCCGGCATCGCGATCGCGATGGTGACCGTCAGGCGGCCCTTGACCGCGGCGTCGAGCTGGCGCGTGATCCAGGCCCGGTCGGTCGTCTCGCTGCTGGCCTCGCTGCCGGCCGAGAGCCGCTCGACCATGTCGCGCACGGCGTCTCGCGGCGGGACGGGCGTGGGACGGTGCAGGCGCCGTCGCGCCGGGGGAGTCGCCTCGCCGCCGTCGTCGACCACGACGACGGGGTAGCGCTCGTCGCTCAGCGCCCAGAAGACGGTGTCGCGGTCGAAGGTCGTCGCGACGCGCTGCGCGTCGACCCGCTGCAGCGCCAGCGGCGCCAGGGCGTGGTCGACCTCGAGCGTGTCGACGCTCGCCCGCTCGTCGGAGCTGACGACCGTGACCGCTCCGGCCGGCAGGTCGGCGCTGCCCACCACGCGCTCGACCCGGTACCGGCCGTGGCGCTCGGCCGACTGCTGGAGGAGGTAGTCGAGCGGCTGCGGGACGCCGGTCAGGCTGATGCCCTCGAGGAACGACCGCAGGCTGTCGGCCGTCTCGCCGGCGGTGAGCGCGCGCTGGATGCCGCCCTCGGTGATGCGGTAGGTGGCGGCGAGCCCGGCGCTCTCGACGTCGGCGATGACGCGGAGGCGGGCGTCCAGCCCCGGGGCCAGCGGGCCGGGGGCGACCACGGTGAGGTCGTGCTGCAGGTAGACCTGCTCGATGGCGTCGGGCAGCAGGTCGGCCACGCGGGCCCTCGCCGCCTCAGGGCCCTCGCGCAGCAGCGAGATCGCCGCCCGCGTCGGCGCCTGGCCGCTCGTCAGCCCCAGCAGCTCTGCTGCCCTGGCGAAGACCGCGAGCCGCTCGGGGATCCAGGCGTCGCCGGCCGGGTAGGCCCAGCGGGCGTACTCGGAGAGCGGCTCGCCCCACGAGGTCTCGACGCGCTCGTGCAGCACCGCGAGGATCTCGGCGGGCAGCGAGGCCAGCCACGCGCGGGTCAGCGACTCCCAGCGGTCGGGCCACGAGGAGGCGAGCCAGGCCGCCGCCTCCTGCGTGCTGGCGACGCCGTCGGGGCCGGCGGCGGCGAGGCCGGCGCGGGAGGCGATGGCCACGACGGTCGGGACGTCGTCGACGTCGAGACGGGCGGCCTCGGCCAGGCGTCGCACCTCGGGCAGGGCGAGCCCGCCCTTGGCCAGCTCGCGGGCCGGGGAGCTGTCGAGCGCCCGGAGGATCTCGGCGACCTCGATCACGACGGCGTACAGCCGCTCGGCCGAGCGGGCGTCGGTGGCGTCGCGGTCGACGTCGGCCACGGCCTCGAGCACCACGGGAGGGTGCTCAGCGCCCAGCCTGTCGGGCGAGAGGGCAGGGTCGTCGTCGAGGCGGTCGCCCACGCCGTCGAGGGTGCTGACGCTCGCGGCCGCCCCCTCGCCCTGGCGCACGACGAGGAACAGCTCGACGAGGTGGTCGACGGCGACGGCGACGGCGCCACGGCCGATGTCGAAGACGGCGTCGACTCGCCCGACGAGGGCGTCGAGGTCGCCCGGCGTGCGGGCGGCGTGCAGCACGAGCAGCTCGGTGCGGTCGAGGTGGGTCAGCGCGTCGCGCACCGACGAGGGGTCGAGCAGGGTGTCGGCGAGGTCGAAGGCGTCGTTCACCGAGGAGGCGCGGAGCAGCCGTGAGGACAGCAGCCGGACGAGGTCGTCGGGCGCGGAGGAGCGGAGCACGCCCGCGAGGTCGAGTGCACTGGACATGGGCATGGCCTCCTGGTGGTGAGCAGCGCCGTGCTGCGTCTACCGTGTGGTGTCGCGACTCGCCCTGCCGCGCCGGACGATCCCGACCACCACCGACGCGATGATCAGCAGGATCGCGAGCGGCAGCCCGATGAGCGGGAGGATCGTGACCATCGGCCACACCCCGCCCGAGTAGTCGTCGACGCCGACGACCTGGCCCGCGAGTCGCGCGACGAACGCCGCGATCGAGAGCCCGACGATCGTGATCATCATGACGATCAGCACGCGTTCAGTACGATGGACGCCCTGAGGTGCGTTCTGCTCGCTCTTGTCTGCCACCTCCACAGGATAGTGGCTGACCGCCGGGCAGGGCGGTCCCGCACCTCGCGGCCTGAGCTCAGGTCGCACACCCCACCCACGAGGAGTCACATCGTGCCCACCGGCAAGGTCAAGTTCTACGACGACGAGAAGGGCTTCGGCTTCATCAGCAGCGATGACGGCCAGGAGGTCTTCCTGCACGCGTCGGCGCTGCCCGCCGGCACCGTCGGCGTCAAGGCCGGCACCCGCCTCGAGTACGGCATCGCCGACGGCAAGCGGGGCGCCCAGGCGCTGTCCGTGCGCGTCCTCGAGGCCGCGCCGAGCCTCGTGAAGCGCAGCCGACGCAGCGCCGACGACATGGCCGTCATCGTCGAGGACCTCGTCAAGGTGCTCGACCAGGCCGGCGGCGACCTGCGCCACGGCCGCTACCCGCAGAACGGCGCCAAGCTCGCCGTGCTCCTGCGCACCGTCGCGGACCAGTTCGATGCCTGACGCCGACTCGATGCCTGACGCCGACTCGATGCCCGCCGCCGACTCGACGACCGGCGCCGCCGTCACGCCTGAGGTCGCCGCGACCGAGGGGCCCCGTACGTCGCCCTTCGCCGGGCTGGCCCGCACCGCCCTGCTCGAGATCACCCCGGACGAGACCATCGGCGCCGAGGCGCCGCCGGTCGACGAGGTCGACGGGGTCGTCTCCGTCCGCTTCGCGACCCTGCTGCCCGGCTACCCCGGCTGGTTCTGGACCGTCAGCGTCGCCCAGGTCGAGGGCTCCGAGCCCACCGTCCTCGAGGTGGAGCTGCTGCCCGGCGACCACTCCCTGATCGCGCCCGACTGGGTGCCGTGGGCCGATCGCCTCGCCGAGATGCAGGCGCAGGAGGCGGGCGACGCGGACCCCGACGACGAGGACTCCGAGGACGACGAGGACCCCGACGACGAGGACTCCGAGGACGAGGACGACGACTCGGACGACGACGACGACACCGAGGACGACGACACCGACGAGGACGACGGCCCCCGGCCGGTCCACGGCGGCGATGTCGACGGTGTCGACATCGACGACCTGGACGACGACGAGGACGACTCCGACGAAGACGAGGACGAGGGCGACACCGACGAACCCGTCGTGCCCGCCGCGGACCCGGAGGCGGACGCCGACGACGACTCGCACGGCGACGACTGGGACGGCGAGGACGAGGACCCGCTGCCTCGTCGACGCCGCTGACCTGACCGGCCTGGCCCGCGCCTCCTCGGCTCGGCCCTGACGTCTGGTCCGAAGGCCACGGGAGAGGCCCCGACACCTGCTGGTGTCGGGGCCTCTGCCTTGCCCGGGGGCGGTGCCTAGAGGGCGCCGACCACGTGCTCGATCGAGCGGATCAGCTGGCGCACGTCGTCGGGCTCGATGGCCGTGAAGGTCGCGACCCGCAGCTGGTTGCGGCCGAGCTTGCGGTACGGCTCCGTGTCGACGATGCCGTTGGCGCGGAGGGTCGCGGCGATCGCGGCGGCGTCGATCGACTCGGCGAAGTCGATCGTGGCGACGACCTGCGAGCGGTGCGTCGGGTCGACGACGAAGGGCGTGGCGTACTCGGAGGCGGTGGCCCAGTCGTAGAGCGCCGACGACGACTCGCGCGTGCGGGCGTCGGCCCAGGAGAGGCCGCCGTTGTCGAGCATCCAGCGGGTCTGGTCCTCGAGCAGCAGGAGCGTCGTGAGGGCAGGGGTGTTCAGCGTCTGGTCGAGCCGCGAGTTGTCGACGGCGTTCTTGAGGCTGAGGAACTCGGGGATGTACCGGCCGCTCGCGGCGATCCGCTCGATCCGCTCGATCGCCGCCGGCGACATGAGGGCGAACCAGAGACCGCCGTCGGAGGCGAAGTTCTTCTGCGGCGCGAAGTAGTAGACGTCGGCCTGCGAGGCGTCGAAGTCGATGCCGCCCGCGGCGCTCGTGGCGTCGACGACGGTGAGGGCCCCAGGGTCGCCGGCCACGCGTGCGACCGGTGCCATGACGCCGGTCGAGGTCTCGTTGTGCGGCCAGGCGTAGACGTCGACGCCCTCGACGACCTCGATCTCGCTGCGCGAGCCGCCTTCTGCGGTGCGGACGACGGGGGCCTCGAGCCAGGGGGCGGCGACGGCCTTGGCGAACTTCGAGCCGAACTCCCCGAAGGACAGGTTCTCGGCGCGCTTCTCGACGAGGCCGAACGCGGCCGCGTCCCAGAAGGCCGTGGAGCCGCCGTTGCCGAGCACGACCTCGTAGCCGTCGGGCAGGCGGAAGAGCTCGGTCAGGTCGGCGCGGACGCGCCCGACGAGCTGTTTGACGGGCGGCTGGCGGTGCGAGGTGCCGAGGATCGTCGCGCCCGAGGTGACGAGGTGCTCGAGCTGTGCTCCCCGGATCTTGGACGGGCCGCAGCCGAAGCGCCCGTCGCGGGGGAGGAGGTCAGTGGGAATCGAGAGGTCCGCCATGGCACGATCCTAGTGACGCGGCACGGGCGTCCCCGAGCAGCCGGTAGGCTGGCGAGGTAGTCCACGCGTTCCACCGGGAGGCCCCTGTTGACCGATCTCGTCGACACCACTGAGATGTACCTGCGCACGATCCTCGATCTCGAAGAAGAGAACATCGTGCCCCTGCGGGCCCGCATCTCCGAG
The DNA here is from genome assembly GCF_017833035.1 of Frigoribacterium sp. PvP032. NCBI lineage: Bacteria > Bacillati > Actinomycetota > Actinomycetes > Micrococcales > Microbacteriaceae > Frigoribacterium > Frigoribacterium sp. PvP032. Next base: position 2,978,167 of record NZ_JAFIBM010000001.1, on the reverse strand, counting down.
CGACTCGGGCACTCCGGCCCGACGGTGTCGCAGACGATCGCGCGCATGGAGCGCGACGGGCTCGTCGTCGTCTCCGGCGACCGCCACCTCGAGCTCACGCACGACGGCCGCTCGAAGGCGACCCACGTCATGCGCAAGCACCGCCTGGCCGAGCGCCTCCTCGCCGACGTGATCGGGCTCGACTGGGCCTACGTGCACGACGAGGCCTGCCGGTGGGAGCACGTGATGAGCGAGCAGGTCGAGCGCCGTCTGCTCGAGATGCTCGACCACCCGACCGAGTCGCCCTACGGCAACCCGATCCCCGGGCTCGACGAGCTGGGCGACTCTCCCGCCGGCCGGTTCCTCGACGGCGTCGTCAACCTGGTGCAGGTGCTCGCCGAGAACCCCGAGGGCGTGACCCGTCCGGTGCGGCGTCTCGCCGAGCCCGTGCAGTTCGAGCCCGAGCTGCTCCAGCAGCTGCAGGACGCGGGGGTCCTCCCCGGCGGCGTCGCGACGATCACCTCCGCAGGCGCCTACGTGCTCGTGCGCGTCGAGGGGCACGACGACGGTCTCGAGCTGCCGACCGAGGTCGCGCAGCACATCTACGTGTCGGCCTGACGCCTCCTTCGCAGGGCTCGTTCCCAGGACGCGTACGGCTTGCGCACTGCTGACGCAATGGATGTTACCAATTCGTGACGAATGTCCCTCTCGAGGATGATTTCTCGGCAGGGATGACGTAACGTCGCAGGGTCCCCGAGCCAGGAATCCGGCCGTGGGGCCCGTGGCAGGACGTCTCGTGCATCCGTCTCCTGCCGCGAGAAGGCGATCTGACGTCGGACGGAGCACCTCCCTAGGGTGACGAGACGCAGGAGACCCGACCTCTTGACCACTCCCGTTCTTCCCCCCGAAGGAGGCGGCAGCGCAGCCCAGCGTGCCGACTCCGGCGAGTTCCCCACCCGCGCCTCCCTCCGTCGTGCCGAGGCGGCTGCCGCAGGTGCCGCCTCCGGGCGTCGCGGCTCGTCGGCTGCCCCCGCCGCACGTCGCGTGCTGCGGTCCGAGCTCATCGCTCGCCGTGCCGCCGAGCACCACGCCTCGGCGACCGCAGCCGCCGTGCCCGCCGCCCGTTCGCGCCTGTCCGTCCGTCGCAGCGTCGTCAGCGTGACGGTCATGACCGTCACCGCCGGGCTCTTCGGCACGGTGGCGCTGCCCGCCTTCGCACTCGACCAGGACGAGCCGGCCACGAGCGAGGCAGCAGCCGCCGCCGCCACGGACGCCAGGGTGGCCGGTGGCCAGACGCTCGCCGTGGACGCTGCAGCGACGGGGGCCGACGCCACCCGTGCCGACTGGTCGGCCACGTCGCAGGCCACCCTCGACGCCGCAGCGGCGGCCACGGCCCTCGCCGCGCAGCAGGAGGCCGACCGTGCGAGCGCCGCAGCTGCCGCAGCCACGTCGTCGTCCGCCTCCGCCGGCACCGCGGGCTCCGTCGGCACGTCGTCGCGCTCGATGGCCACCGAGGCCATCGCGTCGTCCGGCTCGACGGGCCAGGCAGCCGTCTACCAGGCCGCCCTGCAGTACGTCGGCACGCCCTACGTCTTCGGCGGCGCCACGCCCGCGGGCTTCGACTGCTCGGGCTTCATCATGTACGTCTACGCGAAGTTCGGCGTCTCGCTGCCGCACTCGGTCCCTCGGCAGGGCGCACTGGGCACGACCATCTCGGCCGCCGAGGCTCGCCCCGGCGACGTCGTCGTGTTCAACGACGGCTCGCACGACGGCTTCTACGCCGGCAACGGGATGATCCTCGACGCGCCGAAGCCCGGCGGGTTCGTCAGCGTGCGCCCGCTCTGGACCAGCGCGGTGCACTACGTGCGCTACGCCGTCTAGGGGACTGCTGCGCGCCTCCTCGTCTCGGCTGTCGGCCGGGCAGCAGTGAACGAGCAGTGAAGAGCCGCCCCGCCCCTAGGCAGGGCGGCTCTCGCGGGTTAACCTGGCGATCTCGGAGTTCCGCTGAGACCAGGAGCGTCACATGAGCCGCACGACAGCCACCCGCACCATGGGTGCGCTGTCGCACGAGCACATACGACACACCGCCGTTCGATAGAGCACCGTCATCCGTGACGGTGCTTTTCTCGTCCCGGCGGCCTGCTGGCCCCCGCTGCCCCGAGAGCAGTCGAATCCCTGGAAGCCGTCCAGGGTGCTTCGAAAGGGAAAGCATGCGCACTCTCGTCCTCAACGCCGGCTTCGAGCCCCTCGCCGTCGTGTCGTTCCGTCGGGCCCTCGTGCTCGTCATGACCCAGAAGGCGACGGTCGTCTCGGCCGACGCCGACCACCCCGTGCTCGGCGCCGGGTTCGCCTACGACCGCCCGTCGGTGATCGTCCTGACGCGCTACGTCCGCATCCCGCACGGCCGCACCGTGCCCGTCTCGCGCCGCGGGGTGCTGCGCCGCGACGCGCACCACTGCGCGTACTGCGGCCGGTCGGCGTCGACGATCGACCACGTGCAGCCGCGGTCGCGAGGAGGCGCGGACAGCTGGGAGAACCTGGTCGCGTGCTGCCTCCGCTGCAACAACGTCAAGAGCGACCGGACGCCGGCCGAGATGGGCTGGACGCTGCGCTGGCAGCCGAAGGCGCCGCACGGCGTCGGCTGGGTCGTGCGCGGCACCGACCGGCCGCAGGCGGAGTGGGACGAGTTCCTCGCCGCGGCGTGAGCCGTGCGCCGTAGCTGCCGGGTTGCCCTTGCGAACCACGTTCCGTTCAAAGAACTACTGTGCAACGCGGTTCTTTGAACGGAACGAGGTTCTCCGGCGTCCCGAGGAGGGGCGGGCAGCAGGAGGTGCGGGTTCGGTAGACTCACCCGGTCAGCCTCTGTAGCTCAATGGAAGAGCAGTTCCGTCCTAAGGAAAGGGTTGGGGGTTCGAGTCCCTCCAGGGGCACCCCCCTTCGCTGACGCTCACTGCACCCCTTCTGGGCCGTGTCTCCCCGTCGGGCGCCTGCGCCTGCGCCTGTGCCTGCGCCGTTCGACCATGATCGGCACGCAGGAGAGCACCGCGGAGACGGATCCTCGCCTCGCCCCCCCCTCGCCCCCCCCGACATCAACTTGAATCGTCCCCGAAGCTGATGGTTGACTGAACCTCAACCAAGGGATGGATCATGGAAGAAGCTGCTGCACGATCAGGGTGGACGCGGTTCTGGGAGCAGGGTCGATGGTGGAAGGCGTTGATCCTCGCCGTCGGCTACCTCGCCATCTATGAGCCCGCGTCGCTCCTCATGGCCCCGTTCGTGCCGTTCATCGGCGACGCCGGCTCAGCCAGCTACGTCCTCGTCCTCATCGTCGTCCCGGTCCTGATCGGCAGCCTGATCCTGGTCGGCTTCGGTGCCAGCCTGGGCTGGCTGAGAGGCCTCTTCGCGCGGCAGGACGTCCCGGGCCGAGGCTGGATGTGGATCGCCGTCGCCGTCGTGCTGCTCTTCAACGTGCTGCGCTTCGCGAGCATCGACTACGACGCTGCAGGCTTCGACTGGGCCGCCGCGTGGCTCCTGGCGGGACTGGTCATCGGCTTCTCGGAGGAAGTGCTGACTCGTGGGTACGTTGTCCGCGTCATGCGATCGGCCGGCCGTTCCGAGCTCGCCGTCGGGCTCGTCTCCGCGGCGTTGTTCTCGCTGCTGCACGCGACCAACCTCTTCACCGGTCAGGCGCTGGTCCCCACCGTGCTGCAGATGCTCTACACGTTCTTCTTCGGCCTCTGCATGTACCTCGCCCTGCGGGTGACCGGAACGATCATCGCTCCGATACTGCTGCACGCGAGCACCGACCCGAGCGTCTTCATGCAGGGCGCCTACCCGCTGCAGAGCAGCGTGGGTTCACTGGCCCAGCTCGGCAACATCGTCCTCGTCCTCGTCGGCGTCGTCCTGCTCGTCGTCTTCCTCCTGACCGAACGCCGTGCGGCACATCACCGGCAGCCTGCGCCGGTAGATCGTGGTCGCCTCGCCTGACCCGATCTGAGCGAGACGCACCACGAAGAGATCGGACACGTCGATGACGACCTCGACCACTGACGAGAGCGTCGACCGCTGGGTGCCGGCCGACCGGCGCTTCGCCGGCATGGACCCGAAGACCCTGCTGCCCGCCGGAATCGTCCTGGCCTCCGCGGCCGTCATGCACTGGGGCATCCCCTGGGTCGACTCCCTGGTGTCCTACGAGGAGACCGTCCCCGCAGGGCAGACGATGACCCTCGGCACCGGCGTGCAGTTCACGCCCCCGGCCGGCTGGGGGATCAGCCAGGGTGTCCTGACCGACGCGCTGCCCGCGGGAGGCAGCTACCCCGACACGGCGGCGGTGTTCACCGGGTCCACCTCGATCTCGGTCACCGCCGACGACTTCTCGGGCACACCCGAGCAGCTGCTCGAACAGATCCGTGACATCGACCGGGGCGACAGCGCCATGGCCATCAGGGGCGCAGCGAGCTCGCTGACGACCGCGTCGGGCATCCCTGGCGTGATCAGCGAGTTCCAGGACGTCGGCGCGGACGGCGCGATCGCGGCGTTCACCGTCGACGGGGTCGGCATCGAGGTAGTCGTCCGCACACCGGCGGACACCCCGACGACCAGGGCGGACCTGATCGGCGCCGCACTGTCGAGCATCCAGGTCGTGGAGGTGCCCGCATGATCCGCCTGGACTTCTGGCCGCGCCGACGTGCGGACGACGGTTCTCGTGCCGCTGCCGCCGTGTCGACTGCCGAGCTCAGGCTCCTCCGTGACGCACGGGCCGAAGTCGTCGCACGATCCGGCTGGGGCGAGCGCTTCACGGTCTACCAGCCTCGCAACGCGGCCTTCTGGGTCTTCTGGGTGCTCGCGCTGGGCGGAGCGTGGCACGCCGCCACCGTGTTCGGCAGTGCCGCGCGTCCCTTCGCCTCCACGGTCGTGATCGACGGCTTCATGCTGGCGCTCTACGCCGCGCTCTGCTGGTGGATCACCCACACGATGGACCGCTACTCGACCTTGCCTGCCGCGCTCGCGGTGCACGCCGTGGTGTGGGGAGGCCTCGCGGCCACTTTCTTCTTCGCCATCCAGGCCAACGACGCGGTCTTGACGTTGTGGGGCAAGAACTTCGGCCAGGCATTCGCCGCCGACTGGGGCGCCGGGCTCACCGCCCCCGTCACCGAGGAGTTCTCCAAGGGCATCGGGCTCGTCCTCCTCATCACGCTCGCGTCACGCGTCATCCGCACCACCTTCGACGCGTTCATCCTGGGGGCGTTCATCGGACTCGGCTTCGAGGTCGTCGAGGATCTGCTCTACGTCACCCAGAGTGCTGGCGCGCAGTTCGGGACCGACCCCTTCCGCTCCGCCTTCTTCGTCCTCGTCCTCCGCCTCGTGACCGGCGTCGCGGGGCACCTCGCCTACTCGGCGATCTTCGCCACCGGCCTGTTCCTCCTGATCGGCAGCCCCGCCCAGCGGCGACGAGTCCTGCCCGGTGTCGGTCTGATGCTGCTCGCGATGCTCTTCCACAGTGCGTGGGACAGCGTCAGCGGCATCCTGGGCCCCTTCGTGGACTGGAGCATCGTCCTGGAGCTGGGCATCATGGCTGCCGTCGGTGTCGCCGTCGTCCTGGTCTTCCGGTTCGCGGTGCGGCCGGAGAAGGACGACATGCGGACCGTCCTCGCCCCTGAGGTGGCCACGGGCGTCATCACCCGAGAGGAATCCGACGCCGCGTGCAGCACGCGCCACGCCAGGCGGAGGTTCGTCCGACGCGGCGTCACCTGGCAGGAGAGGCGCGCTCGGGGCGCCCTGCTCCGTGCCGTCGGCGACCTTGCACATGCCGTGCCCGATGCGGACGGGACATGCGCCGACCGTGTGCGGCACGACCTGGAGCGCATCCGAGGGGGAGCGGCGAGCTGAGCGCTCCGGGACCGACGCCTTCGGGACCACCCACGAGTCCGCCGCGCTGCGGATCACGAACCTCGCGACGACGCACCTCGACATGCCCCTGCACTTCCTGCGCGTGGCCGACGACGGGGCCCTGCAGAAGGCGTACGCGAACGACGGCCTGCGCCTGCCCGCCGACGTGACGGGCGCGGTCGAGGGGCAGGTCGTCTGCCGACGCTGGAGCGCACGCGGAGCGTTCGACCGACAGAACCGGAGGACCGAGCTGCACCAGTACACGGACACGCCGGAGGGCACCTTCTGGTGCTCGACCCAGACCGGGTCGACCGGTGCGGACGCCTTCTCGATCACGCTCGGCGTGCCGTTCCGCGAGGCGGCGTGGTTCCGGGGGCGCGAGACGACGCTGCGCACGACGTCGACCTGCCCCGACGAGGCCTGCTGCACCCGCCCGGACGGGGACGTCCGGGGCCGGTGGCAGGGGAGGGACTGGCCGAGCGCGCGGCTGCACGCGCACGTGCTGTCGCCGCTGCCGACGGGGTCGTTCCCGGGGGTCGACGACTCGGAGGTGTTCGCGTTCCTCGACCGGCACGCCCGCGCCGATCGCTGACCGTCGGCTGCCGGCTGCCGGCTGCCGGCCGTCGCCGACGCCGCGACACGCCCGGGATGTGGACAGCGACACGCCCGGGCTGTACTGTCGCCTCTCGTGCCGACAGTCGGCACGCCCGTCGCCTCGTCGACGTCGAGCACCCCGAGAGAGAGGACCGCACGTGTCGAACCGCACACTGACCGACATCCGTGCACCGCGCCTCCTCGACGGCCGTGACCCTGCCTGGTATCTCGTGCAGCACCCACTGCACGAGCAGCAGGAGCAGCCCGTGCTCGAACTCGACACCCTCTCGTAGGCCGCCCGCGTCACCCGACGCCCCGCGCCCACGAGGGCCGGGGCGCATCTCTCGCATCCACCGACACTGCAGGGTCGGAGTGCGTCCGTCCGCCCCGGACGACGACACCCCCACCCCACAGAGGACCGAGAGGACCATGGAGAAGATCACTGCCCGGCTGTTCAGCTGGGCGAGCCTGCTCGAGGAGAAGACCGCGCAGCAGGCCAGGACGACGTCGACGATGCCGTTCATCTACCCGCACCTCGCACTGATGCCCGACGCCCACCTGGGCCTCGGCGCCACCGTCGGGTCGGTGATCCCGACGCTCGGCGCCGTGATGCCGGCCGCCGTCGGCGTCGACATCGGCTGCGGCATGATCGCCGTGCGCACGCAGTTCACGGCGGCCGACCTGCCGACCGACCGCAAGCCGCTGCGCGAGCAGATCGAGCGGGCCGTGCCGACCTCGGCCGGCGCCTACAACCGCAAGGTGGTCGCGACCGCGGAGCCGCGCGTCGCCGAGCTCGAGGCGCTCGCGGCCGCGGCCGGCTTCGACCCGGCCTCGTACGCCCGCAACTGGCAGCTGCAGCTCGGCACGCTGGGCAGCGGCAACCACTTCATCGAGGTCAGCCTCGACGAGACGGATGCGGTCTGGCTGTTCCTGCACTCGGGCAGCCGGGGCGTCGGCAACAAGATCGCCCAGGCGCACATCGAGATCGCCCAGGCGGCGATGAAGACGTGGTGGATCACGCTGCCCGACCCCGACCTCGCCTACCTGGTCGAGGGCACGGCCGAGTTCGACCGCTACATCGTCGAGCTCGGCTGGGCGCAGCGATTCGCCCTGCTCAACCGCGAGGAGATGATGGACAGGGTGGTGCGTCAGTTCGCCGACTGGGTCGGCTCGCCCGTGCAGGAGCAGGAGCGGATCAACTGCCACCACAACTTCACGCAGCGCGAGCGGCACTTCGGCAAGGACGTCTGGCTCAGCCGCAAGGGCGCCATCTCGGCGCGGGCGGGGCAGGCCGGGCTGATCCCCGGGAGCATGGGCACCGCCTCCTACGTGGTCGAGGGCAGGGGGAACCCCGTCGCCCTCGAGTCGTCGCCGCACGGCGCCGGCCGGGCGTACTCGCGCAGCGCCGCCCGCAAGAAGTTCACGCACGACGAGCTCCGCACCGCGATGGAGGGCATCGAGTACCGCGACACCGACGCTTTCCTCGACGAGATCCCCGCGGCGTACAAGCCGATCGACCAGGTGATGGCCGACGCGGCCGAGCTCGTGACGATCCGCCACACGCTGCGGCAGATCGTCAACGTGAAGGGCGACTAGCAGGGCGCGCAGGAGGTGCGGGCCGGGTCATCGGGACCCGGTCCGCACCTCCTGCGGCTCGTTCGGCCCGGTCAGGCTCGGCCCGTACGGCGGCGGACGTAGTCGGCGAAGCCAGGGACCGAGAACTCGAGGAGGCCGTAGGCGGGCGAGTGGATGATCCCCTTGCGGATGATGCGATCTCGGGTCGTGCCGAGCTGCGAGAGCGACTTGTCCAGTTCGTCGGCCACGGCACCGGACTCGACGCGTGGCGAGCCGACCATGTCAGGGCAGGTCGCGTCGGCGACGGTGACCATCGTGTCCACGTACTCTCGCTCCCGCTCCGACAAGCGGTCGTACCGGGCGGCGTAGAGACCGGCGTCGAGCTGGCGCCGGACGGCCGGGATCGCCGCCTCCACGTGCTCGGTCTCGATGCGGGCCGCGCCGGCCGCCGCGTCCCACGACTCGCTCGCGTAGAGCTGGAGGAAGTACGGGTAGCCGTCGGCCAGCTCGAGCACCCGCTCGAGGGCCGCCGCGTCCCACGTCGTCCCGAGGGTGAGCGCCGGATCGACGACAGCGGCGGCGGCGTCGGACTGGTCCAGTCGATCGATGAGCTCGTACCGGAACCGCTCAGCGTACGTGTTGGCCTTCGAGAGCTCGGACGCGAGGTAGGGCAGGCCCGCGCCGATCAGCACGATCGGCTCGTCCTTGAGAGCCGAGAGGGCCTGGACGAGAACGGCCACGTCCCGCTTCCGGAAGACCTGGAGCTCGTCGACGAGCAGAGCGACGCCGACGCCGCCCTGACGGGCGTCGCGGCCGAGCACGCGCAGGAACCGGACGAGCTCCGGGTAGGGGTCGGCAGCCTCGTCGCGTGCACCGGCCGACTGCACGGTGAAGCCGAAGCCCGCAGGGCCGAGGGTCAGCGTCATGCCGTCGATCGAGTGGCCGCCGGCCGACAGCGCCTTGCGCAGCTTGCCTCGGGCGAGATCTGCGCTGTCACGGACGATCGACCGCACAGCTGCGCCTGGCTCGACGTCGCGTCGGACTTCGTAGTAGCCGGCCAGCCAGCCACGACGCCGGAGCTCGGCGCCGACCTCGTGGAGGAGCGTGGTCTTGCCGACCCCTCGGAGACCCGTGAAGACCACAGGGTTGGACGGGCGACCTGCCTCGACCAGGTCGGCGAGGTTGCTGACCAGGGCGAGCTGCGGCTCGCGGCCGATCAAGATGGAGGGCCGTGTGCCGGCGCCAGGGGTGAACGGGTTCAGGGGCACAGGTCTCCTCGTGATGAATTGCTATAATATAGCAATTCGTAACGAAGCGCAGAGCGCCTTTCGGCATCGTCGTCGCTCGTCCCCAGCCCGGTGCGCGGGCGCGTTCTGCACGGGACTCGTTCGGGGGAGCATGCCGGGCGGGGATCTCGTGCCAGGGTCGTGGTCACGTCGATCGCCGACACCGAGGAGACCTGCCCATGACGACCACGTTCCCGTTCGGACGCGTCCGACCGATCATGCTGCGAGTGGTGATCGCCTCCCTCGTGGTCGCTGCCGTCGTCGCGATCGTGTCGATCGCCACCGCGACCTTCGGCGAGACCTCGTGGCGCCTCATCGCGACCGCCGTGCTCTTCACCGCCTTCGCCCTGTTCTCCTGGTACGACGCTGACGTGTCCTCGAAGCGGAGCACGCCGTTCGCCCTCGTCAGCTTCGCGGTCTCGATCTACCTCTTCGTCGCCGGCATGGTCAAGATCTGGGCTCCGGACCGGGCTCCCGCCGACCCGTACGCCTACGAGCCGTGGTCGGCCTTCGACGGCTTCGGGGGCTGGCTCGTCGTCGCCTCGATCGCCCGTGTCGCCCTGCTGCACGTGCACCTCGTGCTGGCCACCGGCGCGCGTCTCCGCTACCCGGTCATGTCGGTCGTGACGAGCGTGACCCTCGTGCTCGTGGCCACGCTCGCGGTGCTGCTGACCCTGCCCTTCCTGTTCACGTCGCTCGACCCCGGCGAGCCGTACTGGCGCGCGGTGGGGGTCGTCGCCGTGCTCGACGCCCTCGGCACGGTGCTCGTGCCGCTCGGGTACCAGCTCTTCGCAGGGCCGTCGGGGCCCGCGCCTGGCCCAGCACCCGCGTCGGTGACTGCGAGTGGGACTGCGCCGGCGTCCGTGTCCCTGACTGGCCCCTCCTCCGAGGGCTTCCGGCCCCCGGCGACCGCGTACGCCCGCCCTGGGCAGCGGATGCTGCAGTGGCCGCGGTACGACGACGGCTCGTTCCTGCCGGTCGCATCCGGCGGCGGGCCGGACTTCTCGGGCGTCGTCGGCTACGACGACTGGGCCGCCCAGGGCCCGAGCAGGTCAGACTGACGAGATGACCCGCACCTCGAGCTCGGCAACCGCACGTCCGACCGCCGTCGGTGGCAGTCGACCCGACCGCCGCATCGGGCCCCGCGACCTCACCGAGTGGCGGACACCGGCGGGCCGGCGGCTCGCCTCGCAGCACCGAGAGATCGCGAAGCGCGTCGGTGCTCGCCGCGCGCTCGTCGCCACGCTCGCCGTCGGCGGGAGCATCCTCGCGGCGGCGACCGTGGGTGCCGCCTACATCTACGACGGCGTGACCGATCGCGACGGCATCGGACGCCTCGACCGACCGGCGCTCGAGAAGGCGAAGGCGCTCCGCTCTCCCGTCGTCAACGGCGCCGCCGCGACCCTCGCCCACGTGTTCGGCCCGATCGCCATGCCCGCGCTCACGGTCGGTGCGGCCGTGGCCTTCGGGGTGCGCGACCGGCGCGCGAACCCGGTGACCCTGATCGTCGCCGCCGGGGCCGGGTCGCTCGCCATGACGGTGATCGGCAAGAAGCTGATCGCCCGCAACCGCCCGCCGCGGCACGAGGCGATCCCGCCGTTCGAGAAGTCGCCGTCGTTCCCTTCCGGACACACGCTCAACACGACGACGATCCTGGGCGTGCTCGCGTACCTCGTCGCCCTGCGGCAGGAGAAGAACGGCCCGCAGGTGGCCGTCATCGGCGGGGCCGCCGCCGCTGCGGTCACCGTCGGTCTCTCGCGGGTGCTGCTCGGCGCACACTGGTTCACCGACGTCGCCGTCGGCTGGGTGACCGGCACCGGCTGGCTCTCGCTGATCATCACGAGCCACCGGCTCTACCTCAGCGCGCAGGACGACGACGAGATCGGCGAGTAGCCGACTCGGCCCACCCCGGCATCGGCCCGGCTCGGCCCGGCCCAGCACGCCCTCGAGTCGTCGCGCTGGGCTAGGCCCCCTCAGTCGAGGATCGCGTACGCCTCGAGCTCGACCAGCACGTCGGGCTCGAACAGGAAGTCGACGCCGATCGCCGACACCGGGGGCAGGGGAGTCGGCAGGTCGAGCTCGTCGGCGACCAGCGCGATGCCGGCCGTGAAGTCGGCGAACATCGCGGGCGTCGAGCCGGTGAGGAAGAAGCGGAGCCGGACGACGTCCGAGAAGTCGGCCCCGGCGGCGGCGAGCCCGCGGTGCGCGTTCCGGAGCACCTGGGCCACCTGCCGCGCGAGATCGCCGGGGAACAGACGGCGGCCCTCGCCGTCGCGGGCGATCTGGCCCGCGACGTGCACATGCCGGGAGCCGGTCGCGATCGAGACGTGGTCGTAGGGGACTGGCTGGAACATGCCCTCGGGGCTCAGGGTCTGGACGGTCATCTCAGGGGTGCGCCGGGTCGTGCCCGCGGTCGGCCAGAAGTCGCTGACGGCCACGCTCCGACGACTCGAGCGCAACGGGATGGTCGAGCGCGTCGTGCTGCAGACCAGGCCCGTCGCCATCGAGTACCGCATCGCCCCGATCGGAGACTCGCTCAACGAGCTGGTCGACGCCCTGCTGACCTGGACGAGCCGGAACCTTCCCGAGGTCGAACGCGCCCGCGCCCGCTACGACGCCGAGGTCCTCTAGCGCCGCCGAGTGAACCGGGCACCGCCCACTTCGGCGGTGTTCCGTTCACTCGACGGTGCCCGAGCTGCCCGGTGCCCGAGCTGCCCGGATGCCCGGAGTCGAAGAGGTGCGAGCCGCCTAGAAGACCGCGGTGACGGCCAGGGCCAGCACCGCGAGGAGGGCGATCGCCGCGACGACCCGCGACGTGCCCATGACGAGACGGCGGCGACGCCCGGGGACCCAGTCGTCGTCGTCCAGGTCGCGCAGCTCCGGCGGCAGCTCGGCCTCGCGGAGGCGGGCGGCACGCGCGGCGCGCTCGCGCTCGGCGGCGGCGAGCTCCCGCTGCCGCAGGGCCTCGACCTCGCGGTCGTGCTCGAGGTACAGCTCGAGCTCGCGGTGCCTCTCTTCGGACCAGGCGTCCAGGTCGGACGCAGGAGGCGCCTCCTGGGCGACCGCGTCGGTCACCGGCCGTTCCCGCCCCGTCTCGCGCGCCTCCTCGTCGGGACCCGTCGCCGGACCGCCCTCTGGCAGGTCGGCAGGCAGGTCGTCGGGGTGACCGTCGTGTCGCATGGGAGTCCTTCGCGCCGGGGGACGTGCGTGGGGCAGCGTGCACGGACAGCGTACGTCGCGGCTCCTCCACGCGGCAGACACGCACCCGGCTGGGAACGGTCTCCGAGGTCCCGCGTCGGCAGCCGTGCATCCGGGGCGCCCGGGGGAGCAGTGTGGGCGGAGCACCACCCCCCGCTCGACTCGTGTCGGCCCCAGGCCGACGGACGGAAGGAGCCACTCGTGGCCGACAGCACCAGCACCACCCATCACGACGACGTCGCCAAGCTCGCGAAGCTGCTGGGCGACTTCGACTTCGCGATGCTCACCACCATCGACGAGAACGGGGCCCTCGTCGGGCACCCTATGACGCTGCAGGAGACGGAGTTCGACGGCGACCTCTGGTTCATCGTCGGCCTCGGCTCGACGGCCGTCGCGCACCTCCAGCGCAAGGACACCGTCGGCGTCACCCTCAGCGCCCGCGACTCGTGGGTCTCGCTCGCCGGCACCGCAGCCGTCGTCGACGACCACTCGAAGCTCGAGCAGCTGTGGAACAGCCGCGTCGAGGCGTGGTTCCCCGAGGGCCCGTCCGACCCGACTGTCGGACTCGTCAAGTTCTCCGCCGACAGCGCCGAGTACTGGGACAGCCCCGGCGGCAAGGTCGCCTCGGCCCTCTCGTTCGTCAAGTCGAAGGTCACCGGCGACGCGCTGGACGCCGACAACCAGAAGATCGAGCTCTAGGCGACAGCGACAGCGACAGCAGCAGCTCGCTCGTGCAGGGCCCCTGGTCGTCGCCGACCCGGGGCCCTCGTGCGTGGTTGACTGCCGAGGTGCCGCGCCCGTCGGCACGAGACCGGGGAGGCACGCGTGACCGCACCGCCGCCGGCCGAACCCGGGGACGGCGACCTGCGAGACGAGGAGGCGTCGGCCCGGCCGGTGCACCTGCGCTGGCGGTCGCTCGGCCTCGTCTTCGTCGGCGGGACCCTCGGCACCGGGGCCCGGGAGGCACTGGCCCTGACCTTCCCTGCGGCTGCCGACGGTCTGCCCGTCACGATCGGCGTCGTCAACGTGGTGGGCTCGTTCGCGCTGGGGCTGCTGCTCGAGACGTTGCTCCGTCGCGGGCCCGACCGCGGACGCCGCCGCGACCTCCGCCTGTTCGTCGGCACGGGCGTGCTCGGTGGCTTCACGACCTACAGCGCGCTCGCCGTCGACACGGGGCTGCTGCTCGACGGGCACGCGGGGGTGGCCGTCGCGTACGCCGTCGGGTCGGTGGTCGTCGGGGCGCTCGCCGCGGGCGGCGGCATCGCGCTCGGCGCCGTGCTCGCGCGCGGCCGCCGGGGTCGTTCGTGATCGCGCCCTGGCTGTTCGTCGTCGTGGCGCTGGCCGGCGGCGTCGGCGCAGCGCTGCGGCTCGTGGTCGACGGCGCCGTCCGCGCGGCAGTGTCGACGCGGCTGCCGCTCGCCACGGCGGTGGTGAACGTGGGGGGCTCGTTCGTGCTCGGCCTGCTCACCGGGCTCGCCGCCTCCTCGGCTCTCGCACCGGAGTGGCTGCTCGTGCTCGGGGGCGGCCTGATGGGCGGCTACACGACCTTCAGCACCGCGAGCGTCGAGACGGTGCGGCTGCTGGCCGAGCGGCGCTGGGGGCCGGGGATCGTCTACGGTCTCGGCGTGCTGGTGCTCGCCGTCGGCGCCGGGGTGCTCGGCGTGCTGCTCGGCTCGGCCTGAGCTCGCCGTCTGCGTCGCGAGCACGTGTGGATCTCGTCGAGGGCGGGTCGTCTGCGTCGAGGGCGGGTCGTCGCGGACCCGCCCTCGACGCAGAGGACCCGCCCTCAGCAACGGGCGAGGTGCGTCGGCCAGGATGACGGCATGAGCCCGAAGCCCGTCGTCCTGTTCGTCTGCGTCCACAACGCGGGGAGGTCGCAGATGGCCGCGGGCTTCACCCGCTCGCTCTCCGACGGCGCCGTGGAGGTGCGGTCGGGCGGGTCCGAGCCAGGTGCGAGCATCAACCCCGTCGCCGTGCAGGCCATGGCCGAGGTCGGCATCGACATCTCGACGGCCGTGCCGCAGCTGATGACCACCGAGCAGGTGCACGCGTCCGACGTCGTCGTCACGATGGGCTGCGGCGACGTGTGCCCGATCTTCCCGGGGAAGCGCTACGAGGACTGGGAGCTCGCCGACCCTGCCGGTCAGGGCATCGAGGCCGTCCGCCCGATCCGCGACGAGATCCGCGGCCGCGTCGAGCTGCTGCTCGCCGAGCTCCAGCGCTGAGCTGAGCTGCGCTGCTGCGCCGCGGTGCGCCGCGCTGCGCTGGGCCGACCCGCTGCGCTGCTGAGCCGCGGCACCGAGTCGCGCGCGCGAACCACGTCGAGGGCGGGTCGCCTGCGCCGAGGGCGGGTCACGGAGGACCCGCCCTCGAGCCCGGCGACCCGCCCTCGGCAGAATGAGCGACGCGGCAGCGGTACAGCGACGCAGCAGCGGTACAGCAACGCAGCGGCGGTGCGGAGGAGGAGCGCAGCAGATCAGCTGAAGCGCTGCAGCAGCTCCTGGATGAAGGGTCCGACGTCGCGCGCCTGGTCGACGCCCGCGAGCGCGGTCGCGAGCAGCGGCCAGAGCGACACGAGCAGCGTCGAGATCACGGCGGCGACCCCGAGCACCCAGGCGAGCGCGCCGTTGCGGACCACGAGGATCAGCGCCAGCAGCACCACCGCGAGCAGGTAGCCGATCACGGCCGCCGCGGCGATCGAGCCGACCGGCACGTCGAGCGCCCCGGCGGTGCCGCCGTCCGCTGCTCCGATGAGGCCGAGGACGGGCACGAAGACCCCCACGACGATCAGGAAGCAGAGCACCGCGGAGGTGACGAGCGCCGCCCAGACGGCCCGGGGCCGGGCCCGTCGGGTGGACATGGTGGTGCGTCCGAACATCGTCGTCGCCTCTCGCGGTCAGGTGGTGCGGGTCAGGTGCTGCGGGCCAGGTGCAGCGGATCAGCGGGCGGAGGTGCCCTGGTCGTCGCCGTCGCGGCGAGCGTCGTCCGCCGTGTCCACGACGACGGTCGTGTCGCCGTCCTCGACGGTGACCGTGACGGTCGTCCCGTCGGGCACGTCGGTGACGACGTCGTCCGAGGCAGCGTCCGAGCCCGTCGAGGAGGTGCGGGTCGACGAGGAGGCGTCGCTCGCGGTCTCGGCACGGTCGCGGTCCTGCTCGTCGCCGGCCCGGTCGGAGGCGTCCGAGAGGGAGTCGAGCGCGTCGGCGGCGCGGGTGCGGGCGGCGTCCAGCAGGTCGCCGGCAGCGTCCTTCGCGTCGGAGGCCGCGCCTCCTGCGCTCGCTGCCGCGTCGTCGCCGCGACGGCTCGCCTCGTCGCGGAGGTCACGCGCCTGGTCGCCGAGCTCGTCGGCCTTGCGGCTCGCCTGGTCGCCCAGCTCGTCTGCCTTGTCGGACGCGGCCACGCGGACCTCGTCCGCCTTGTCGGCGACCTGGGCGGCCTTCTCCTGGATCGTGTCGGAGGCCTTGTCGGCCCCTTCCTTCAGGGCGTCGCCCACCTGGCCGGCGCGGTCGGCGACGGTGTCGCGGACCTGTCCGGCCTTGGCCTTCGCCGAGTCGCGGGCATCGGCGAGGGCGGCCTTGCGCTTCTCGGCGGCGGCCTGACGACGGGCCTCGTCGGCCTCGTCGAACGGGCCGTGCACGTCGGTGACGGCCACGTCGACCGTGACGGCCTCGTCCCCGACCTGGCCGACGGCGTGCTGGACGGCGGTGCGGACGTGGTCGGCGACGTCGGTCACCTTCGCGGGGTACTCGGCCACGACCGACACCTCGACCAGCAGGCCGGCGTCGGTGGTGCTCGTGCGGATGCCGGGGGTGGAGGTGGCGCCGACAGCGGTGCGGAGGGCACCGGCCACGCGGGCGGCCGTGGTGCCGAGCTTGTGGACGCCCGTCGTGCCGAGGGCGGTCACCGCGATCATGCGGTGCAGGGCCTGCTCGGGCGTCTCCGCCTCGGCGGGGCCTGCGTCGTCGAGGTCGATGGGGGTCACGTGGTGCGCGGAGTCGGTCACGAGGGGCCGTCCTTCCTGGAGGGTGCGGACCGCGAGGTCCGGAGTCTGGGGGGAGCGCCGGTGGCTGCTCCCGGGCGTCGAGGGCGACGGGGTGGTCGAGGTCGGCCTGGTGGCCGAGGTCGACGCGGGCGTCCCTGGCGGGACGCGGACGGCCCCCGCCCTCGTGTGAGAGCGAGGGCCGTCCGGGGTGGTGCGGGGTGCTGCGGCGTCAGTCGAGGCGCGTGGCCGACGACATCTGCGTGCGGAGGCCGCCGTTGATCTGCACGACCACCGGGGTGACCGTGCCGAGCAGCTCGTCCCAGCGGACGACGGCCTCGTCGACTGCGCGACGCAGGTCGACCGGCGAGGCGCCGCGGCGGGCGTCCACGGTCACGCGGAGGACGTTCTCGCCCTTGACGCGGAACGCGACGACGTCGGCGGCGAGGACGCCCGGCGTGTTCGACAGGGCCTCCTCGAGCACGTTCGCGGCGACCTTCGCGTCCACGACCACGTGGCCGCCGGTCGGCGAGTGGCTGCCGTCCGACTCGGAGAGGTCGATCAGCGTGCTCGTGCGGCCGCCGCCCTGACGGACGATGAACGCGACGAGCAGCACGATCAGCACGGCGCAGACAGCTGCGGCGACCCAGAGGATCCAGACCTGGCCTCCCGAGAGGGCGTCCGTCACCTGGCCCTCCGCGTCGGACGCGCCGTCCGAGACCGTCTGCTGCACGTCGGGCCAGAGGGCGCCCACCGCGACGGCAGCGCCGGCGAGGAGGAGCACGAGGCCCACGAGGAACACGACGAAGCGGTTGAGCCCGCGGTTGGTGTCGTTCATCGGCCGACCTTGCCCTTCTTCTTGGACAACTTCACGCGAGGGCGGAGCGCCGGGGTGTAGTCGTAGCCCGAGATCTCGTCGCGGACCGCTTCCTCGATGCTGCGGAGGTCGGCGGTTCGTCCCGTGACGGGGTCGATCTCGACCAGCGCGACCTTCTTGCCGACGCTGACGCTCACCCGGTCGGGGTGGACGTCACCGGCGAAGCTGGCGGTGCGGGCGAGCGAGCGGGCGATGACCCGGTCGTCGACGACGGCGGCGGTGCGGTCGGCCCCGGCGGCACGGCGACCGCGTCGACCGGGTGCGAACGCCACGACGATCAGCACGAGGCCGATGATCGCGACGACGGCGCCGATCGCGGTCAGGATGCCGACCGGTGCGCCGGCTGCCCCGAGGACCGCGGACGCAGCGTCGGCGGGAGCGACCAGCAGGGGCGCGGTGCCGACGGCGGCGAGCACGGACTCGGTGCCGATCCAGGCGAACACCAGGATGAGCAGCACGGCGAGGGTCACGGCGATGCCGGACCTCGACGAGTGCGTCTCCCGGCGGAGGATGCGGCCGTAGGTGGTGCTGGTGCTCATGAGACCCGCCTCCTCTGGCTGAGCTCGGCGCCGGTGATCTGCAGGTCGACGCGTTCGACTTCGGTGCCGGTGAGCTTCAGGACTCGCTCCCGGATGGTGGACTGGGCCGACGTGAGCCGGTCCAGCAGGGTGCCCGACGCGCGGTTCGGCAGGCCGAGCGGCGTGATGCGCACGGGTGCCTTGGCGACGAGGGTGAGCCCGCCGTCACGGTCGGTCAGCTCCACGGACACGTCGGACGCCTTGGCGTCCAGTGCCTCCGCGGTGACGGCCGACACCACACGGCGCACGGCGCGCGACGTGATCACGGTGCGGCCGTGGGAGGCCTGGTCGGCCGTCACCGCCGCGGTCACGAGGACCGCCGCCCGCGGAGGGCGTCCGCGACACCGCGGACGTCCAGCTTGCCCTCGGTGAAGCGACCGACGAAGTAGCCGATCACGATCGCGAGGGCGACCAGGAGGAGGCCTCCGAAGCCGAACTGCAGGGCCGCCAGCGCGAGGACCGCGCCGACGAGCATGCCTCTGTTCGTCGCAGTCATCACTGGACGCGGCTGTCGTCGGAGTCGTTGTCGTCCTCGGAGGGGATGTACACGTCGGAGACGGTGACGTTGACCTCGGTGACCTCCATGCCGACGACCTGCGAGATGGCGTCGGTGACGGACGAGCGGACCTCGTCGGCGACCTGCTGCAGGTCGACGGGGTACTCGGCGACGATGACGATGTCAGCAGCGACCTGCTTCTCGCCGACCTCGACCGAGACGCCCTGGCCGCGGTCCTGCTGGTTGATGGCGTTGCGGATCGCGCCGATGGCACGGGCGGCGCCGTTGCCCAGGTCGTGCACGCCGGGGACCTGGCGGGCGGCGATGCCGGCGACCTTCGAGACGACGCCGTCGGCGATCGTGTTCTTGCCCGCGGCGTCGGAGGTGTGCTTCGCGACGGAGTTGGTGGCGGGGGCGACGTTGGTCATGTGGTGCTCCTCAGTTCGTGGTGTGCGTGGGTTGTTCGTGTGGACGACCGGGTGGTCATCTGGGGCCCCGGTGTGGGACTCATCATTCAGACGCATCGAGGGCTGGGGGTGTCACGGTCGTTCAGCTTGCTCTCAGCATCCGGGGAGGCGGGGCTCGTTTTCTGGACGAGGGCCGTCGCCTCCCTGGTTCGTGGGGGCCCTAGCGGGCCAGGGTGTCGCGGGGGTACTCGCCGAAGCGGGCCAGGTAGGCGGCCGAGAAGCGGCCCAGGTTGCCGAAGCCCCAGCGCCGCGCCACCTCGGAGACGAGCGCCTCGCGGGGCGACGCGTCGAGCAGCTCGCGGTGGGCGCGGTCGAGCCGCACCTGTCGCAGGTAGCTGGTCGGCGACATGCCGAGATGCGTGCTCATCGCCTGCTGCAGGGTGCGGGTGTGCATCCCCACGGCGTTCGCGACGTCGGCGGGGGTGATGGCCTGGTCGGCGTAGGCGTGCACGTACTCGGCGGCCTCGCGGAGCCGGGCCGTGCGCGGGGTGCGGATGCTCCGCGGCACGTCGACGGCGCGCCACGGGAACAGGTCGAGCATCGCCCGCGCGAACGTCAGCTGCCCGTCGAGCCGGGTCAGCGGCGGGACGTCCTCGTCGACGACGGCGGCCGTGGCGCCCGAGACGCTGGTGCGCCAGGCGGCGAGGGCCTCGGCCGACAGCGTGGGCCCCGGCTGGAAGAGGACGCGCTGGGGCGGGCCGCCGTGTCGCTCGGTCGCGACCTGCTCGAGGAACTCGGCGGACGCGTGCACCAGCGAGTTGCGGTGCGGCGTGAGCGTGAACGAGAACGACGTCTCGGCCGGCAGCAGGAACGGCTCGCCGCCGATGCTCGCGAACGAGCCTCCGCGGCTGGAGAGCGTGCCGCTGCCGTGCCGGAACCACGACATCACGTACTCGGTCGACCAGGGCACGTCGCCCTGCAGGTGGCCGGTGATCGTCGAGGTGCGGAGGCTCAGCCGGTCGTCGCCGGCCGACGCGTAGCGCCAGCGGAACGGCTCGGTGCTGGTGCGCACCCGGAAGCGGCGACCGCCGTAGAGCTCCTCGAGCCGGGCGGCCGCCTCTCCGAGGTCGTCGCCGCCCTCCTCCGAGCGGCGGAACGGGATCGGGGCGTCGGCGTCGGTGGTGGGTCGCGCCGTGGTGACGGGTCCTGTGCTCGTCGTGGTCATGCGTGGTCCTCTCAGTGCTCTGCCCTGCTGCGCGCGCCTCCTGGTGAGGGGCTCGTGCACCTTCAAGACGTCCGCCGGGGCGAGAACGTCACAGATCCACAGGACATGAAGGATCTTCGGCACTCGTGGGGGGATCGACTGGTCGAGGAGGCGCCCCAGAACAGGGGCAGAAGGGTCGCGCCGGCAGCGCCTCGCCGCACCCGCCCACTCGGGCATCGGCCAGTGGTGGACGCCCGCGCCGCACGCGGTGGCATCCTCGGAGACGCGACGGCCGTGACCTCGGCCGCAGGGCCGAGCCGGAGGAGGGCGTCATCTCCGGCACCGCGACGCCCGACGAGGCCCCTGGCCCCGAGCCCGTCGTCGACCCGCTCTCGTCCGCGACCGACGCGACCCTCGCGGTGCGGGCCCGCGACGGCGACGTGCACGCCTTCGAGGTCGTCGCCCGCCGGCACGGCCCGCTGATGCGCGTCTACGCCGGACGGCTGCTCGGCACCGACCTCGAGTCGGACGACGTCGTGCAGGACGCGTTCCTCACCGCGTGGAGGCGCCTGTCCGACCTCGAGGACCCGTCCCGGCTGCGTCCCTGGCTGATGCGGATCGTGAGCAACAAGAGCATCGACCGCCTTCGCGTCCGGCGCGACCACGACGACATCGACGCCCACGACGCCCCGGCGTCCCGCTCCGCGGCGCCGGACCGCGTCGTCGAGTCGCGGCTGCAGCTGGACGCCATGTGGACCGCTCTCGACAAGCTGCCGCTCGACCAGCGACGGTGTTGGCTGTTGCGGGAGACCGGCGGCTGGTCGTACGCGGAGATCGCCGAGGCCCTGCAGCTCCCCGTGTCCACCGTGCGCGGGCAGATCGCCCGGGCCCGCAAGTTCCTGCTCCACGAGATGGAGGCCTGGCGATGAGCGACCACGACGTCGACGACGAGCTCGTGGACGGCCGGACCCTGGACGAGCTCGAGGACTACCTCGACCGCGGCCGGTCTCCCCGCGACCCCGAGATCGAGGCGAGCGCCGAGTGCCGGCTGGCGCTCCGGGCACTCGAGCGGGTCCGCGGCCTCTCCCTCTCGGCCCTCGAGGACGAGGCGTCGCGCCTGCCGTCCCGCGACGACACCTGGATCACCGGGCTGATCGACTCGATCAAGGCCGAGGTCGTGGGCGGACGCGAGATCCCCCTCCGGCACCCCGATCCCGGAGTGCGCCTCGGCGTGACCGAGGCCGCGGTCCGTGGGCTGCTCCGTCAGGTCGGCGACGCCGTCGACGGCGTCGTCGTGCGGTCGAGCGAGCTCGAGGGCGACGTCACGGAGGCGGGCGCCCCGATCGTGGTGACGCTCACGATGACCGCGCGGTACGGCGTCCCGCTGCGCGAGGCGGCCGGCGCCCTGCGCGCGGCGGCCGTCTCGGCCCTCGCGCTGCACACCGAGCTGGAGGTCGCTGCCGTGCACGTCGTCGTCGACGACGTGTGGCTGGACGAAGGAGGCGCGCGATGAGCATCGAGGACCCTGCCCTGGACGACCAGCCGGTCGAGGACGCCCCGCTGGACGACGTGTCGCTGGACGATCTCTCGCTCGACCTGACCGACGCCCTGCGCGGGGTCGAGGGCGTCGTCGAGGTGCTCGACGCCCGTCCGGTCGTGGTCGCCGCGATCACCGCCGTGGCCGACGGCATCGACGGCGGCGGGCCCCGCGGGCTCGTGGACGTCGTCCTGACCGGGGGTGTGCTGAGCGTCGCCGCCTCGGTCGCGACCGACGTGGGCACGCCCACGCCGGTGACGCTGGCCCGCGTCGCCGCGGTGCTGCAGGACCGCGCGGGCGGGCAGCTCCCCGGCGTCGAGGTCGTCGTGTCGGCGACCTCGCGAGTGATCGAGTCGCCGCTGCCTCGCTGAGGCGGGCCGCGCCTCCTTCGGTCGTCTCGCGCACCTCCTGCAGGCTCTTCAGGCCGGTGTCGGAGGCGGCATGTATCTTGATGTCGAGAGACCCCCGCCGAGTACCGTGGGGGCGACCGCACGCACGCGCGACACCAGAGGAGCACCTGCCGCATGGCCACGATCATCTACACGCTCACCGACGAGGCGCCGATGCTGGCGACCTACTCGTTCCTGCCCATCGTCCAGGCGTACGCCCGCACCGCGGGGGTCGACGTCGAGACCCGCGACATCTCGCTGGCCGGACGCATCATCAGCCAGTTCCCGGAGCGGCTCACCGACGAGCAGCGACAGGGCGATGCGCTCGCCGAGCTGGGGGCCCTGGCGAAGACGCCGGAGGCCAACATCATCAAGCTGCCGAACATCTCGGCGTCGATGCCGCAGCTGAAGGCCGCAGTCCGCGAGCTGCAGGGGCAGGGCTACGACCTGCCCGAGTACCCGGACTCGCCCTCGACCGACGAGGAGCGCGACGTCAAGGCCCGTTACGACAAGGTCAAGGGCAGCGCCGTCAACCCGGTGCTCCGCGAGGGCAACAGCGACCGCCGTGCGCCGCTCTCGGTCAAGAACTACGCGCGGAAGCACCCGCACCGCATGGGCGCCTGGACCGCCGAGAGCGGGACGAACGTCGCGACCATGGGCGTCGACGACTTCCGCTCGAACGAGAAGACCGTCGTGATGCCTGCCGACGACGTGCTGCGCATCGAGCACGTCGGCGCCGACGGGTCGACCACCGTGCTGCGCGAGTCGATCCCCGTGCTCGCCGGCGAGGTCGTCGACGGCACGGTGCTGCACGTCGCGGCGCTGCACGAGTTCCTCGCCGCGCAGATCGCCAGGGCCGAGGCCGAGGGCGTGCTGTTCTCGGTGCACCTCAAGGCCACGATGATGAAGATCAGCGACCCGATCCTCTTCGGGCACGTGATCCGGGCGTTCTTCCCGCAGGTGTTCGAGAAGTACGGCGACGACCTGCGCGCAGCCGGGCTCGACCCCGCCAACGGCCTCAACGGCATCCTGCAGGGGCTCGCCTCGCTGCCGAACGGCGACGAGATCCGCGCCGCCTTCGACCAGGGCATCGCCGACGGGCCCGACCTCGCCATGGTCGACTCCGACAAGGGCACGACCAACCTGCACGTGCCGTCCGACGTGATCGTCGACGCCTCGATGCCCGCGATGATCCGCACCTCCGGCCACATGTGGGGCCCGGACGGCGAGGAGCACGACACGCTCGCGGTCATCCCCGACTCCAGCTACGCCGGGATCTACCAGGCCGTGCTCGACGACTGCCGGGCCAACGGCGCGTTCGACCCCGCGACGATGGGCTCCGTGCCGAACGTCGGCCTGATGGCCCAGGCCGCCGAGGAGTACGGCTCGCACGACAAGACCTTCGAGATCCCCTCCGACGGCACCGTCCGCGTGCTGAACGAGGCCGGCGACGTGCTGATCGAGCACGAGGTCGCGACCGGCGACATCTGGCGCGCCTGCCAGACGAAGGACGTCCCGATCCGCGACTGGGTCAAGCTCGCCGTCACCCGCGCCCGTGCCAGCGGCACGCCCGCCGTCTTCTGGCTCGACGAGACCCGCGCCCACGACGCGACCCTGATCGGGCTCGTGCGCGGCTACCTCGCCGAGCACGACACCGACGGCCTGCAGATCGAGATCCTGTCGCCCGTCGACGCGATGGCCTTCTCGCTCGAGCGCATCCGCCGCGGCGAGGACACGATCTCGGTCACCGGCAACGTGCTGCGCGACTACCTCACCGACCTGTTCCCGATCATGGAGCTCGGCACCTCGGCCAAGATGCTGTCGGTCGTGCCCCTGATCAACGGCGGCGGCCTGTTCGAGACCGGTGCCGGCGGCTCGGCGCCGAAGCACGTGCAGCAGCTCGTCGACCAGGACTACCTGCGCTGGGACAGCCTCGGCGAGTTCCTGGCGCTGGCCGTGAGCTTCGAGCACCTGGCCACCTCGACCGGCAACGCCCGCGCCCAGGTGCTGGCCGACACGCTCGACCGCGCGACCGGCACGTTCCTCGACGAGAACAAGTCGCCCGGCCGCAAGCTCGGCTCGATCGACAACCGCGGCAGCCACTTCTTCCTCGCGAAGTACTGGGCCGACGAGCTCGCTGCCCAGACCGACGACGCCGAGCTGGCGGCGGCCTTCGCGTCGCTCGCCGAGACGCTCGGCGGGCAGGAGGAGACCATCGTCTCCGAGCTGATCGCGCCGCAGGGCACCGCCGTCGAGATCGGCGGCTACTACCACCCGGACGCCGCCGCGACGGAGGCCGTGATGCGGCCGTCGGCGACGCTGAACGCGGCGCTCGCGACGCTGTAGCAGCGCGCGGCTGCGGCCGTTCCGCAAATGCCGACCGTGAGGGTCCGACACGCCACGTGGCGAAGAACGTGAGCGGCGGGTCGACCCTCGCCGGTCGGCATTTGCCGTCCCGGCGGCTGTGTACGGTGGAGGGGATGGCGCTGCGTCGCGTCCGTCGGACGGCCGCCGGACCAGCACGCACCGCGAGCAGCGCCGCACGACGAGAGGGAACGATGACGTCCGACCAGACCCGCCCGACCGACCCTGCCGACCCGAGCGACCTGCGTGTGGGGGTGATCGGCCTCGGCTTCGCCGGCTCCACGCACCTCGAGGCGTTCTCGTCCCTGCCGGGCGCACGAGTCGTCGCGCTCGCCGGCCAGGAGGAGGCCCGGCTGCAGGAGCTCGGCAGCGCCTACGGCGTCGAGCGGCTGGTCACCGACTGGGAGGACGTCGTCGCGATGGTCGACCTCGACGTCATCTCGATCGGCGTCCCCAACGCGCTGCACCACCCGATCGCGATGGCTGCCCTGCGCGCAGGCAAGCACGTCTTCTGCGAGAAGCCCCTCGCGACGACCGGCGACCTCGCCGCCGAGATGGTCCGAGCCGCGCGCGACGCCGACCGGGTGCTCGAGGTCGCCTACAACCACCGCCGCCGGGCCGACGTCGCCTTCCTCGCCGACTGGTTGGCCGACGACCCGATCGGCGACGTCTACCACGCCCGCGCGAGCTGGATGCGGCGGGCCGGCGTGCCCGGCATGGGCTCGTGGTTCACGAACAAGGAGGCGTCCGGCGGCGGCCCGATGATCGACCTCGGCTCGCACGTGCTCGACATCGCCCTGCACCTGCTCGGCGAGCCCCGCGTGACGAGCGTCTCCGCCGTCGCGTACGGCGTCCTCGGCGCGGCCGGGCGCGGCGGTCGGGTCTACGGCGTCTCGTCGGCCCCGACCGGGTCGGCCTTCGACGTCGAGGACTTCTCGAGCGCGCTGCTCCGCCTCGACGACGGCGGCAGCCTGCTGCTGCAGGCGTCGTGGGCCTCGTACTCGAAGGTGCACGAGGACATCGAGGTCGAGCTGCTCGGCGCCACCGGCGGCGCACGCCTGCACGTCGACGACTACGCGACCGACGGCACGCTGACGCTCTACTCCGACGTGCTCGGCCAGCCCGCCGAGACGCGGCCGGCCGTCCACGTGCCGGCCGGGCACCACCGCACCGTCATCGAGGGGTTCATCGCCTCGGTGCGGTCGGGCGCAGGAGGCGCGGCGCCCGAGGGCGGGGAGGCCCGCTACCAGGGGCGGCACGGCGAGTACGCGCTGCACCGCAGCCGCGTCGTCGACGCGATCTACGCCTCGGCGGAGCAGGGCCGCGAGGTCGAGGTGCCGCAGGACGAGGTCGAGGCGACCGTCCGCTCCGGCTCCGGCTCCGAGGGGGGCGTCCGATGAGCGCCGCAGCAGCGAACTCGGCCGCCCCGACCCGGGTCGTCGTCTGGAACGAGAACGTCCACGAGACCCGGGGTGACGAGACCGTCGCCCGGAACTACCCGCACGGCATCCACGGCGCTGTCGCCGACGGCCTCGTCGAGCTGCTCGGCGACGAGGTCGACGTCTCGACGGCCACCCTCGCCGATCCCGAGCACGGGCTCACCGAGGAGCGGCTCGCCGCCACAGACGTCCTGCTGTGGTGGGGGCACATCGCCCACGAGCAGGTCGCAGACGAGGTCGTCGAGCGCGTCGTGCGGCACGTGCAGGCGGGCATGGGCCTGATCGTGCTGCACAGCGGGCACTACTCGAAGCCGTTCACGCGCCTCCTCGGCACCACCTGCTCGCTGCGCTGGCGCAACGAGGCCGAGCGCGAGCTCGTCTGGACCGTGGCGCCGACGCACCCGATCGCCGAGGGCGTGCCCGACCCGCTGGTGATCCCCGAGCAGGAGACCTACGGCGAGTTCTTCGACATCCCGACGCCGGACGAGCTGATCTTCCTGTCGACCTTCACGGGCGGCGAGGTGTTCCGCTCGGGGGCGACCTGGCGGCGCGGGCTCGGCAAGCTGTTCTACTTCTCGCCCGGCGACCAGGAGTACCCGGTGTACCACCAGCCCGAGATCCGGCGGGTGCTGGCGAACGGCGTGCGCTGGGCGCGGCCGACCCAGTCGCGGCGCGACCTCACCGCGGACATGCACCCGCGCGGCTGGTTCGAGCAGGGCTGAGCCGCGTCGAGGGGGGCGCAGGTCGCCGCCTGCGGTTCCGGAGCGCCCCGCCCGCAGCCCTGCAGTCCCGCAGCGCGGCGTGCCCCCCCCCCCCCCCCCCCCGTAATTTGAGAGTGATCCGCTCCGAGGCGGGCCCGGCGCCCGCCTCCGGGGCGTCCTCACGGTCGGATGTCTCTCGCTTTACGGAACCCGGACCCGGAGCCCTGGAGCCCCGGGGCCGAGGGCCGGCGAGCCGAGGAGGCGCGGGCTGGGTCGGCCGTGTCCGGCTCAGTCGCGCTCGGCGAGCGACCGCCCGAGCGACACGGTCTCCGGCTCGTCCGCATAGTGCCCGTAGGCGGGGATCGGCGCGTAGCCGACCGACTCGTAGAGGCGGATCGCCTCGGCGTGCACCGTGTTCGTCTCGATCACCATGTCGACGACGCCGGCCTCGCGGGCGGACTGCTCGAGCCAGCTCAGCACGAGCCGGGAGAGCCCGCGTCCGCGCTGGTCGGGTCGGACGAACATGCGCTTGAGCTCGGCGCGGCCGTCGGGCAGGAGGCGCCACGCGCCCATCGCGACCGGTGCCGGTGCGTCGCCGGCCGGGCCCTCGGCAGTGTCGCCCGCCGCGTCGCCCGCCGTGTCGTAGGCGACGGCGAACGTGCCGCGCGGCAGCTCGAACTCGGACCGGTCGATCGGGCTGTCGTCGCGTCCGCCGTACAGCTCGACGTAGAGCTGCTGGAGCCCCTCGACGAGCCGCTGCACGTCGGCGTGGTCGTAGGGCAGGGCGCGGATCTCGACGGAGTCGTGCGGGGTGCTCACCAGCCCAGTCTGGCCGACGCGGCTCAGTCGCGCCGGGTGAGCCGCCGCGGCCCAGCACCTCAGCTCAGCTCGGCAGCCGAAAGCGAGAGTGATCCGCGGTTCTTCGGCGCAGTTCAGCGGTCGCGCCCGCCGTCGACCGACGGATCACGCGCAAATTTGAGAGGAGAGGGGAGCGCGAGCGCGAGGGGGAGGGGAGAGGGGAGGGGAAGGATCGTGCGACGAGCCTGCCTGGGACGGCAGGCAGGAGGCGCGGGAGGATGGGCGAGTGACCGATCCCGACTCCTCGACCCGCGCCTCCTCGGCCACCTCCCCGCGACGAGCCGGCGGAGCACGCGACGACGACCTGCACGAGCGGCTGGCCGCGCTGCTGGACGGCGTCCGCGACGTGGGCGGCGGCGAGGTGGACGACAGCGTGCCGCAGCTCGCCGAGGCCGACCCGGGCTGGCTGGGCATCGCGCTGGCGCGGCCCGACGGCTCCGTGACGGCGGCGGGCGACGCGCGACAGGCGTTCTCGATCCAGTCGGCGGTCAAGCCGTTCCTCTTCGCCCTCGCGCTCGCCGACACCGACGGTGCGGCGATCGACGCGGTCGGCATCGAGCCGACGGGCGAGGCCTTCGACGCGATCAAGCTCGAGGGCGGCACGGGGCGTCCGCCGAACCCCATGGTCAACGCCGGAGCCCTGCTCACTGCCGCGCTCGTCGACGGCGGCGACGCGGACGGGCGTGCCGAGCGGACCCTCCGGGGCCTCGGCGCGTTCGCGGGGCGGGAGCTCGAGGTCGACGACGACGTGGCCGGCTGCGAGATGCTGCTCGGCGACCGGAACCACGCCCTCGCGCACCTGATGCGCTCGGAGGGCACCCTGCACGTCGGGGCCGACGACGCCGTCTCGGCCTACGCCCGTGCCTGCGCGGTGCTCGTCGACGCCGAGGCGCTCGCCGTCATGGGGGCGACCCTCGCCCTCGGCGGGCGCAACCCGGTGACCGGCGAGCAGGTCGTCTCGGCGGCGATCGCCCGCGACGTGGTGTCGGTGATGGCGACCTGCGGGGTCTACGACGGCTCCGGCCGGTGGATGCGCCAGGTCGGTGTGCCCGCCAAGTCGAGCGTCTCGGGCGCGCTCGTCCTCTCGTCGCCGGGACGGCTCGGCGCCGCGTCGTACAGCCCGCCGCTCGACGAGCTCGGCACCAGCGTCCGCGGAGCGGTGCTGATGGAGCGGCTCAGCAGCGAGCTCGGGCTGCACGCGTTCGACAGCGCGCGCCGCTGACCCGTGACCCGCTGACCCGCTGACCGCTGACCCGCTGACCCGCCGCGAGGCCCGCCGCTGTCGGCGGCTCCCGCTACCCTCGCCCCATGGTCAGCGTCGCCGACAAGCCCGTGCTCGAGCTCACGGTCGAGCAGTGGTGGGACTGGCTGGCCTCGACCGACGACGTCGTGGGCGTGCGGCTGAAGCTCCGCAAGAAGACGAGCAGCGCGCCCGGCATGACCTGGTCCGAGGCGCTCGACGTCGCCCTCTGCCACGGCTGGATCGACGGGCAGGGCGCGCGGCTCGACGACGACTACATGCTCACCGCGTTCCAGCCGAGGCGCCGCAACAGCCCGTGGTCGCAGATCAACCGCGAGCACGTCGCCCGTCTGGTCGAGGAGGGGCGGATGCGGCCGGCGGGGCTCGCCGAGGTCGAGCGCGCGAAGGCCGACGGCCGGTGGGACGCCGCGTACCGGCAACGTGACGCGGTCGCTCCCGACGACCTGCGGGCCGCGCTCGACGCCGATCCCGCAGCGGCCGCGTTCTTCGCCGGGCTGACGAAGACGGAGCGGTTCCGGGTCTTCTTCCGGCTCGCGTCGATCAAGACGCCGGCGATACGGGCGGCGCGCGTCCGCGACGTGGTGGAGAAGGCAGCGCGCGGCGAGCAGCACTACCGCTGACGGGGCCGTTCCCCGAGCCCTCGTCCTGGGGGTCGGTGCTCACCCGTCGCGGGTGGATTCACCGCCGATACGGGTGACCATCGGAGGACGAACGGGCCGACACCCCCGTCCGGGGGGTTAGATTCCAGAGTCCCGCGGCGTCAGCCGCGGCGAGCTCCACCCGAACGCCCCGCCGGCCACCCACCGGCGTGTCCGCGGGCTCGTCGCGCCGTCGCCCCACCCGAGCGGGCCCCGACAGAGAGCACCCGAATGCCCAGAACCCGTGGGATCGTCGCCGATCCGCGCCTCCTCCCGACCTCGACCCTCCTGCGGGAGGCGCCCGTCGCCTCCTCGTCCCTGCACCGGCCTCACCGCCGTGCGGGCCTGGCCGCGGCGATCGCCCTGACGCTCGCGACCGGGGGCCTCGCCCTGGGCGCCGCAGCTCCGGCCTCCGCCGCCCAGCCCGTCGCGGCGACCGCAGCCGCCGCTGCCGCGCCGACCCCCGGTGCGAACCTGCCCGGTGCCGTCACCGACATCGTGGTCAGCCCGACCACGCCGCGACAGGACGCCTCGGTCACGACGACGCTCGACTTCACGGTGCCGGCCGACGCCGTCGCCGGCGACAGCTTCACGGTCCAGCTCAGCCCCCGGCTGAAGGACCTGCCCGACACGTTCCCCGTGCTCGACCTCGCGACCGGCGAGATCGTCGCGAACGCCGTGCTCGTGAAGACCACGGCCGCGAACGGCGCCCCCGCGAACGTCCGACTCGTGGTGACCTTCACCGACTTCGTCGAGACGCACACGGGCGTCAGGGGATCGGCCTTCATCGAGTCGGGCTTCGACGCCGAGAGGACCCCGGCCGGCAGCGCCTCGCCCTTCACCTCCGTCGTCGAGGGCGGTGCGACCTTCACCACCGAGGTGACTCCGCAGGCGCAGGTCGGCACCCACCTCGCCGCGTCGAAGCGCGGCGTCTTCACCCGGTCCGACCAGGGCCGCACGAACCCGCTGGGCGCCCTCGAGTACCGCGTCGACACCCCCGTCGGGCCGTTCGTCGCCGCCACGACGACGGACACCCGTCCGGCCGGTCAGACCTGGACCTTCGCCTGCAGCTCGCTGAGGTTCGAGGACCGCCAGTCCGACGCCGCCGGCCTGAACGTGCCGGGCACGACGGAGGCCCTCGCCGTTCCTTCCTCCTCCGTGGCCTGCAGCCAGAGCCAGGTCACCGTCACCTGGCCGGCCGCGCCCGAGGGTCACTTCTACCGCCTCGTCGCACCCGTCGACCTCGCGGCCGCCACCGGGACGGGCTCGGCCCAGAGCTTCTCGAACGGCGCCGTCACCGTGCTGAGCCGCACCGAGGGCGCCACGCCCGAGTCGTTCCCGGCGCAGACGGTCACCCGCCAGGCCAGCGCCGGAGGCCAGGCCGACGGCACCGACGTGCCGCCGGTCGTGACGCCCCCGGTGACGACGCCGCCCGTGACCACGCCCCCGGTGACGACGCCTCCCGTGACGACGCCTCCGGCGGTCGTGCCGCCAGTCACGACCACGCCTGCAGCGATCACGCCCGCCGCGACCGCCGTCACGCCCGTGACGCCGAGCGCGACGTCGCCGACGCGTCAGCCCGCGTCGCCGAGCTCGTCCGACTCGTCGCTCGCGTTCACGGGTGGCGAGTCCCTCGCCCCGGCGCTGATCGCGCTGCTGTTCGCCGCGGTCGGCACGGCGCTCGTCGTCACGGCGCACCGCAGGACGCGTCGCCGCTGAGCCTCGACGGAGGCGCCTCCCCTGGAGGCACCGGAGGGCCGGGTCGCGTGAGCGGTCCGGCCCTCCGTCGTCGCCGACGACACGTGTCCTCTGCCGAGGGCGGGTCAGCGCTGTCGAGGGCGGGTCAGCGCTTACCCGCCCTCGACCGCGCTGGCCCGCCCTCGACGGGAACTGCCGCCGGTGCCGGTCTGCGCGTCCGTGCGGGTGCGGGTGCGGGTGCGACGCACGTTCTCGGCTCTCGGCTCTCCTCATCAGGAACGCGAGTCCTGATTTCCGCGGGCTCAGGAGTCGGAGTCCTGACCTGTGCACGATTCAGGAGCCCGTGACCGCGGCATCCTGAATTGCGGCAGGCGTGTCTCGGTCGGGCAGGCCTCCTCGCGTGAGTCGGCGAGTCGGACCATCTCGGCGCGCGACTTTCCCGTGTCCTCGGGCCGAGGGCGGGTCATCCGGGTCGAGGGCGGGTCCGCGCCGACCCGCCCTCGACCCGGATCACCCGCCCTCGACGGAGTTCGCTGCGAGAGCTCGTTCGGCGCAACGCGTGCGGGCGTGCCGACGGACAGGCAGGCGTGCCGGCGCAGCGCGTACGTGGGGCAGCGGACACGCCGCGTAGCGCGCACGCGGCGTCGCGGACACGCGGCGTAGCGGACACGCGGCGCAGCGGACGCAGCGCAGCGCGCACGCGGCAGCGCGGACGCGGTCAGGCGGCGGGCGACGCGAAGACGACGCGGTTCTGGTCGTAGTGGCCCGAGCCGGGGTCGAAGACCCCGCCGCAGGTGATCAGCCGCAGCTGGTCGGTCGGCTGGGCTCCGAAGACCCGCGCGGTCGGGAACTCC
Source organism: Frigoribacterium sp. PvP032 (assembly GCF_017833035.1). Lineage (NCBI taxonomy): Bacteria > Bacillati > Actinomycetota > Actinomycetes > Micrococcales > Microbacteriaceae > Frigoribacterium > Frigoribacterium sp. PvP032. The sequence goes on along the minus strand of NZ_JAFIBM010000001.1, from coordinate 2,946,366 downwards.
GCCTTGGGCACGTCCACGACCTCGTCCACGACGTAGCGCACCGCGGCGTCCTCGACGGTCGTCACGGTCACCTCGTCGCCGGCAACGAGCTCCGACAGACGGAAGAACACCGCCGGGCCCGTGGTCGAGTCCACGTGGGCAGCGATCACGGTCGGGCCGCGACCACCGGGACGTCCGCCTCCCGTGAACCAGCCGACCTCGTCGGCGTCGACCGGCACCTCCATGGCGCCGGTCGAGGCGATCCCGAGCCCGATCAAGGGCTCGTCCAGCTCGATGGCCGGGACCGAGACTCGGGCAGGCTCGGCCCCGATCCCGAAGGCGGGCGCGGGCGCCGGCGAAGCAGGCGACGGCGACGGCGACCCAGGCGACGGCATCGCAGGAGGCGCGGGGGAGGACGGCGCACCGCTCGCCTCCGCGCGCGGCGAGCTCGACGGCAAGGGCTCGGCCATCCCCGACGCGCACCCCGTCAGCGCGAGGACGGCGGCGAGCCCGAGCCCGAGCCCGAGCCCGAGGCCCGCCGGCACCCGCTGCGTGCGCCCGGGTGTGCCAGGGCGCGCCGCACGGGCGGCTCCCCGCAGGGGGCCGCCCGTGCGACGCGCACCGACCAGAGGGGTCATGCCCGTGCGGCGGCCCGACGACGCAGCACGAGGCCGGTCGCTCCGACGAGCACGAGCCCGCCGACCGCGGCGGCGCCGACGAGCGCTCCGCTGTCCGTGCTGGACGACGCGGACGTGCCCGCGGCGACGGCCGAGGCCGCTCCGCCGGCGCCGGTGTCGACGCCGCCGACCGGCACCTGGGTCAGCTGGCCGCGGACGACGCCCGCAGCGAAGGCCGCCGTGTGCGAGTCGCCGGTGAAGCCGGCCGGGTCCGCCTCGATCTGCGCGAGCGTGAAGCCGGTGCCGGTGTCGGCACCCGCGTCGTTGGTGACGCCGGTGGTGAAGGGGCCCTGCAGGCAGCCGCTGGCCTCGCGGACGCCGTCGCCGTCCGCGTCGGTCGGGTTCGGGAACGCGATGCGCGGCGGGCCGGGCTGTCCGGCAGCGGCCTGGTGGATGTGCGTCGCCGTCTTCGCCGGGCTCTGGTAGTCGCCGGTGACGCCGGTCAGGGTGATGTCGTAGCAGATCACCTCGGTGTCCGAGTTGATGCGGAAGTCGAAGGTGCCGGTGGCCCCCGGCTCGCCGGCGACGGCAACGCCGTCGTTGTTGATGACCTGGTCGGGCGTCGCCATCACCGTGTAGGCGCTGGTGAACGAGCTGGGCTCTGGCACGGTGGTCTCGGCCGCGGCGGGCGCGGCCACGATCAGGGTGGCGGCGGCCGCGGCCGCGCCTCCGATGGTCAGGTGTCGGACGGAACGCTTCATCGTCATGCTTCCTCTGCCTCTCGTGGACGCCGGCCCGTCGGGGCGGCGCGTCACGCCGCCCGGTCGGACGACGCCTGTCACGAGGGCCTACGGCGACGACCCGTCGGGCGTTCACCGGAGATCCGAGAAAGTTCTGACGAGACCTCGGCGGGGCGCGGCGAGGCGGTCGTGGTCAGCCTCCGCCACACCGCGAGTCGCATGATGGGCAGGTGTCCATCCCCACCAGAGCCGCCGGTCTCGACGCTCTCGACGACTTCGTCCCCCGCGCCGGCGGCGCCTACGCCCGCGACCGCAACCTCGACCTCGGGCCCTCGCGGAGCAACGTCTCCGGGCTGTCCCCGTACCTTCGCCACCGCCTCCTGACGGAGCAGGAGGTGGTCGGCGCCGTCCTCGACGAGCACACGCCCAGGGCAGCCGAGAAGTTCGTGCAGGAGGTGTTCTGGCGCACCTACTGGAAGGGCTGGCTCGAGCAGAACCCGGAGGTGTGGCGGCGGTACCGGGTCGAGGTCCGCGACCTGCTCGCGGGTGAGCTGCCCGACGGGTACGAGGCCGCGGTCGCGGGGCGGACCGGCATCGACGCGATGGACGCCTGGGTGCGCGAGCTCGTCGACACCGGGTACCTGCACAACCACACGCGCATGTGGTTCGCGAGCATCTGGGTGTTCACGCTCGGCCTTCCCTGGCAGCTCGGCGCCGACTTCTTCTACCGGCACCTGCTCGACGGCGACGCCGCCTCGAACACCCTGTCGTGGAGGTGGGTGGCCGGTCTGCAGACCAGGGGCAAGACGTACCTCGCGACGGCCTCGAACATCTCCCGCTTCACCGACGGTCGGTTCTCGCCGAGCGGCCTGGCCACGACGGCCCGCGCGCTCGACGAGGAGCCGTTCCCGTCCCGGACCCCCCTCGAGCCGGAGGACGTCGTGGGGGTCGTCGGCGACCGCGCGGGGCTGCTGCTGCACGAGGAGGACCTCGAGGCGACGAGCCTGCTCGCCGAGCGTCCAGGGCTCCTCGGCGACGTGGCGGCCGCGGCCGTGCACGCGGAACCGGGCGGGCGTTCCCCCGCCGGGGTCTCGGACGCCGTGGCCGCCTTCACGTCGGCCGCCGTCGAGGACGCCGCGGAGCGGACCCGGGACGCGGGCGGACGGTCAGCCCAGGTGCTCGCGGACGCGGAGCCCGGCTCCGTCGTGAGCTGGGCGCGGTCGGAGGGGCTCGACGCGGTGGTCGTCCCCTACGCGCCGATCGGCCCTGTCCACGAGCGGCTCGGGCGGCTCCGTCCCGTGCTCGAGGCCGAGGGGATCGCCCTGGTCACGGTGCGGCGACGCTGGGACAGCGTCGCCTGGCCGCATGCCTCGAGGGGCTTCTTCCCTTTCCGCGAGAAGATCCCGTCGCTCGTCCGCCAGTCCTGAGGTCGACGCCGAGGAGGCGCGGCGCAGCAGACGAGACCGGTCGCGTCGGTGAACGCGCGCGGGCTCCCCGACGTACTCCCCTCCGAGAGCTCCGGTGATCCGCCGGGAGCCGCCCCGTAGGCTGAGAGGAGCCGGATGTCGCTCGTCTTGACGCGTCCCGTCACGCAGGAGGGGAGCACGATGAGCCAGCCGACGCCCGGCCCCTCGTCTCCCGGCTCCGCGGCGCCGAGCACCTCGACCGGCCTCGACGTGTCCGCCGCCTTCGCGGAGCACGGCTCGGCCCTGCTCGGCTTCGCGGTCAACGCCCTCCGTGACCGCCCCCTCGCCGAGGACTGCGTGCAGGAGACGTTCCTCCGCGCCTGGCGTGCCCGCGCCTCCTTCGACCCTGCTCGCGGCGGCGCGCGCACCTGGCTGTTCGCGATCGAGCGGCGGGTCGTGCTCGACGTGCACCGCGCCCGTCAGCGCACCCCGGTGCTGGTGCCCGACGAGCACGCGCCGGAGCAGGCGGCCCCCGCGACCGACCCGCTCGAGCGCCTCGGCATCGTCGAGGGGCTCGCACGGCTCAGCGACGAGCACCGCGAGGTCGTGGTCGCCGTCCACCTGACCGGGCTCAGCTACCAGGAGTTCTCCGACCTGTCGGGCGTCCCGGTCGCCACCCTCCGCACGCGCTGCTTCTACGCCCTGCGTGCCCTCCGCAACCACCTCGACGACGGGGAGAACCGCTCGTGACCGACCCCACGTCCGACCCCGCCGGCCCCGACCCCGCCGCCGACCGCCGCGCCGAGCTGATCGCCGCCGCGCTCGCCTCCGACCTGTCGCCCGACGAGGCCGTCGAGCTCGACGCCCTGCGCGTCGTCGACCCGACCGTCGACGACGAGATCGCCTCCCTCGGCGGGGTCGTCGCCCGGCTCGAGCCCGTCGGCACCTGGCAGGACGCCGCGGTCGACGCCGCACTGCGCGAGCGCATCGAGTCGGCCGTGGCCCACGCCGAACCTGACTCCCGAGACGTGCCCGACTTCCGACACGAGCGAGCCGAGGAGGCGGCGGTCGCCTCGAGCGGTCCGGCCGCGGCTCCGGCGGCGGCGACGGTGGTCTCCCTGCGCCCCCGCCGCTCGCGGCGCATCGCCCTCACCGTGCTCGGGGCAGCCGCGTGCGTCGCGGTCGGCGTCGGCGGCGGCGTGCTGGCCGCGACGCCGCGCGACGCCCACGTCGCCGGCCCGCCCGGCACCCTCGGCGCCGTGGAGCACGTGGCCTTCGGCGGCGAGCCCTCCGGCGTCGCAGTGGACGGCGACCTCGTGGCGCACACCTGGGGCACCGAGACCGTGCTGACCGTGGACGGGCTGCCCGTCGGCGACGCGTTCTCTGTCGTCGTCGTCGACGACGCGGGAGTCGAGCACGAGTCGGGCACGTTCCTCGGCACCGACGTGACGATCGACTGCCGGATGAACGCGGCGGTGCTGCGCGAGCACGTCGTCTCCGTGGAGGTGCGCGGTGCCGACGGCGCCGAGATCGCGACCGCCTCCGTCCCCTCCGTCGACGCCTGACCCGCGCCTCCTGCGCCGCCCGCCCCACGCCGTTCAGCGCTCTCCTCATTCAGGAACCTGGGTCCTGAGTTCGCAGTGCGCAGGACTCGCGGTCCTGATCAGTGCACGATTCAGGAGTCAGGCGCCGCGGCTTCCGGAGTTGCGCCGGACACCCGTCCGGGCCCGCCGTGCCGTCGCGGTGGCATCATCGACGGGTGACCACTGACACCGACCCGACGCCCCCCGTGACGTCCGGAGCCGACGCCGCCACCGCCTCCTCGACCGACGCGTCGACCGACTCCGCGTCGTCCCAGGCGACACGGGTCGCCGCGGTCGTCTACAACCCGATCAAGATCGACCTCGACGCGGTGAAGGCCGCGGTCGCCCGTGCCGAGGGCGCCGCCGGCTGGGGCACGACGCTCTGGTTCGAGACGAGCGAGGACGACGCCGGCCAGGGCCCCGCCCGCGAGGCCCTCGAAGCCGGGGCGACGATGGTCATCGCGGCCGGCGGCGACGGCACCGTGCGGGCGGTCGCCGAGACGGTGCACGCCTCCGACGCCTCGCTCGCCCTGCTGCCGAGCGGCACGGGCAACCTGCTCGCCCGCAACCTCAAGCTCACCCTCGAGGACCTCGACAACTCCCTCGAGACCGCCTTCTCGGGCGAGGACCGCGACATCGACCTCGGCATGCTCGAGATCCGCCGCGAGGACGGCTCGTCGAGCGAGCACGTCTACGTCGTGATGACCGGCCTCGGCATCGACGCGAAGATGCTCGCGAACACCGACGACGACCTGAAGAAGAAGGTCGGCTGGCTGGCCTACGTCAAGGCGCTCGTCGCGACCCTCCGCGACGAGAACCAGCTCGTGTTCAGGTACAAGATCGACGGCGGCAAGCAGCGCGACATGCACGCGCACACGATCATCGTGGGCAACTGCGGCGCCCTGCCCGCGAACATCGTGCTGCTGCCCGACGCGGCGATCGACGACGGCCTGTTCGACATCCTGCTGCTGCGTCCGAAGGGCGTCCGCGGCTGGGCGCACATCCTCTACAAGGTCTTCTGGGAGAACGGCGTCGTCCGTCGCCTGCCGTTCGCCGACAAGCTGCCGGGCACCGAGAACGAGGCGCTGCGCTACGTCAAGGCGAAGCAGATCGAGGTCGAGCTGAAGGCGCCCGAGGACATCGAGGTCGACGGCGACGGCTTCGGCGTCGCCACGGGCTTCCGCACCTGGATCGAGCCGGGCGGGCTGACCGTGCGGGTGCCCCGCTCGTAAGGAGCCTGAGGGGCCCGACGGGCTGCCTTCCGGGACTCCGGGCGGGTTCGTCGTGCGCGGGCCGTCACGACCGCCCGTTCGCGACGAACTCGCCCGTGCTCCGGTGGGGGCGGCCATGGTCGGCCAGGTGCCGACCGGCGGCCTCAGACCACCGTCAAGGAGGCGCGGGTCGTCTCGAGCACGGCCGTCACCGACCGTGCGTCGTCGAGCGAGTGCAGCGGCGAGTCCGTGCGGCCCTCGGCGACGAACGCCGCCAGCGCCGTCGCCTCGTAGGCGAGGCCGTCGCGGCCGCGCAGCACCGACGGGTCGTGCCAGGTCGCCGTGCCGCCGGCCGTGGCCAGCTCGAAGGAGGCAGGGAAGACCAGGTGCTCGAGCATCCGCACCGTGCCGGTCGAGCCGCTGATCGTGCCGAGGCCCGGCGACGTCGTCAGCAAGCTGGTGACGGCGGTGCCGACGCGGCCCTCGGCGGTGCGGAGCGCGATCGCGGCCTCCAGGTCGACGCCGTCGGCACGGGTGGTGCCCGTCGCCCGCACCTCGGCGGGCCGGCCGATCGCGAACTGCGCGAACCACACGGCGTAGACGCCGATGTCGAGCAGCGCGCCGCCGCCGAGCGACGGATCGGCCATCCGCCCGCCGGACGACAGGTCGTTCGCCCACGCCACGTCGGCCGTCGCGAGCCGGACGTCGCCGATCGCGCCGTCGGCGAGCAGCCGGGCAAGCACGGTGCTGTGCGGCACGTACCGCGTCCACATCGCCTCCATCACGAGCACGCCGGCCGCCCGGGCGGCGGCGATCAGGCGGTCCGCCTCCTCCGTCGTCGTCGCGAACGGCTTCTCGACCAGCACGTGCTTGCCGGCCGCGATCGCGAGCAGCGCGTCGGGCACGTGGCTGGTGTGGGGCGTGGCGACGTAGACGACGTCGACCTCGGCCAGGCCGACCAGCGCCTCCTGGCCCTCGACCGCCGTGGCGACGCCGTGGGAGGAGGCGAACCGCTCGGCCTTGTCGAGCGTGCGCGACGAGACGGCCACGACCCGCTGGTCGGTGTGCGCGTGCAGGGCGTCGGTGAAGTCGCCCGCGATCTCGCCGGTGCCGATCACGCCCCAGCGGAGTGCGGGTCCGCCGCGCAGCGGGGTCGCGGTCGGCTCGGGGAAGGCGAACGAGGACGAGCTGGTCATGATGCCTCCGGGGTGGACGGTGCAGGGGGAGTCGGCGGTGCGGACGGGCTGGCCGGTGCGGACGGGCTGGCCGGTGCGGACGGGCTGGCGGGTGCGGACGGGCTCGCGGGCGCGCCGCCGCCCGGGCGGGACACGATCTCGCGCTGCAGCACGAGCGCGGCCCCGCCGACGGCGGCGGCGTCGGCCACGTACGCCGACAGCTCGACGCTGACGCCGTGGGCCGCCTGGGCGAAGAAGTCCTCGTCGACGCGTCGTCGCACCGCCTCGAGGTAGAGGGCACCGGCGATGGCGAGGCTCGGCCCCGCGAGCACGATCGAGTCGAGGTCGAGCACGTTGGCGATCGAGACGACGGCCGCGGCGAGGTGCTCGGCCGAGTCGCGGATCAGCTCGAGGGCGAGCGGGTCGCCGTGCACGGCGGCCGTGGCGACGACGCTGAAGTCGGCGTAGGGGTCGGTCAGCCCGGTGAGGGCGAAGCCGGCCTCGCGTCCGGCAGCGACGGCGGCCCGGGCCCGGAGGGCGACCCCGACCGGACCGGCGAGCTTCTCGACGGTCGTGTTCGACAGGAACGGCCCCGGCGCACGGCTCATCACCTGGCCGAGCTCGCCCGCGTTCGAGCTGGCCCCGCGGAACACGACGCCGTCGAGCACGATGCCCGCCCCGATGCCGGCCCCGTAGTAGACGGTGCAGTGGGCGGCCGAGTCGGCGACGGAGCCGCCCCAGAACTCGCCGATGGCGGCCGCGGTGGCGTCGTTGTCGAGGACGACCGCCAGGCCGGTGGCGCGGTGGAACGCGTCGACCAGGGGGAACCCTGCCCACGCCTCCAACGGCGGAGCGCCGTGGATGCTGCCGTGCTCGAGGTCGATCGGGCCGGGGGTGACGAGGCCGAGGCCGGCGACCCGCTCGGCGGGGACGCCGAGCCCGCCGAGGAAGTCGGCGACGACCGCGGCGATGCGCGCGACCGCGGCGTCGGGCGCCTCGCCGTAGACGCCGTGGGTGCGGAGGCGGCCGACCATCGCCCCGCCGAGGTCGGTGAGCACGACCGTGACCGCGTCGGCGCCGAGCTGCACGCCGAGTGCGAAGCGGGCGAGCGGGTCGATGCTGAGCAGGGTGCGGGGCTTGCCCCCGGTCGACTCGCGGCGGCCGGCCTCGACGACGAGCCCGTCGACCATCAGCTGCCGCACGACGTTCGACATCGTGGCCTGCGTCAGCCCGGTGCGCTCGGCGAGCTCGACCCGGCTGATGGGGCCCTGCGACCGGATCAGGTCGAAGGCGAGCCCGCGGCTCGTCGGTGCGCTCGAGAGCAGGCGCGGGTTGACCATGTGGTACCTCCAGCGCTTAGTCTAGGGTCCAGACGGCTTACTTAGGCCGTTTGACGAAGGGGTCGGAGACCCCTGGACGCAAAGGGACACCATGGCCTTCTCCCCCCTGCACGCCAACTGGACCGTCGAGGCCGTGACCGGCCCGGTGCCCGAGAGCGTCGTCGGCCGACGCGTCCCGGCGACCGTGCCCGGCCAGGTGCACACCGACCTCCTCGCCGCCGGCCTGATCAGCGACCCGTTCGACGGCGACGCCGAGTCGGCGCAGCAGTGGATCGGCGACACCTCGTGGCGCTTCTCGACCACGTTCACCTGGCACGACGACGGGTCCGCCCGGCACGACCTCGTCGCGCTCGGCCTCGACACCGTCGCGACGATCGAGCTCAACGGCAGGGTCGTCGCCGAGACCGAGAACCAGCACCGCAGCTACCGGATCGACGTCAGGGAGGCGCTGGTCGAGGGCGAGAACGCCCTCACCGTCACGTTCGCGGCGCCCGTCGCCGAGGTCGAGGCCCGGGTCCTGCGCCACGGTGCCCTGCCCCACGTCAACCACCACCCCTTCAACACGTTGCGCAAGCAGGCCAGCTCGTTCGGCTGGGACTGGGGCGTCGACGTCGCGGGTGCCGGGATCTGGCGCCCGATCGGGCTCGACTCGTGGTCGGGCGTGCGCATCGATTCGGTGCGGCCTCTGGTCCGAGTGGACGGCACGCCAGGCACGACCGGCACGACAGGCACGACCGGCACCACCGGCACGACCGGCACCCTCGACGCCCGCGTCGCGCTCGAGTGGGACGGCGTCACGACCGGCGACCACGACCTCGTCGTCCAGGTGACCTCACCAGAGGGCGACCGCGTCGCCCACGCGAGCGTCGTCGTCGCGGCCGGCACGGCCGACGCCGCGCTCGCGCTCGTCGTCCCCGACGCGCGGCTCTGGTGGCCCCTCGGCCACGGCGACCAGCCGCTGTACGGCGTCTCCGTGACCGCGACGCCCGCGGGCGACGGCGCGGGAGGCGGTGCGCCCGACCGGGCGACCGCCTCCTGGGCCTCGCGGGTCGGCTTCCGCACCGTGCGCGTCGACACGACGCCGGACGCCGACGGCACCCCCTTCGTCGTGCTCGTGAACGAGCGCGTCGTGCAGGTTCGCGGGGCGAACTGGATCCCCGACCACGCGTTCGTCACCGAGATCGACCGCGGCCGCTACCGGCGCCGCGTGGCCGACGCGACCGAGGCCAACATGAACCTGCTGCGCGTCTGGGGCGGCGGCATCTACGAGTCGGACGACTTCTACGACGCCTGCGACGAGGCCGGCGTGCTCGTCTGGCAGGACTTCCTCTTCGCCTGCGCGGCCTACGCCGAGGAGGACTGGCTGGCGGTCGAGGTCGAGGCCGAGGCCCGCGAGGCGATCACCCGGCTCAGCCCGCACCCCTCGCTGATCATCTGGAACGGGAACAACGAGAACATCTGGGGCTTCGTCGACTGGGGCTGGAAGGCCGACCTGCAGGGCCGCACCTGGGGCGAGGGCTACTACCTCGACCTGCTGCCGCGCCTCGTCGCGGAGCTCGACGGCACCCGTGCGTACTCGCCGGGCAGCCCGTACTCGTTCGCCGACCCTGCGGCTGCCGGTGACGACGTGCACCCGAACGACCACCGCCACGGCACGATGCACATCTGGGACGTCTGGAACCAGCGTGACTACACGGCCTACCGCGACTACCCGGCCCGCTTCGTCTCGGAGTTCGGGTTCCAGGGCCCGCCCGCCTGGTCGACGCTCGTCGGGTCGGTGCACGACGAGCCGCTCGACCCGTACGGCCACGAGATGCTCGTGCACCAGAAGGCCGACGAGGGCAACCTCAAGCTCGAGCGCGGCATGCGCGGCCACCTGCCGGCACCGGCGACGATCGAGGACTGGCACTGGGCCACGCAGCTCAACCAGGCCGCCGCGATCCGCTTCGGCATCGAGCACTTCCGGTCGCTGGCGCCGCTGAACACGGGCACGATCGTGTGGCAGCTGAACGACGACTGGCCGGTCACCTCGTGGGCAGCGGTCGACTTCGCCGAGCACCGCAAGCCGCTCTGGTTCGCCCTGCGGGACTGCTACTCGCCGCGCCTGGCCACGATCCAGCCGCGCGGCGACTCGCTCGCGCTGGTGCTGCTCAACGACGTCGACGACGCGTGGGCGGGCGACGTCGTGCTGCGCCGCACGACCTTCGCGGGCGACGTGCTCGACGAGGTCGTGGTGCCCGCGGCCGTCGACGCGCGGGGCAGCGTCGAGCTCGCCGTGCCGCCGACGCTCGTCGACGCGCTCGACCCCGTCGCCGAGCTGCTCGTCGCCGTCGTGCCCGGCTTCGGCTCCGGTCGGGCGCTCTGGGACGCGGCCGAGGTCGTCGACCAGCGGCTCGACCCCGACCCCGTCACGACCGAGGTCGCCCGCGACGGCGACGCCTGGCTGGTCACCGTCACGGCGCGCAGCTACGCACGCGACGTGACCCTGCTCGTCGACGTGGTCGACCCGCGCGCCGTCGTCGACAGCGGGCTCGTCACGTTGCTGGCGGGCGAGTCGACCACGTTCCGCGTCGCGGGTCGACACGGTGCCCTGAGCCTCGACCCGGACGCGCTCGCCGGCCGGGCCGTGCTGCGCCACGCGAACGGGCTGCTGCTGGCGGTGGCACCCTGACCGGGGTCCTCACCGGCTCCGTCACGGAGGAGGCGCCTCCTCGGCTGCAGAGGTCGGCCGTCACGCCCGAGATGGTCGATACTGCAGTGGTGTCCCAGCCCGTGGGCGCCGGCACGGCCGGCGCGCCTCCCTCCCTCCCGGCGATCGGCTTCGTGCAGCGCCGGGCGCCCTTCAGCCTCGGCATCGACCCGTTCCACACGGCGTTCCTCGCGGGCATGGAGGCAGCGGCCACCCGCGCAGGGGCGACGGTGCTGCTGCAGCTCGTGGCCGACCACGACGACGAGCTCGCGTGCTTCCGCCGCTGGGCCGACCAGGGGTGGGTGCGCGGCGTCGTGCTCGCCGACCTCGTCGACGACGACCCGCGACTGCCCGTGCTCGCCGCCCTCGGCCTGCCCACGGTCGTCCTCGGCCAGGAGCCGCAGGGCGGGGGCGTCTCGACCGTGGAGGTCGACGACCGCGGGGCGATGCGCCAGGCCGTCGCGCACCTCGTCGGTCTCGGCCACTACGTGATCGGCCGGGTCAGCGGCCCCGTCGAGCTCGGCCACACCCGCGCTCGCTCGGAGGCCTTCGACCTCACGGTCGGACGAGGAGGCGCGAGCGGCCTGGTGCTGCCGGGCGACTACTCGGAGGCGAGCGGCGAGGCGCAGACCCGCCGGCTGCTGAGTGGCCCGCTGCGGCCCACGGCGATCGTCTACGACAACGACGCGATGGCGGTCGGCGGGCTGGCTGCCGCGGCCGACCTCGGCGTCTCGGTGCCGGACGACCTCTCGCTGCTCGCGTGGGACGACTCGCCCCTCTGCCAGCTCGCGACGCCCCCGCTGTCCGTGGTCAGCCGCGACGTGCCGTCGCTCGGGGAGTCGGCGACCCGCACCGTGCTCGCGATGCTCGACGGGCGACCGTCGATGCTGGTCCGCGCCCCCGACAGCGAGATCGTCGTCCGCGGCACCACCGCCCCGCCCCGCCGCTGACCTGCTCCTCATTCAGGAACATTGGTCCTGATCCTCGCCACGGGGGGAGGCGCCGTCCTGATCCGTGCACGACTCAGGACCGCAGCCGCCCTCGTTCCTGAATCGCGCCTCCTCGTCGCCTGCCGTCGACCGGCAACGGTCCGGTCACAGTTCCTGAGGCTTGCTCCCACAAACTTGACGGACTTAATTTAGTCGGGTAACAATGACCCGACAGCGCGGCCCAGCCCGCCTGTGACAACGAAGTCGGCGTCGACTGCCCCGAGTGGTCGCGCCCTGGGAAAGGATCAACGATGTTCCTCCGCGCAACCACGGGCCCCCGGCCCGTCCGCAGGGCCTGGGCGATCGGGGCGGCAGCCGCCGCCACCGCGCTGACCCTCGGCCTCACCGGCTGCTCCGCCGGCGGCTCGGGCTCAAGCAGCCCGAGCGACACGCTCGTCGTCTACACCGGCCAGGCCGGCGACTACCAGATCAACTTCAACCCGTACTCGCCGTCCTCCATCGGCGGCATCGGCGCGATCTACGAGTCGCTCTTCTTCGTCACCAACGTCAACACCGAGGCCTACGAGCCCCTGCTCGGCAGCGAGTACACCTGGAACGACGAGGGCACGCAGCTCGACGTGACCCTGCGCGACGACGCCACCTGGTCCGACGGCGAGGCCTTCACGGCCGACGACGTCGTGTTCACCTTCGAGATGCTGCTCGACACCCCCTCGATCAACACCAACGGTTTCGACGGTGCCGTGACCGCCGCCGACGACACCCACGTCACGTTCACCTGGGACCACCCGGCGTTCGTGACCGGCCCGGCCCTGCTCGGCCGCACGCCGATCGTGCCCGAGCACCTGTGGAGCGACATCGACCCCACGACCGACGTCATCGCCGAGCCCGTCGGCACCGGCGCGTACACGATGGACGACTTCAAGGCGCAGGCCTTCACGCTGGCCGCCAACCCGAGCTACTGGGGCGGCGAGCCCGCGGTCAAGAAGGTCCGCTACCTGTCGCTGTCCGGCAACACGGCCGGTGCCGATGCGCTCGCTGCCGGCACGATCGACTGGCAGACCGGCCCGGTGCCCGACATCCAGAACGTCTCGAAGAACTACCCCGGCTACGACGCCGTCACCATCCCGCAGAACCAGGTCGCGCTGATGACCTGCTCGAACGCGGACCTCGGCTGCGAGGGCCCCCAGACCGACCCGGCCGTCCGCCAGGCGATCTACTACGCCCTGAACCGCGACCAGGTGAACTCCCTCGCGTTCCAGGACACCGCCAGCGAGGTGTCGCCGACGTTCGCGCTGACGAGCACGCAGGAGGACCTCATCTCGAGCGCCGTCGCCGAGCCCGTCGCCCCGTCGGCCCCCGACCTCGACAAGGCCTCGTCGCTGCTCGAGGACGCCGGCTACGCCAAGGGCTCCGACGGCATCTACGCCAAGGACGGCCAGGAGCTGAAGCTCACCGTCGAGGTCGTCACCGGCTGGACCGACTACATCACCGCGATCGACACGATGGGCCAGCAGTTGAAGGCCGCCGGCATCTCGCTGACCGCCTCGCAGTCGTCGTGGAACGAGTGGACCGACAAGAAGAGCAAGGGCAACTACCAGCTCGCGATCGACTCGCTCGGCCAGGGCGCCGCGTCCGACCCGTACTACCTCTACGACCAGTACTTCAACACCGCCTACACGGCGGCGGTCGGCGAGGCGGCACCGACGAACATGGCCCGCTTCAGCGACCCCGCGGTCGACGCGGCCCTCGAGACGCTCAAGGCCACGAACCCCGAGGACACGGAGGCGCGCCAGGCGCAGTTCGACGTGATCCAGCAGGCGATCGTCGAGGACATGCCCTACGTGCCCGTCCTCACCGGCGGCACGACGAGCGAGTACCACTCGTCCAAGTTCACCGGCTGGCCCACGATGGACGACCTCTACGCGTTCCCCGCCATCTGGGCCTCGCCGGACAACTCGATCATCTTCAAGTCCCTGAAGCCGGTCGGCGAGTAGCCGTGGCGGAGGAGGAGCTCGTCGTCGTGAGGACAGGTGAGGACACGTGAACTACTTCGTCCGGAAGCTCGGCTTCTACGCGGTCGCCCTTTGGGCCGCGCTGACCATCAACTTCCTGATCCCGCGCCTGCTGCCGGGCAACCCGGTGGACATCCTGCTGGCCAAGCTGCAGCAGCGCGGCGGGATCGTCACCCCCGACACCCGCAAGGCGTACGAGCTCCTCCTCGGAGGCGACTCCTCCGATCCGCTCCCGGTGCAGTACTGGAACTACCTGATCAACATCTTCAAGGGCGACCTGGGCATCTCGGTCGGCTACTTCCCGACCCCGGTCACCGAGGTCATCGGGTCGTCGCTGCCCTGGACGATCGTCCTCGTCGGCCTGGCGACCGTGATCGGCGCGGCGCTCGGCGTCCTGCTCGGCGCGTTCGTCGGCTGGAAGCCGGGCACCTGGCTCGACTCGCTCGTGCCGGCCACCACGCTGCTGGCGGCGGTGCCCTACTTCTGGCTCGCGCTGATCCTCGTGTACGTGCTCGCCACCTCCTTGCGGCTGTTCCCCTCGCAGGGCGGCTACGACGTCGTGCTCGACCCGGGGCTGAACTGGCAGTTCATCTCGTCGGCGATCGAGTACGGGTTCCTGCCGGCGCTCACGATCGTCATCGCCTCGATCGGCGGCTGGCTGCTCGGCATGCGCAACATGATGGTGTCGACGCTGTCGGAGGACTACGTGCTCACGGCGCAGGCGAAGGGCCTCAGCCAGGGCCGCATCCTCCGCGGCTACGCGGCCCGCAACGCGGTGCTGCCGAGCGTCGCCGGCTTCGCCATCTCGCTCGGCTTCGTGGTCTCCGGCTCGATCGTCACCGAGCAGGTGTTCTCGTACCCGGGCATCGGCGGCAAGCTCCTCTCGGCCGTCACGAACAACGACTACGCGCTGATGCAGGGGATCTTCCTGTTCATCACGCTGGCCGTGCTCGGCGCCAACCTCGTGGTCGACCTCTTCTACGGGATCATCGACCCCCGCACCCGGGCGCGCAGCTGATGGCCCGCCGCACCGGCCTGGGCCGCCACACCAGCGTCGCCCGCCGCACCATCAGCAGGAGGCAGCACCCATGACGAACGTCGCCCCCGACACGACCACCACGGTCGTCGACTCGACCTCGCAGCTCGCCGCCGAGGCCGCCGACCTCGGCAAGCCGAGGCGCTCCGCCTGGCGGCTGATGCTGCCGACCATGACCCCGTGGCTCGCCGCCGGGCTCGGCCTCGTCGGCGCCATCGCGCTCTTCGGCATCGTCGGCCCGTTCTTCGTGCAGGACCCGACCGTCATCCGTGACATCGGCCTGACCGGCCCGTCGGCCCAGCACCTCCTCGGCACGACCCAGACCGGGCAGGACGTCTTCGCCCAGCTCGCCTGGGCCACCCGCGGCTCACTGCAGATCGGCCTGATCGTCGGCATCCTCGCGACGGCCCTGTCGGCCTTCTTCGGCATCCTCGGCGCCTACATCGGCGGCTTCACCGACGAGGCGTTCTCGCTCTTCTCGAACGTGTTCCTCGTGATCCCCGGCCTGCCGCTCGTCATCGTGATCTCGGGCTTCGTGCCCCAGGAGCAGCGCGGCCTCTGGACCATCGGCGTCGTGCTCGCCATCACCGGCTGGGCAGCGTCCAGCCGCGTGCTGCGGGCGCAGACCCTGTCGATCCGCAGCCGTGACTACGTGGCTGCGGCCCGCGTCGCCGGCGAGAAGCCGTGGCGGGTCATCTCGGTCGAGATCCTGCCGAACCTGCTGCCGGTGCTCGCGTCGCAGTTCGTCTTCGCGGTGATCGCGGCCATCCTCGGGGAGGCGGGCCTGTCCTTCCTCGGCCTCGGCGCCTCCAACTCGTCCACCCTCGGCACGATGTTGTTCTACGCGCAGAACGGCTTCGCCCTGCCGCTCGGCGCCTGGTGGTGGTTCGGCCCTCCCGGCCTGATCATCGCCCTGTTCGGCACCGGCCTCTCGCTGATCAACTTCTCGATCGACGAGATCATCAACCCCAAGCTCAAGAACGTGCGCCTGCACCGCAAGCGCGCCCGTCTCGCGAAGAAGGCCTCCCGATGACCCCCACGCAGGAGGCGCCCACAGCGTCCCGGCCCCGCACCCGTCGCGACGCGGTGCTGACCATCGACGACCTCACGGTCGTCTACGAGGTCGAGAACCCGGTCACGGCCGTCAAGTCGGCGAGCCTGACGCTCGCGCCCGGCGAGATCCTCGGGCTGGCGGGAGAGTCGGGCTGCGGCAAGACGACCCTCGCCTACGCGATCAACCGGCTGCACAAGCCCCCGGCGCGCATCGCCACGGGGTCGATCACGTTCCACGACCGCGACGGCACCGACGTCGACCTGCTGGCCCTCGGCGAGCAGGAGCTGCGGGCGTTCCGCTGGTCGAAGCTGTCGATGGTGTTCCAGGGCGCGATGAACGCGCTCAACCCGGTGACGACGATCCTCACCCAGCTCGACGACGTGCTCGTCACGCACGAGAAGCAGATGAGCAAGGCGCAGCGGCGTGCCAGGGCGGCCGAGGTGCTCGAGCGCGTCGGGGTCGACCCGGTGCGGCTGCGCTCGTACCCGCACGAGCTGTCCGGCGGCATGCGCCAGCGCGTGATGATCGCGATGGCGATGCTGCTCGAGCCGCAGATCATGATCATGGACGAGCCGACCACGGCCCTCGACGTCGTCGTGCAGCGCGACATCCTGCGCGAGATCGTCCGGCTGCGCGACGAGCTCGACTTCGCCGTCGTGTTCATCACCCACGACCTGCCGCTGCTGCTCGAGATCAGCGACCGCATCGCGGTGATGCTGCAGGGCGAGATCGTCGAGCTGAGCACCGCCCAGCAGATCTACGCCGACGCCCAGCACCCCTACACGCGCCGCCTGCTCAGCTCGTTCCCGAGCCTCAGCGGCTCGCGCGGGGCGTTCATCCGCACCGGCGTCGACGAGGGGTCGCCCGTCGAGCAGGACACCCGCACCATCGTGCTGCCCGACCCCGACGACCTGGAGGACCAGCGATGACCAGCATCCACGTCAGGGACCTGACCAAGGACTTCTCGGTCCGCAAGGGCATCGGCCGCGAAGCGTTCCGGGCCGTCGACTCGGTGTCGTTCGACCTGCTGCCCGGCCGCACGGTCGCCCTCGTGGGCGAGTCCGGCTCGGGCAAGTCGACCATCGCACGCATGCTCGCGAAGCTCGAGAAGCCGAGTTCCGGCAAGATCGACGTCACGCTCGACGACGGCACGCCCGTGATGGGCTCGGTCTACCGCCGCCACGTCCAGATGGTCTTCCAGGACCCGTTCGCCTCGCTGAACCCGTTCCACTCGATCGAGCACCACATCGCGCGGCCGCTCAAGATCCACCGCCGCACCAAGGGGCGGCTCGAGACGCACGAGCGCGTGCTCGACATGCTCGAGCGCGTCAACCTGCGCCCCGCCGAGGACATGGCCGCCCGTCGCCCGCACGAGCTCTCCGGCGGCCAGCGTCAGCGCATCGCGATCGCCCGCGCCCTCGCTCCCGGCGCCCAGGTGCTCATCGCCGACGAGCCGGTCTCGATGCTCGACGTCTCGATCCGCCTCGGCGTGCTCAACCTGATGGGCCGGCTGCAGCGCGAGGACAACCTCGCCGTGCTCTACATCACCCACGACCTCGCCACCGCACGGCACTTCTCGGACGAGATCCTCGTGCTCTACCGCGGCCGCGTCGTCGAGCGCGGGCCGGCCGACGACGTCATCCTCGACCCGCACCACGACTACACGAAGCTGCTCGCGCTCGCCGCGCCCGACCCCGAGCGGGTCGGCAAGGTCGTCAGCGACGAGTCGGCGCCCGACCGCGCGAGCATCGACAACTCGATCTGTTTCGACCACTACGCGGGGGCGTGGGTGCAGGCAGGATCGGCCCCGGCCGGCGACGCGCTCGCCGCGAAGGCCGCGGTGCGCTGACGTGCGGCTGCTGCACTGGGGCACCGGGGCCCTGCACCTGACCTTCGCCCTGCCCGACGACGCGCCGGTCGCGCTGATCGCGATCGAGCCCGGGGGCGCACCCGCGGTGTCGGGGGCGGCGTCTGGGGCGGTGCCGGATCAGGGCACCGGCTCCGGTGCCGTCGCACCCGCGCTCTGGCCGGGCGACGAGGGCGACGTGCCCGACCGCCTCCTGCAGGCCCTGGTCGAGGTGTCGGCGTTCGGGCACGGGCGGTTCCCCGGCAGCTTCCGACACGTCGACACGGTGCTCGGCGCGGCCCTCCGGCACGTGTCGCACGAGGCGCGCGTCGCCGATGACGGCACGGCGCAGCTGCGGATCGAGCAGCGCGACGACGCGTCGGGCCTCGTCGTCACCAGCGTCTTCGAGGCGCAGGAGGCGGTGCCCGCGTTCCGCACGCACACCGAGGTCGGCCTCGCCCCCAGCGCCTCCCCGCTCACCCTCGACGCCGTGTCGACGATCGCGACCGGGGCGTTCCTCGGCCGCGACGACGACGTCGACGCCTTCGCCCTCGCGACGGCGGCGAACGACTGGGTGGCCGAGAGCCGCTGGTCGACGACCCCGCTGCGCGAGGCCGGGCTCGCGCGCATCGACCGCGACGTGCAGCACCAGCCGCCGCGCACGCGGCTCGTCGTCGGCGACCGCGGCTCGTGGTCGAGCGGAGAGGCCGTGCCCACGGCGGCCCTGCTCGCCCGCGACGGCTCGGCCGCGCTCGCCTGGCAGGTCGAGCACGCCGGGCCCTGGTTGTTCGAGCTGGGCGAGACCCGGCACGGCGCCTACCTGCTGCTCTCCGGGCCGACCGACCCCGAGAACCACTGGAGCCTCGTGCTCCGCCCCGGCGAGGTGTTCACTTCCGCGCCGGCCTCCCTCGCCGTGGCCGCGGGCGGCATCGACGAGGTGCTCGCCGCGATGACGGCCCAGCGACGTGCCACGCGCCTCGTGCGCGAGGTCGACCACGACCTGCCCGTCGTCTTCAACGACTACATGAACACGCTGATGGGCGACCCGACCACCGAGAAGCTGCTGCCGCTGATCGACGCCGCGGCCGAGGTCGGCGCGGACTACTTCTGCATCGACGCCGGCTGGTACGCCGAGGGCCACTGGTGGGACACGGTCGGCGAGTGGCAGCCCGCCGCGAGCCGGTTCCCCGGCGGCATCGACGAGGTGCTCGACCGGATCCGCGAGCGGGGGATGGTGCCGGGGCTGTGGCTCGAGCCCGAGGTGATCGGCGTGCGGTCGCCGCTCGCCGCCTCCCTGCCGGACGACGCGTTCTTCACGCGAGGCGGCGCGCGCGTCGCCGACCACGGGCGGCACCTGCTCGACCTGCGCAGCCCCGCCGCGCGGGCGCACCTCGACGGGGTCGTCGACCGGCTCGTCGGCGACCACGGCGTCGGCTTCTTCAAGATGGACTACAACACGATGACGGGCCCGGGCACCGACGCCGACGGGCTCGCACCGGGCGCAGGCCTGCTCGAGCACTCGCGGGCGCTGCTCGCCTGGCTGGACGAGGTCCAGGAGCGCCACCCGCGCCTCCTGATCGAGAACTGCGCCTCGGGCGCCATGCGGATGGACTGGGCGATGATGTCGCGGCTGCACGTGCAGTCGACCTCCGACCAGCAGGACCCGGTGATGTACGCGACCATCGCCGCCGCCGCTCCCGCCGCGCTGCTGCCGGAGCAAGCGGGGCACTGGGCCTACCCGCACGCCGGCATGGAGCCCGAGCTCTTCACGTTCTCGCTCGTGAACGCGGTGCTCGGCCGGATGTACCTCTCGGGGCACCTCAACCGGATGGACGCCGCCCAGCGCGACGTCGTGCGCGCCGCCGTCGTGGCGCACCGCGAGGTGCTCGGGTCGATCGAGCGCGCGGTGCCGTCGTGGCCGCTCGGGCTGCCGGCGTGGGAGGACGCGTGGGCGGCGCTGGCGCTGACCGCGGGGGGTGCGGGTTCTGGTGCTGGAGCGGCTGCCGGTGTCGGAGCGGACGCCGTGACGCACGTCAGCGTCTGGCGCTGTTCCGGCGACGACGACCGCGTCGTCCTGCCGCTGCCGGGGCTGCGCGGGCAGGAGGTGCGGGTCGAGCCGTTCTTCCCGGCCGACCCCGCGGGCTGGTCGTGGACCTGGGACCCGCAGGAGGCGGAGCTCACGGTGGTCGTGGAGGTCACCGGCCCCACGGCGCGCGTCCTCCGCCTGACGGCCGGCTGAGCCCCGCGCCTCCTGCGAACCACGGGGCGCAGCATGCACGCGGCTCTCTCGATGTCGGCGGGTTCCCGTAGCCGGTGGCGGGTGGGCGCGGACCCGCCGCGGGCGGCGGGAACCCGCCGCACCGGGCGCGGACCCGCCGCGGGCGCGGGGAACCCGCCAGCTCAGCGCCAGCGGTACTCGTGCTCGGGCCGGCCCGGCGCGCCGTACCGGGGCACGCGGTCGACCTGGCCCGCGTCGGCGAGGTGCTCGAGGTAGCGACGGGCCGTGACGCGCGAGACCGCGACGGCCGTGGCGACCTCGCCGGCCGACAGCGCACCTCCTCGGGGCTGCCCCTGCATGTCGTCGGCAGCCATGGACGGCGTGGCCGACGCCGCCCGCAGCGCCTCGACGACGGCGGAGAGCGTCTCCGGCGCGATGCCCTTCGCGAGCGACGGGGCCGCGGCCGTCCGCAGCGTCGCGAGGCTCGCGTCGACCTCGGTCTGGGTGACCTGCCCCTCGCCCTGGTCGAGCCCGCGGCGGAACGCGAGGTAGCCGGTGAGCCGCTCCGCGAAGGTCGCGAAGCCGAACGGCTTGATCAGGTACTGCACGATCCCGAGCGACACCGCGCTCTTGACGACCGCGACGTCGCGCACCGCCGTGATCGCGACGACGTCGACCGTCGAGCCGGCCGCTCGCAGCGCCCGGCAGAGCTGGATCCCGTGGATGTCGGGCAGCGTCAGGTCGAGCAGCACGAGGTCCACCCCTGGCTGTCGCAGCCGGTCGAGGGCGCAGCGGCCGTCGTGCACCACTCCGACGAGCTCGAAGCCGTCGAGCCGCGTGACGTACGCACCGTGCGCCTCCGCCGTGAGCGGCTCGTCGTCGACGACGAGCACCCGCACCCGCACCGGCGGCGGAGCCGGGGGCAGGGGCAGGGCCGAGGAGGCGCCGGTCACGACCGCACCACCGCCTCCTCGTCGTCGCCGTCCTCGTGCTCGTGCCCGGGCTCGGGCAGGTCGACCGTGATCGTGGTGCCGTGCTCCGTCGAGCGGGCGTCGACGGTGCCGCCCGCCCGCCGCGCGACCTGGGCCACCAGCGCGAGGCCGATCCCGCGCCCCCCGGTGCCCCCGGGTTTCGTGCTGACGCCGCGCTCGAACACGTCGCGCCCCTCGGGCAGCCCGGGGCCGCTGTCGGAGACCGCGATCCGCACGACGCCCTGCGCCGGCCGCTCGAGCACGACTCTCACGGTCGCGGGGCGGGATGAACTGCGTTCCGAACCATGAACTGCGTCATTTCGCGGTTCATGGTTCGGAACGCGGTTCGCGGCGTCCGCCTCCACGTCGGCGTCGGTACCCGCCCCCGCGCCCGCCCAGCGCGGTGCCGCCGCGTCGAGCGCGTTGTCCACGAGGTTGCCGAGTACCGTGACGAGGTCGCGCACCGGCACCTGCGGCGTGCCGAAGTCGGGCGACACCCTCAGCTCGAGCTCGACGGCGCGCTCGCGCGCCTGGGCGCTCTTGCCGAGCAGCAGGGCCGCGAGCACCGGCTCGTCGACGGCAGCGACGACCTGGTCGGCGAGCACCTGGCCGAGGTCCAGCTCGTCCGAGGCGAAGCGGAGGGCCTCGTCCGCGCGGCCCAGCTCGATCAGCGCGACGATCGTGTGCAGCCGGTTGGCGAACTCGTGGGTCTGCGAGCGCAGCGCCTCCGACAGGGTGCTCATCGTGCGCAGCTCGTCGGTCAGCTGCCGCAGCTCGGTGTGGTCTCGCAGGGTGGTGACGGTGCCGAGGCGTCGACCCCCGCCTCCTGCGCCGGCCCGACCCGCGCCTCCTGTGCCGCCCCGCCCTGCGCCGACTGCCCCCGGCGCGGCGGCGACCCGTTGGTTCACGACGAGCACCCGGTCGTCGGCGACGTGCACCTCGTCCTGGGCCTCGTCGCCACCGGCGAGCAGCACGGCGAGCGACGTCGGCAGCGGGAGCTCCGCCACCGGCACGGACCGCCTCGCGACGTCGTCGACCAGCGACGGCAGACCGAGCAGCAGCGCCGCGTGGTCGTTCGCGAGCGTCAGCCGCCCCTGGTCGTCGACGAGCACGAGCCCCTCGCCGACCGAGTGCAGCACCGCCTCGTGGTGGTCGCTGACCCGGCCGAGCTCCTCCGCGCCGAGGCCGCGGGTCACCCGCCGGAGGTGTCGGCTGAGCAGCCACGCCGCCAGCGCGCCGAGGGCCACGGTCGCGAGGGCCCCGCCGACGAGCAGGGGGAGGCGCTGGCCGAGCGCCGCGGACACGCTGTCGACGGTCACGCCGGCCGCCACGAGGGCGACGACCGCTCCGTCGTCGTCGCGCACCGGCACGACGGCGCGGACCGACGGCCCGAGCGTGCCCGAGTAGGTCTCGGTGAACGGCCGCCCGGCGAGCGCAGGGGCGATCGTGCCGATGAACGGCTGGCCGATCTCGGCGGGGTCAGGGTGCGTGAGGCGCGTGCGGTCGGGCGTCATCACGGTGACGAAGTCGGTGTCCGTGTCGCGCATCAGGTCGAGCGCGTACGGCTCGAGCGACGCGGACGGGTCGTCCGTGTCGAGGGCCTCGAGCACGAACGGGTTGTCGGCGATCGAGGTCGCCAGGGCGGTGCAGCGGGTGGCTGCCGCACGCTCGGTGTCGGCACGCGCGCTCGTCCACTGCCACGCCCCGGCGACGAGGGCGAGCACGACGACCCCGACGACCTGCAGGGCGAAGAGGCGGGTGGCGATGCTGGCGCGGCGCATCGTCCGGGCTTCCCTCGAGGTCCGCCCCTAGAGGACGGGCTCGACCAGCCGCACGTGCGACACGGCGACCCGCGTCGGCTCTCCGGCGAAGGCCGCAGCACGGGCCTCGGACGCCAGGTACTCCGCCTCGAGCGCCAGGAAAGCGTCGGCGTCGCCGGGAGCGCTGACGGCCCAGGTGAACTCGTCGACGTCGCGGTCGGCGTACGCGAACTCGATCGTGAAGCCCGAGGAGGTGCGGGCCGGCACCAGCCGGGAGCCGAACCAGGCGACGAAGTCGTCGAGCACCCCGGGGGCGAGCTCGTAGCGGCGCAGCTGGACGGTCTTCACGGTGACGTCGTCGTCGGTCATGGCGCCACCCTAGCGACCGCCGCAGACACACCCGAGTCCGCCGCGAACACTATGAACGCAAGCTCGTGCCCCGGGCGCACCGAGGTCATGCTGGCCCGATCCACCCGCCGACCGGCGACGACGTCGTCCCGGTCACGAGCACGAGGACCACCGATGGCAACGACGCCCTCCCCCCGAGACGACACGATCCACCGTTCGCCCCTCTCGCGCCTCCGGCGGATCGAGAAGTCGCACTGGCTCTACATCGCCGTGATCGTCGCGGTCGGGGCCGGCATCCTCGTCGGCCTCACCGCACCCGACGTGGCGGTGCAGCTGAAGCCGATCGGCACCGCGTTCGTGTCGCTGATCTCGATGATGATCGCGCCGGTGATCTTCTGCACGATCGTGCTCGGCGTCGGCTCGATCGCGAAGGCGGCGACCGTCGGCAAGGTCGGCGGGCTCGCGCTCGGCTACTTCATCGCGATGTCGACCTTCGCGCTGGCGATCGGCCTGGTCGTCGGCAACCTGATCCACCCGGGCGAGGGCCTGATGGTCGGCAGCACCGGCTACGAGGCACCGGTCAGCGCGGAGGCGGGCGGCACCGCTGGCTTCCTGCTCGGCATCATCCCCGAGACGCTCGTCTCGTCGCTGACCAGCGGCTCGATCCTGCAGACGCTCTTCGTGGCCCTGCTCGTCGGCTTCGCGCTGCAGCGGATGGGCGCCCGCGGCGCGACGATCCTCGAGGGGGTCCGCAACCTGCAGGTGCTGGTGTTCCGCATCCTCGCGATGATCATGTGGGTCGCCCCGATCGGTGCGTTCGGCGCCATCGCGGCCGTCGTCGGCGAGACCGGCGTCGCCGCGATCGTCGCGCTCGCGACCCTGATGATCGCGTTCTACGTCACCTGCATCGTGTTCGTCGCGGGAGTGCTCGGCACGGTGCTGAAGCTCGTCACGGGCATCAACATCTTCCGGGTCATGCGCTACCTCGGCCGCGAGTACCTGCTGATCGTGTCGACCTCGTCGAGCGAGGTGGCCCTGCCCCGCCTCATCGCGAAGATGGAGCACCTCGGCGTCTCGAAGCCCGTCGTCGGCATCACGGTGCCCACCGGCTACTCGTTCAACCTCGACGGCACGGCGATCTACCTGACGATGGCGTCGCTGTTCATCGCCAACGCGATGGGCACTCCGCTGAGCGTGGGGGAGCAGCTCTCGCTGCTGCTGTTCATGATGATCGCCTCGAAGGGCGCCGCAGGGGTCACCGGTGCCGGCATCGCGACGCTCGCCGGAGGCCTGCAGGCGCACCGCCCCGACCTGGTCGACGGGGTCGGCGTCATCGTCGGCATCGACCGCTTCATGTCGGAGGCCCGCGCCCTCACGAACTTCACCGGCAACGCCGTAGCGACTTTGCTCGTCGGCACCTGGACCCGCGAGGTCGACAAGGAGCAGGTCGAGCGCGTGCTCGGCGGCCGGTCGCCCTTCGACGAGTCGACGATGAGCGCCGACGGCCACGGCGACGCGGCCCACGCAGCCGCCTCAGGGGCCGGTGCCGAGGAGGCGGCGGCCGAGACCACGGGACCGGCGCGCGACGAGCGCATCTCGACCGACACGGTGCGGACGATCGTCGGCGGCGACGAGCGGGTCTCGCGCCGCTGAGGCGCGGCCGCCGCCGCCGTCGCCGTCGCCGCCGCGAAGCACCCCGCAGTGGACGATGCACCCCGTGACCACGGGGTGCATCGTCCACTACGGGGTGCCTGAGGGCGGGACGCCTGGACGGGTCAGCCGTCGTCGTCCGCGGACGGGTCCCAGTACGGCCGGTGCTCACCGACCGTCTCGGCGAGTGCCTGCAGCGCGAACGTGCTCACCCGCGCCTCCTACGCGCTCGTCGACGCCGTGTCGGCACCGGTGCGAGTCGACTCGGACCCGGCCTGCGTCGTGCCGATGCCCGAGCCAGACGCCGTCTCGACGGCCGTCGCCGGGCTGGTCGTCACCTCGATGCGGCGCGGGGCGGCCTTCTGCGTCACCGGGATGACGATCGAGAGGACGCCGGCGTCGTAGTGCGCCGAGATGCCGCTCGCGTCGACTCCCTCGCCCAGGCTGAACTGGCGAAGGTACGAGCCGTGCGGGCGCTCCTTCGCGAGCCACTGTGCGCCGGTGCGGGCGTCGGCCGTCCGCTGGGCCTTGACGGTGAGCACCTGGCCGTCCACGTCGACGTCGACGCTGCCGGGGTCGACGCCCGGCATGTCGGCGGAGAGCACGTAGCGGTCGCCGTCGCGGTACAGGTCGACGGGCATCTGCCGCGGGCCCTGCCGCGTCGCGAGCAGGCTGCCGGCGAGGCGGTCGAGCTCGGTGAAAGGATCGAAGGTCATGGCCATGATGAAGAGTCCCCTTCCGTGACGGAGTCGGTGTCGTGTCAAGAGTTGAGTCGGTGTGGCTCAACTCGGTGACTCGATGCTAGGACGCCGTCGCGGCCCGTAGCTCGGAGATCGCTCAGATCCCGCTCGGAGATCGCTCGGAGCCGCGACCGGAGGTGCGTCAGGCTCCCCGCACGGATGCGGCCACCTGGGCCACCGCCTCCTCGACGGCGATCCGTCGGCCCTCCGCGTCGTCCCGCTCGCTGTTGTGCACCCACGCCGTGATGCCGCGTCGGGCTCCGACGTAGTCGACGATCCCGTGCCTGACCTGCGTCTCGAGAGCCTGCTCGTAGCCGTGCTTCTCGTAGGTCGAGGCACTGTCGCCGGCCACGAGGAGGAGGTGGATCGTGAGCCCGCCGAGGTTGCGTCGCATCCCGGTGCCGCCCTCGGCGCCGTCGACGTCGAACGCCCAGCCGTTCACGAACACCCGGTCGATCCACCCCTTGAGCAGGGCCGGCATCGACCACCACCAGACGGGGAAGACGAGCACGAGGTGGTCGGCGGCGTCGAGACGGCGGTGCTCGGCTGCGACGTCGTCGGGGAACTCGCCGCCGACCCGGTAGGTGTGACGGTCGGCGGCGCCGAACCGCGGGTCGAAGCCCTCGGCGGCGAGATCGGCGATCTCGACCTCGCCGGGCTCCAGCGCCGCCCGCACCAGCTCGGCGATGCCGGCGGTGAGCGACTCGGGGTCAGGATGGGCGGTGACGATGAGCGTCTTCATGAGGCCCAGTCAAGCGGCTCGGGCTGGCCTCCCGCCGCCTCCTAGAGTGGGGTCCTCCACCTGGCCCACGGAGGAGCGCCATGACCACGTCCCCGTCCCCGGACACGTCCCCGGACACGTCCCCGGACACGTCCCCGATCCCACCTCGGCCTCTGCGGCCTCTGCGGCCCTCGGCACCCGGCGAGCGGGACCGGCCCGACGGTCGCGGTCGCACCGGCCTCGACACGGTCGGGCGCGACCTCGAGGGCAACCCCGACGTGGTGGTGCGCGACGTCGAGGTCACCTCCGACGGCTGGCACGTGCTGCGGCGCACCACCTTCGACGTCCGCGGACGGGACGGGGCCTGGACGACGCAGCAGCGCGAGACCTACGACCGCGGCAACGGCGCGACGATCCTGCTCGTCGACCCTGCCCGCGACACCGTCCTGCTGACCCGCCAGTTCCGGTTCCCGGCGTACGTCAACGACCACCCGGACGGGATGCTCGTCGAGGCCGCCGCTGGCCTGCTCGACGAGGACGACCCGGAGACGGCGATCCGTCGCGAGGCGAGCGAGGAGCTGGGCGTCGAGGTCGGCGCGCTCACGCACGTGTTCGACGCCTACATGAGCCCGGGATCCGTCACCGAGCGGGTGCACTTCTACGCCGCCGAGTACAGCCCCGCCGACCGGACGAGCGCCGGCGGGGGAGTGGCCGACGAGGGCGAGGAGATCGAGGTGCTCGAGCTGTCGTTCGCCGAGGCGCTGGCCATGGTCGACGACGGCCGGATCGTCGACGGCAAGACCATCATGCTGTTGCAGTGGGCGGCACTCCGCCGACTCACGACGGGCGGCCTCGGCTAGCGGGCTCGGCCAGCCCAGCCGGCGACCTCAGCCCTCGCGCAGCACCTTCGTCATGGCGCGGCCGCGCGCGACCTCGTCGACCAGCTTGTCGAGGCGTCGGATCTGCTGCATCAGCTCGTCGTCGAGCTCCTCGATGCGGACGCCGCAGATCACGCCGGTCACGAGCGAGGCCCTGGGGTTCAGCTCGGCGGCGGCGAAGAAGTCGCGGAAGGTCGTGCGCGCGGCGAGGTGCCCGGCGAGCCGCGCGTCGTCGTAGCCGGTCAGCCACGAGATCACCGTGTCGACCTCGGCCCGCGTGTGGCCCTTCCGCTCGGCCTTCGCGACGTAGAGCGGGTAGACGTCGGCGAACGCGGTGTCGAAGATGCGGCCGTTGCGGTCCATGGCGGCAGCGTAGCTGCGCGAGCCGCCCCCGTCAGCCCTCGCGCGCCTCCCTCGCCCGGCCCCTGATCGCGGTGATCACGTCGGTCTTGGCGTCGGCGTAGTCGTTCATGTCGTCCCAGTGGCGGGCGAGCAGGTCACGCTTCGTCCGCTCGTACAGCGCGCGGTCGTCGTCGTCACGGCGCAGGTGGTCGCGCAGGAGGAGGTACTCGGCCACCGCAGGAGCCCCGCGGTCGTACACGTGCACGTGCACGTCGCGCTCGGGCGTGCGCACCAGCCGGTGTCCCGGCTCGCGCACACGCAGCAGGTAGCCGGCGGCGAGCAGGGGCTCCAGCCAGTCCTCCTCGGCGGTGACGTCGTCGACCGCGACGACGACGTCGACGATCGGCTTGGCGGCCAGCCCGGGCACCGAGGTCGAGCCGATGTGCTCGACGTCGGCGCGGGTGCCGGTCGTCGCGAGTGCGTCGACGATGCGCCGCTCGTGCTCGCGGTAGAGCTCGGGCCAGCGCGGGTCGTAGTCGTGCAGCGTGACCGCCACGGCCTCGGGGCCGCCGACGAGGTCGACCTCGGTCACGTCGGCGCGGCGGCGGGGGCGGGGCTCGTCGGTCACGGGACCATCCTCGCAGCCGGGTCGCCTGGGCCGCAGCCGAACGACCTGCCATGCTCGAGATCCACGAGCGGGGGAGACGACCATGGACGAGGGACTGCTCTACGACCTGTGCAGCCGAGCACGACGCGTGCAGGCGGCGCGCAGCTCGGAGGCGAGCCTGCAGGGGCTCACCGACCTGATCCGGGCCGCGGCCGACCCTCGGGGCAGGCGCTCCGACCTCGAGATCCACCAGCTGATCGAGTCGGCGCCGCAGCCCGTCGGCATGCGCTGGAGCGTCGCGCAGCTCGAGGCGCTCGCGGCTGCCCGGAGCGACGCCCCCGCCGACTTCGACGAGGACGACGCCGACGACTACGAGGAGGCGCAGGCCGCGCTCCTGAGGGCGGTCGGCAAGGACGACGGCGAGCCCGCGAGCGGCCCCGTCGGCGTCGCGAAGAACGTGCTCGAGCAGCTGCTGCACCGCTGGTTCTGACCCGGTCCCGGGCGGGGGCCCGGGCCGGGGTGCGAATTCCCTCGTGGGCCGGAGGCGGCACACGGCGTCATCCGACCCCGCTTTCGTCCATGATGGTCCCGTGACCGACACCGACACCGCCAAGCGACCCGACGGAGCCAGCCGAGACGACGTCAGGGGGGCGGTCGACACGGACCTGCGTGCCGACGTGAGCTTCCTGGGCAGCCTGCTCGGGCGCGTGCTCACAGAGGCCGGCGGCCCCGACCTGCTGGCCGACGTCGAGCGGCTCCGCGCCGCCGTCATCTCCGCCTACGAGGACGCCGCCGCGGGCCACGCCGGCAAGACGGACTCGGCCGAGCCCGTCGACCGCGCCGGCGAGATCGTCGCGGAGCTCGACCAGGAGCGCGCCGAGCAGGTCGCTCGGGCGTTCACCGTCTACTTCCACCTCTCGAACCTCGCCGAGGAGCACCACCGCGTCCGCGTGCTGCGCCGCCGCCGTGAGCGCGCCGACTCGCTGCCCGCGGCCGTCGAGCGGCTCGTCGACGAGCTGGGGGCCGAGGAGGCGTCGGCACGTCTGCAGGCACTGCGGTTCCAGCCCGTCTTCACCGCGCACCCCACCGAGGCCCGCCGTCGTGCGGTCGCGAGCACCATCCGCCGCATCAGCGACCTGCTCGACGAGCGCGACGCCGCGCAGAGCACAGCCGACCTGCTCGAGACCGAGCGCCGCCTCCTCGAGGAGATCGACGTGCTGTGGCGCACCTCGCCGCTCCGCACCACGCGCCCGACCCCGCTCGACGAGGTCCGCACCGCGATGAACGTCTTCGACCAGACGCTCTTCGAGGTCGTGCCGCACGTCTACCGCGTGCTCGACGACCGCCTGAACGGCGACGCGGCAGGTCGCCAGCCGGTGGCCGCCCCGGCGTTCATGCGCTTCAGCAGCTGGATCGGCGGCGATCGCGACGGCAACCCGCACGTCACCGCCGAGGTCACCCGTGCCGCCGCCGAGATCGCGTCCGAGCACGTGCTGCTCGGCCTGCACCGCGCGGCGAGCCGGATCGGCGGCACGCTCACCCTCGACGAGGCCGACACCCCGGCCGACGCGGGCGTCCGCGAGCTCGCCGAGCAGCAGCGCGCGCTCGACCCCGACACGGCCTCGCGCATCGGCATCCGCTCGCCCAACGAGACCCATCGCCGGGTGCTGCTCTTCGTCGCCGAGCGGATCGACGCCACCCGACGCGGCGTCGAGGCCCTCGCCTACGCCGGACCCGACGCCCTGCTCGCCGACCTCCGCACCGTCCAGGCGTCGCTGCGTGCGGCCGGGGCCCACCGCGCGGCCAACGGCGAGCTGCAGAACCTCGTCTGGCAGGTCGAGACGTTCGGCTTCCACCTCGCCGAGCTCGAGGTGCGCCAGCACTCGCAGGTGCACCGCACCGCCCTCGAGGAGGCGCGCGCTGGCGGCGAGCTCAGCGAGCAGACCGTCGAGGTGCTGGACGTGTTCCGCACCGTGGCCGAGCTGCAGCAGCGCTTCGGGCGTCGTGCCGCCTCCCGGTACATCGTGTCGTTCACCCAGTCGTCGGCCGACCTCGCGAACGTCGTCGAGCTGGCCGAGCTGGCCCTCGGCTCGGTCGAGGCCGCTCCGGTGCTCGACGTCATCCCGCTGTTCGAGACCTTCGCCGACCTCGAGGCGTCCACGCGCATCCTGGACGAGGCCCTGCAGACCGACGCCGTGCAGCGCCGTCTCGCCGCGACCGGCCGCAAGCTCGAGGTGATGCTCGGCTACTCCGACTCGTCGAAGGACGTCGGCCCCGTCAGCGCCACCTTCGCCCTCTACGACGCGCAGGCGCGCATCGCCGAGTGGGCGCGGAGCAACGACATCGAGCTGACCCTGTTCCACGGCCGCGGCGGCTCGATGGGCCGCGGCGGCGGACCGGCCCACGAGGCCGTCCGCGCCCAGCCGCCCGGGTCGGTCGAGGGCCGGTTCAAGATCACCGAGCAGGGCGAGGTGATCCTCGCGAACTACGGCAACAAGGTGATCGCCGCCCGCCACATCGAGCAGATGGCCGCCGCGACGCTGCACGCGTCGACGCCGTCCACGGCCGCCGCGAACGCCGCCTCCGCCGAGCGCTTCGCCCCCCTCGCCGCCACGATGG
The DNA here is from genome assembly GCF_017833035.1 of Frigoribacterium sp. PvP032. Classification (NCBI taxonomy): domain Bacteria; kingdom Bacillati; phylum Actinomycetota; class Actinomycetes; order Micrococcales; family Microbacteriaceae; genus Frigoribacterium; species Frigoribacterium sp. PvP032. The sequence continues at coordinate 2,915,874 of NZ_JAFIBM010000001.1, read as the reverse complement.
ACGCCGCCTCGCGCGACGCCTTCTTCGGCCTGGTCAAGGCAGACGGGTTCGCCACCTGGTTCGCCACGGTCACCCCGATGGAGGAGGTGGGCCTGCTCGCGCTCGGCTCGCGTCCCGCACGGCGCGGCCTCTCGGTCGAGTCGCTCGAAGACCTGCGGGCGATCCCGTGGGTGTTCGCGTGGACCCAGGCCCGCATCAACCTCGCCGGCTGGTACGGCCTCGGCTCGGCGCTCGCCGCGGTCGGCGACGTGCAGGTGCTGCGCGAGGCGTACGAGGCGTGGCCGCTGTTCCGCACCATGATCAAGAACGTCGAGCTGTCGCTGGCGAAGACGGACGACCACATCGCCCGCCGCTACCTCGGCCTCGCCGAGCGCGACGACCTCGCCGACCGGGTGCTCGCCGAGATGGCGCTGACCCGCGAGTGGGTGCTCGCGACGAGCGGGTCGAGCGACGTGCTCGAGGGGCGACCGGTGCTGAGCCGCTCGGTGCGCCTCCGGAGCCCCTACGTCGACGCGCTGTCGCTGCTGCAGCTGCGCGCGCTGCGGGGCATCCGCCGCTCGGTCGAGAAGGACCCTGCGGACGCCGACCACCGCCTCCTGCTGCTCACCGTCAACGGCATCGCGGCCGGCCTGCAGAACACGGGCTGACCTCTCCTCCCCATTCAGGAACATCGGTCCTGCACCTCGCGGCGGGGGGACCGATGTTCCTGAGGCGTGCACGACGCAGGAACCGCGTCGACGGACTTCCTGCACGCCGAACTGGCGCGGTCTCGGGCCGTCGGGCCCACCTCCGACCTTCGGTCGATCCCCGAGGAGGCGCCCCCTCCGTACGCTCGGAGCATGAGCACCGAGACCACCACCGCCACGGCGACCGACGGCAGACCCCGTGGCTGGGCCCGCGCGTGGGGCGAGACGTGGCGGCTGCTGGTCGCGCTCGTCCTCGGCCTGGTCGTGTCGCTTGCGGTCTGGTTCGGCGACCCGGCCGGTGTCCGCGATGCCGAGCCGCTGTTCGGCCTCTTCGTGTTCCTCGACGTGCTCGTCGGGCTCACGGTGCTCGTGCTGCTGCCGCTCCGGCACCGCGCCCCGTTCGTCCTCACCCTGGTGGCGGTCGTGCTCGCGGGCATCTCGCCGTTCGCGTCGTGCGCCGCGTCGCTCATGCTCGTGTCGCTCGCGACCCGTCGTCGGGCGGTCGAGATCATCCCTGCGGCAGTCGCCTTCGTCGTCGCCAGCGTCCTCGGCGAGGTGCTGTACTTCCGTTCCGAGCCGGTCCTCCCGCTCTGGCAGACCCTCGTCGCGGTCGTCGTCGTCACGGCCCTGATCGTCGTCGTCGGCCTCTACATCGGCGGTCGCCGTGAGCTGCTCCGCAGCCTGCGCGAGCGTGCCCGCCTCGTCGAGGAGGAGGAGCACCTCCGCCTGGCCCAGGCCCGCGACCACGAGCGCACCCGGATCGCCCGCGAGATGCACGACGTGCTCGCCCACCGGCTCTCGCTCGTCGCCCTGCACGCCGGGGCGCTCGAGTACCGCGACGACCTCGACCCGGCTGAGACGCGGGCGACCGCGGGCGTCATCCGCGAGAACGCCCGGACGGCGCTGACCGAGCTGCGCGACGTGCTCGGGGTGCTGCGCGACCCTGCCCCGGGCGGCAGGGGCGCGAGCACTGCGGTGGCCCCGCCGCAGCCGACGCTCGCCGGGCTCGGCGCGCTGCTCGACGAGGCCCGGTCCGCGGGCACCGTGGTCCAGCTCGAGTCGGCCCTGCCGCCTGGCTCGCTCGACTTCGTCCCCGCAGACGACGCACCAGACCGCAGCAGGGGCGAGGAGGCGCCTCCCACGACCATCAGCCGGCACGCGTTCCGCATCGTGCAGGAGTGCCTGACGAACGCCCGGCGGCACGCGCCCGGGCAGCCGGTGACGGTCGAGCTGCAGGGCCGTCCAGGGCGCGAGCTCGTGATCCGCGTCGAGAACCCGGTGGTGGCGGCAGTCGCCGCCGGGTCTGGCTCCGGTCACGGCCTCGACGGGCTGGCTGAGCGAGCCCGCCTCGTCGGCGGGCACCTGACGGTCGACTCGACGGCCGACCGGCACGTCGTGGAGGCGAGGCTGCCGTGGACCCGCTGAACACCGCCACCGGCAGCGGCGGCAGCGCCGGCCGCACGCCCGCCCCCGCGCCCGTCCGTGTCGTCCTCGTCGACGACGAGAGGCTCGTCCGGACCGGCCTCCGCCTCATCCTCGGCGGCGAGCCGTCCGTCGAGGTGGTGGGCGAGGCGGCCGACGGCGTCGAGGCCGAGCACGTCATCGCCGAGACCGTGCCCGACGTCGTGCTGATGGACATCCGCATGCCCCGCCGAGACGGCCTCGCCGCGACCGAGCTCGAGCTCCGGCGTCGACCCGACCTCGCGGTGCTCGTGCTGACGACCTTCGACGCGGACGAAATGGTGCTGGGGGCGCTCCGCCTCGGCGCCCGCGGCTTCCTGCTCAAGGACACCCCTCCGGCCGAGCTCGTCGCCGCGGTCCTCGCGGCGGCACAGGGCCGTTCGACCCTCTCGCCGAGCGTGCTCGACCGCGTGATCGGAGCCGCGACGGCGTCCGTCCCCGTGCAGCCGGTCGACGGCAGTGCCGAGGAGGCGGCGGCCGCGGCCGCGGAGGCCCGGTCCCGTCTCGCCCTGCTCACCGCCCGCGAGGCCGACGTCGTGCGCGGCGTCGTCCGCGGCCGCTCGAACGCGCAGATCGGCGCCGAGCTGTACGTCAGCGTCGCGACCGTGAAGACCCACCTCGGCCACGCCTACGACAAGCTCGGCGTCGACGGCCGGGTCCAGCTCGCGCTGCTGGCCCGGGCGGCGGGGCTCCCCGAGGACTGACGCCGCTCCTCCTCAGGTCACGATTCGACACCGCCTGGGCCCGGTCGCGGTCACGGGACCGTGCCCGAGCGGGGGAGGTGCCATGATCATCGCCAGAGCAGCGTCCGCTCGCCGTCCAGGAGGTCATCCGTCGTGTCTGTCCGTGCCGCCGTGCCCGTCCCCGTCCTGTCACACTCGTCGTCCCGCTCCGCGCGCCCGCGCCTCCTCGGCGCCGCAGCGGGCCTGGCCGGGCTCGTCCTGCTGTCGGGGTGCGCGTCAGCACCGTCGGACGACGGGGGCAGCGCGACGACCGCGGCGCACTGCGCCCGCATGGTGACGAACTCGGGCGGTCTCGACGACCGTTCGTTCAACCAGTCGAGCTGGGCAGGCCTCCAGGCCGCCGAGGCGGACGGCGTCGCCTCGCAGGTGCTCGTCTCGACCTCCGAGACCGACCTGGCGCCGAACGTCACCCAGGCCGTCGAGTCCGGCTGCGGATTCGTCCTGACCGTCGGCTACGAGCTCGCCGCCGCCACCGAGGAGCAGGCCGCGGCGAACCCCGACGTCGACTTCGCGATCGTCGACGAGACCGTCGAGGGCGACAACGTGAAGCCGATCCTCTTCGACACGGCGCAGGCGTCGTACCTCGCCGGCTACCTCGCGGCCGGGGTCTCGAAGACCGGCGCCGTGGGCACCTTCGGCGGCGGCAACCAGCCCCCCGTGACCCTCTTCATGGACGGCTTCGCGCAGGGCGTCGACGCCTACAACGCCGCGCACGGGGCCTCCGTCCGTCTGATCGGCTGGGACCCGGTCGCCCGCGACGGCTCGTTCACCGGCGACTTCGAGGACGTCAACAAGGGCAAGCAGGTCGCCCAGGCGCTGATCGACCAGGGTGCCGACGTGATCATGCCCGTCGCCGGCCAGGTCGGCGAGGGCGCCGCCTCCGCCGCGCTCGACGCCGGGGGAGTGAGCGTCATCTGGGTCGACAACGACGGCTGGGACACGCTGCCCGAGGCGTACCGCCCGATCCTGCTCACCTCCGTGCTGAAGGACACCGAGCAGGCCGTCCGCGAGATCGCCGTCTCGACGACCGACGACAGCTTCACGAACGAGCCCTACGTCGGCACGCTCGAGAACGAGGGCGTCGGCCTCGCGCCGTTCCACGACCTGGAGTCGAGCGTGCCGGCCGACCTCGCCGCCGAGGTCGACGCCCTGCGCGACCAGATCGTCGCCGGCACCGTCGAGGTCGACTCGCCCGACGCCCCGTAGGCGGTCGCCGCCCGCGGGACCCGGCCGTCGCGCCCTGGCCGACCGGGCTCGCCTCTGCGCCTGTTCCGTGCCCGTAATTCGAGAGTGATCCGGCTGGCCGGCGACCGAGATGCCAGCGGGGAGGGTCGCGGCCGGCCGGATCTCTCTCGCATTGCGATGCGCTCTCGTGCGTCGAGTCGAGTCGCGTCGAGTCGAGTCGAGTCGAGTCGAGCCGAGTCCCGTCGAGACGCGACCATCCCTGGCCTACGGCCGGCTGGCCCGCCGGCCGCGCGTGCGGCCGCCGCGCCCCGCGGCAGCCGCGGCAGCCGCCGCGACGAACCGCTCCGACCGCTCGACTGTCCGGCCGCGCCCCGCTGCCGCATCCCACTCGTACACGGTCGCCCCGGCGATCAGCACGTGCTCGGCGCGGCTCATCACGTCGAGCGGGTCGCCCGACCAGATGACGACGTCGCCGTCGAGCCCGGGCACCAGTGCCCCCACCCGGTCGTCGAGCCCCAGCATGCGTGCCGGGTTGATCGTCAGCGCCTCGAGCGCGACGACGGGGTCGAGCCCCTCCTTCACCGCGAACGACGCCTGGTGCACCAGGAAGTTGATCGGCACGACCGGGTGGTCGGTCGTGATGGCCACCGTGACGCCGGCGCGTGCGAGAGCGGCGAGATTCGAGATGGCCCGGTCGCGCAGCTCGACCTTGGTGCGCGAGGTGAGCATCGGCCCGAAGATCACCGGGATGCCCTTCTCGGCCAGCACGTCGGCCAGCTTGTGCCCCTCGGTGCCGTGGTTGACGACGAGGCGGTAGCCGAATTCCTCCGACAGCCTGATCGCCGTGGCGATGTCGTCGTGCCGGTGCACGTGCTGGTCCCACACGAGGGTGCCGTCGAGCACGTCGGCGAGCGTCTCGAGCCGGAGGTCGCGCCGGAACGGCTCGCTCGCCACCGCCGCCGCCGCGCGTGACGCTGCATAGAACCGGGCGTCCTCGAAGGCCTGCCGCAGCACGTACGCGACTCCGAGCCGGGTCGAGGGCAAGGCGTCGCGGCTGCCGTAGACCCGTTTCGGGTTCTCGCCCAGCGCGGACTTGACGCTCACCGCCCCCTTGATCACCTGCTCGTCGATCGTGCGGCTGCCCCACGTCTTGATCGCCACGGTGCGGCCGCCGATCACGTTGCCGCTGCCGGGCTTGACGACGACGCTCGTGACGCCGCCAGAGAGCGCGTCGCGGAACCCCTCGTCGTCGATGTCGATCGCGTCGATCGCCCGCACCCCGGCGGTGTTCGGGTCGGTCATCTCGTTGGTGTCGTTGCCGACGGGCCCGTTCGCCTCCTCGCTGATGCCGACGTGGCCGTGCGCCTCGACGAAGCCGGGCAGCACCCACCGGCCGGTGGCGTCGACCACCCGGGCGCCAGCGGGCACCTCGACGTCAGCGGCCGCGCCCACGGCCTCGACCACGCCGTCGCGGATCAGCACCGTGCCGCCGTCGACCGGCTCGCCCACGACGGGGACCACACGCCCGCCGGTGATCGCGACGACGACGGAGGGCGGCTGCTGCGAACGAGTCATGGCCCCACCGTAGGCCCGCGGACCGACACCCCACGAGGAGGTGCGGCGTCAGCCCGCCCGCCGACCGACACCCCCCGAGGAGGTGCGGCGTCAGCTCCCCGGGCGACCCGCCACCGCGAAGCGCTGGTTCGCGAGCACGGGCAGGGTGCGCCGTGCCGTCGCGACCTCGTCGAGGTCGAGGTCGACGACGAGCACTCCCGGCTCGGCGCCGAGCTCGGCGACGACGGCCCCGAGGGGCGACGCGACGAGGCTGTGCCCGACGCCGGTCGGCGACGCGCTGGCGGCGGCGGCCGTCGCGTCACGCTCCGTCTCGGCGTCGCCGGAGGCCCTGGCCGCCGCCGTGACCGCGACGGGGTCGGCCTGCCCGACGGCCACGACGAAGGTCGTGCTGTCGGCCGCGCGGGCGCGTGTCAGCAGCTGCCATTGCTCGACCTTGCCCGGCCCGTCGCCCCACGACGCGGCGACGACGCTGACCTCGGCGCCCGACCCGGCGTTCGCGAGGAACAGCGCGGGGAACCGCACGTCGTAGCAGGTGGCCAGTCCGAGGACGACCCCGCGACCGCCGTCGCCGTCGACGCCCACGCCGCTGCCGACGCCCACCGTGACGGCCTCGTCGCCGCCCTCGACCGAGTCGGACTCCGCGTGGCCGAACGCGTCGAAGAGGTGCACCTTGTCGTAGCTCGCGAGCTGCTCGCCGGCGGGCCCCGCCACGAGGAGGGTGTTCCGCACCTTCCCGTCCTGCCCAGGCGTGAACGTCCCGACGACGATCGTCACGCCGAGCCGCCCCGCGAGCTGGCGGACGGCGGAGCCCCAGGGCCCGTCGAGCGGCTCGGCCGCCGCGGCCAGGTCGGAGCCGAACGCGGTCATGGCCGCCTCGGGGAACACGACCAGCGAGGCTCCCGCGGCCGCCGCCTCCTCGGCTGCCCGCACGACCTCACGGAGGTTGCGGGCCGGGTCGCGGGTGCTCCAGATCTGGGCGAGGGCGATGCGCATGCGCCCAACCTAGCCACGCCCGGCGCCGTGCCGGGGCCGGTCCGCCCGCCGCCGGATACAGTTCACGGCATGATCGACCTCCCCGAAGGCGAGCTGCGCGAGCGGCTGGCCACCGCCCTGTCCGTGCCTCGCTGGGTCGACGAGGTGGCCGGCGAGGCTCCCTTCGCCGACGTCGACGCCCTCCTCGAGGTCGCGCGTCGCGCAGGCGCGTCGCTCACCCCCGCCGAGGTCGACGAGGCGCTCGAGCAGCACGACCTCGTCGCCGATCCCGCGACCGGCGACGCTGGCGCCGACGAGTACGAGCGTCGCGAGCAACGCGCCGCCCACGAGACCGACGACCCCCAGCTCGTCAAGGCCCTGGCCGAGGGAGGCGCGGTGTACGAGGAGCGCTTCGGTCGCGCCTTCGTCATCCGCACCGCCGGCCGCAGCCGTGACGAGGTCGTCGCCGAGCTCGACCGTCGCCTCAAGCTCGACGACGAGGCCGAGAAGGAGGAGGTGGGGGCCCAGCTGGTCGAGATCGCCCTCGTCCGCCTCCGTCAGGTCTTCTCCGACCGGACGGCCGAGACGGGCCGGGGCGCCGAGACGGCGTCGCCCGTGCAGCCGCTCGCCTGACCCGCCGTCCCTACTTCGTCGCGGCTCCTGTCGACGCGGCCGCCGCCTCCTCGGCTGCTGCTGCCCCGGCCGCCGCGGCGAGCTCGGCACGCCGGGCCCGCAGGAGGTGCCCCGTCAGCGCGACCAACATCGTGAGGCCGCCCGCGACCGCCATGCCGACGCCGATGTCGACCCGCAGCAGCAGTGCCCCCGCCGCGGCGCCGGCGAGGATGGCGAGCACCGCGAGGACGCGACGACCGGCCCGGGTCCCGTCGCCCCCGGCGAGGCGCGAGTCGGACGCGAGCCCGACGATGGTCGAGGTGACGACGATGGTCGTGACGTCGGCCACGGCGAGCCGACGGGCGCTCGCTGCCTGCAGGCCCATGGCGAGGCCGAGCAGCCCCGTGACCGTGTACGCCCAGGGGGTGCCCTCCTCAGGGGTGGCCACGAAGGAGGCGACGCCCAGGCCGACGAGGAGCGCGCCGGTGCTCGAGAAGGTGACGGTGCTGCGGCCCGACCAGCCGACCCGGGCGCCGCGCAGCAGGCGGCCCCCGAGGGCCGCGCCGAGCAGGAACGTCAGGAGGGCGATGACGGGCCCGAGGATCGGCAGGCCGTCGGCCTGGGCGATCGCCATGCCGAGGATGACCACGTTGCCCGTCATGTTCGCCGTGAACACGCGGTCGAGGCCGAGGTAGCCGACGGCGTCGACGATGCCCGTCGAGAAGGTCAGGGTCAGCATCATGACGAGGTGCATCCTCGGCTGGTCGTCGCGCAGTCGTCTCACGGCGGTCCTCTCGTGGTGAGCCGCCAGTATCCCATCGGGCACGAGGGCCGCACGGAGGCTCTCCGGGCGACAGGTGTCGAGCGGAGCGCTGAGGTGCCGAGCGTACGATGGACGCATGTCCGACGCAGCCCCCGACCGCATCCTCATGTTCGGCGCCGAGTGGTGCCGTGACTGCCGCCGCTCGAAGGCGCTGCTCGACCGCGAGGGCGTGGCCTACGACTACGTCGACCTCGAGTCGGTCGACGACGGGGCCGACCGCGCCTTCGCGATCAGCGGCCGCACGCAGATCCCCGTGGTCGTGTTCCCCGACGGCAGCCATCTGGTCGAGCCGTCCGACGCCGAGCTCTCCGCCAAGCTCCCCCTCGACTGACGTCTGCCTGAGGGGTCGGCCGAGCGGCTGAGGCGCAGCGGGCACCGACCCGCCACGCTGGACGGATGACGTCGATGCCGCATCCCGCCCCCGTGGCCCCGCACCTCGCTGGCGAGACCGTCGCCTACAGCGGCCCCGTCGCCGCGGCCGGCCGGTTCATCGCCCCCGACCTGCTCCGCGGGATCGCCCTGCTCGGCATCGCGCTCGCGAACAGCGTGTACTACGTGACCGACCGCGTCACGGGTCCGCTGGCCCGTCCGGTGGACGGCAGCACGGGCGACCACGTGGCCGACGTGCTCGTCGGCACGTTCGTCGACAACCGCTCGTTCCCCCTCTTCACGCTGCTCTTCGCCTACGGCTTCACGGTGCTCGTGCAGCGCCAGGCCGCGCGCGGCGTGCCGCGTGCCAGGGCCAGGGCGCTCCTCCTGCGCCGGAGCCTCTGGCTGATCGTGCTCGGGGCGCTGCACGTCGTGTTCCTCTTCGAGGGCGACATCCTGCTCAGCTACGGACTGCTCGGGCTGGTGCTCGCGGCCATGTTCGCGGCGAGCGACCGGGCCTTCAGGATCGTGGGCTGGTCGACTCTCGTGGTGTTCCTCGCCGTGGCCGGCCAGGACGGTCTCGCGGGAGGCGGCCCCGGCGAGATCGACGGCCTGCCGATCGAGGTCGGCACCGTCCTCGGCGACGCCCTCTGGCGCCTCCTCGCCCTGGTGGGGCTGATCTTCACCGCGCCCCTCACCGTCGGCATGCTCCTGCCCATCGCCGTGCTGGGCACGCTCCTCGGACGGCGCCGCGTCCTCGAGTGCCCCGCCGAGCACCTGCCGCTGCTGCGCCGCCTCACGCTCGTCGGGTTCCCCGTCAGCGTGCTCGGCGCCCTCCCGCTCGTGCTCGCCACGATCGGCGTCTGGCAGCCCGGCCCCGTCGTGCTGTACCTGCTCGGCGTGCTGCACGGCGCCACCGGCGTGGTCGGCGCCCTCGCCCTGCTGGGCCTCGTCGGCTGGTGGGTCGGTGCGCAGGAGGCGCGGACCGCCTCCGTGCTCGTCCCCACCTCGGCGGCGGTGCGGGCGCTCGTCGCGGTGGGCCGGCGGTCGCTCACCTGCTACCTGCTGCAGTCGGTCCTCTTCGTGCTGCTGCTGAAGCCGTGGGCGCTCGGCCTCGGGGTGGGCGCGGGGACGCTGTCGATCTCGCTGATCGCCGTCGGCGTCTGGCTCGTCACGGTCGTCGTCGCGGTGCTGCTCGACCGGGCCGGCCGGCAGGGCCCCGCCGAGTGGGTGTTGCGCCGCCTGACCTACGGCCGTTGAGGGGGCCCGAGCGGGCGCCTCAGCGGCGGCGGCGCTCCGCGACGATCTGCTTCACGGTCTCGTCGAGGTGCGGGTGCACGAACGTGTAGCCGCCCTCGACGAGCCGCTCGGGCACGACCCAGCGGCTCTTGAGCACGAGCTCGGTCTCGGTCCGCAGCACGGCGGTGCCGAGCTCGAGCATCCAGCGGGTCGCGGGCAGCCCGACCGGCATCCCCACCGCCCGGCGGACGATCCCCATCATCGTGCGGTTGTCGCTCGGGTTCGGCGCCGAGAGGTTCACGACCCCGTCGACCTCGTCGTGCTCGCGGAGCCACTCGATCGAGCCGAGCACGTCGTCCACGTGGATCCAGCTGAACTTCTGGCGGCCGCCTTCCGCGCCCTGGTGGTGGTGGGTGCCGGCTGCGAGCCGCGCTCGCGTCGCCGGCCACGGACCGTCGAGCTGCGGCCCGCCGAGCCCCGCCCTGGCGAGGTTCATCAAGGGCACCAGCGCGCTGCCGTCGCCGAGCACGATGGCCATGCGCAGAGCGACACGGCGGGTCCCCGGCAGCTCGCCCGCGAAGAACTCGCGCTCCCAGCTCGTGGCGACGTCGACGGAGAAGCCCTTCCCGAGCTCGCCCGTCGACTCCGTCATCGGGCGGTCCTCGGCGTGCCGGTAGATCGTCGCGGTCGACGAGTTCAGCCAGAGCCGAGGAGGCGCGGCGCAGGCGAGCACCGCCTCCCTCAGCTCGCGGGTGGTCTCGACCCGTGAGCGCATGATCTCCGCCCGGTTCGCCGGGCCGTACCGGCAGTTCACGCTCTTGCCCGCGAGGTTGACGAGCAGGTCGGCGCCGTCGAGCAGGCGGGTGATCGCGGCGGTGTCGCCCCAGCGTGCGTCGGGGCCGGAGCGGCCGATCTCGCTGACGCGGATGCCTCGGGCACGCCACGCTGCGGCGAGGTGCTGGCCGATGAAGCCGGACGCCCCGGCGATGACGATGTGGTCGGTCACGATGATGTTCCCCCTGTGTCGTCGGGCTCGACCGTGTAGTCGAAGTGGCCCGTGTACTCGTAGATCCTGCCGACGATCGGCGCGTCGAGGGTCACCGAGACCCGCTGGCGCCCGGCTGCCTCGTCGAACTCCTCGCGCAGCGAGACGCGCGGCGAGACGGCGGCGGGCAGCGAGAGAGAACGGCGTCCGACGCGGTGGCGCATGGTGCCGGACGTCATCACCAGGGCTCCGTCGCGGGTGTTCGCGACGAGTTCGGCCGACCAGCGCCTCCGGTGCCCGAGGTGGTCGACGAGGCCCGTCGGCGTCGCGGTGACGGCGTCGACCATGCGGCGCTCGCCGGACGTGAAGCGGAACGTGCGGACCGCGCGGACGACGGGAGCACCCGCGTCGTCGACGCCGGGCCGGTTCGTGACGGTGAAGGGCACGTCGTGCTGCCAGGCGGCGAAGAGGACGCCCTGGCGGCCGAGCACCCACAGCACGGGCCAGAGCCAGCGGCGAGGCGTGCCCGCGCGGGCGAACACGCCCTCGCCGCGTCCGACCGAGCCGGCCGGGATCGCCCTGAAGTACGGCAGGAGGCGCGGGTGCAGTCCCGAGAGCGCCTCGCCCGCGGCGGCCTCCCACGGAGACTGCGGGGCAGGGGCGTCGGGCACGACCCGAGCCTAGGCCCGGCGGCTACCCTCGCGGCATGGACACCGCCGACCCTGCCGACGCCGCCGCCACCGACGATGCTGACTCCGCCGGTGCTCGCGACGCCGCGCCGCACCCCCTCGTCTCCGTCGCCGAGCTGGAACGGTCGCTGCGCGGAGATCGTCCGCCGCGCCTCCTCGACGTGCGCTGGCGGCTGGACCGTCCCGACGGGCGGCCGGCCCACCGCGAGGGGCACCTGCCGGGTGCCGTCTACGTCGACCTCGGGTCCGAGCTCGCGGGGCACGGCCTGGCGCCGACGGAGGGGCGTCACCCCCTGCCCGCGACCGACGCGCTGCAGCGGTCCGCGCGGGGCTGGGGACTGCGCGAGGGCGAGCCCGTCGTGGTCTACGACGACCTGGGCGGACAGTCCGCGGCCAGGGCGTGGTGGCTGCTGCGGGCCGCCGGCCTCGACGACGTGCGACTGCTCGACGGCGGGCTCGGAGCCTGGACCGCGGCGGGACTGCCGCTCGAGACCGGGGACGTGCGACCCGCGACCGGCGACGTCGTGCTCGCCTCAGGCCAGCTGCCGACGATCGACGCCGACGAGGCCGCCGACTTCCCGTCGCGCGGCATCCTCGTCGACAGCCGCGCGGGGGAGCGGTACCGCGGCGAGGTCGAGCCGGTCGACCCGCGGGCCGGGCACGTGCCGGGAGCCGTGAGCGTCCCGACGTCGGGCAACCTCGACGAGTCGGGCCTCTTCCTCGGCCCGGAGGCGCTGCGCGCGAGGTACGAGGAGGCGGGCGTCCGGCCGGGCGAGCCCGTCGCGGTCTACTGCGGCTCGGGCGTCACGGCCGCCCACGCCGCCGTCGCGCTGACGGTCGCCGGCTTCGACCCCGTGCTGTTCCCCGGGTCGTGGAGCGCGTGGTCGTCCGACCCCGACCGCCCCGTCGCGACGGGGGCCGAGCCCGGCTGACCCAGGCCGGCTGACTCAGGCTGGCTGACTCAGGAACTTGCTGCCGCGTTCTCCTGATCCGTGCACGATTCAGGACGCAGAGTCCCCCCGCCGCGCAGCTCAGGACACGTCTTCCTGAATGGGGAGCGCTCCGAGGAGGCGCGGGTCAGTCGGCGTGCGTCGGCGAGGGCACCAGCGTGCGGTCGTCGACGATCGCGTCGACCGCGGTGCGGCGCACGGAGTCGATGCCGTTGAGCGCGGAGCCCTTCTGGCGGTAGCCCTCCGAGGTCGCGATCACCTCGCCGTTCGCGGCGGTGAGCACGAAGCGGTACTCGCCCGACTCGCCCTGCGTGACGATGAACTTGCCGGCCATGGCGTCCTCCTCGCGTCCGGGGAGCGGCGTCTGCGCGCTCCGCGTCGCGTCAGCATAGGCAGCGCGTGTTTCGTCCGTGTCACGGGAGCCGCGACATGACACAGCACGACGCGCGAGCACGTCGTGCTGTGCGCCCTGCACGCCACACCGTGGACGAGGCCGCGGCGAGCCCGGCAGCAGCCCCCGCTGCCGCCGCGCTCGCCGCGGCCCGTGACCCGGCTGCGCCGGTGCTGGTCTGCGCCGGTGCTGGTCAGTCGCCGACGAGCACCCCGATGGCCGCCTTGAGGGTGTCGCGGTCGCGACGGAGCTTCGCGACCTCCGCCTCGAGCTCGGCGACGCGATCGGCAGACGCCTGGTCGCCGCCCTTGGCGCTGTTGCTGTTGGTGCTGCCGGGCGGGCGACCGCGGCGCGGCGCCGGTGCGGCGACCGGCTCGTCCTGCGCGTCGGCGTCGCCGCGCACGGCCGAGCCGTCCTCGGCGGTGTCGGCCGCCTCCTCGGCGATGACGGACGCTGCGGGGGCGTTCGCCTTCTCCCAGGCGCGGATCCAGCCGCGGAGCGACTGCTCGCCGACCTCGAACTGCTCCGCGGTCTCGCGGATGATGGCACGGTTGCCGGGCTCGGCCTCGCGGCGTTCGAGAACTCGGGCGAGCGACTGCTCGCGCGTCTCGTCGGTGTACTTCTGCTCGAAGGGCATGTGGTGTTCTCCGGTCGTGGGGAGGGCGGGGGAGCGATCACATGGTGACGGCGCATCCGTCGTCACCACAGGACCGTTGACGCCGACCGTACTGCAGTCTCGTGTCGCACGAGTAGATATAGATAGAAATATGTGACGACGAGTGCCCTGTCACTCGTCTGGTGACCATGCGAGCTCGCGGCGCAGCACAGCTGGGCCCTGGGAGACAGCAAACATGAAGACGTGTCACCATGATGTGCAGCACGCATCGCATCATGCTTTACAGCACAGTCGATGACATGGCGACACCTGTCGTTCGCATGCGCCGGCGTCCGTGTCGGCGACCGTGAGTGCAGGAGGCGATCGTCCAGTCGCCGCCGACCCGCCCGTCCTGAGGCAGATCACGGTGACGACGGCTTAAGGTGGCCGTGTGTGGCGCGCCGACAGACAGCATGACGACGGCGACGACGGGACAGGTCCCGACGTCGCCCCTACGGGCGCGCCCGGGGGAGCGGCCTCGCCCGGCACGGTCAGCCTCGGCGACCCCGGCCTGGCCGTGGGCAACGTGGCCGAGCCGTCGCGCACCGGCTGGCGTGACCAGCTGAGCGTCGTCGGCGGCACCTCCACCCTGTTGCACTTCGGTGACGAGCAGCGCGCCCGCATCGAGCTCAGCACCACGCACCCGGGCGGCCTGGCCCAGTTCATCACCGGCAAGACGACCCTGCTGTCGAGCCTCATCCGCGACGACCTCGCTCTCCGCACCGCCCGCGTCGCCGCCGGCGAGATCGCCGCGAAGGGCCTCGAGCTCAGCACGGTCCGCGGCATCGACGCCGTCCACCTCGCCATCGGCGTGGCCGCCTGGTCGTTCGCCGGGGTCGACCACCGAGCGCCCGTGCTGCTCCGTCCGCTCGCGATCCGCCGCCACGGTCGCGACTTCGAGGTGAAGCTCCTCGGCGAGCCGTTCCTCAACCCGGCGCTGGCCGACGCGCTGCACGACCAGTTCGACATCTCGCTCGACGCCGACGCGTTCGTCGCGCTCGCCAGCCGCGAGGGCGCGTTCACCCCCAACCCCGTGATCGACCGCCTCCGCGGCCTCACGGCGCACCTCGACTGGTTCACCGTGCAGCCGCGCCTCGTCGTGTCGACCTTCGCCGAGGTCTCGACCGAGATGGCCCTCGACGCCCGTGAGCTCGGCCACCCGGTGCTCGACGCGCTCGGCGGCAACGCCATGGCGATCCGCCAGGTGCAGGAGGGGTACCGGCCGACCACGGCGACGCCCCAGGACGAGCGCAGCCCCGAGACCGACACCCTGCTGCTCGACGCCGACCCCGAACAGGAGAACGTCGTCGCGCAGATCGCGGCCGGCGCCTCCGTCGTCGTTAAGACCCTCCCGGGCACGGGCGGGACGCAGACCATCGTCAACGCCATCGGCCGGCTGGTGTCGCAGAACAAGCGGGTGCTCGTCGTGAGCGCACGCCGCGCCTCCCTGAGGGGCATCACGGCCCGTCTGGCCGACATCGGCCTGCCCGGCGTCGCCGTCTCGCCGACCACGCTGCGCCGTGACGTCATCCGTGCCATCAGCCGTGACGAGAAGGCCACCCACCCGCAGATGGGCGAGGTGGACGACGCGCTCGTGCGCCTCCGCAAGGTGCTGGTCGACTACCGCGGGGCGCTGAGCCGACGCGACGACGGCCTCCGCGTCTCGGTGCTCGACTGCCTCACGGAGCTGTCGCGGCTGGCCCTGCTGCCCGCGCCTCCTGCGACCACCGCACGCCTCAGCCGCCGCAGCGTCGAGGCCATGGTCGACGGCCGTCGCCGGGTCGCCGAGACGATGGTGAACGCCGCCAACCTCGGCGAGTTCCGCTACGGCCCGGGCGACTCGCCCTGGTACGGCGCCCGCTTCACCGACTCGTTCGGTGCCGGCGACGCGCACCAGCTGGCCAAGAACCTGCACCACCGTGACCTGCCCCGCCTGCTCGAGCGAGCGCAGGAGGTGATCGGCAGCACCCGGATGCGCCCCTTCGAGTCGGTGGCCGAGCTGGGCGTCTACCTGCGCCTCCTGATCGAGATCCGCGACACGCTCGACAAGTTCCAGCCCGTGGTCTTCGACCGCTCGGTCGCCGAGCTCGTCGCGGCCACCGCGCCGAAGCGCGAGGCGCCCGACATGTCGAGCGCCAACCGCCGTCGCCTGAAGAAGCTCGCGAAGGAGTACGTGCGGCCCGGCGTGCACATCGCCGACCTGCACAGTGCCCTGCAGCGCATCCAGCAGCAGCGCATCGCCTGGCAGCGCTACGTCGTCGCGGGCACGCCGCCCGAGGTCCCCACGGGGATCGCCGACGCGCACGTGCTGCACCAGCAGGTCAGCCAGGACCTGGAGCGCCTCGACGCGCCCCTCGGCCTGCGGGGCGACGACAGCCTGACCGAGATCGGCGTCGCCGAGCTGGGCCCGAAGCTGCGCGACCTGGCCGCCGAGAGCGACGTGCTGCAGAACCTGCAGGAGCGCACCGAGCTCATGACGACCCTGCGCGACCTCGAGCTGGCGCCCCTGATCACGGACCTCGCGAACCGCCACGTGCCCGAGCAGCAGGTCGCCGCCGAGCTCGAGCTCGCCTGGTGGCGCTCGGCCCTCGAGTCGCTGCTCGAGGCGGACCGCGCGCTGCTCGGCGCGAACACCGCCATGCTCGACCGTCTCGAGGCCGACTTCCGTCTGGTCGACGAGGCCCACGCGGCCGGCAGCGCCCAGCTGCTCGGGTGGCAGCTCGCCGAGAACTGGAAGATCGGGCTCGTCGACTGGCCGGAGGAGGCGTCGGCCCTGAAGGCCCTGCTGCGTCAGCCGCACCTGACGGCCCGCCTGCTGCACGACGCCGCGCCGCACCTGTCGCGCGCCATCGCCCCCGTCTGGCTGGCCTCGCCCTACGAGGTGCACACCATCGCCGACACGGTGCCGTTCGACACGGTCGTGCTCGTCGACGCCGGTGCGACGACCATCGCCGAGAACGTCGGGGCGATCCGCCGCGGCAAGCAGACCGTGGCCTTCGGCGACCCGGTCACCCAGACGCCGTCGGAGTTCGACGTCGCCGTGACGCCGGGCAAGCAGCCGCCGCGCCACGACGAGGCCGAGCTCGACGCCCTGCACGCCGACAGCGCCCTCGCGCGTCTCTCGACCCTGCTCCCGACCCTGTCGCTGACCCGCAGCTACCGCGCCGGCGGAGAAGACCTGGCCGAGCTGGTCAACCGTCGCTTCTACGGCGGGCGCATCGAGTCGCTGCCGTGGGCCGGCAGCTTCCTCGGGCACGGCAGCATCGCGCTCGACTACGTCTCGGGCGGCACGGCCGTGCCCGACCCCGAGTCCGGCGCCGTCGAGAGCGTCGACGCCGAGGTCGACCGCGTCGTCTCGCTCGTCGTCGAGCACGCGCGCACCCGGCCGGCCGAGTCGCTCATGGTCATCACCGCCAGTGCGAAGCACGCCGTGCGCGTGCAGCAGGCCGTGCTCACCGCGGTCTCGGGCCACAAGGACCTCACGGAGTTCGTCGTCGGCGACCGCGGCGAGCCCTTCATGGTCGCCACGCTCGAGCAGAGCGTCGCGCAGAGCCGTGACCACGTGATCTTCTCGATCGGCTACGGACGCACCCCGCACGGCCGCGTCCTCAGCGACTTCGGCCCGCTCGGCCAGCCCGGCGGGGAGCGCCTGCTCGCGGTCGCGATGACGCGCGCCCGGCGCTCGATGATCATCGTCACCTGCTTCCAGCCCGCCGACATCGACGGCGGACGCATGGGCCACGGCACCGTCGCGCTGTCCGAGATCCTCACCGAGGTGCAGGCGCGCACCAGCGCCGAGCACGTGCCGGACGACTCCGACCCGATGCTCGTCGACCTCGCCCGGCGCCTCGAGGCGAAGGGCATCCCCGTCGCCCTCGGGCACCGGGGCAAGCTCGGCCTGGTCGCCGCGCACGACGGCGTCTGCGTCACCATCGAGACCGACACGACGCTGTCGCGCACGAGCCTCCGCGAGTCGCTGCGGGCCCGGCCAGAGACTCTGCGCAGGCTCGGCTGGCACTACGTGCGGGTGCACGCGTTCCAGCTGTTCACCGACCCCGACTCCGTGGCCGCACGGGTGGCCGAGGTGCTCGGGATCGACGGGTCGCGCACGCAGGAGGTGCCGACCCTGTCGGCCCGCCAGCACGTCAACCGGCTCTGACCCGGTGCCGGCGACGACGGGTCTGCACGGCCCCGACGAGGTCCCCGCAGGAGGCGCGGCGCCGTCCGTCGACGACCCTGCGGTCGTCGACACGGTCACGCCGGCCCCGCTCGTGGTGCGGCGTCGCGGCGGGCGACGGGTCTCGACCGACCCGGTGCCCGGCAGCGATCCTGCACCCGCACCCGAGCCTCCTCGGCACTCCTCGGGCGAGAACGACCGGCAGCTGCGCGACGACGTGCCGCCGCACTGGGGCTGAGGAGGCTCGTCCGCACCCGTCGGGTCGTCAGGTCGGGTCGCCGAACACGGCGCCCCACGACTTCCGCGCTCGCTCGCGGTAGTCGACGAAGGCCTCCTGTGCCGCCGACGGGTCGTCGGTGACGTGCGACAGGGCCTCGAGCCATGCCTCCGCACAGGCGCCGACCGGCACCCGCAGCCGCTTGTGGGCGGGCTGGAGATCGTCGAGGAACGACGTCGACTCGCCGACGGTCGGGGTGCCGTTCTCTAGCGCACGGACGGCCACGCCCGACTGGAAGTACTCGCGATAGGGAAGCAGCAGAGCCCAGGCGGCCCCGAGCAGGTCGTCGAGCTCGTCCTCGGGGACGAAGCGGTCGTCGACGTCCCAGCCGGGCACCGGCGGCCAGCCCCTGCCGACGATGGTCGTGGTCCAGCCGGCGTCACGGAGGCGCGGACCGAGCTGGGCGAGCAACTCCAGGTCCCGGGCCGGCTTGTACTGGCCGGCCACCACGACCGACGGGCGCGACGTCTTGGGCGTCAGTCGTTGTTCGTCGAGGATCGGGTGCATCGTCAGGACGGCGGGGTGGGCGGGCAGCTCGCGGCGCACCACGTCGAGCGCGGCGCGGCTCAGCACCACGAGCGTGGGGCGCGACGCCGCGGGCGCGCGCCGGGCCCATCGGCGGGAGCGCTCCGAGAACCCGTGCTGGCGGCGCAGCGGCGTCGGGTCGTGGAAGAGCACCCAGCGCGGATGGCGCCGGGACGCCCAGCCCCGGGCCTCGAGGAGTCCGAGGCTCGGCCAGAGCTGCAGCACCGGACCTCTGGTCAGCCGGGCACGCGTCGTGTTGTACAGGCAGTTGAGCCCCATGCGAAGGGCCCCGCCCGGGCCGGGCAGGCCCTCGACGGGACGGGACCAGTGCGCCCGCGAGGCATCGGCGCCGCCCCCGGCGAGGGTCTCGGCCAGCTCGCGCCGGAAGTGCGTGAGCACCGTGGGGATGGGGTCGGAGTAGCACAGCGTCGTCGGCGAGCTCACGCGAGGGCGCCGATCCGGTCGCCGTGCAGCCAGGCGTCGGCGGTCAGCCGTCCGTCACGGGCGGGCAGCGAGGAGCGGACCTCGTCACGCGGCAGCGGGTGTCGCAGGGCCGACTCGAGCGCGGCCGACAGTCGTCGGGGGAGAGACGGACGGTCGGCGTCGACGACGTGGTGCCCGTGCTCGGCGAGCCAGGGAGCGAGGCCGGTCTGCCGGGTCGTGACGATCGTCGCGCCGGCGGCCAGGCCCTCCTTGACGGGGAGGCCGATCTGCTCGATCCAGCGCCCCTCGGGCACGGACGGGGCGACGAGCACCGAGGCCGTCGCGAGGGCTGCCTGCACCGCCGCGTGGGGCATGCCGCCCAGGAGGCGCCGCGTCGCGGGCGCCTCGGCCGCCCACTCGTGCACCTCGTCCGAGAGCGGCCCCGCACCGATCAGGTCGAGCACCGCTCCCGGCACCGCCTGCTCGACCGCGGGCCACGCCAGGAGGAGCTCTCGCACGCCCTTGCGCTCGTCGAGGACCCCGAGGAAGACCGCCCTGAGGGGGGCAGCGGCACGAGGACAGGGAGCGGGCTCGGGCAGCTCGAGCGCGAGCGTGGACGGCACGGCGGCGACGAAGGGGAGACGGGCGTAGGTGTCGCGAGCAGCGGGGCTCGCGTAGCAGATGCGGTCGAGGCCGAGCCGTGCGATGGCCCCGACGAGCGCGGCGACCACCGTGACCGCGAACGAGGGCAGACGGCCCCCGCCCCGCACGAGCACGTCGACCGAGTTGTTCTCCATCGCGTAGGCACAGACCTCGTGGCGCCGTCCGCGCAGCAGGCCCGCGAGGCGGAACCCGGCGACGAGCGCGACGTGCCGGGGCCAGAACCGCAGCCAGAGCGGCTCGGGCACCTCGAGGACCTCGGCCTCGGTGGTCGCGAAGCGCCGGAGAGCCGCTGCCATGGTCATCTTCTCGATGCCGGGGAGCAACCTCGTGCCCGGCAGGTCGTACCCGGCGTCGAGGTACAGGAGCTCGGCCGGCGTGCCGAGTCGATGGCGCTCGACGTGCACGGCGCGGAGCTCGGGCACGATCCGCAGGGACCGGGGTCGTGGCATGGGCGTCACCTCGTGGTCGACGGACTCCGACCAGCCAGTCGGATGCTGCGATGCTAATGCAGAATATCATCCATCGCAACTGATATTCAGATATGGCTGGATCGGGCCTCGACGACGAAGGCCCCTCGACCATGAGGTCGAGGGGCCTTCGAGGGGAACTGCGGGGGAGATCCGGGGGCGAGGTCAGCGGCTGCCGAGCGGGCCGTTCCCGATGTTGACGCTGCCGCTCGGGGTCGGGTCGGCGGCGTGGCTGCCGTGGCCGGTCGAGGCCGAGTCGATGCCCGACTGTGCCCGTAGCAGGTCGCGGATCTCGCTGAGCAGCTCGACGTCGGTCGGCGGCACGTCCGCGGGCGGGACGGTCTCGTCGGACTGCTTCGCGAAGGTGCGCTTGAGCAGGCTGTTGACGGGCAGCACGAGGCAGAAGTACACGACGGCCGCGATGATCACGAAGTTGATCAGCGCACCGATGACGGCGCCGAACTTCAGCTCGGCGTCGGCGCCGCCGTTCACCGTGGGGATGCTCACGATCAGGGCTTCGTCGAGCATCGACGCGTTGAACGCCGCACCGATCAGCGGGTTGAAGATGTTGGTCACGAGCGAGGTGACGATGGCGGTGAACGCGGCTCCGATGACCACGGCGACAGCCAGGTCGATCACGTTGCCGCGCAGGACGAATTCTTTGAAGCCCTTCACAGGTGCGCTCCTTCGGGTCGAGGGGTGGTCGTCGTCGCCGACAACTCAACCACTCCTCACGGAGCGCCGCAGACCGGGGCCGGGCTCAGGACGAGGAGGAGCTGCTCGAGCCGCCCGAGGGCGACCCGCCCGAGGACGATCCCGAAGACCCGGAGGACCCCGACGACCCGCTCGAGGACGTGCCCGAGCCGCCCGACGAGGCGCCGCCTCCTGAGCTCTTCTTCTCGGTGCCCGAGGTCTTCTTGTCGGACGACGACGACGATGTCGACGACGACGAGGCGGAGCCGGCCCCGCTGCGCGAGTCGGTGCGGTAGAAGCCCGACCCGTTGAAGGTGACGCCCACCGGGCTGAACACCTTGCGGAGCACGCCCTGGCAGACGGGGCAGACCGTCAGCGAGTCGTCGGTGAACGACTGGACGACGTCGAAGGCGTTGCCGCACTCGGTGCAGCGGTACGAGTAGGTGGGCACGGGCGTCCTAGCTGGGGGTCGAGGAGGCGGCCCGCGAGCTCAGAACTCGTGGATGCCGCTGGGGGTGACGACGCCGTCGACGGGCTGGTCGTGACGCTCGCGCGGCACCTCTTCCACGTACTCGGAATCGAACACCACAGCATAGACCGGCGGTCGCTTCTCCATCGATCCGAGGGTCTTGTCGAAGTAGCCGCGGCCCCAGCCCATCCGCATGCCCGTGTGGTCGATGGAGGCGGCGGGCACGATGATGAGGTCGACGTCGTTGATCGCCATGGGGCTGAGCACCTCGCCGACCGGCTCGGGCAGGTCGAAGAGCCCGAGCGTCTCGGTCTCGCCGTCGCCGACGGCCCAGTCGAGCAGCCCGTCCGGGCGCGAGATGGGGAAGAGGACGCGCACGTCGTTCTCGTAGGCCCAGTTGAGGAAAGGGCGGGTGTTCGGCTCGTCTGCGGTGGAGAGGTACGCCGAGACCGACCGGACGGAGAGCCCGGACGCGAGGTCGACCAGGTGCCTCGTGAGGCCCGCCGTCGCCTGCTCGCGGGCGTGGTCGCCCTGGTTGCGGCGCCGCTGTCGCAGCTCCGCCCGGAGTGCGCGCTTGGCGTTGCCGACCTCGTCCGTCATGTCCCCGATGGTACGGGCAGGAAATGTGCCCCCCGCGGAGCGCCGCGGGTGGATACGCTGAGCGGCATGGGCTTCACGATCAGCAAAGCAGTCATCCCCGCCGCCGGCCTGGGTACCCGATTCCTCCCCGCGACCAAAGCAATGCCTAAGGAGATGCTCCCCGTCGTCGACAAGCCGGCGATCCAGTACGTCGTGGAAGAGGCCGTGAACGCGGGCCTCACCGACGTCCTCATGATCACCGGGCGCAACAAGAACGCACTCGAGAACCACTTCGACCACGTGTCCGAGCTCGAGGAGACCCTGAAGAAGAAGGGCGACCACGACAAGCTCGCCAAGGTCAACCAGTCGACCGACCTGGCCGACATGCACTACGTGCGCCAGGGCGACCCGCTCGGCCTCGGCCACGCGGTGCTCCGCGCCAAGATGCACGTCGGCCGCGAGCCGTTCGCGGTCCTGCTCGGCGACGACATCATCGACGCGCGCGACCCGCTGCTCACCCGCATGATCGACGTGCAGGGCGAGAAGAACGCGACCGTCGTGGCGCTGCTCGAGGTCGACCCCTCGATGACCCACCTCTACGGCATCGCCACGGTCGAGGAGACCGACGAGGACGACGTCGTCAAGATCACCGGCCTGGTCGAGAAGCCCCCGCAGGGCGAGGCCCCCAGCAACCTGGCCATCATCGGCCGCTACGTCATCCGCCCCGAGGTCTTCGACGTGCTCGAGAAGCAGGAGCCGGGCAAGGGCGGCGAGATCCAGCTGACCGACGCGCTGATGAAGATGGCCAGCGCCGAAGAATGGACGGGCGGCGTCTACGGCGTCGTCTTCCGCGGTCGTCGCTACGACACCGGCGACAAGCTCGACTACATCAAAGCCATCGTGCAGCTCGCGAGCGACCGGGAGGACCTCGGCGACGAGCTCCGCCCGTGGCTCAAGGAGTTCACGGCAGGGCTGGAGTAGGCGACCACCACGTGAGCAGCATCCCCACGCTGGCGGAGGGGCGGGTCGTCATCCGGCCCCTCCGCCTGCGTGACACCCGCGACCTCGACCAGGCGCTGGCCGAGAACCGCTCGTGGCTGCGCCAGTGGGAGGCCACGAACCCGAACGGGTTCACGAGCCACGACGTCCGCGGCAGCATCCGTTCCCTGCAGGTCAACGCCCGTGCCGGCCTCGGCCTGCCCTTCGCGATCGAGCTCGACGGTCGCTTCGTCGGCCAGCTCAACGTCAGCGGCATCACCTACGGCTCGCTCGGCTCGGCGACCATCGGCTACTGGGTGACCCAGTCGGCGGCCGGCAACGACGCGACCCCGATCGCGGTCGCCCTGGCCACCGACCACTGCTTCCGTGCCCTCGGCCTGCACCGGATGGAGATCTGCATCCGCCCGGAGAACGGCCCCAGCCTTCGCGTGGTCGAGAAGCTCGGCTTCCGCTACGAGGGGCTCCGGCGCCGCTACATCCACATCAACGGCATGTGGCGCGACCACTTCTGCTTCGCCCTGGTGGCCGAGGAGGTGCCCGAGGGCGTCCTGCACCGCTGGCGGTCGGGCACGGTCCCGGCCGGTCAGGGCAGCGTGCCCCCCGAGGCGCTCGCCGAGGCCGAGCGACAGCTTCCGCTCTAGTCGGCCCCGGGCCGCATCCGGCTCGGAGCAGGCTCGGATCCGCGCGCATCTGGGGGAGACACACCCCGCGACATGGCCGACGCGCCGTGCGTCCGCTCATACCCTCGTCAGCATGGACATCGGGTCGTGGGGCGGGGGCCTCGTGCTGGCGCTCGTCGCCGTGCTCTGGCTGGTCTACCTCGTGCCCACCTGGCAGCGCCGCCGCGAGTACCTCGCGACCGAGCGCAACGCGGTCCGCCTGCAGCAGACCCTCCGCATCCTCGCGCAGACCGCCGAGCTGCCCGAGGAGGTGCGCATCGAGGCGAACGCCAGGTCCGTCGCGGACGCCCAGCGCATCCTGGCCCGCGAGGAGGCGAAGCGGGAGGCTCTCCGCCGGGCCCACGAGGCCGCCCGCCAGCGTGCCGTCACCCGTGAGCTCGCCGCGGCGGCACCCGTGCTCCGCGCCGCCGACCACGATCCCGCGCTGGCCGCCCGCCGCCTCCGTCGCTCCCGGCTCGTCTCGACCGTCGTGCTCGTCCTCGGCGTCGTCGCGATCGTCGCCGGCGCTGCCACCTCGTTCTGGGTCGCCTCCGTCGCCGGGCTCGCCTTCGGGGCCGGAGCGGTCGCGATGCTCGCCCAGCTCGCGGCGGTGTCCCGTGCCAGGGCGCGGCGTCAGGTCGCCACCGCCCCGCGCGTGGGCCAGCCGCTCAGGGACTTCTCGTCGTCGCTCGCCGACCCTGAGGTCGAGGTCGAGCAGGAGTCGCGGGAATGGACCCCGGTCCCCGTGCCGCCCCCCTTGTACCTGCGACGAGGTCGCCAGCGACCTGCTGCACGGACTGCCGTACGGCCCGCCGACACGGCAGGCGAGTCGTCCCCCGCCGCAGAGTCGCCCGCGGACGACCTGCGACGTCAGTCGGAGAGATCCGTCCAGGCGCTGAGGGAGTCCCAGCTGGCTCAGCACCAGGCACTCCGCGAGGCCGCCCGGGCCGAGGCCGCCCTGTCGGCGCCCCGGGTCGCCCCGACGTCAGCACGACCGCAGTCGCCCGCCGCCCAGCCGGCGGCTGCTGCCGCTGCCTCGCCGACGCCCCCGGCCGCCCCCAGCCGCTTCGCGCGCATGGGCATCGTCGACGACCTGGGCGAGCCGAGCTTCCGCCTCGACGAGGCGCTCGAGCGCCGACGCGCGGTCTGAACCGCCTCGAGGAGGCGGGCGTCGCGTCGATTCGGACCGGCGCCTCCTCGGGTGCTATCGTTGCCGAGCAGGTCCTGGGGCTATGGCGCAGTTGGTAGCGCGTCTCGTTCGCAATGAGAAGGTCAGGGGTTCGAATCCCCTTAGCTCCACCAGTACGGCATCACCAGTACGCCATCACCAGTACAGCATCACCAGAACCGCATCACCACGAAGGCCCTCCCGCGCGGGAGGGCCTTCGTCGTTCCCGCAGCGGAGCTCCCCGCCGTCCTCCGCAGCTCGTGATGCTCGAGGGCTGGTCATCCGGGTCGAGGGCGGGTCCTCGGCGACCCGCCCTCGACCCAGAACACCCGCCCTCGGCCGGGAACGCCCCGCGCGTCCGCGAAGATGGAGGCGTGCCCCTCGACTCCCGTGACCCCGACCTGCTCGCGCGCCTCCGGGCCGACCTCGCGTCCTCCGACTTCACGGTCGACCGGCTGACCGGGCCCGACGCCTGGGGTGCGAGCGCCGGTGCGGCGCTCTTCCGGGGCGAGCGGGTGGCCGCGCGTCGCGCGCTCGTGAGGAGCGCCTCCCGCGTGCCGGCCCTCCGGCCGGCAGCGACGCTGGCCTCGCTGTTCATCCTGGGCCTGGACCAGCCGGTCGCCGACGTGGAGGCGGCGCTCCCGACCCTGGGCGCGGACGGTGCCGTGAGCCTCGGCCTGCTCGAGGTCGTCGGCGACGAGGTGCACGCGCTGGTCGACCTGCGTCCGTACGCCTTCGTCGACGCGTCGGGCGAGGCCAGCTGGTGGATCGCCTCCGACCTCGGCGAGCTCGCCCTCGGCGGTGCGCTCCGTGAGGACCACGTGCTCGGCATCGGCGGCGCGTCGGCCACGTTGGCCGGGCTGATGATCCCGCGGACGGTCGACAGCGCCCTCGACCTCGGCACCGGCTGCGGCATCCAGGCGCTGCACGTCGCTCGGCACGCCCGCCGGGTCGTCGCGACCGACATCTCGCAGCGCGCCCTCGACTTCGCGGCCTTCAACGCCGCCCTCAACCTGGTCGACGGCATCGAGTTCCGGCTCGGCAGCCTGTTCGAGCCCGTCGAGGGCGAGCTCTTCGACCATGTCGTCTCCAACCCGCCGTTCGTCATCACGCCCCGGGTCGAGGGCGTGCCCGAGTACGAGTACCGCGACGGCGGGATGGTCGGCGACGACCTCGTCGCGTCGGTCGTGGCGCAGGTCGGCTCGCACCTGTCGCCGGGAGGCGTCGCCCAGCTGCTCGGAAACTGGGAGACGGGAGGCGCGGACGCGGCACCGGGCAAGCGCGGCGCCTACTCCGTCGCCGACTGGGTCGCCCGTGGCGACGTCCCGCTCGACGTGTGGGTGGTCGAGCGCGAGCTGCAGGACCCGACGGCCTACGCCGAGACCTGGATCCGCGACGGCGGCACCCGCGGCGGCAGCGCCGACTTCGAGCGGCTCTACGAGGCCTGGCTCGGCGACTTCGAGCAGCGGGGCGTCGTCGAGGTCGGCTTCGGCTACGTCACGCTCCGGCGACCGCACGATCCGACGACCGAGCCCGTGGTGCGCACGGAGCGCCTCCTCGGGCGCCTGGGTTCGAACGACGTCGGCCTGGGTCGCCATCTCGGGGCGACGCTCGACGCCCTCGACCTGCTGCGCCCCCTCGGCGACGACGCCCTGCTCGCAGCCCGCCTCACGGTCGCCGGCGACGTCACCGAGGAGCGGCACTACTGGCCGGGCAACGACGACCCCACGGTCATCACCCTGAGGCAAGGAGGCGGCTTCGCCCGGTCGGTCGAGTCGGGCACGGCCCTCTCGGCGCTGGTGGGCGCCTGCGACGGCGAGCTGAGCGTCGGCGCGATCGTCGGCGCGCTCGCCCACCTGCTCGAGGCCGACGAGGCCGCGCTCACGAGCGAGCTGCTGCCGCAGGTGCGCGAGCTCGTGACGACGGGGATGCTGCGCGCCTGAGGAGGGCGTCGGCACGCGTGCGGGCAGGGACGGCCGTGCCGACGACAGTCGTTGCCGATCTGTGATGTCGGGGCGACGCCACGGCAGGTAGCGTCTCGGTCATGAGGTCGTTCGGGGGGATCGCGGTCGTGGCCGCTGCGCTGGTGTTGTCGGTGGCGGGGTGTGCCGGGGGGAGCACGGTCGGGGAGGCTCCCACGGTGACGGTGACCGCGAGTCCCTCGTCCGATCCGACGAGCACGTCGACTCCCGCGCCGGAGGAGGTCGACGAGCTCGCCTCGGTCGACACGATCGTCGTCACGTCCGCCGGGCTGTCGCTCCGTCGAGGGGAGTCCGAGCTGGCGGCCCTCGACGTGGCGGCCGTTCCCCTCGACGACGCCGTGGCCCTGCTCACCCGTGTGCTCGGCGAGCCCCGGTCGGACGGCCTCGAGGACAGCCACTGCCGTCCCGCGCAGACCCGCTGGGGCTGGGGCACGGCGACGCACATCGGGACTCCCGACCTCTACACCGACGAGGGGACGCTGACGTTCACGGCCCGAGACGCCGCGATCGAGACCCCGGAGGGCAGAAGCGTCCGCATCGAGACCACCGGGGGCCTCGCCGTCGGCGACCCGGTCGCGACGCTCGACGCCGAGACGGACGCGACGGTCAAGGACGACTTCTCGCCCGGACCCGAGCGCAGCCTCGGCATCGTCTACGACCTCGACCGCACCGAGCAGATCTCCGACGGCGAGTGGAGCCCGCACGGGGCTTCCGTCCACAGCACCGACGGCACGATCGACGTCATCCGCAGCACGTCGACCCTCAAGGACTTCTGCTGAGGCGACCCGTCACGGGCTACAGGTCGTCGTCGCCGGTCTCGTCCGCGGCTGCCGCCTCCTGCTTGCCGACCCGGTCGCCCCAGGTGCGCCAGCTGTACTCGGGGACGAAGCCGAGCAGGTCGCGGGCCTTGTCGCTGCTCAGCAGCGAGTCGGTGCCCTCGACGGCGGCGCGGCGCTCGACGGTCGGCCAGAACTGGTCCGCGAGCACGGCGGTGGGCGTGTTCATGACGGTGTCGGTCGCGGCGATGATGAACGCCTCGAAGCCGACGAGGTCGCTCTCGAGGGCCTTGCGGACGGCCTGCGCGCCGTCGCGGGCGTCGATGTAGGAGAAGAGGTTGAAGGTCTTCTTCTCGGGCGTCTCGTCCCACGGGTACTCGGAGTAGTCGCCGTCGTCCATGACGTTCGAGAAGCGGAGACCGATCATCTTGAGCTGGCGGTCCCAGCGGGTGAAGTGCCGGGCCATCTCCTCGTCGAGGGCCTTGCCGAGCGAGTACGACGACTCGGGCCGGACCGCGTACTCCTCGTCGAGGGGCAGGTAGGGCGGGTCGAGGTCGAAGGGGATGCCGAGCAGCGTCTCGCTCGAGGCCCAGACGACGTTGCGGATGTGGGCGGCGCGCGCGGCGGCGAACACGTTGTAGCTGCCGGTGACGTTGTTGTGGAACAGCGTCGCGTTCGGCACGAGGCCGGGAGCCGGGATCGCGCCGAGGTGGACGACGGCGTCGATCGAGTCGTAGCGGTCGTCGACGTGCGTGAGCGCCTGCAGCACCTGGCCGTAGTCGGACAGGTCGACCTGCACGTAGGTGACGCCCTCGACCGGGTCGGGGCTCGGCACGCGGTCGAGCAGCACGACCTCCCAGCCGTGGTCGGCGAGGTCGCGGACGACGGCGCGGCCGAGCTTGCCGCTGCCTCCGGTGACGGCGACGCGGAGGGCTGTGGGGGACGGGGTGGATGACGACATCGTCTGCACTCTTCCTGGATCGGGTGGGCGCTCGCTGCGCCTCCTCTCTGTCTACCGTGTCGGCGCTTGGCGTGCGCGGTCGGCGCTGGACGTGCGCGACGGAGGCGCGGGTACGGTCGTGCGGGACGGGGCCGTCCGGTCCCCTGGCCGCCCTCGCGGCGGCAGACGACACGAGGAGGCGCCCCATGAGCGACACCCAGGCCCACGATCCCGCAGACCACGACGTCGACCCCCGCCACGACGCCGCCGCAGTGCACGGCGACGACCCGGCGACCGTCGAGGAGCATGCCGGCTCGGCTGCGGACGACGCCGCCCTCGAGGGCGCTGTGGAGCAGGTCGACGACACGCTCGGCGGGCACGTCCCGCTGCGCTGACGTCCCGCTGCGCTAACATCCCCGGGACCACAGCGACGGGGGCCGCACATGTCCGACGACGACCGACCGAGGTTGACCGTGCGCCGCTCGCTGGTCGCGGTCGCGGGCGGGCTCGCCGCCGGGTGCGCCACGGCCCTGCTCGTGGTCCTGGTCGTCGGCGCGGTCGCCTCCGGTGACGAGACCGGCTTCGAGGGCCTCGGCGCCCTCGTGCTCGGGGTGGCGGCAGGCGTCTTCCTGGGCTGTCTCGTCGCCGCGCTCGTCGTCCTGTTCGCCGTCCGACGTCGTCGACGCGGCCCCCGGTTCTCCGGGCTGTTCTCCGCGGGCCTCGGCCTCCTCCTCCTGGCCTTCGGCGTGGGGGTGATCGGCTCGGTCGCCGCCCCGGTGATCGAGCTCGTGGGGGTCAGGCCGCTCGCCTGGGTCCTCCTGCCGCTCCTCTGGAGCGTGCCTGCCGCGGCGACCGGCGTCGTGCGTGCCCGCTGGGTCGGGTACGTCGTCGCGGTCGGCCTCGTGGCCGTCCTGGTGACCCTGGCAGTCGGCGGGCTCCGCGCCTCCCGTGAGCAGGCGGGGTTCGACGCGGCCTGGACGGGGCCCGTGCTGGTGCCGGCCACGTCGCCGGCCTCGCCCCTGCCCGGGTACCTGCTCCGCAGCGTGACCCTGCCGGGGGAGTACGCAGACCTCGCGTACTCGTACGTGTCGCCGGGCGACGAGGTCGTGCACGACGACGGGTCGGTCACCGGCGACGTGCCCGACGCCTACTACGACCTGCGCTTCGTCGCGCCGGAGGACGTCGAGACCTACGCCCCGTGCGGGACGGCCGCGCCCGCCTGCCCCGTGGTCGGCCGGGCCCTCGGCGCGGACGTGCTCGCGGACGCCTCGGCCGGCGGCTGGGTGGTCCGGCTCGAGGACGGGGCGGTGTCCCTCACCGGGTCGTTCGGGGACGACGACGCCGTGGCCGTGCTCCGGGACCTGCGGCCTGCCGTGCTGGACGACGTGCACGACCTGCGGGTCGATCCGGAGGTCGCGCTCTGAGGTCGCGGTCTTAGGTCGTGGGCTGCGGTCGAGCCTCGGGGTCGGTGGGCTGTCCAGTTCCTGTCGGATCTCTAGTCGAACGCATGAATCACCCGTCGATCACCCCACTTGCCCGGGTGGACGCGAGCTATGGTGCAATGTGCTCACCGGCTGGTTACCGGGGCACATCGCGCCCGTCATCGTCGACGTGCGACCGAGCGTGGTCTCCTGATCCGATCCCGCCCGGCCTCGTCCGAGGGCGCGCCGCACGCCTCCGGCCGAGCCCTGCTCGGCCCGGGGGCGTGTGCTGTCTCCGGGGCCCCGTCCCAGCGGGCCCGCGCCGACCGGGGCGCCGCATCGACCGCCTCCGGCCCGCCTGGCGTCGCTGTCGGCGGCATGGGGCAGGATCGACACATCATGTCGCCCGCTCCCTCTGCACCGCTGTCCGTCCTGCTGCCCGAGCGCCCGGGGCCCGAGTCGTACGACCAGGACGCGGCCTACGCCGACTTCGCGGAGTGGGCAGAGGGCCGGGGCCTGCCGCTGTACCCCGCACAGGACGAGGCGATGATGGAGCTCGTCTCCGGCGCCTCGGTCGTGCTCAGCACCCCGACGGGCACCGGCAAGTCGCTCGTTGCCGCGGGCGCGCACTTCGTCGCCCTCTCCCAGGGAAAGCGGACGTACTACACGGCGCCCATCAAGGCCCTGGTCAGCGAGAAGTTCTTCGCCCTGGTCGAGCTGTTCGGGCCAGAGGCCGTCGGCATGGTCACGGGCGACTCGTCGGTGAACTCCGACGCGCCGATGATCTGCTGCACGGCCGAGATCCTGGCGAACCTGGCGCTGCGCCACGGCTCGGACGCCGACGTCGACCAGGTCGTGATGGACGAGTTCCACTTCTACGGCGACCAGTCGCGCGGCTGGGCCTGGCAGGTGCCGCTGCTGCTGCTCGACCGGGCGCAGTTCCTCCTCATGTCGGCGACGCTCGGCGACGTGACGCGCCTCGTCGACGACCTCGCGCGCCGCACCGGTCGGCCCGTCGCCCGGGTGACCGGCGTCGAGCGCCCGGTGCCGCTGCACTACTCGTACGCGCAGACCCCCGTGCAGGAGACCGTCGAGGAGCTGCTGTCGACCGGCGAGGCCCCCGTCTACGTCGTGCACTTCTCGCAGGCCGCCGCGCTCGAGCGTGCCCAGGCGCTGTCGAGCATCAAGGTCGCCAGCCGTGAGCAGCGCGACGAGATCGCCGAGCTGATCGGCGGGTTCCGCTTCAGCACCGGCTTCGGCAAGACCCTCAGCCGCCTGGTGCGCTCGGGCATCGGCGTGCACCACGCGGGCATGCTGCCCAAGTACCGGCGCCTCGTCGAGCAGCTGGCCCAGCGCGGGCTGCTGCGCGTCATCTGCGGCACCGACACCCTCGGCGTGGGCATCAACGTGCCGATCCGCACCGTCCTGCTGACGGCGCTGACGAAGTTCGACGGCACCCGGATGCGGCAGCTCACGGCGCGCGAGTTCCACCAGGTCGCGGGCCGAGCGGGCCGAGCCGGCTACGACACCTCGGGCACCGTGGTGCTGCAGGCGCCCGAGCACGAGATCGACAACCTCAAGGCGATCGAGAAGGCGGGCGACGACCCGAAGAAGAAGCGCAAGATCGTCCGCAAGAAAGCACCCGAGGGCTTCGTCTCGTGGGGCGAGCCGAGCTTCCACAAGCTGATCGCCGCCGAGCCGGAGGCGCTGGTGTCGCACATGCAGATCACGCACGCCATGCTCCTCAACGTCATCGGCCGCGGGGGCGACGTCTTCGCGAACGTGCGCTCGCTCGTCTTCGACAACCACGAGCCCCGTGCCGCGCAGTACGCCATGGCCCGGCAGGCGATCTCGATCTACCGCACGCTCCGCACCGCCGAGGTCGTGGTGCAGGAGGAGAGCCCCGACGGAGGTGCGCCCACCATCCGCCTGACGGTCGACCTCCAGGCGAACTTCGCCCTGAACCAGCCGCTCTCGCCGTTCGCGCTGGCGACGTTCGACGTGCTGGACCAAGGATCGCCGAGCTACGCGCTCGACGTGGTCTCGGTGGTCGAGGCGACCCTCGACGACCCGCGCCCGATCCTCTCGCAGCAGCAGTTCAAGGCCCGCGGCGAGGCCGTGGCCGAGATGAAGCGCGAGGGCGTCGAGTACGACCAGCGGATGGAGCTGCTCGAGCACGTCACCTGGCCGAAGCCGCTCGACGAGCTGCTGACGGCGCTGTTCGAGACGTACGCCGCGTCACAGCCGTGGATCGGCGACTTCGCCCTCAGCCCGAAGTCGGTCGTGCGCGACCTCTACGAGCGCGCGATGACCTTCGGCGACTACGTGGCCTTCTACGGCCTGGCCCGCTCCGAGGGCCTGGTGCTGCGGTACCTCTCCGACGCGTTCCGGGCCCTGCGCCAGACGGTGCCCGACGAGGCCAAGACCGACGAGCTCGCCGACCTGATCGAGTGGCTCGGCGAGCTGGTGCGCCAGGTCGACTCGAGCCTGCTCGACGAGTGGGAGGAGATGCTGAACCCCCGCGAGGTCGAGGCGCACGACGAGATCGTGCCCCCGGTGCTCCGCCGCTTCACGGCGAACGACCGCGCGTTCCGCATCGCTGTCCGCAACGAGATGTTCCGCAGGGTGCAGCTGATGGCCCGCGACGACGCCGAGGGGCTGGGTCAGCTCGACGCCTCCTCGGGCTGGGACACCGATCGCTGGGGCCAGGCGCTCGACCGCTACTTCGACGAGTACGACACGATCGGCACCGACACCGACGCGCGAGGGCCGCACATGCTGCAGATCGAGCAGCTGCCGACCGTCTGGCGGGTGCGGCAGATCCTCGCCGACCCCGACGGCGACCACGACTTCGGCATCTCGGCAGTCGTCGACCTCGCGTCGAGCGACGAGCGGGGGGAGGCGGTGGTCACGGTCACCGCCGTCGGCCCGGCCTCCGAGCGCGCCGGGGGCGGCGGCACCGGGGGCATGGTCGTCGAGGAGTAACGTTGTCGGCGGCCCGACCGACCCCGGCAGCCCGTCACACCGTCACACCGTCACCCCGGAGCGATCCTCCGGCGCACCGCCCCCGGCGACCCGTCGCCGAGCTCCCCGAGGAGGACCCATGTCTCGCCTGTCCGGAAAAGTCGCGATCGTCACGGGAGCTGCCTCGGGCATCGGCGAGGCCATCGTCCGCCGGTTCGCCGACGAGGGCGCGCAGGTCGTCGCGACCGACATCCTCGACGGCTCGGCCGTCGCGGCCGAGGCGGGTGCCGAGTTCATCCAGCACGACGTCGCCAACGGCGGCGACTGGAAGCGCGTGATGGACAGGGTGGCCGACCACTACGGGCACCTCGACGTGCTGGTCAACAACGCGGGCATCGTCTCGGGCCAGTCGATCGACGTGACCCAGCTCGAGAGCTGGAACAGGGTCTTCGCGGTCAACGTCACGGGCGTCATGCTCGGCACGCGCTTCGCGATCGAGCAGATGCGCGCCAACCCCGAGCGCTCGGGCGGCTCGATCATCAACCTCGCGCCGGCCACGTCTTTCCTCGGCTTCGGCGACGACGCTGCCTACACCGCGAGCAAGCACGCCCTCGTGGGCCTCACCCGCTCGAGCGCAGCCCACGCCGCCCAGGAGGGCTGGGACATCCGCATCAACTCCCTGCACCCCGGCCCGACCGACACGGCGCTGTTCCGCCGCCAGGTCGAGGCGCAACCCGCCCTGCTCGACGCGTTCCGCACGATGAGCCCCCGAGGTCGCCTGGCCATGCCGGAGGAGGTGGCCGGGCTCGCCCTGCACCTCGCCTCGGACGACTCCGCGTTCTCGACCGGCGCGCAGTTCGTCGTCGACGGCGGGCTGTCCAGCACGCACCCCTCGATGTAGCGCGCTGCTGCACTGGGCTGCGCTGCCCTTGTGCAGTGCCGTGCGGGCGGCCTAGAAGAGGGTGGCGGGCGGCTCGGGCGGCGCCGCGACCGGCGACGTCGTCGCGACGGGGGCGCCGGGCCAGCCGGGGCCGGCGGGCACGTCGGTGCGGTTCTGGAACGCGGTGGCGGCACCTCGGGCGCGGACGTCGGCCGCCTCGTTCATCTCGTGTCCGACGTGGCCCCTGACCCACTCGAAGGTGACCTTCCGCCCCGCGAGCGCGTCGTCGAGCTCCTTGAGGATCTCGACGTTCAGCACGGGCTTTCCGTCGGCCTTGCGCCAGCCCTTGCGCTTCCAGCCGGGCATCCACTCGGTGCAGGCCTTGATCGTGTACTGGCTGTCGCAGAGGATGTGCACCGGCTCGCCGGCGTCGGCTGTGGCGCGCAGCAGCTCGAGCACCGCGGTGAGCTCGCCCTGGTTGTTCGTCGCGCGGGGCCAGCCGCCCGCGGCCCAGCGGTCGTCGTCGACGTACCAGGCCCAGCCGGCGGGCCCTGGGTTGCCGAGGGCGGATCCGTCAGCGGCGGCGACGATCGTCATGGGTGCTCCTTGCTCGAGATGTGCGCCCACCACGGTACGCGAGCGGGGCGCGCCCCTCGACCCGCGCCTCCTCGTGCTGCCGCTCGATGTCGGCGGGTTCTCGTCGCCCGCGGCGGGTCAGAGACGGCCCGCCGGCGGGCACGGGAACCCGCCGCACGTGACGGGAGCCCGCCGGAGGTGACAGGGACCCGCCGCACATGACGGGAACCCGCCGACTCGAGGGAGGGAGGGAGGGAGGGAGGGAGGGAGGGGGGAGGGGGGAGGGGGGAGGGGTCAGCCGACCTGGTCGGGGTGCGAGCCGGAGCGCTCGCCGCTGTCGAGGGCGGCGATCGCGGCGAGGTCGTCCTCGTCGAGCTCGAAGCCGAACACGTCGAGGTTCGACGCCAGCCGCCGTGCGTTCACGGTCTTGGGGATCACCACGAGCCCCTGCTGCAGGTGCCATCGGATCACCGCCTGCGCGGGCTCGACGCCGTGCTTCGCCGCGATCCGGCCGATCAACGCATCGTCGAGCACGCGACCTCGGGCCAGCGGCGACCAGGCCTCGACGGCGATGCCGCGGGCGGCGCAGAAGTCGCGCAGCTCGTGCTGCTGCAGCCACGGGTGCGCCTCGACCTGGTCGATGACCGGCACGACGCTCGTCTCGCCGAGCAGGCGCTCGAGGTGGTGCACCTGGAAGTTGCTGACGCCGATCGACCGTGCCCGCCCCTCCTCGGCGATGCGCTCCAGGGCCCGCCAGGTCTCGACGTACTTGTCCTGTGTGGGGGCGGGCCAGTGGATCAGGTAGAGCTCGACGTGGTCGGTGCCGAGCCGCTCGAGGCTCGCGTCGAACGCGCGCAGCGTCTCGTCGAAGCCCTGCTCGGTGTTCCACACCTTGGTCGTGACGAAGACCTCGTCCCGCGGCACGTCTGAAGCACGCAGCGCCTGCCCCACGCCGACCTCGTTGCCGTAGAACGACGCCGTGTCGACGTGGCGGTACCCGAGCTCGAGCGCGGTGGCGACGACGGTGCGTGCCTCGTCGTCGGCGACCTTGTACACGCCGAGGCCGAGCTGGGGGATGCGGGCTCCGTCGGAGAGCGCGACGGACGGGACGGTGATGTCGGACATGTCCCGATCCTCCCATCCGCGGTCACGACCGGGCCGAGGAGGCGCAGGCCGGGGACCAGAAGGAGGCGCGGGCCGGGCGACGAGAAGGAGGCGCGGGCCGGGACGCGCGGGTCAGCTCGCCTGGACGGGGACCGGCTCGGTGTCGGGCAGCGGGCTCGCGTCGCGGCCGCGGAGGTCGGGCAGGGCACGATGGAACACGAGCCCCACGACGACCCCGACGAAGGCGAAGGCCGCGGCGACGACGAGGCCGCCCTGGCCGCCGATGCGGTCGATCCAGAAGCCGGCGATCGCGGAGCCGAGGGCCGAGCCGATCAGCTGGCCGGTGCCCGCCCAGCCGTAGGCCTCGGCCGTGTCGCTGAACTTCACGCTCGACGAGACGATGGCGAACATCACGGCGAGGGCGGGCGCGATGCCGACGCCGGCGACGAGCAGGGCACCGCTGATCGGCAGGAGCCCGGTGGCGAAGATCGCGAGCACCATGCCGACGAAGACGATCGCCAGGCGGCGGCCGAGCGCCCAGGGGCCGACCGGCACGTGCCCGAGGGCGAGGCCGCCGACGAGCGACCCTGCAGCGAAGACGGCCAGGGCGATGCCGGAGTCGGCGCTGCCCTCGCCGAACAGCGCCACGACGCCGGCCTCGACGGCGGCGCACGCGCCGATCAGGAGGAAGCCGGCGACGGTGGCGAGGAGGACGGTGGGCCGCGCGAGCACCTTGCCGAACGAGCGCTTGCTGCGCGGGATGCGCACCCGGCCGACCTCGGGCGAGGCGATGAACCAGATGCCGCCCCCGACGAGGAACAGCGCGGCCAGCCAGATCGCCTCGCGGGTGCCGACCTGCGTGCCGACGAACGTGGTGATGACCGGGCCGGCGACCCAGATGATCTCCTGGGCGGAGGCGTCGAGCGAGAACAGGGGGGTCAGCTGCGACGAGTTGACCATCTTGGGGTAGATGGTGCGGACGGCGGGCTGCACGGGCGGCACGCTGAGCCCCGTCACGAAGCCGAGCGCCATGAAGGCGGGCACCGAGAAGTCGTACGCGGTGAAGGCGAGCATCGTCACGAGGCAGACGCTGAGCGTCAGCAGCAGCACCGGGCGCATGCCCCACCGGCCCATCCAGCGGCTGGTGAGCGGCCCGGAGATCGCCTGGCCGATGCTCGTCGCGGCGAGCACGAGCCCGGCTGCCGCGTAGGAGTGGTGCACGTGCTCGACGTGCAGCAGGAACGCGAGCGAGAGCATCCCGAAGGGGAACCGCGCGGTCAGCTGGGCCGCGATGATGCGCCCGACGCCGGGGGTCTTCAGGAGGGAGGAATAGGTGCTCACGAGAGGTCGAGTCTACGGAGGCGCGGGGGACTCCGGCAGTCCCCTCCCGACACGCCGCGACACGCCGTGGCCCCGAAGTGGGGACGACCCCGCGCCGATGTCGGAGGTGGGGACGAACATGTGCACAACCGCCTGATCCTGGGGGCAACTCCGCCAGATCTGTGCAGAACTTGGGGGAACTCCTGTGGAGAACTCCCGTCTCGGAACTACACGCCTGTAACACCGCATCTAGTTGCAGGCGCCAGTGTCGGCCACTAGATGTAGTATCGAGTGGTCGGCCAGGGCACACCGTGTCCAGGCCACCAGAGACCACCGCAACCTCGCCACCAGCACGACCACACCAGAGCAACCACAGGGGATCACCATGGCCATCACCGTCTACACCAAGCCGTCCTGCGTCCAGTGCACGGCCACCTACCGCGCCCTCGACAACAAGGGCATCGAGTACGAAGTCCTCGACGTCACCGCCGACGACGCCGCGCTCGAGACCGTCAAGGCGCTCGGCTACCTGCAGGCGCCCGTCGTCATCGCCGACGACGACCACTGGAGCGGCTTCCGTCCCGACAAGATCGCCGGCCTCGCGGCCCGCGTCTCCTGACCCGCGCCTCCTCGTGACGGGGCCGGGCCGCGGCCCGCTCCCGTCGCCGGAGGCACAGCACCACGAGCAGAGGAGGCGGTCGTCACCGTGACCCATCTCATCTACTTCTCGAGCGTCTCGGGGAACACGCACCGTTTCGTCGAGAAGCTCGGGGTGCCGGCCGAGCGGATCCCGCTCTTCCCCTCCGACGCCCCGCTCCACGCCCGTGACCCCTTCGTCCTCGTGCTGCCGACCTACGGCGGCGGCGAGGGCAGAGGCGCCGTCCCGAAGCAGGTCATCCGGTTCCTCAACGACGAGGGCAACCGCAGCCTCATCCGAGGCGTGGTCGCGGCGGGCAACACCAACTTCGGAGAGGGGTACTGCCTGGCCGGCGACATCGTCGCCGCCAAGTGCGACGTGCCCCTGCTCTACAGGTTCGAGGTCTTCGGCACCCCGGACGACGTCTCAGCAGTACAGAACGGATTGGAAGAATTTTGGACGCAGCAGTCGACGATCTCGAAGTGATCGCAGCACCCGGGCAGGGCATGGGCATGGACTACCACTCGCTCAACGCGATGCTCAACCTGTACGGACCGTCGGGCGAGATCCAGTTCGACAAGGACCGCGAGGCGGCGAAGCAGTACTTCCTGCAGCACGTCAACCAGAACACGGTCTTCTTCCACAACCTGCGTGAGCGCCTCGACTACCTCGTCGAGAACGAGTACTACGAGCTCGCGACCATCGAGCAGTACGACTTCGCCTTCATCGAGCGCCTGAACGACCTCGCGTACTCGAAGAAGTTCCGCTTCCAGACCTTCCTCGGCGCGTTCAAGTACTACACCTCGTACACGCTCAAGACGTTCGACGGCAAGCGCTACCTCGAGCGCTTCGAGGACCGGGTCGTCATGACCGCCCTCGGCCTGGCCCAGGGCGACGAGCAGCTCGCGATCGACCTCGTCGAGGAGATCATCGGCGGCCGCTTCCAGCCAGCCACCCCCACGTTCCTCAACACCGCGAAGGCCCAGCGAGGCGAGCTCGTCAGCTGCTTCCTGCTGCGCATCGAGGACAACATGGAGTCGATCTCGCGCGGCATCAACTCGTCGCTGCAGCTGTCGAAGCGCGGCGGCGGCGTCGCCCTCTCGCTCTCGAACATCCGCGAGGCCGGCGCACCGATCAAGCAGATCGAGAACCAGTCGTCGGGCATCATCCCCGTCATGAAGCTGCTGGAAGACAGCTTCAGCTACGCGAACCAGCTGGGTGCCCGCCAGGGTGCCGGCGCCGTGTACCTGAGCGCGCACCACCCCGACATCATGCGGTTCCTCGACACCAAGCGCGAGAACGCCGACGAGAAGATCCGCATCAAGACGCTGTCCCTCGGCGTCGTCGTGCCCGACATCACGTTCGAGCTCGCCAAGAACAACGAGGACATGTACCTCTTCTCGCCGTACGACGTCGAGAAGGTCTACGGCATCCCCTTCGGCGACGTGCCGGTCAGCGAGAAGTACCGCGAGATGGTGGCCGACGGCCGCATCAAGAAGACCAAGATCAAGGCGCGCGACTTCTTCCAGACGATCGCCGAGATCCAGTTCGAGTCGGGCTACCCCTACATCGTCTTCGAGGACACGGTCAACAAGGCGAACCCGATCAAGGGCCGCATCAACATGTCGAACCTGTGCTCGGAGATCCTGCAGGTCAACACCCCGACCACGTTCAACGAAGACCTGTCGTACAACGAGATCGGCAAGGACATCTCGTGCAACCTGGGCTCGATGAACATCGCGCTCTCGATGGACGCCCCCGACTTCGGCAAGACCGTCGAGACCGCGATCCGCGGCCTCAGCGCGGTCAGCGACATGAGCCACATCCAGTCGGTCCGCTCGATCGAGGTCGGCAACGACCAGTCGCACGCCATCGGCCTCGGCCAGATGAACCTGCACGGCTACCTCGCTCGTGAGCGCGTGCACTACGGCAGCGAAGAAGCGATCGACTTCACGAACATCTACTTCTACACGGTGCTGTTCCACGCCCTGCGTGCCTCGAACACCATCGCCATCGAGCGCGGCGTGACCTTCGGCGGCTTCGAGGACTCGAAGTACGCCTCCGGCGAGTTCTTCGACAAGTACACCGAGCAGGCGTGGGTGCCCGCCACCGAGCGCGCGGCCGGCCTCTTCGCCGCGTCGGGCGTCGCGATCCCCACGCAGGACGACTGGCGTCAGCTCAAGGCCAGCGTCATGCAGCACGGCCTGTACAACCAGAACCTGCAGGCGGTGCCGCCGACCGGCTCGATCTCGTACATCAACCACTCGACGTCGTCGATCCACCCGATCGCGTCGAAGATCGAGATCCGCAAGGAGGGCAAGCTCGGCCGTGTCTACTACCCGGCGCCGTTCATGACGAACGACAACCTGGAGTACTACACCGACGCGTACGAGATCGGCCCCGAGAAGATCATCGACACCTACGCCGCGGCCACGCAGCACGTCGACCAGGGCCTCTCGCTGACCCTGTTCTTCAAGGACACCGCGACGACCCGCGACATCAACAAGGCCCAGATCTACGCATGGCGCAAGGGCATCAAGACGATCTACTACATCCGTCTGCGCCAGCTGGCACTCGAGGGCACCGAGGTCGACGGCTGCGTCTCGTGCATGTTGTAGTGCTAGTCAGTGCATCGCCGCTCCTGCGATTCACGGCCGCCGCCCCTGCGGCGCACTGCATGCTCTAGG
Organism: Frigoribacterium sp. PvP032; assembly: GCF_017833035.1. Lineage (NCBI taxonomy): Bacteria > Bacillati > Actinomycetota > Actinomycetes > Micrococcales > Microbacteriaceae > Frigoribacterium > Frigoribacterium sp. PvP032. The sequence continues at coordinate 2,876,153 of NZ_JAFIBM010000001.1, read as the reverse complement.
CCTCGCGGCCACCGGCGGGGGCCGGTCTCGACGACCGGCCCCCGCCTCCTGAACTGAGATCCACGGCATCACCCGACGGAAGAGACGACATGACCATCACCGACAAGATCAACAGCGTCGCCGGCGACCCGGTGCACGCCACCGGCAGGGCGATCCCGCTGATCAAGTCGGTCAGCGCGATCAACTGGAACCGCATCCAGGACGACAAGGACGTCGAGGTCTGGAACCGCCTCGTCAACAACTTCTGGCTGCCCGAGAAGATCCCGCTGTCGAACGACGTGCAGTCGTGGAACACGCTCACGCCCGAGGAGCAGCAGCTCACCATGCGCGTGTTCACGGGCCTGACGCTGCTCGACACGATCCAGGGCACCGTCGGCGCGATCAGCCTCATCCCCGACGCGATCACCCCGCACGAGGAGGCCGTCTACACGAACATCGCGTTCATGGAGTCGGTGCACGCCAAGAGCTACTCGTCGATCTTCTCGACCCTCGCGTCGACGCCCGAGATCGACGACGCCTTCCGCTGGTCGGTCGAGAACCCGAACCTGCAGAAGAAGGCCCAGATCGTCCTCGACTACTACACGGGCGACGACCCGCTGAAGCGCAAGGTCGCCTCGACCCTGCTCGAGTCGTTCCTGTTCTACAGCGGCTTCTACCTGCCGATGTACTGGTCGTCGCGGGCGAAGCTCACCAACACGGCCGACCTGGTCCGCCTCATCATCCGCGACGAGGCCGTGCACGGGTACTACATCGGCTACAAGTTCCAGAAGGGCCTCGAGGGCGCCTCCGAGGAGCGCAAGCAGGAGATCAAGGACTACACGTTCAACCTGCTGTTCGAGCTCTACGAGAACGAGATCCAGTACACACAGGATCTGTACGACACCGTCGGCCTGACCGAGGACGTCAAGAAGTTCCTGCACTACAACGCCAACAAGGCGTTGATGAACCTCGGCTACGAGCCGATGTTCCCCAAGGAGACGACCGACGTGAACCCGGCGATCCTGTCGGCGCTCTCGCCCAACGCCGACGAGAACCACGACTTCTTCTCGGGGTCGGGCTCGTCGTACGTCATCGGCAAGGCCGAGAACACCGAAGACGAGGACTGGGACTTCTAGCCCGTCAGCCAGCCGACAAAACTCAATAGTGAATATCCGGAACTGGACCTGACTGCGCCGCAGTCAAAGCCGGTGACGGAAAACAAGAAAGCCTCGCCACCGCAGAAGATTTCTGCGGGACAAGGCTCCCACCTTGCGGTGGATGTTCTTTGGTCGGAACTTCCTCAGCGTAAGAGTGGCGTTGCCAGATTGCAATCTTGCAATCTGCCGCCGGGTGTGAGTCAGCGGAGCTTGGGGAGGAATGCAGACATGGCCACGCGCCGTATCCGCATCACGGTTCGCCAGACGATCCGTATCCAGCCGAAGAAGTCGCACTAGCGACCCTTCTCGAGGCAGATCTCGTTCAGCACTCAACGGGGTCTGTCTCGATCACCACGCAACGAACTGAGGAGTTGGAATGACCAACAAGAAGCAGACGAGCCCGTCCGTCGCCAAGCAAGCGAGCGGCATCCTGCGGGATGGCCGCTCCGGTGAGCGGGCCAAGTCCGTGGCAGCAAGCGCCCTGTCACAGGCGCGGTCTGGCAAGAAGAAGTAAGTGCGCCCCGACCGTAGGGTCGGGTCGGTCACAGAAGAGCGGTGCTGGTGCAAACCAGCACCGCTCTTTCTTTGTCGGATGCCCACGCTGTAGGAGGCGGCCGAGCGGAGGAGGCACGGGTCGGCTGGTCGGGGGAGGTGCGGCTCCGCCGCAGACGCGACCATGGAGGCGACCCTGCCACGAGGCCCGAGCTGACCGACGGAGCACCGATGACGACGAACCCCTCCTCCCCGCGGCCCGCGAACGGCTGGACGGCGCCCGGGGGTGAGCAGGTCGACGACCTCGCCGCCGACGCGTGCGACCTCGACGAGTCGACGACCGCCGAGTGGCAACCGGTCGCGGCGCATGTCGCCGGTGACCGCTACCTGTCTGCCGACTCGGCCGACGCCTCCACCGGCTCGATCGTCGTCGAACCGCGGGTCTCGTGGTGGCCGATCGCCGCGTTCGTGCTGATCTCGTTCGGACTCGCCTGGCTGGTCTGCCTGCCGCTCTGGCTCGGCGACGGCCTCGCCAGCCCGCTGCTCGGCCTCTGCGCGGTCGCGATGATGGCGACACCGGCGATCGGGGCCCTCGTCGTCAGCCGGTTCGTCGACCGCCCGGCGTCGATCCCGCGGTCGCTCGGGCTGTGGCCGCTGCGCCCCGTGGGCCGACTGTCGGCCTACCTCGGCCTCGCGCTCGTCGTGCCCGTCGCGCTCGTGCTCGTCGCCCTGCCGATCGGCGCCGCGCTCGGCTTCTACCCCGCCGACGTCACCGGGTTCTCGGCCTTCCGCGAGCTCACCGAGCAGCAGGTGTCCCAGGCGGCCGCCGGCCTCGGCGACCCCGGTCCGTTGCCGCCGATCGCCCTGCTCGTCGCGCTGCAGCTCGTCTCGATCCCGATCGGCGCGTTCGTCAACACCGTGCCCGCGCTGGGGGAGGAGCTCGGCTGGCGGGGCTTCCTGCTGCCGCGCCTCCTGCCCCTCGGCACTGCGCCCGCCGTGCTGGTCAGCGGAGCCGTCTGGGGACTCTGGCACACGCCTCTGATCCTGCTCGGCTACAACTACGGCGTCGAGACCCCGGGCTGGCTCGCCGTGCTGATGATGACCGGCATGTGCGTCGTCGTCGGCGCGGTCTTCTCGTGGCTGCGGCTGCGCTCTGCGAGCGTCTGGCCCGCTGCGCTGGCCCACGGCGCGTTCAACGCCGCCGCCGGCTCGTACCTGTTGTTCGCCGCGGCGGGCGAGAGGATCGACCTCGTGCAGGGGACGATCCTCGGCTGGTCGGGGTGGATCGTGCCCGTGCTGCTCGTCGCGGTGCTCGTCGCCACGGGCCAGTTCCGTCGCCCGGGCGCCGCCCGTCGTCGCTGACGCTGACGCTGACGCGAGCGCGAGTTGCCCCGAACTGCTGCCTCGCACGACGGGAGGCAGCAGTTCGGGGCAACTCGGCGTTCCTGGCCGACGACCCGGCGGGGAGGGCCCGCGAGCGACGGCTACTGCTCGGTGTGCCCGAGGTCGGGGTCGGCCACGAACGACACGACCGGTGCGGCCGCGGCGCCCGTCTCGAACACGACGAGGTCGTTGTCGCCGGCACGCAGCTGCTCGCCGGGCACGTAGAGGGTGTGCTGCGGTCCGCGCGTCCAGTACCGGCCGAGCGCGAAGCCGTTGACGAACGCGACTCCCTTGCCCCACGACCGCGTGTCGAGGAACAGGTCGGCGGGCTCGTCGAGCGTCACCGTCGCGTGCGCGAACACGGGGCCGTCGAGTGTCCTGACGACAGTGTCCGATCTCGACTCTGAGGAGGCGCCGGTCGCGTCCCCGGAGAGGGTCGCGACGACCGCCGCCAGGTCGAGCGGCGTGCTCCGCCAGCCGGTCAGCGGGGCGCCGTCGAGCAGCGCCGGCCCGATCAGGCCCTTCGCCTCGCCGATGCGGACGCCGTAGTTGACGCGTCCCTGGTCCTCGACCAGCACCTCCAGCACGCGGCCGGGCGGCACCGTGATCGCGCGCTCGTGCTGGTCGCGCTGGAGGACGCCGACGCGACGGCCGTCGACCGAGACGACGGCGCGGTCGCGCACCCCGGCGAACGACAGCACGCGAGGCTCGTCGCTGGCGGGCAGGTCGACGCGGTGCAGGGCGAAGCCGCGGTAGCTGCCGAGCGCGTCCATCGTGGGCACGTCGTCGCTTCCCGTCCAGGCACCGTCGGCGCGGTCGTCCCCGACCACGTCGCCCAGGCGCACGCTCCGGTCGAACGTCGTCGTCAGCACGGGGGACGGCGACCGCCGCGCCGGCACCTCGTCGGGCACCGGCGCGTGTCGGGCGATGACGTCGCGGAACGCGAAGAACTTGTCCGTCGGCCAGCCGGCCTCGTCGAGGGGAGCGTCGTAGTCGTACGAGGTCACGTGCGACTGGTACGTGCCCTTGTGGTTGGCGCCGTTCGTGAAGCCGAAGTTCGTGCCGCCGTGGAACATGTAGATGTTGACCGACGCGCCCGCCGTCAGCAGTGCGTCCAGCTCGCGCGCCGCCTCCTCGACCGGTGTCGTGTGGTGGTGCTCGCCCCAGTGGTCGAACCAGCCGTCCCAGAACTCCGAGCACATCAGGGGCCCGGTCGGCTGGTGCCGGCGCAGGGTCGCGAGCCGCTCCTCCGCGCGTGACCCGAAGCTCCCGGTCTTGTGCAGCTCGGGCAGGCTGCCCGACGCGAGCATCTCGTCGGTCGGCTGGTCGACCGTCGTCAGGGGCACGACCACGCCGGAGGCGCGGGTCAGGTCGACGAGGTGCCGCAGGTACCCGGAGTCGTCCCCGTACGCGCCGTACTCGTTCTCGATCTGGACGAGCACGACCGGCCCGCCGTGGTCGATCTGCCGGGGCACGACGATCTCGTAGACGCGCTCGAGGAACTCGTCTACCGCGGCGAGGTAGAGCGGCTCGCTTCGGCGGACTCCGACGGCCGGGTCGTCGAAGAGCCAGCCGGGCAGTCCGCCGCCGTCCCACTCGGCGCAGATGTAGGGGCCGGGGCGCACGATCGCGTGCATCCCCTCGGCGGCCACGAGGTCGAGGAACCGCCCGAGGTCGAGCCCGGCGCTCGTGTCGAAGTCGCCGCGGCGGGGGGAGTGCGCGTTCCAGGCGACGTACGTCTCGATGGTGTTGAGGCCCATCAGCCGGGCCTTGTGGATGCGGTCGGCCCACTGGTCGGGGTGCACCCGGAAGTAGTGGAGGGCTCCGGCGACGACCCGGTGCGGGGCGCCGTCGAGCTCGAAGTGGTCGGGGCCGATCACGAAGCGCGTGCTCGTGGGGGCGGTGCTGCTGCTGATGGTGTTCCTCCGGTGGGGCGCGGGGGCGGGAGACGTGGCGACGGGGAGGCGCGACGTCGGTCGCGCCTCCCCGCTGCGGTGGTCAGGCGGTGCTGCGGTGCTGCTGGTGATGCGTGTGGTGCTGGTCGTGCGTGCGTGTGGTGCGGGGTGCCGGGACTACTTGGTCTCGACCGTGAAGCCCTGCTGCTCACCGTACGAGGCGGTGGCCTTCGCCCACTCCTCGAGCACCGGGTCGAGCGAGGTGCCGTTGGTGTAGGCCGACGACGCGCTGTCGCTGAAGATGCTGTTCGCGTAGACCTGGAAGGGCAGGTACTGCCAGTCGGGCAGCACGTCCTGCGCGGCCTGGCCGAGCACCTCGTTGATCTTCTGGCCGCCGAAGTACTCGGGGGCCTCGGCGAGGAACGCGGGGTCGGTGAGGTCGGCCGTGGTGGACGGGAAGCCGCCGGCGTCGAACGAGATCTGGCGCCCCTCCTCCTCGGCGGTGGCGAACTTGGCGAACTCGGCGGCGACGAGCTTGTTCTGCGACTGCTCCATCACGGCGATCGACGATCCGCCGTTCTCGGCGGTCGCGGTGTCGCCCTCCTCGTACTGGGGCATCGGGGCGACGCGCCACTGGCCGGAGCCGTCGGCGGCCTGCGCCTCGAGGTTGCCGGGCATCCAGGCGCCGGTCAGCATCGTGGCGATCGAGCCGTCGCCGAGGGCACGGAACCACTCGTCGGTCCAGCCGGGGGTCTGCGCGAGCGAGCCGTTCTCGACGAGGGTGTTCCAGGTCGAGGTCCACTTCTTGGCGCCCTCGTCCTGCAGGTCGATCGACACGGTGTCGCCGTCGACCGAGTAGGGGTGCCCGCCGGCCTGCCAGATCATGCTGGTCGTGAAGCCGGCGTCGCCGGTGTCGCCCGCGATGTACTGGTTCGGGTCGGCGGAGTGCATCGTCTCTGCCGCGGCGAGGTACTCGTCCCAGGTCTTCGGCACGGCGATGCCGTACTTGTCGAAGACGTCCTGGCGGTAGAACATCGCCATGGGGCCGGAGTCCTGGGGCAGGGCGTAGACGGCGTCGCCGTCGGTGACGGAGTTCCAGGTCGACGCGGTGAAGTCGTCCTCGAGGTCGCCGTAGCCGTAGCCGCTGAGGTCGGCGAGCGAGTCGCCGAGCGAGAACTGGGGGACGGCGAAGTACTCGACCTGGGCGACGTCGGGGGCGCCCTTGCCGGCCTTGATCGCGTTCTGCAGCTTTGTGTACTGGTCGGCACCGGTGCCGACGTTCTGCACGTCGACGGTGATGTCGGGGTGCGCCTTCTCGAAGGCCTCGGCGATGGGCTCGACGGCGGGGGCCCAGGCCCACACCGTGATCGAGGACTTCTCCTCGAGGGCCGCGGCGAGCTCGTCGCTGGTCGCGGTGTCGGCGCTGGCGCCGCCTCCGGAGCCGGACGAGCAGGCGGCGAGCGAGCCGGCGAGGGCGATGCCGAGACCGAGGGCGACGACGCGCTTCGCGGTGCGGGGGAGGTTACGGGACATGGGTGGTGCCTTTCACTTCATCGTGGAGGTGGAACATGGGGGAGGGGCTGTGGTGCTGCGGGAGGGGACGAGGAGGGGCGGGTCGGCAGCGCCGACGCGGGTCAGGCCTTGACGCCGCCGGCCGAGAGGCCGGACTGCCAGTAGCGCTGGAGGAAGAGGAACGCCACGACGATCGGGATGATCGCGAGGAACGAGCCCGTGATGACGAGGTTGTAGATCGGGTCGCCGCCGACGGTCGTCGACTGCGCGTTCCACTGGTTCAGGCCGACCGTCAGGGGGTACCAGCGCGAGTCGCTCAGCATGATCAGCGGCAGGAAGTAGTTGTTCCAGGTCGCGACGATCGAGAAGAGCAGCACGGTGATGAGACCGGGGCTGAGGAGGCGGAGGCTGATGGTGAAGAACGTGCGGAGCTCGCTCGAGCCGTCCATGCGCGCGGCCTCGAGGATCTCGGTCGGCACCGAGTCGACGGCGTAGGTCCAGATCAGGTAGAGCCCGAAGGGGCTGATCAGCGACGGCAGGATGATCGCCCACGGGGTGTTGGTCAGGCCCAGCTGGCTGAACATGAGGAAGGTCGGGACGGCGAGGGCGGTGCCCGGGATGGCGACCGCGCCCAGCACGACCGCGAAGACGGCCTTCTTGCCCGGGAAGTCGAACTTGGCCAGGCCGTAGCCGGCCAGCGTGGCCAGCAGGGTCGCGCCTCCTGCGCCCACCACCACGTAGAGCAGGGTGTTGCCGAGCCAGCGGACGAACTCGCCGTCGCCGTAGGTGAAGACGCCCCTGATGTTGTCGACGAGGGCGAAGTCGCCGCTGAACCAGAGCCCGAACGAGCTGAACAGCGCCTCCTGCGTCTTGGTCGAGTTCACCAGCAGCCAGAAGAGCGGCAGCACCGAGTAGACGAGCAGCAGGGCCATCACGACGGTGAGCAGCACGCTGCGCTTGTCGCGCGGGGCGCCGGCGCGGCGCTTGCGGGCGGTCGCGACACGGTTCGGGGTGACGGTGGGGGTGCCCGCGTCGGGCGCGGCGACCGGGGATCCGGTGAGGGTCGACATCAGTTGTCCTTCCGGGTGCCGACGAGCTGGACCACGTAGGCGACGACCATCGTCAGGACGCCCATGATGATTGCGATGGCGGCGGAGTAGTTGAACTGCTGGCCCGCGAACGACAGGTTGTAGGCGTACATGTTCGGGGTGAAGAAGGTGCTGATCGCGTTCGGCGCCAGCGTCTGCAGGATGTTCGGCTCGTTGAAGAGCTGGAAGCTGCCGATGATCGAGAAGATGATCCCGATGACGATCGCGCCGCGGATGGCGGGCAGCTTGATGTTGCGGACGATGCGGAACGGGCCGGCGCCGTCGAGCTCGGCGGCCTCGTAGAGGTCGGGCGAGATGACTCGGAGGGCGGCGTAGAACAGCAGCATGTTGTAGCCGACGAACTCCCACGTGACGATGTTGCCGATCGACGCGAGCACCCAGCTCTGCGAGAGCAGGTCGGGGAGGTCCCAGCCGGTGGCGTCCTCGAGGTTGCCGACGAGGCCGAAGCGGTTGCCGTAGATGAAGCCCCACATCAGGGCGGCGACGACCGCGGGCACGGCGTAGGGCAGGAAGATCGAGATGCGGAAGAACGCCGTGAAGTGCAGCCGGGCCGAGTCGAGCGCGAGGGCGGCGGCCAGGGCGACGACCAGCATGATCGGCACCTGGACGACGAGGAACAGCGCGACGCGGCCGAGCGCGTCCCAGAAGTTCGGGTCGGTGAGGGCCCGCAGGTAGTTGTCGGCGCCGACGAACGAGTTGCCGCCGATCATCTGCTCCTGGAACAGGCTCAGGTAGATCGCGTAGACCACCGGGGCCACGAGCACGAGCGCGAAGACGACGAGGAACGGGAGCACGAAGCCCCAGCCGGTCCATCGTCGCTTGTCGCGACGGATCTGCGAGCTGCTGCGGGGCGCCGGTGCGGTCGCCTCCGAGCGGGTCGCGGGTGTCGACAACGTCGTCATGTCCATCCACTTCATCGGGGTGAGGAGCCGTGAACACGCTGCCCGGGAGGGTGTGTGTTTACGTAAACATCTGGGATGCTCGCAACCATGACACCTCCGCCGTCCGAAATCAAGTCGGCACCTCGACGCGCTGCTCGCACCCGCACGGTGTCGATGGCCGACGTCGCCGCACGCGCCGGGGTCTCGTCGCAGACCGTCTCCCGCGTCTCGAACGGCGCGCAGAACGTCGAGGACGGCACGCGGCAGAAGGTGCTCGACGCGATGGCCGCGCTCGACTACCGGCCGAACAGCGCGGCGCGGGCGCTCAAGACGGGTCGGTTCCGCAGCGTCGGCGTGATCATGTTCACGCTGTCGACCCTCGGGAACATGCGCACCCTCGACGCGATCGTGACCGCCGCCTCCGGCGCCGGGTACACGATCACGCTGATGCCCGTCGCCCAGCCCACCGAGGGCGAGGTGGCCGGGGCCTTCAGCCGCCTGCAGGAAGAGGCGGTCGACGGCGTGGTGATCATCATCGAGGCGCACATGCTCGACCGCGCCGACGTGATCATCCCGAGCGGGCTGCCCGTCGTCATCATCGACTCGGACGCCGGCGAGCCCTTCGTCGTGGTCGACACCGACCAGGAGCAGGGCACCCGCCTCGCGACCCAGCACCTGATCGACCTCGGGCACACGCGCATCGTGCACGTGGCCGGTCCGGACACGTCGTACTCGGCGACCCGGCGGTCGGCGTCGTGGCACGCGACGATGCGCGACGCGGGCCTCGAGCCGGAGGCGCCGCTCAAGGGGGACTGGACGACCGCCTCCGGCCACCGGCTCGGCCACGCGATCGCCAGCCGCGACGACGTGACCGCGGTCGTCGCCGCGAACGACCAGATGGCGCTCGGCGTCATGCACGCGCTGCACGAGCGCGGCCGGTCGATCCCGGGCGAGATCAGCGTGGTCGGCTTCGACGACACCGACGAGTCGGGCTCGTTCTGGCCGCCGCTCACCACCGTCCACCAGGACTTCGGCGAGATCGGCGCCCGCTCGATGCGCGTGCTGCTCGAGTTGCTCGAGGGGCGGCAGCCGTCGGGCGACCGCATCGTGCCGACGCGGCTCGTGGTGCGCGAGAGCGCCGGGCCGGCGCCTGCAGGCTGAGCCCGGCGCGGGTCAGCCCTGCTGCAGCGCCTCGCGGATCGCAGCCACCCCGACGCGCACCTCGTCGAAGGTGGTGCTGAGCGGCGAGAGGCCGATGCGCAGGGCGTCGGGGCCGCGGAAGTCCGGCACCACCCCCTCCTGCCAGAGCGTCGCGACGACCTCGCGGAACCGCGGGTGCCGCACCGTCACGTGGCTGCCCCGGCTCTCGTGCTCGCGCGGCGTCGCCGTCGTGACGCCGAGCGGCGCGAGCCACGCGTCCACGAGGTCGAACGCGTAGTCGGTGAGCGCGAGCGACTTCTCGCGGATCGCCGGGAGGCCCGCCTCCTCGATCGCGTCGAGCATGTCCTGCATCGCGAGCATGCCGACGACGGGCGGGGTGCCGCTGATGAACTTGCGGATGCCCGCGTCGGGCACGTAGCCCTCGGCCATCGCGAACACGTCGGCCGCGCCCATCCAGCCCTGCACCGGCTGCTCGAGCTCGGGCAGCAGGTCGGCACGGGCGTAGAGGAACGCCGGCGCCCCCGGCCCGCCGTTCAGGTACTTGTAGGTGCAGCCGACCGCGATGTCGACGCCCCAGGCGTCGAGCTCGGTCGGCACGACGCCGACGGAGTGGCAGAGGTCGGCGACGAGCAGCGCGCCCGCCTGGTGCACGATCTCGGTGATCGCGGGCAGGTCGGCGAGGAACCCCGACCGGTACGAGACGTGGTTGACCAGCACGACCGCGGTGTCGGGCCCGACGACCTCTCGGACCTGCTCGGGCGTCACCCCGCGCGTCTCGTCGACGGACAGCCAGCGCACGGTCGCGCCGCGCTCCCGGGCGATGCCCTCGACGACGAAGCGGTCGGTCGGGAACTGGTCGTCGTCGATGACGATCTCGTGGCGGTCGGGACGGGCCGCCAAGGAGGCGCGGATCGCCTTGTAGAGCAGCACCGTCGTCGAGTCGGCCACGACCGTCTGCCCGGGGGCGGCGCCGAGCGCAGCCGCGCCGATCCGGTCGCCGAGCTCGGTGGGGAGCTGCATCCAGCGCTCGTCCCACGAGCGGATGAGGCGCGTGCCCCAGTCGCCGCGCACGAACGCGTCGAGCCGGGCGGGCGTCGCGGCCATCGGCCGGCCGAGCGAGTTGCCGTCGAGGTACGCGACCACGTCGCCGGCGGGCAGGAAGAGCGCCGTGTGGTGCGCGAGCGGGTCGGCCGCGTCGCGGTGGGCGCTGGCGAGCGGGTCGTCGAGCTCGGCCGGGTCGACCGGCGGCGCGGCCGGCACGAAGGAGGCGGTGGTGGCGGTGGCCGAGGCGGGCGAGTCGGAGGCGGTGGTCACGAGAGCAGCTCCTGCAGGGTCGAGGCGGTGAGGACGGAGGCGCGGGCCAGCCACGCAGGATCGTCGCGCTCGTCGTCGGGCGGCGGCTGCGGCACCCACGACGCGCGCGGTGTCCAGTGTGCGCCGTCCTGCCCCGCGTCGAGCGAGTCGTCGCTGCCGAGGGCGGCGAGCAGCGCTTCTTGGCCGAGGCCGACGCGCTGCAGCGCCCGAAGCTCGCGCTCGTTCACCCCGACCGGCAGGTCGCCGTTGCCGAGGTCGGTGCCGTAGAGCACGTGGCCGCCCCGGTCGCGGAACCCTCGGAGGTTGGCGATCGCCACCTCCTGCGCCGCGCCTCCTCGAGGCTCGCCCTCGGTGCGGTGGATGTCGAGCGTGCTGATCCACGTGCCGTCGGCCGCTCGGTCGAGCAGGTCGTCGGGCAGCCGCTCGCTGAACGGGGTGTGCGCGAACCGGAGCAGGCCGGCGTCGAGCGCGCGGCGCACCTGTCCGGCGCCCTGCACGTGGGCGACGGTCAGCAGCCCGACCCGGTCGGCCGCGGCCGCGATCGCGCGCAGGACGTCGTCGTCGAAGACGGGCCCCACGTCGCTGTTCAGCGTCAGCTTGACGACGGAGGCGCCGAGGTCGCGCATCCGCACGACGGCCCGCTCGGCGTCGGCGGCGTCGGCCACGACGACGGACGCGTCGTCGGGTGCCCAGCCCGCCCGCGACGGGTAGCCGCCGGGAGGGCAGAGGAGGCCGCCCGCGACCTGCACCTCAGGCCAGCGAGGGTCGACCCTGCCGCGCTCGGGCCAGAGCGCGGCGACGTCGGGGCTCCAGCCGAGGTCGAGGACGCGGCCGACGCCGCCGCGCACGAGCTGTTCCGCGTCGACGAGGCCGAGGTGCACGTGAGAGTCGGTGAAGGGCGAGAACAGGGTGCCGGGGAGGTGCGGCAGCTCCGCGTGCTCGCCGTGGCCGGTGTCGACCGCCCCGACGAGGTGGATCGCGGTCGGCGAGACGCGCACGACGCTCGGGCCGTGCCACCTGCCCGACCAGACCCGGTCGACGGTGACGAGTCGCGCCTCCTGCTGCATGCTCCCACCGTACGGCCGGCGGCTCAGCCGGGCAGCAGCGCGCGGCTCGCGCGGGTCACGTACGGCAGACGGATCAGCTCGGCGCGGCGGGTGTCGGGGTGCGTGTCGAGCAGCTGGCCGACGTCGCGGAGCACCTGGGCGCGGTCGTCCTCCGAGAGGGTGATGACGTAGCTGCGAGAGGCGATCATGGCGAGCAGCTCGTCCCGGCCGAGCTCGTGCACCCACGGGAAGTCCCGGCGCTCGATCGGCGCGAACGGCTCGCCGACGGTGGGCGCGTCGGACGACATGTCGCGCTCGGCGGGCGAGTGCATCACCTGCGACAGCTCCGCCAGCCAGGGGACCGTCTCGTCGCGGATGTTCCACAGCAGGGCCAGCGTGCCGCCGGGGCGCAGCACGCGGGCGACCTCGGGGACGGCGGCCCGCGGGTCGACCCAGTGCCAGGCCTGAGCCACGAAGACGGCGTCGACCGACGAGTCGTCGAGCGGCATCGACTCCGCCGACCCGGCCAGCGACCGGGCCTCGGGCACGGCCTGCTCGAGCGTCGCGCGCATGCCGTCGCTCGGCTCGACCGCGGTCACCTGCTCGACCCGCGGCAGCAGCACGCGGGTCAGCTTGCCGGTGCCCGCGCCGAGGTCGACGACGTGCCGGGCGCCGAGGGGCAGCAGCCACTCGACCGCCTCGGCCGGGTAGGAGGGGCGGCCCCGTTCGTAGACGTCGGCCGCCTGGCCGAACGAGGAGGCGAAGGGGGTCAGGGGGTTGGCCGGATCGAAGCCGTGCGCGTGCGTGGTCGGGTTCACGCGACCACTGTCGCATGACTCACGGCGTCACACGGCTTCGTTACGGGCCGCCTCCGGAGCACCATGGCCTGCATGACGCAGACACCTCCGCAGCCGCTCCGTGTCGTCGCCGTGTCGGGCACGCTGAGCTCTCCCTCCAAGACCGACGCGCTCGTCGACGCCGTGCTCGACGAGCTCGCCCTCGTGCTGCCGATCGAGCGGCACGTGATCCGGGTCAGCGAGCTCGGGCCGCTCTTCGCCGGCGCCCTGACCCGCGACCAGCTCGACGAGCGGGTGGAGCGCGAGCTCCGTGCGGTCGAGGGCGCCGACCTGTTGATCGCGGCCTCGCCGGTCTACCGCGCCTCCTTCACGGGGCTCTTCAAGCACTTCTTCGACTTCGTCGAGCAGTACGCGCTGGTCGACGTGCCGGTGCTGCTCGCCGCGACGGGCGGGAGCGAGCGGCACGCGCTGATCCTCGAGCACTCGCTGCGGCCCCTGTTCGGCTTCTTCCAGGCGCTGACGCTGCCCCTCGGCGTCTACGCGCACGCCAGCGACTTCACCGACCGGCGGGTGACGGCTCCGCTGCTGCAGGAGCGCATCCGCGCCGCCATCGCCAGGGGCCTTCCGCTGATCCGGTCGAGCGTCGACGAGAAGCGCCGGATCGAGCGCGCGGTCAGCGGCGTCGGCGACGAGCTCGACGCCCTGCCGACGCCGGCTGCCGAGGACGCGGTGCCGGTCCGGCTCTACAGCTGACGGCCCGCTCTGGGGGAGGTCGCCCCCGGCGTCGTGTGATTAAGGTGGAGAGTGCCTGACGAGACCCCGACTCCCGAGACCACGCCCCGCGACGTCGCCGTCGCCCGCGCCGAGATCCGCGACGACGAGGCCAAGCGCGTCATCGGCATGCTCGCCGCCGGCGAGCTGCCCGGCCGAGCCGCCCAGTGGGTGGCCGACGGCGTCGACGACGACGCGGCACGAGAGCTCGCCGCCGCGACCGGACGCCCCGAGGAGGAGCGGGTCGGCCTCCTGGAGAGCCTCGCCGCCGCCCAGGGCCTCGGCTTCCCCAGCACACGCGAGGCCCGCGCGCACCACGGCCAGGCCGTCATCGCGTCGATGACGGCCGCCTCGGCCTCGGGCGACTCGCTGTCGTTCTCGAACTCGTTCAGCGACACCATCGAGGAGTCGGTGCGGGACTCGATCTCGCGGCTGTTCCCGCGGCGCAAGAAGTAGCTGCCGTACGCACGAGGGCCCGGGCGCGACGTGCGCCCGGGCCCTCGTGCGGCACGGGTCAGGCCTTCGCGACCTCGAGCTCGACGACTGCCCACGACAGGGCAGGCAGGCTCAGGCGGACGCTGCCGCCGTCGACCGTGACGCCGTCGAGCGGCACGAGGCCGACCGCGTCCTGCGCCTCGACGGTGTTGGCGGTGAAGCGGTCGCCGCCCTCCGGCACCGCCAGCACCTCGGAGCGGACGACCCGGGCGTCCGCGAAGCCGCGGAGGACGAGCTCGACGTCCGCCGCCTCCTCGAGTCCGCGGTTCGCCAGGAAGAACACGACGCGCCCGGTCTCCTCGTCCCACGTCGAGCTGACGTCGACGAGGTCGGCGTCGCCGTACTTCGTGGTGTCGATCTTGTCGCTGGTGACCTGGGTGCGCAGGATCTCGCCCTGGGCCAGCGCCGCCATGCGGGCGAACGGCCAGAAGATCGTCTGGCGCCAGGCGGGCCCGCCCTGCTCGCTGCGGATCGGGGCGATCACGTTGACGAGCTGTGCCTGGTTGGCGATCTTGACCCGGTCGCCGTGGCGCAGCAGCGAGTTGAGGAACGTGCCGACGACGACCGCGTCGGTGACGTTGTAGGTGTCCTCGATCAGGCGCGGGTGCTCGACCCAGCCCTTCGAGACGTTGTGCGGCTGGTCGTCGGTGTCGAGGCCCGTCTGGTACCAGACGTTCCACTCGTCGAACGAGATGTGCACCTGCTTGTCGTGCTTGCCCGCGGCCTTGACGCCGTCGATGGTCGAGACGACCTCCTCGATGAAGGCGTCCATGTCGACCGCCGTGGCGAGGAAGCTCGTCGCGTCGCCGTCGTGCTCCTGGTAGTAGGCGTGCATCGAGACGTAGTCGACCTCGTCGTAGGCGTGGGTGAGCACCTCGTGCTCCCAGGTGCCGAAGGTCGGCATGCCGCGGCCCGAGCTGCCGACCGCGACGAGCTCGATGGTCGGGTCGACGAACTTCATCGCCTTGGCGGCCTCCTGGGCGAGGCGGCCGTACTCGGTCGCGGTCTTGTGGCCGATCTGCCAGGGGCCGTCGAGCTCGTTGCCGAGGCACCAGAGCTTGATGTCGAACGGGTCGGCCGCGCCGTTGGCGATGCGGCGGTCGCTGAGGGCCGTGCCGCCGGGGTGGTTCGCGTACTCGACGAGCTCGCGCGCCGCGTCGACGCCGCGGGTGCCGAGGTTGACGGCCTCCATCACCTCGACCTCGGCCAGCTTCGACCACTCGACGAACTCGTGCAGGCCGAAGGCGTTCGACTCGACGGTGTGCCAGGCGCCGTCGAGGCGGCGGGGGCGCTGGTCGACCGGGCCGACGCCGTCCTCCCAGTTGTAGCCGGAGACGAAGTTGCCGCCGGGGTAGCGGACGACGGTCGCGCCGAGCTCCTTCGTGAGGGCGAGGACGTCGCGACGGAAGCCCTTCTCGTCGGCGGTCTCGTGGCCGGGCTCGTAGATGCCGGTGTACACGCACCGGCCCATGTGCTCGACGAACGAGCCGAACAGGCGGCGCGGCACGGAGCCGATCGTGAACTCGCGGTCGACGGTGATGCGGGCGGTGGTCATGGTTCTCCTAGTCAGAGGGGGAGCGGCGTGCTGGCGGGTGGTCGGTCGGGGTGGTTCGGTCGAGGAGGCGCGGCGTGCGGATCGAGGAGGCGCCGGCCGGGGGCGAGGAGGCGCTGGTCGCTACTGCCCCCCGAAGCCGGTGGTCGAGATGCCCTTGATGATCTGTCGCTGGAAGAACAGGAACACCAGGATCAGGGGGAGCGCCGCCAGGATCGCCGCGGCCATGTTCTGCGCGTACTGGATGCCGTAGGCGCTCTTGATGGTCTGCAGGCCGACGGGCAGCGTGAGCAGCGACGCGTCGTTCGTGACGATGAAGGGCCAGAGGAAGTTGTTCCACGCGCCGATGAACACGAAGATCGAGACCGCTCCGAGGATGGGCCGCGAGAGCGGCAGCAGGATCGTGAAGAACACCCGGATGCGTCCTGCGCCGTCGACGCGGGCCGCGTCCTCGAGCTCGATCGGCACCTGGTCGAAGAACTTCTTGAGCACGAACACCATGGCGGGCGCGATGGCCTGCGGCAGGATGATGCCCCAGTACGTGTCGACCATGTCGAAGGCGAGCATCTGGTAGAACAGCGGCACGATCAGCACCTGCGGCGGGATGATGATCGACGCGATGGTCGCCACGTAGAGCCACTTCTTGCCGCGGAAGTCGAGCCGCGAGAACGCGTACGCCACCAGGGCCGACGTCGCCACGACGATCAGCGTGATGGCGATCGACGTGAGCAGGCTGTTGAAGAGCCAGGTGGGGATGTTCCCCTGCTCGAGGATCGCCCGGTAGGCCTGCAGCGTGAAGCCGCCCGCGGGCAGCCAGGTCTGCGGCGTCGCCGCCGCGTCGGCCTCGCTCTTGAACGAGGTCGCCAGCGACCAGAGGAACGGCAGCAGCCAGAGCACGGCCATCACGACGAGGACCACGATGCTGACGACGCCCATCAGGCCGAAGCGCTGCTTGCCGGGTGCGTGGCCGTGGCTGCCGCCTCCTCGGCTCGGGCGTCGTCCGCGGTCGGCGGTGGGTGCTCGGAGGTCGCCGCCGGGCGCTGCGGCGGGGGCGACGGCAGGTGCGGTCATCGCTGGGCTCCCTTGCGGTTGCGGGCCGTGATCGAGAACTGGGCGATCGAGATGACCACGATCACGGCGAAGAAGATGTACGAGATGGCGCTCGAGTAGCCGAACCGGTAGCCGGTGAAGCCCGACTCGAAGATGTACTGGACTGTGGAGCGCGTCGTGCCCGCCGGCCCGCCGTTGGTCATCTGGTAGATCTGGTCGAAGACCTTGAGCGACGCGAGCACCTGCAGGATGACGATGAGGCCGGTGGTGGGGCCGAGCTGCGGGATCGTGATCGACCAGAGCGAGCGCCACCGGCCGGCGCCGTCGAGCGAGGCCGCCTCGTACTGCTGGTCGGGGATGTTCTGCAGCGCCGCGAGGTACAGCAGGAAGTTGAAGCCGACAGTCCACCAGACCGTCGTGGCGACGACGGCGATCATGGCGGTGTCCGGGTCCTGCAGCCAGGCGGGCTGCGGCAGCCCCAGGGTGGCGAGCACGTTGTTTATCGGGCCGAGCGTCGGGCTGTAGAGCTGGACCCAGAACAGCGACACCACGGTCGACGCCAGCAGGTACGGCAGGAAGAAGCTGAGCCGCCAGAGCCACTGGCCCGGCAGGCCGGTGTTGACCAGCAGCGCGAGCACGAGCGCGACCGCGACGAGCGGGATCGTGCTGAGGATCGTGAACCAGAACGTGTTCAGCATCGAGCGCCACATGGCTCCGTCGGCGAAGGCCTCGGCGTAGTTGGCGAAGCCGATCAGCTCGCCGCCCTGGCCCGTGAGGCTCTGCCCCGTGAAGCTGAGGTAGAGGCCGTGCAGGAGGGGCCACACGAGGAACAGGGCGAACAGGATCGTGAACGGGGCCGCGAAGCCCCAGCCGATCCGGTTCTCCTTGTGGGCACCGGGGCGCATTCGGGTGCCCGTGCGGGTGCCGCTGCGGCTGCCGGCTGCAGCAGCCGGGCTCCGGTCGGCGGGGACCGCCGGGGTCTTGACCGTGGTGGTCGTCACAGATCGACTCCTTCGTCGTCGTGCAGGACAGGTCGTTCAGGGGAGGAGGTGCGGGTGCGGGTCGTGCCGGTCATGTGGTGCTGATCACACCGGGGCGGGGCGGCCGAGCTGCGTGTTGACCCGGTCGACGAACCGCTTCATGCCGGTCGCCGCGTCGTCCTTGGCGAGGACGACCGACTGGATGCTGTCGAGGAAGTACGTCTGGAAGTCCGACCCCGAGCCGGTGAACCAGGCGGGCGGGTCGTAGTTGAGGTACTCGGCTGCCTCCGCGTAGTGCGCCTGCGGGAGCAGGTCGGCGTACTCGCTGCTGTCGACCACCGGGCCGTAGGCGGGGATGTGCCCGGCCTCGGCCCACGAGATCGAGTCCTTCAAGATGGTCGAGACCATCTTGTAGACGTCCTCGCGCTTGGCGTCGTCGACCGTGCTCTGGCGCGGCAGGACGAACGCGTGCGAGTCGGCGTAGACGGCGGGCGTGCCGAAGAGCGTCGGGATCATGCTCGCGTCGTACGGGATGCCCGACGCCGCGGCGCTCGGCACCTCCCAGACGCCGGTGAAGAGCATGCCGCTCTCGCCCGAGACGAACTCGGCGATGCCCGACTGGATGTCGCTCGCCTCCGCCATGACGGTGCCGTCGGTCATCTGCTGGATGAACTCGAGGGCGGTGACGGCCGCCTCCTCGTCGTACTCGACGGTCCCGCCCTCGCGCAGCACCATCTCGGCGCCCTGCTGCTTGTAGAACGTGTAGAACATGCGCCAGAGCTGGGCGCCGTCGTTGAGGTAGCCCCACGAGGCGCCGTGCTTGCCGGTGACGGCCTGCATCGCGCTCGCGACCTCGAGGAACTGCTCCGGGCTCGTGATCTCGACCAGCTGGCCGTCGGGGCCGAGGGCACCGGCCTGGGCGGCGATGTCGGTGTTGTACAGCAGGATGAACGGGTGCGAGTCGAGCGCGACCGAGAACAGCTGGTCGCCGCTGAAGCCGGCGTTCCAGACCGCGGGCGCGAAGTCCTCCTCTCGGAGGCCGTACGAGGCGAGCTTCTCGATGTCCCAGGGGTCGAGCAGGCCGCCGGGCGCGTAGCCGGGCACGCGTGAGGCGTGCATGATCGCGACGTCGGGGGCGCGGCCGCCGGCCGACGCCATGGCGAGCTTCGTGTAGTACGGCGTGCCCCAGGCGAGCACGGTCTGCGTCGCGTGGAACTCGGGATTCTGCTCGTTGGCCTGGTCGACGAGGGCGGACATCTTCACGCCGTCGCCTCCGCTCAGCAGGTGCCAGAACTTGAGCTGCTCGACCGTCGCGCCGGAGGCGGTGGTCGCGCCGGTCGCACAGCCTGAGAGCGCGGTGGCCGCGAACGCGGTGCCGAGGAGGGCCGCGCCGCCGACGAGGACTCCGCGGCGGCTGAGGCCCGAGCCGGTGCCGGGTGGGCCGGCCTGGGTGCTGCTGGTGCTGCGCCTGCGGGCGGGGTGGTCGGGCAGGGTCATGTTCACTCCTTCGTGACGTGTGACTGCTCGCACTATTCCATCGTTGTAATTGAAGCGCAAGAGGTAGCAGGCAGGTCGTCGCGCATCGGCCCGGAGCGACCGGCGGCTGCCGGGTGGACCTTGCCAACGGTGGCGTCCACCGGGACAGTGGTGCGGTGACCGTTCCCCGCGTGCCGACGACCGCCTCCTCGACCGACGTGCTGCGGCTGACCGCGTTCGCGGACGGGCCGGGCGGTGGCAACCCCGCGGGGGCGGTGCTCGACGCGTCGACGCTCGAGGAGGGACAGATGCAGGCGATCGCCGCCGAGGTCGGCTACGCGGAGACCGCCTTCGTCGTCGACGGAGCCGTCGGGGGTGACGACCGCGTCGTGCGGACGCGCTACTTCTCGCCGATCGCCGAGGTGCCGTTCTGCGGGCACGCGACGATCGCGACCGCCGTGGCACTCGCCGAGGCGCGGGGCCGCGGGGCGTTCCGCTTCGAGACGGCCGTCGGTCCGGTCGTGATCGAGACCACGCAGGAGGCGGGGGCCGGGGGAGAGGGCGTGCTGCGCGCCTCCTTCACCAGCGTCGAGCCGCGCACGCGGCCGCTCGACGTCGCGGTCGCCGACGAGCTGCTCGGCCTGCTCGGGCTGGTGCGTGACGACGTCGATCCGGGGTGGCCGGTGACGGAGGCGTTCGCCGGCAACTGGCACCCGGTCGTGGCCCTGCGGTCGCTCGCGGTGTTCGACGCGTTCGGGTTCGACCCGGGCGCGGTGCGCGAGCTGATGGACCGGCAGGGCTGGTCGGGCACCGTCACGGTCGTCTGCACCGAGGGCGTCGATCTCGGCCTCGCCGCCGACGGCTCGACCCGACGGGCCGGCACCGGGTCGTCCGCGATCGAGGCGCGCAACCTGTTCCCCGTCGGCGCCGTCACCGAGGACCCTGCCACGGGATCTGCCGCCGCCGCCCTCGGAGCGTACCTGCGCGCTGTCGGCCTGCTCGCGCCTCCTGCACGGTTCACTGTGCGCCAGGGCAGGCACGTCGGACGTCCGAGCCTGCTCACGGTCGACGTGCCCGAGGTCGGCGGCATCACGGTCAGCGGCACGGCCAGCCCCGTCGAGGCCTGACGAGCTGCACCCCCGGATCAGCG
Organism: Frigoribacterium sp. PvP032; assembly: GCF_017833035.1. Classification (NCBI taxonomy): domain Bacteria; kingdom Bacillati; phylum Actinomycetota; class Actinomycetes; order Micrococcales; family Microbacteriaceae; genus Frigoribacterium; species Frigoribacterium sp. PvP032. The sequence continues at coordinate 2,855,953 of NZ_JAFIBM010000001.1, read as the reverse complement.
CTACGCCCCTGGATCGAGGGGCGTGGCGCTGGTCCAGGGGCGTAGCTCGGGCGGTCCGGACATCAGCTCGCGCGCACCGCCGCCGTGCTCTCTCGGCGCACGATCTCGTGCGGGATGATCGCGAGCTCCGGGGGGCGGTCGCGGTCGGCGATGCGCGCCGCCAGCAGCTCGAGCGTGCGCTCGGCGAAGAGCCGCTTGTCGAGCCGCACCGTCGTGAGCGGCGGCAGCGTGAACCGTCCGTCGGCGATGTCGTCGAACCCGGCGACGGACACGTCGTCGGGGGCCCGCAGCCCCGCCGCCCACAGGGCGTGCACGGCGCCGATCGCGAGCGAGTCGGTGAAGCAGAAGAGCGCGTCCGGCGGGCCGTCGGCGGCGAGCCGCTCGCGCACGGCGGCGGCGCCCGCCTCAGGCGACCACGACCGGCACGACCACCGCAGCGCAGGGTCGACGGGCAGCCCTGCCGCCTCGTGCGCCTGCTGCCAGCCGAGGGTGCGCGCGCGGGCCGTCGCGCTGTCGAAGCCGTCGCCCGAGCTGCCGAGCACGGCGATGCGCCGGTGCCCGAGCGCGATCAGGTGGGTGGTCATGTCGCGGGCGGCGGCGACGCTGTCGACCCTGACCTGGTCGACGAGGCTCTGCTCGACCTCGCCGATCACGACGACCGGCGGCAGCGACTCCGCGCCGACGATGGCGCTCTCGTCGAGGCTCACCGGGTTGAGCACGAGCCCGTCGACGAGGTGCTCCTTGCCCCGCAGCAGCAGCTCGCGCTCGCGTTCGGGCCGCATGCCCGTCTGCTCCAGCTGCACCGACCAGCCGCGCTCGTGCGCGACCTCGACGAACCAGTGCGACATCTCGGCGCTGTACGGCGTCGTCAGGTCGGGGAACGCGAGCGCGATGGCGCCGGTGCGACCGTTGCGGAGCCCGCGCGCACTCAGGTTGGGCACGTAGGACAGCGCGGCCACCGCCTCCTCGACGCGGGCCCGCGTCTCGGCGCTGACCTTGACCGCCCCCGTGACGACGTTCGAGACCGTCTTCGGCGAGACGCCCGCCCGGGCGGCCACGTCCTTGACCGTCGCTCGCATCCGCCCAGGCTAGTGCCGCGTCGCACGTCGGACGCCACCGGCCGCGGCGGTCGCTGCCGCGCACCCCGAAGTGGACGATGCACCCCGTCGTTCCGGGGTTCATCGTCCACTACGGGGTGCCGCACGCAGCGCGAGGGCCGGGCAGGCGGCTACGCCGAGGCGAGCACCTTGACGATGCGCTGCAGCGACACGCTCTCGCTCGGCCGCAGGTCCTGGGCGAAGAGGCTGATGCGGAACTCCTCGAGCATCCACCGGGCGCGCACGAGCGCAGGAGGCGCCCCCTCGGCCGGCGGGAACGTCCCGCCCGCCGCCTCGTAGCGCTCCGTCGCCTGCTGCACCTCGGTCAGCCACGCCCGGTCGCGAGACGGCGCCTCGAGCAGCTTCGCCGTGCGGCGGGTGATGCCGACGAGGTACACGGGCACGCGCTGCAGCTGCTGCAGACCGGTCGCCGAGACGAAGCCCGGGTACACCAGCCGGTCGCGCTGCTGCCGCATGTCGGTCAGGGCCGTCAGCAGCGACATGTTCGTCGCCGCCTTCATGGCCTTGTCCGCGTCGCGGGCGGCGGTCAGGGTGCGGGCCACGAGCGACACCGTCTGGAACATCTGGTCCATCACGGCGCCCGACACCCGGTCGCGCACCGTGAGGAACTCCTTCTTCGTGTACAGCTGCCCGTCGGGCTTGACCCGGTGCAGCACGTCGTCGACGACCGCGACGAGGCAGTCCGCGAAGAGCGCCGAGGTGTTCTGGTACGGGCTCGTCGCGAGGATCAGCTTCTCGGGCGCCGTGAGGTGCTGCTGCACGTAGGCCACGGGGCTCGGCACGGCGAGCATGAGCAGGCGGCGCACCCCCCTGGGCGTCTCGCGGGCCTGGTCGGCGGGCGTCGCCATCAGGCGGATCGCGACGGAGGCTCCCTCGTCGACCAGCGCCGGGTACGCCCGGATCACGGTGTCGCCGTGCCGCGTGTCGACGACGGTCGGCAGCTCGTCGAAGTCCCACGAGGTGAGGCCGCCGCGCTCGATGGCGTTCGCGGGGGCGGCGGTCGCGGCGTCGGGGCGACCGCCCTCGGGGCCGCCGCGTCCTCGCCGGCCGCGACCCGCGCCTCCTGCGCCCTGCCCTGCGCCCTGGCCCTGGGTGACCCGTGCGACGGACTCGCGCATGTCGTCGCTGAGCCGGTGCTGCAGCTCGTCGAGCGACTTGCCCGCACCCACCGTGCGACCGCGCTCGTCGACGACCGCCCACGTCACGCGCAGGTGCGCGGGCACCCGTTCGAGATCGAAGTCGGCGGCGTCGACGGGCGTGTACGTCAGCTTCTTGATGACGGAGGCGAGGGTCGCGGTGAACGACTCCGCGACGTCGTGCGGGGGCTCGGCCGGCAGCTCGGCGGTGATCTTCGACGCCCAGTCGGCGGCGGGGACGACGTTCTTGCGGATCTGCTTCGGAAGCGACTTGATCAGCGAGGTGACCAGCTCGTCGCGGAGTCCAGGCACCTGCCAGTCGAACCCGGCCGGCCGGAGGCGCGCCAAGAGCGGCAGGGGCACGACCACCGTCACGCCGTCGTCGTCGGCACCCGGCTCGAACTTGTAGCGCAGGGTGAGCGTCTGGTCGCCCTGCCGCCACGTGCTCGGGAACCCGGCCTCGTCGACGTCGGGCTCGTCCTCGCCGAGCAGGTCGGCCGCGGTCATGGTGAGGAGGTCGGGGGTCTCCTGCTTCGCCCTGCGCCACCAGCCCTCGAAGTCGCGGGTGCTCGTGACCTCGGCCGGCACACGACGCTGGAAGAACTCGAACGCGGCGTCGCCGTCGACGAGGATGTCGCGACGGCGGGTGCGCTCCTCCACCTCGGTGAGCTCGCGGATCAGCTGCTGGTTGGCCTTCTCGAACGACTGGCGGCTCTCCCAGTCGCCCTCGACGAGCGCGTGCCGGATGAAGAGCTCACGGGCGTAGCCGGGGTCGATCCGGGAGAACTGGATGCGCCTCCTGGGCACGATCGGGACGCCGTAGAGCGTCACGCGCTCGTAGGCGACGACCGAGCCCTGCTTCTTCTCCCAGTGCGGCTCGCCGTAGCTGCGCTTCACGAGGTCGGGGGCGAGCGGCTCGGCCCAGGCAGGGTCGATGGCGCCGTTGACGCGGGCGAACAGGCGGCTCGTCTCGACGAGCTCGGCGCTCATGATCGCGGCGGGCTGCTTCTTCGCGAGCGAGCTGCCGGGGAACACGAGGAACCGCGTCTGCCGGGCGCCGACGTAGTCCTTCTTCTGCGGGTCGAGCAGTCCGATCTGGCTGAGCAGGCCGGCGAGCAGGCTGCGGTGCACGCCGTCGGGGTTCGTGCTGCGCTCGCCGACGTGCAGGCCGAGGGGCTTCGCCGCGCGCAGCAGCTGCCGGTAGACGTCCTGCCACTCGCGCACGCGCAGGTAGTTGAGGAACTCGTCGCGGCAGAGGCGCTTGAAGGCGTTGCCGGTGAGCTCGTCCTTCTTGTCCTCCAGGTGGTTCCAGAGGTTGAGCAGGGTCATGAAGTCGCCCTGCGGGTCCTTGAAGCGGGCGTGCGCCTCGTCGGCCTGGGCACGACGCTCGAGCGGACGTTCGCGGGGATCCTGGATGCTCAGCGCCGCGACGATCGCGAGCACCTCGCGGGTGGTGCCGTGCACCTTCGACTCGACGGCCATGCGGGCGAGGCGCGGGTCGATCGGCAGGCGTGTCAGCTGCTTGCCGACGCGGGTGATCTGGCCGCCCTGCGTCACGGCGCCGAGCTCGCGCAGCAGGTCGAGGCCGTCCTTGATGCCGCGACTGTCGGGCGGCTGGAGGAACGGGAACGCCGCGATGTCGCCGAGGCCGAGCGAGATCATCTGGAGGATGACGGCGGCGAGGTTCGTGCGGAGGATCTCGGGCTCGGTGAACTCGTCGCGCTTCTCGAAGTCGGTCTCGCTGTAGAGCCGGATCGCGATGCCGTCGCTCGTGCGGCCCGACCGGCCCGAGCGCTGGTTCGCGCTCGCCTGCGAGATCGCCTCGATCGGGAGGCGCTGCACCTTGGCGCGCGTCGAGTAACGGCTGATGCGCGCGGTGCCGGCGTCGATCACGTACTTGATGCCCGGCACGGTGAGGCTGGTCTCGGCGACGTTCGTCGCGAGGACGATGCGACGTCTGGTGCCCGCGGTCGAGCTCGGCTGGAAGACGCGGTGCTGGTCGGCGGCGCTGAGGCGGCCGTAGAGCGGCAGCACCTCCGTCTGCGGCAGGTTCCGCGCCCGGATCGCGTCCTCCGCGTCGCGGATCTCGTTCTCGCCGCTGAGGAACACGAGCACGTCGCCCGAGCTCTCCCCGGCCAGCTCGTCGAGGGCCTCGTTGATGCCCTGCAGGTAGTCCTTGTCGTCGGCGCGCTGCCTCGGGTCGCCGGCCTGCGCCTCCTTCGCCCGTCGGGCCGCGGCGCCGGGGCGGCCGGGCTCGCCACGCCGGCGTCCGTCGTCACGGCGTGAGTCGTCGCGTCGCGCAGCCTGGCGAGCCGGGGCCGGGGCGTCGTCGAGATCGAGACCGTCCAGGTCGTCGACGTCGCGGTCGTCGTCGGCCGTGCTGTCGTCGGCGACGAGCGGCCGGTACCGGATCTCGACCGGGTAGGTGCGGCCTGAGACCTCGACGATGGGCGCACCGTCGAAGTGCTGCGAGAACGACTCGGGGTCGATCGTCGCGCTCGTGATGATCAGCTTGAGGTCGGGGCGCCGGGGCAGCAGCTGCTTCAGGTACCCGAGCAGGAAGTCGATGGTGAGGCTGCGCTCGTGGGCCTCGTCGATGATGATCGTGTCGTAGCGCTTCAGCTCGCGGTCGAAGTGGATCTCGTTCAGCAGGATGCCGTCGGTCATCAGCTTGATCTGCGTGTCGGCGCCGACCTTGTCCGTGAACCGGACCTGGTAGCCGACGAGCCCGCCGACCTCCTCGCCGAGCTCCTCAGCGATGCGCTCGCTGATGGTGCGCGCGGCGATGCGGCGCGGCTGCGTGTGCCCGATGCTCGTGCGGCCGAGCTCGAGGCAGATCTTCGGCAGCTGCGTCGTCTTGCCCGAGCCGGTCGACCCCGCGACGATGACGACCTGGTGGTCACGGATCGCGGCGGCGATGTCGTCGCGTCTCTGGCTGACCGGCAGCTCGGGGGGATAGGTGATGGTGGGCGACATGAGCCCTCCATCGTAAGCCGCCCGGGCTGGGGAGCGCTCCCCGCAGTGGTCCCTCCCCGTGGGCTCACGTCCACGGCTTCGTCCCCAGTCGCGGTCGACCCGAGGAGGCGCGGGCCGGCGAGGCAGGCAGCCTCGCTCCCATGACCCTCACGAACCGCCTCCTCGCCGCCTCCCCGTCCGCCGTCGCCCTCGGGGCGGCCTCCCCGCTCGCCGTCATGAGCGACCCGCTCTGCGTCTGCGTGCTCGACGTGCTCGAGCACGGCACCCGCGCGGCCTCGCAGCTCGTGGCGGAGGTGTCGCGACGGCTCGGGCCCTCGGCCGGCGGCCCCGCGTTCGTCGCGTCGCGTGTCGCGCTGCTGGTCGCGTCAGGGTTCGTCGAGGCGAGCGAGCCGCCGCCGGGTGCGGCGGCAGGGGCCGAGACGGTGCTCTCGGTCGCCGAGCGGCGGTCGTGCGAGCTGCTCGACGCGCTCGCGGAGGCGGTCTCCGAGGTGCGCGACGCCGGCGACGCGCAGCAGGAGCAGGACCTCGTCGACGCGCTCGAGGCCGCCTGGGCCGCGCGCGACGGCCGCCGGTCAGGCCTGCGGGGCGTCGACGAGTTCCGCGCGTCCGAGGCCGGGCGCCGCCACGCGCGACGGGTGGCCGAGGGCACGCTCGGGCAGCCGGGCTCGCCGTTCGCCGCAGAGTGAGGCAGGGCGTCCTCTCCGTCGGCGCGCTGCCACGGCGTCCTGTGGGCTCTGCGCAGTGGGGGTGTGAACGCGCTCTGGCTGTTCCGTCACGAGACGGAGCGAACGTGCCGCGGGCGGTCGTGCCGCGACTGCTGATCCGTCATGAGACGGAGCGAACATGGACGACCTGAACCGTCCTGCTCTCGACGCCGACGCGGCCCCTCGCCGCGACGACGGGCCGCCCGGCCACGAGCAGGACGGCCGCGACGCGTCGTCCACGGCGCGTCGTGGACGCCCGCGTCGCCGCTCGGCTGGAGCACGGGCGATGCACCCGTTCGAGGTCCTCGGCGACGTGACGAGGCGAGAACTGGTGGCGGTGCTCGCGATCGGTCGGCAGACGTCGGGCGACCTCGCGAGCATCCTGCACGAGCGACGCGCCGTGGGGTGGTCGAGCGTGTCCCAGCACCTCGGGGTTCTCCTCGAATCGGGCTTCGTCGTCGTCGAGCAGGACGGTCCCCGGCGTTGGTACCACCTGCGCGACGACTGGCTCGATCTCGTCGGCGCCGGCCTCGACGAGCTACGGAGTGCCTGGGACGAGGGCACGTCATGCCGAGAGCTGGGCGCCGGTCCTGCCGTCATGGCTCGACGGATCCGGTCGGGCGACGTCGTCCTGAGGGAGCCGGGCGATCCGGTGCCGCCACCACGGGACGCCAGGCGGGGACGCAACGGACTCGACCTCAGTGCCCGCGGCGTCGGCCGGAGCCACTGGAGCGACGACGCCGACGGCAGCAGCGACCTCGACTGACGCGGCCCTGTCCGTGCTCCGTCTCGTGACGGATCAGGCTGGGGTGCCCTGGCCGTGTTCCGTCTCGTGACGGATCAGGCAGGGGTGCCCTGGTCGTGTTCCGTCTCGTGACGGATCAGGCAGGGGTGCCCTGGTCGTGTTCCGTCTCGTGACGGATCAGGCAGGGGTGCCCTGGCCGTGTTCCGTCTCGTGACGGATCAGGCAGGGGTGCCCTGGTCGTGTTCCGTCTCGTGACGGATCAGGCTGCGAGCCGCTGAGGTCCGAGGGCACGCTTATCCGTCTCGTGACGGATCAGGCTCAGCAGCGAGTCCCCTCCCCTCCCACGACACTCCAGGGCCACGGGGCAGTCTCGAAGCAGCGAAGTCCCTTCCCGGTGCCGACCGAGTGGCCCAGGGCCGAGTGTCCTGCATCGGGCGCGGGCCGATGTCGGCGGTCCGGACGATGATGAGCCGGTGTCAGCCGTTCACCCGACGCTCCCGTCACAGCCGTCGCCCCTGCCGTCGTCCCTGCCGCCTGCCTCGGCGCCGCCCTCCCTCGACGCGTGGGGGCTCGACGTCGTCGACGAGCTGCTGATCGTGGGCGGGCTCGACCCCGACGCGGCCGTCTGGCAGGTCCGCGACCGCTCGGGCGGCGAATGGGCCGTGAAGGCGACCCGGCGCGACTGCCGGTTCGGCCTCGCGCTCGCCGCCGCCCTCGGTCCCGACTCCGGCGTCGTCGCCCCCTTGCCCACACGGGCAGGCGACCACTGGGCCGAGCGCGACGGCCTGCTCGTCTCGGTCTCGCCCTGGATACTCGGCGACGACGCCGCAGAAGAGGGCCGCGGTCTCGACCTCGACCAGTGGACCGAGCTGGGGGCCGTCGTGCGCCGGGTGCACGACCAGCCGCCTCCCTCGGCCGTCGCCCCGCTGCGCGCCGGCGTCAAGCGGACGGGCCGACGGGCCCGCGTGCGCCTCCGCGACCTCGACGCCCGCTTCGTCGGCGCGAGCCAGGCGCCAGGGGTCGACCCCGAGCTGGCCGAGCTGTGGCACGCCCACCGCGACCGGCTGCGTCGCCTGGAGACCACCGCCCTGCACCTGAAGGAGGCGCGGAGCACGACCACCCGCGTGTCCTGCCACGGCGACCCCCACCTCGGCAACGTCGTGGTCGACCCTGCCGGCCGCCCCTGGCTCATCGACCTCGACGAGGCCACGGTCGCGCCGCGTGAGGTCGACCTCGTGCTCGTCGAGCTCGGCGTGCTCCCCGGCCTGCCGGTCGAGCCGGAGCACCGTGCCGCCTTCCGGGCGGGGTACGGCGACGACGTGCGGCTCGACGACGACCGCATCACGCGCTTCGGCTGCGTCCGCGCACTCGAGGACGTCACGGCGGTCTTCTCGGCCCTGGAGGGAGCACACTCTCCGCAGCACGACGGCGACCCCGTCGGGGTACGAGCCGGTCTCGACGACCTGCTCGGGCCCCGCGGACTCGTGTCGCTGGTCGAGGAACGGCTGGCCCGCCCCACGCCGGCACCGATCACCACAGCACGGATCAGCACCGCACCGACGCCAGGAGAACGCACATGACGACCCGACGCACCACCCGACGCACGACCGCCGCCGCCGCGGCCACCCTCGCCCTCGCCGCCGGCCTCTCGGGCTGCAGCGGCTTCACGGGCGGCGGCGACGACGACGCCGACGGCGCACTGACCTTCACGACCTGGGCCAGCGAGTCCGAGCAGGACAGCTTCGAGAAGCTCGTCGCCCAGTTCGAGAGCGAGCACGACGGCGCCACCGTCGACCTCAACGTCGTGCCCTACGACCAGATGTTCTCCAACATCGACGCGCAGCTCTCGACGGGCGACGCCCCCGACGTCTTCCGGGTCGACTACGGCAACCTCGGCGTCTACTCGAGCCAGGGCCAGCTGCTCGACCTCACGGGCCAGATCGACGACGAGGACCAGTTCCAGCCGGCGATGCTCGAGGCCGTCTCGTACGACGGAGCGCCCTACGGGGTCCCGCACCAGACCGACGTCTCGGCGCTGCTCGTGAACACCGAGCTGCTCGCCGCGGCCGGCGTCACCGACCTGCCGACGAGCCAGGCGGACGCCTGGACGTGGGACGAGTTCGGCGAGGTCGCGACGAAGCTCCGTGCGACCCTCCCCGCCGACCAGTACCCGTTCGGGGTGAACTGGCAGCAGGGCGGCACGCCCCGCTGGCTCAGCTGGCTGTTCCAGGCCGGCGGCGCCCTGCTCGCCGACGACGGGACGACGAGCGAGATCGACTCTCCCGAGGCGGCAGAGGCGCTCGGCTTCACCCAGTCGTTCTTCGAGCAGGGGTGGGTGGCGCCGAGCAGCAGCGTGAAGTCGACGTCGTACGCCGACACGGAGTTCAGCGAGCAGACGACGGCCATGGCGTTCGTCGGGTCGTTCCTCGTGCCCGAGCTCGCGGACACCGACTTCGACTGGACGGCCGTGCCGATGCCGGTCGACGAGCGCGGGGCCACGGACCTCGGCGGCAACGCCCTCGTCGCGACGGCCGACACCGACCAGGGCGAGCTCGCGACCGAGTTCCTGAACTTCATGGCCTCCGCCGACGCGATGACCGAGTTCTGCGCCGCGACCAACGAGCTGCCGACCCGGACCGACATCGACGCCTCGTCCATCGACTTCGCCGTGCGTCCCGACGTGATGCCGGTCTTCGTCGACCAGGCCACGACGATCGAGCCGAGCGACGTCAAGCAGCTGACCTCGCCGTACCTGGCCGAGATCACCGTCGCGATGCAGGACCAGCTCGAGGCGGCGTTCACGCAGGGGCAGTCGGTCGACGACACCCTGAGCGCCATCGACGAGGCCGTCGGCCAGGCCACCGACTGATGACCGCGCTGTCGGGTGCGCGCCGTCCCGGACGACGCGCCGCCCGCCTCCGGGAGAACCTGGTCGGCTGGGCCTTCATCGGGCCGAACCTGGTGCTGTTGTCGGTGTTCCTCCTCGTGCCCATCCTCTGGGCCGTGCAGCTGTCGTTCCAGGAGACCCGCGGCTTCGGCGACCCCGAGTGGGTGGGCGGCGCCAACTACGCCCGCATGGTCGCCGACCCCGTCTTCTGGCAGACGCTCGGCAACACGGTGCTCTTCACCGTGGTCACCGTGCCGGTCGAGATGGCGCTGGGACTGGGGCTCGCAGTCCTGCTCGACGGCGTCCTGCCCGCGCGACGTACCTGGCGCACCATGCTCGTGCTCCCGATGGTCATCTCGGGCGTCGCCAGCGCGATGATCGCCGTCATCCTGTTCACCGAGGCGAACGGCCTCGTCAACAAGGTGCTGCGCGCCCTCGGGCTCGGGGCGGTGCCGTGGCAGTCTGACGGCGCGTTCGCGATGGTCTCGGTCATCGTCACGATGATCTGGCTGCGCGTCGGCCTCAACATGATCATCTACCTGGCGGGCCTCCAGTCCGTCTCGCCCGAGCTCCACGAGGCCGCCGAGCTCGACGGCGCCGGTGCCTGGCAGCGCTTCCGCTCCATCACCGTGCCGCTCGTCGGGCCGTCGACGTTCTTCCTTCTGGTGCTCAACGTGATCGCGTCGTTCCAGGTCTTCGACCTCGTCTTCGTGCTCACGGGCGGCGGCCCCGGCTACTCCACGTCGGTGCTCGGCACCTACGCCTACCGCAACGGCTTCCAGATCCGCGAGCAGGGCTACGGCGCCGCGCTCGGCGTCGTGATCCTCGTCGTCACGCTGGCGTTCACCGTCGTGCAGTGGCGCACCAACCGCACCCGCGACCTCACCGAATGACGAGGACCCGATCGTGACCACGCCCCAGTCCCTCGCCGACGCCCCCGCGGCCGGCGCACCCCGCAGCACCGTCCGCGGCGCCGACCGGGTGGCCGGCGTCCGTGCCCCGCGCAGGCGACCACGTCGCCGCGGCGGCTTCGTCGCCCTCCGCACCGTCGTCGCCGTCGTGGCGTCCGTCGTCGTCGCGTTCCCGCTGGTGTGGATGCTCGTCGTGGCCTTCTCGCCGCGGGGCGAGGTCTTCGGACGCGGCCTGCGCCTCCTGCCCAGTGCCCTGACCCTCGAGAACTTCGAGGGCGTGCTCGAGCGGTACCCCGTGGGCGCGTGGTTCGGCAACTCGATCGTCATCGGGGTCTTCGTCACCGTGCTGACGGTCGTCGTGAGCCTGCTCGCCGGGTACGCCTTCGCGCAGCTCCGCTTCGTCGGCCGCACGGCGGTGTTCCTCGTGTTCCTCGCGACCCTGATGATCCCGGTGCAGGCGATCATGGTGGCCCAGTTCCGGCTGGTGAACGGGCTCGAGATCTACGGCACCTACTGGGCGGTGATCCTCCCGTCGGCAGCCACGGCGTTCGGGGTGTTCCTCGCGCGCCAGTTCATGCTCGGCATCCCGCAGGAGCTGATGGAGGCCGCCCGCCTCGACGGTGCCGGCCCCATCAGGGTGTTCACCCTCATCGTCCTGCCGCTGAGCGGTCCGCTGGTCGCCGTGCTCGTGCTGCTCACCCTCCTGGGCAGCTGGAACGACTTCGCCTGGCCGCTGATCGCCCTCAAGGACCCTGACCTCTACACGCTGCCCGTCGGGCTCCTCTACCTGAAGGGCCAGACCAACCCCGACTACAACGGCATCATGGCGCTCGCCGTCATCTCGGTGCTGCCGATGGTCGCGTTGTTCCTGGCGTTCCAGCGGTTCTTCGTGCAGGGCTTCGTCCGCAGCGGGGTGCGGTAGCGGCGGCCGGCCCGCGCCAGCCGGGCTCCCCGTCACGGGACGTATGATCCGACCAGGACCACTCGTCAACGGAGACGGAGCACACCCGGCATGACCTCGAAGACAACAGTCACGAACGCACCCACGGCCAGCCCCACCGGCCACGCGACGGCCTCGGTCGCCGCGATCCTGAGCGAGGCGGCCGCCCGGTACCCGGACGACGTCGCCGTCGTCGTCGGCCCGCAGCGCACCACCTACCGAGAGCTCTGGCAGCAGTCGCTCGCCTACGCCGGGGCCCTCCGCGCCCGCGGCGTCGGCGAGGGCGACCGCGTCGCGATGCTCGTCCCGAACGTCGCCGACTTCGCCCGCGTCTATTACGCGACCCTCGCGCTCGGGGCCGTGGTCGTGCCCGTGCACGCGCTGCTCAAGCGCCACGAGATCGAGTACGTGCTGCGCGACAGCGGGTCGTCGCTGCTCGTCTGCGCGGCGCCGTTGCTGCCCGAGGGAGCGGCCGGGGCGCAGCTGGCGGGAGTCGACGTCGTGACGGTGCTCGCGCCTCCTGCGACGGATGCGGGCACCGCCGTCGTGCCCACGGCGCCCGAACGGCTCGAGGCGCTCGCGGCCGAGGCCGAGCCTCTGACAACCTACGTGCCGCGGCACCCGTTCGACACCGCGACGATCCTCTACACGAGCGGCACCACCGGTCAGCCGAAGGGCGCCGAGGGCTCGCACTTCGCGCTGCTGCAGCAAGTCGACACGAACCTGATGAGCACCTTCGACATGCGCCGCGGCGACGTGCTGCTCGGCGCCCTGCCCCTGTTCCACACCTTCGGGCAGACCTGCACCATGAACACCGGGTTCCGGGCCGGCGCGACGATCGTCATGCTGCCGAAGTTCGACGGCGACGCGGCGCTCGCGGCCATGGTCGAGCACGGCTGCGAGGTCTTCATGGGCGTGCCGACGATGTACATGGCGCTGCTCGACGCCGCGACGCGGTCGGAGGCACGGCCGCCGCTCCGGTACGCGATCTCGGGCGGCGCCTCCTTGCCGCTCGCCGTGCTGGCGAAGTTCGAGCAGGTCTACGGCGCCCCGGTGCACGAGGGCTACGGGCTCACCGAGACGTCGCCGGTCGCGACCTTCAACCACGTCGGCAGGCCCCCGCGGCCAGGCACGATCGGCACCCCGATCTGGGGCGTCGACGTCGAGATCGCCGACTCCTCGGTCGAGGACAGCATCGTGCTGCTGCCGCACGGCGAGATCGGCGAGATCGTCGTCCGCGGCCACAACCTCATGAACGGCTACCTCGACCGCCCAGAGGACACGGCGAAGGCGATCGTCGACGGCTGGTTCCGCACCGGCGACCTCGGCACGAAGGACGACGACGACTACCTCACCGTCGTCGACCGGACCAAGGACATGATCATCCGCAACGGCTACAACGTGTACCCGCGCCAGGTCGAGGAGGTGCTCGCCCAGCACCCCGACGTGACCATGGCCGCCGTGTTCGGCGTGCCGCACGAGACGCACGGCCAGGAGATCGAGGCGGCGGTCGTGCTGCGTGCCGGCGCGACGGTCGCCCCCGAGGAGCTGGTCGCCTTCGTCTCGGACGAGATCGCCGCGTACAAGTTCCCCCGCGTGGTGCACGTCGTCGACGCGCTGCCCCTCGGCCCCAGCGGCAAGGTGCTGAAGCGCGACCTGGTCGCGAGGTTCGGCGTGCAGGAGGCGGCGGTCGCGCCGTCCTGACCGCGCGCGCCCCCGTCGCCCCCGGCGCACTCGGGCACACCCCGCCCAGCGCGTCCGGCTCGCCCTGAATGCTCGCGCCGAATGTCGAGGGCGGGTCCGTGTCGCCGAGGGCGGGTCCGCGGCGACCCGCCCTCTATGACCGCGACCCGCCCTCGAGCGGACGGGTCGGTACGATCGGCGCGTGATCGGCATCGTGCTCGCGGCACTGCTCTGGGGCACCACCGGCACGGCGGCGAGCCTGCTGCCGGCGTCGGTCAGCCCGCTCGCGACGGGCGCGGCGACGATGTGCGTCGGCGGACTGCTGCTCGCGCTGACCGCGCCGAGGCAGGCCGCGGCGGTGCTCCGAGGAGGCGGCGCCTCCTGGCGCTGGATCGTCCCTGGAGCGCTCGCGGTCGTCGCGTACCCGCTCGCGTTCTACTCGTCGATGTCCCTGGCCGGGGTCGCCGTCGGCAACGTCGTCTCGCTCGGGACCGCTCCGCTCTTCGCCGCGCTGCTCGAGCGGCTGCTCGACCCGGCCGGCCGCCGGCGACGCCTCGACCGACGCTGGGCGGCCTCGGCCGGCGCTGCCGTCGTCGGAGTCGCACTGCTCGCGGCGTTCGGGCACGACGAACAGCCCCGCGACGTCGACCCCGGCTTCGTCGCAGGGCCCGGGCAGGCTGCGGCCGCCGGCCTGCAGCCGACGTCGACGTTCCTGGTCGGGGTCGCCCTCGGCCTGCTCGCCGGCCTGGCGTACGCGACGTACACGTACACGGCAGGCCGCCTCCTCGACCTCGGGCACACGGCGCGCGGCTCGATGGCGGCGCAGTTCGGCGTCGGGGCCGTCGTGCTCGTGCCGGTGCTGCTGCTGACGGGCGCCCCGATCGTCGAGACGAGCACCTCCGTCGGGGTGCACCTCTACCTCGCGCTCGGGCCGATGTTCGTCGCGTACCTGCTGTTCGGGGCGGGGCTCCGCACCGTGTCGAGCTCGCGCGCGACGACCGTGACGCTGCTCGAGCCGGTGGTGGCGACCCTGCTCGCCGTGCTCGTCGTGGGGGAGCGGCTCGCCCCGCCCGGCTGGCTCGGCCTCGGGCTCGTGCTCGCCGGGGTCGTGGCCGTCGTCACGGCGCGGCAGCCGCGCCCACCGCAGCCGCCCCCGCCGGGGCCCGAGGGGCCTCGACGGGCGGTCGGCTCCGACGCCTAGGGTGGGTCGGGTGATGCTCAACGAGGTGCACGTCCACCGTTCCGACGACCCGCTCGCGCGGCACGACGAGCTGGCCCATCGGCTGGCCTCCGTCGCGGTCGACCCCGTCGCGGTCGACGACGACGTGGCCGAGATGGTGGTCAACCGCGTCATCGACAACGCGGCCGTCGCCGTCGCGAGCCTCGGCCGGGCGCCCGTCGCCGCGGCCAGGGCACAGGCGGCCGCACGGCTGCAGCACCGCACCCGGCACGCCGGAGCCGGCTCCGGCGTGAGCGGACACGGCGACAGCCCCGCCGACACCGCCGACCGCCCCGACAGCACCCTGCACGCCGCGGGCCCGACCGGCATCGCCAGCTCGGACGCCCGCAGCCCCCGGGCCGGCGCGACCGTCTTCGGCCTCGACCCCGAGCTCCGCGTGCAGCCGGAGTGGGCCGCCTGGGCCAACGGCGTCGCGGTGCGCGAGCTCGACTACCACGACACCTTCCTCGCCGCCGAGTACTCGCACCCCGGCGACAACATCCCTCCCGTGCTCGCCGTCGCGCAGCACGTCGGCGCGGACGGCGAGCAGCTGGTCCGCGGCATCGCGGCCGGCTACGAGCTGCAGATCGACCTCGCCCGCGCGATCAGCCTGCACGCCCACAAGATCGACCACGTCGCGCACCTCGGCCCGAGCGCGGCCGGCGGCATCGCGGCGCTGCTCGGCCTCGACGTCGAGCGGACCGCCCAGGCCATCGCGCAGGCGCTGCACACGACCACGGCCACGAGGCAGTCGCGCAAGGGCCTCATCTCGACCTGGAAGGCCTACGCGCCCGCCTTCGCCGGCAAGCAGGCGATCGAGGCGATCGACCGGGCGCTGCGCGGCCAGACCAGCCCGAGCCCGATCTGGGAGGGGGAGGACGGCGTGATCGCCCGCCTGCTCGACGGACCCGAGGCGCGCTACTCCGTGCCGCTGCCGGGGCCGGGCGAGGCCAAGCGCGCGATCCTCGACAGCTACACGAAGGAGCACTCGGCCGAGTACCAGGCGCAGGCCTGGATCGACCTCGCCCGCCGCCTCGGTCGCGAGCGTCCCGAGCTGCGCGACCCGGCCGCGGTGCACAGCGTCGTCCTGCACACGAGCCACCACACGCACGTCGTGATCGGCTCGGGCGCCGGCGACCCGCAGAAGTACGACCCGACCGCCAGCCGCGAGACGCTCGACCACTCGATCCCCTACATCGTCGCCGTCGCCCTGCAGGACGGCGAGTGGCACCACGAGCGCAGCTACGCGCCCGAGCGCGCGCAGCGTCCCGACACCGTCGAGCTCTGGAGGCGGATCACGACCGCCGAGGACGCCGAGTGGACCCGGCGGTACCACTCCGCCGACCCGGCCGAGAAGGCGTTCGGCGGTCGCATCGAGGTGGAGTTCACCGACGGGTCGCGGCTCGTCGACGAGATCGCCGTGGCCGACGCGCACCCGCTCGGCGCCCGGCCGTTCGTCCGCGAGGACTACGTGCGCAAGTTCCGCACGCTGGCAGAGGGGGTGCTGGCGCAGGAGGAGGTGGAGCGGTTCCTGGGGCTGGCGACGCGCCTCCGGACGCTCGAGGCACACGAGCTCGCCGGGCTGACGCTCACGCCCCTGCCCGGCACGCTCGACCAGGTCGACGCGGCCTCGCCCGACGGGCTGTTCTGATGCTGTACTCGACGACGACCCCGGCCGAGAAGCGCCGACGGCTCCGCGAGGCGCTCGTGGGCGACCGGCTCGTGCGCCTGCCCGGCGCCTTCAACCCGCTGAGCGCTCGGCTGATCGAGCGGAAGGGGTTCGAGGGCGTCTACGTCTCGGGCGCTGTCGTCGCGGCCGACCTCGGGCTGCCCGACATCGGGCTCACGACGCTGACCGAGGTCGCGACCCGGGCCGGCCAGATCGCCCGGATGACCGACCTGCCGACGCTCGTCGATGCCGACACGGGCTTCGGCGAGCCGATGAACGTCGCCCGTACGGTGCAGACGATGGAGGACGCGGGGCTCGCCGGCCTGCACGTCGAGGACCAGGTCAACCCGAAGCGCTGCGGGCACCTCGACGGCAAGCAGGTCGTCGGCCTCGACACGGCCGTGAAGCGCGTCCGCGCCGCTGTCGAGGGCCGCCGCGACCCCGACTTCCTCGTGATGGCCCGCACCGACGTCCGCGCGGTCGAGGGTCTCGACGTGGCCGTCGACCGGGCGAAGGCGCTCGTCGACGCGGGTGCCGACGCGATCTTCCCGGAGGCGCTGACCGGCCTGGCCGAGTTCGAGGCCGTCGCCGAGGCGGTCGGCGTGCCGGTCCTCGCCAACATGACCGAGTTCGGCAAGGGCGAGCTGCACACGACCGAGCAGCTGCTCGGCGCCGGGGTGCGGATGGTCATCTGGCCGGTGACGCTGCTGCGGCTCGCCATGGGCGAGGCCGGACGGGGCCTCGACGAGCTCGCCGCGACCGGGACCCAGGCGCGCCTCCTCGACAGGATGCAGCACCGCGCCGATCTCTACGACCTCGTCGACTACGAGGGCTACTCTGCCTTCGACGGCGGCGTGTTCGACTTCACGGTCGAGCGCTGAGCAGCAGCACGACCAGCAGCTCGACCCGCACCACCCGCACCACCAGCACCACCCGCACCACCTGCCGGCACCGCCGCCGGCCCACATCGCCTCACCTCACGAAGGAGTGACCATGAGCGACACCCTCACCGCACCTCCCGCACCCGAGCTGCACAAGGGCCTGGCCGGCGTCGTCGTCGACCGCACCGCGGTCTCGTCGGTCGACGCGGCCAGCAACTCCCTGCTCTACCGCGGGTACCCGGTGCAGCAGCTCGCCGCCTCGTGCGAGATCGAGGACGTCGCGTACCTCCTGCTGCACGGCGAGCTGCCGACGCCCGAGCAGCGGTCCGCGTTCGACGCCGAGCTGCGGGCGGCGCGCCCCCTCGCGCCGGGGCTGCAGCACGTCATCGACCTGATCCCCACGTCGGCGCACCCTATGGACGTCGTCCGCACCGCGATCAGCGCCCTCGGCGCCGCCGGGCCCGAGCCGAGCAGCGCCCCCGGCGAGCACGACCCCGCCGACACCCGTCGCCTCGCCACGCGGCTGTTCGGTGCCCTGCCCGCCGTGATCGCGTACGACCAGCGGAGGAGGCGCGACCTGCCTCCCGTACAGCCTCGCGACGACCTCGGCTACAGCGCCGACTTCCTCCGGCAGGTGTTCGGGCGCGAGGCCGACGAGCTCGACGTCCGGGCGTTCGACACGTCGATGGTGCTCTACGCCGAGCACTCGTTCAACGCGTCGACGTTCACGGCTCGTGTCGTCGCGTCGACGCTGAGCGACCTGCACTCGTCGATCGTCGCCGCGGTCGGCGCCCTCAAGGGCCCGCTGCACGGCGGGGCCAACGAGGCGGCGCTCGAGCTGCTCGTCCGCGTCGCCGACGAGGGCGGGGCCGACGGGGCCGCCGCCTGGCTCGACGGCGCCTTCTCGCGTCGGGAGAAGATCATGGGCTTCGGGCACCGCGTCTACAAGAACGGCGACAGCCGGGTGCCGACCATGGAGGAGGCGCTGGCCGGCCTCGTCGACCGGGCCCGCGCCTCCGGCGACGCCCGGGTCGACCAGCTCGCCGCCGTCTACGACGCGCTGGCCGCGGGGGTGCTCGAGCGCAAGGGACTGAAGCCGAACGTCGACTGGCCGTCGGGCTTCGCCTACCACCTGATGGGATTCGACACGGCGGTGTTCACGCCGCTGTTCGTCGCGTCGCGGGTGCTCGGCTGGAGCGCCCACGTGATCGAGCAGCGCGAGGCCAACTCGATGATCCGGCCGCTGTCGCACTACGACGGCCCCGCGCTGCGCGACGTGCCGGGCGCCGACGCACGCGCCTAGCGTGGAGGCATGACGAACCGACTCGCCGACGCCGTCAGCCCGTACCTGCGCTCGCACGCCGGCAACCCCGTCGACTGGTGGGCGTGGGGCCCCGAGGCCTTCGCCGAGGCGGCCCGCAGAGACGTGCCCGTGCTCGTCTCGATCGGCTACTCGACCTGCCACTGGTGCCATGTGATGGCCCGTGAGAGCTTCAGCGATCCCGACCTCGCCGCGCACCTGAACGAGCACTTCGTCGCGATCAAGGTCGACCGGGAGGAGCACCCCGACGTCGACTCCAGCTACCTCGCCGCCGCCTCCGCCTTCACCCCGCAGCTCGGCTGGCCGCTCACCGTCTTCACCACGCCCGCCGGGCAGGCCTTCTTCGCGGGGACCTACTTCCCGCCGCAGCCCGTCCAGGACCACCCGGCGTTCCGGCAGGTGCTCGACGCCGTCACCGAGGCGTGGACGAGCCGCCGCGGCGAGGTGGACGCGACCGCTCGAGGGGTGGCGGCTGCGCTGGCGGCCCAGCCGGCGCCTCCTGCCGGCGGCTCGGTCGAGCTGCCGACCGCCGCCGCCCTCTCGCACGCGGCGGCCCGCGTCGCCGCCGCCGAGGACGTCGAGCACGGCGGGTTCGGCGGCGCCCCGAAGTTCCCCGTCGCGCCGGCCCAGCTGGCACTGCTCGGGCTCGGCACCGGGGGAGACCGTCCGTCGCTCGCCCTCGCCTCCCGCACCCTGCGACGCATGGCCGCGTCCCCGCTGCGCGACCCGGTCGAGGGCGGCTTCTTCCGCTACTCGACCCGGCGCGACTGGGGCGATCCCCACTACGAACGGATGCTCTACGACAACGCCCTGCTGCTCACCGCGTACTCGCGGCTGGCCCTGCTCGAGCCGGCCGAGCCGCGGCACGTCGACTCGGTCGAGGGCGAAGGAGGCGCGGGTCGCGCCCCTGCGACCACGCCCGCGCCGCTCGGGGTCGCGGCCGGCATCGCGGAGTTCCTGCTCGCGCGTCTCCGCACGCCGCGCGGCGCCTTCGGGTCGGCTCAGGACTCGGAGAGCACGATCGACGGTCGCCGGGTCGAGGGCGGGTACTACGCCCTCGACGCTGCCGAGCGCGCGCGGCACGAGGCTCCGCCGGTCGACGACAAGGTGCTCACGGGCTGGAACGGGCTCGCGATCGCGGCGCTCGCCGAGGCCGGGGCACGGCACGACCGCCCGGACTGGGTGGCCGCGGCACGCAGGGCCGCGGACGTCCTGCTCGACGATCACGTGACCCCGGACGGTCGGCTGCTGCGCGCCTCCTCGTCGACCGGGGTGTCGGAGGCGGTCGCCACGCTCGAGGACCACGGCATGTTCGCCGAGGGCCTGCTGCAGCTGACGCTCGCCACCGGCCTGCCCCGGTACGCCGTGGCCGCGCGGTCGCTGATGGAGGCGTGCGTCACCGACGACGACACGGCCGCGCCCTTCGCGGCGCCGGCGGGAGCGGATCCCGTGCTGCGGGCGCAGGGGACGGCGCTCGCCGCCGACCCGTCAGAGGGCGCCTACCCGTCCGGGGTCGCAGCGGCGGCTGCCGCGGCGCTGACGCTCCACCGGCTCACCGGTGATGCCCGCTGGCGTCGAGCCGCCGAGCGGGCCGTCGGCCCGGCCGCCGACGCGGCGCTCGACTCGCCCGTCGCGTACGGGACGACGTTCTCGCTGCTCGCGGAGCTCGCCGCGCCGTCCACGCAGCTGCTCGTCGTCGAGCCGTCGGTGATCTCACCGGCCGTCGTCGCCCAGGTCGAGGGCGAGCTCTCGGCTGCGTCTGCGCCCGCTGCTCCGGCCGTCCCGGCGGCCGCCGTCGACCTCGGTGCGCGGGCTCGGCGGACCCTCGGGCCCGGCGTGCTCGTGGGCGTCGTCGACGAGGACTCCGCCGTGGCGCTGGCGGACGCTGGCTTCGAGCTCTTCGCGGGGCGCACCGCCGTGCAGGGCCACGCGACCGCGTACCTCTGCCACGACTTCGTCTGCCGACTTCCCGTCACGGGCGTCGAGGAACTCGACCGCGACCTCGCCGAGCAGGCTCGTCCGCAGGCCCTGGACGGCTGACCTCGTCGAGGGCGGGTCGCCCGGCTCGAGGGCGGGTTCCGCGCGACCCGCCCTCGACCCGGGGGACCCGCCCTCGACCGCCCTCGACCGCCCTCGACCGGCGGCGGCGGCGACGACCGCGTCGCGCCTCGCCGAAGGTCAGGCCGCGAGCGCCTCGAGCGGGGCGTCGTCGTCGCCCGTCCACTCGTCGAGCGAGCCGTCGTACAGGGCGACGTCGTCGTGCCCCACGAGCACCAGCGCGAGGGCGTCCGCGCTGGCCGCGATGCCCTGGCCGCAGTAGACGACGACCTTCTCGGCCTCGAGCACCGGCGCGAACGCCGCCTCGAGCTGCTCGGTCTCGGCGAAGTGCAGGTCGTGGCCGACGAGCTCGGTCGACGGCACGTTGACGCTGCCGGGGATGTGGCCCAGCCGGGGACGCGCGCCCGCGACGCCGTCGAACTCGGCCCGGGGTGAGCCGCAGACGAGTGCCGCCCGCTCGTCGCCGCGGACCACGGCCTCGACGTAGGGCTTGTCGACCCACAGCCCCGGTCGCTCCTGCGCGACGAACACGGACGGCTCGGGCTCGACGGCTCCGACGTCGACGGGACGCCCCTCGGCAGCCCAGGCGGAGAAGCCCCCGTCGAGGACGGCCGCGTCGTCGTGGCCGGCCGCGCGCAGCAGCCACCAGAGCCGGGCAGCCCACGGGCCGCCCGACGAGTCGTAGGCGACGACCGTCGTGCCGGCGGCGATGCCCAGGGCGCCGGCGGCCTCGGCGAAGCGCTCGACGTCGGGCCGGGTGAACGGGAGTGCCGCCCGGTCGTCGCTGAGGTCGTGGATGAGGTCGCCGAACACGGCCCCGGGGACGTGCCCCTGCTCGAGGTACTCGCCGCGGCCCGTCGTGAACCGACCGGTCGCCGCCCCCTCGCTGTCGCGGACGGGGAGCACCGAGACGTCGACCACGACCATGTCGTCGGCACCGAGGTGGTCGGCCACCCACTGGCTGGAGACGAGGGGGGAGGTGATCACGGGGGACATGCGGGCCACGGTAGCGGGTGCCCCCGTCATCGCTCCCGGGACGCGTTCACGGGGCGTCACGCGACGGGTCGCGCGTCGACGGGGCCGGGAGCCGGACCCGGCCGGTCGACGTCGTCCGTCCGCCCCCGCAGGCTGACCTGCTTGCGGGCCAGGAAGCGGCGTTCGACGAGTCGCCAGGACACGGCCCCGCAGGCGAGGCTGACGACGAGGACGGCGACGAGCGCGAGTCCCGACCCCCGGGCTCCCCACCACAGGGCGAGGTTCAGGACGACGGAGTGCCAGAGGTACGTGCCGAAGCTCCAGTCGCCGAGCGTCGCGGTCACGCGCCCCAGGAACGCGGGGAGCCTCACGCCGGCCCAGAGCACGAGGTAGCCGATCGGGAGAGCGCAGAGCAGCGGCTTGAACGTGTGCTGCGACCAGGCGAGCACGCCGGTGTCGGGCCCGTGGTCCTGATAGGTGCGCAGGCCCACGTGGGCCGCCAGGGCGACGAGTGCGATCCACCAGCGCAGGGGCACGGCGGACCCGACACGGGCGAGGACCATGCCCGTCGTGAAGTAGGCGGCCCGCTCGAGGAACAGGTGGTGGAAGACCTCGTGCACGAGGGGCCCGCCCTGGTTCGTGACGAAGGCGCCGACGACGCTCACGACCACCATCGCGCCGATCATGCGCCAGAAGCCGAACCGGCGTGCAGCCAGCACGAGGAACGGCACCAGCAGGTAGAAGCTCATCTCGGCGGGGACCGTGTAGAGCGGGCCGTTCATCGAGCCGCTGCCGATGTGCGACCAGATCGAGGGGTCGTAGTTGGGCACGAGCAGGGCGGCTGCGCCGAGCCACACGACGAGCTCGGGCGACAGGAGCGTCGACGGGGAGGCGGCGCCGACGGCGACGAGGACGAGGGGCGTGGCCACGGCGAACGCCGCGATCGCGGGGGCGACGCGGAGCCACCTGTTCCGGGCGTAGGTGCGCCAGGAGCCTGTCCGCGACCAGGTCGAGACGGCCGACGCGTAGACGAACATGCCCGTCAACGTGAAGAACACCATGATCGGCTCGGCGTACTCGACGCCGCCCCAGAGCACCTCGACCCCGAGGGCCGAGCTCGCGTGCAGGACCACCACCGCGATCGCGGCGAACCACCGGAGCGAGTCGAAGGCCCCGCCACGGGCCAGCCGGAGGGTCAGCGGGGAGGTCGGCTGCCTGGATGTCATGTGTCGAATATGGACCACGGCAACGTGTCGTGTCTACATGCCTTGGTCTCTTTGGCTACATGCCACAGCATGCAGGCATGTATGCACTACGGTCGACGGCGTGACCCTCGATGCCTCGTCCGGTGCCCCCCGCGCAGCCGTCCCCGCCGACACGCCGCAGGGCCCGACTCGCCGCGGTCTCCTCGGCGCGCTCGCGGCGGCGGGCGCCGCGGCCGCCGCTGCCGGCCTCGCCGACGCCGTGCTCCCGGCCGGTCCCGCCTCCGCCTCCCCGCCGGCCCCCGACGCGGCGCCCGGCCGCACCTTCCACGTGCACCCGTCCGGCTCCGACGACGCGGACGGTCTCTCGCCGACACGACCGTGGCGGTCGCTGGCCAGGCTCAACCTCGCCTTCGCCGAGCAGCAGGTGCGGCACGGCGACACCGTCCTGCTCGCGCGGGGCCGCGTCCACCCCGGAGTGCTCCGCCCGCGGGAGCCTGCCCAGGGTGACGACCGCCTCCTCACGATCGCTGCCTACGGCACGGGCAGCGCACCGCGTGTGTCGGCCTTCAAGACCCCGACGGCCGCCGGCTGGCGCGAGACGGCCCCCGGCTCGGGGCGGTGGCAGGTCGACCTGGCCGCCACGGGGGCAGGCAGCGACTGGCTCGGGGACGCGTCGTCGTCCACGGCGAACGTGGGCTTCCTCAAGGTGAACGACGAGATCCGTGCCTACCGACGGGGGTCCGTGGCCGACCTGCGCGGCCAGTGGGAGTTCGCGTCCCCCGCGGGGTCGACGGTGCTCACGGTCCGCAGCGACGCGCGACCGGACACCCTCGGCAGCGTCCAGGCGGCCGTCGACGACCCCCTGGTGCTGGGCGTCTCCCAGCTCGTGCTGCGCGGCCTGCACCTCGTGGGCACCGGCTCCCACGGCTACGACGACGGCCCCGGGGTGCACGACGTGCTGATCGAGCACTGCACCGTGAGCCACGTCGGAGGCTCAGAGCTGCCGGGGGCCGGCCGCTACGGCAACGGCGTGCAGATCTGGCAGGCCGGCCAGCGGGTCACGGTGCGTCGGTGCGTGATCACCGACTGCTGGGACACCGCGACGACCGTGCAGGGCTGGGACGGCCCGTGGTCCGCGATCGTCTTCGAGCAGAACGTCGTGCTGCGGTGCACGCAGGCGTTCGAGGTGTGGACGCGGGGAGGGCCGGCGTCGCCCGGCGTGCTCGACTGCCGTTTCGTCGACAACGTCTGCCACGACGTGGGCCTGGGGTGGGGCGCGCGTGCCCAGCAGGTCGGCCGCGGCAGCCACGTGGTCTTCTACGAGCTCGAGACGCCCGTCTCGATCGAGGTGACGGGCAATGTGTTCGGGTCGAGCCGCGACGCCGTCTACTACGTCGGCGCAGGGGCGGGCGCGACCGCGGTCCTGCCGTCCGGGCTGTCCTCGCACGACAACGTCGTGGTGCAGCCGCGGGGCCGTCCGATCGTGTGGGACGGCCCGTGGACCGTCCAGCGGTCAGAGTCGTTCAGCACCGGCCCGGGGCGGGAGGCCGACTCCACCTTCGTGGTGGGCGACCCGCGGTGACCCGGGCTCAGCGTCCCGATCGCCGCGACGAGATGACGCCCGTGTCGAAG
The DNA here is from genome assembly GCF_017833035.1 of Frigoribacterium sp. PvP032. NCBI lineage: Bacteria > Bacillati > Actinomycetota > Actinomycetes > Micrococcales > Microbacteriaceae > Frigoribacterium > Frigoribacterium sp. PvP032. Next base: position 2,831,893 of record NZ_JAFIBM010000001.1, on the reverse strand, counting down.
CCCATCAGGTTGAGGCCTCCGTTGAACCGGGCGTGCTCGACCTTGATGCAGCGGTCCATCACGACGGTGAGGCCCTGGGCCTCGGCGTAGCGGGCCGCGTCCTCGTTCCAGATGCCGAGCTGCACCCAGATCGTCCGGGCCCCGCTCGCCAGCACGTCGTCGACCACCGACGGGATGTCGCTCGCCTTGCGGAACACGTCGACGATGTCGGGCACCTCGGGCAGCGACGCCAGGTCGGGGTACGCCTTCTCGCCGAGGATGACGTCGGCCCGCGGGTTCACGAAGTAGACGCGCAGGTCGCTCGACTGCTGCAGGTAGGTGCCGACGAAGTAGGAGGAGCGGGTCGAGTTCGGCGAGGCGCCCACGATCGCGACGCTCTTCGCCGAGCGCAGGATGGCCTGCCGGGCTCGGGCGTCCGGCCCGACCCAGGTGCGCTGCGACTTCAGCAGCTTCGCGAGCGGGGAGCTCGACGGCAGCTCGCAGGTGCGCCCGTTGGCGAGCTGCGTCGTGACCGTGTCGCCGTCCGTGCCGGTGCTGGTGCTCATGTCACGCCTCCTTCGTCGCGGCGCTGAGCGCCTGGTCGAGGTCGTCGATGATGTCGGCGGCGTCCTCGATGCCGACGCTGATCCGGACCGAGCCCGGCAGCACGCCGGCATCGACGAGCTGCTGCTCGCTGAGCTGGGCATGCGTCGTCGACCCGGGGTGGATGACGAGGGTCTTCGCGTCGCCGATGTTGGCCAGGTGGCTGGCGAGCTCGACCGACTCGATGAAGGTCTTGCCTGCGGCGCGCCCGCCGGCCAGCTCGAAGGTGAAGACCGAGCCGGGGCCCTCCGGCAGGTACTTCCCCGCGCGCTCGTGGTGCGGGTGCTCGGGCAGGCCGGCCCAGCGGACGCGCTCGATGCGCGGGTCGGCGTCGAGCCACTCGGCGACCTCGCGCGCGTTCTCGACGTGGGCGCGCATCCGGAACGGCAGCGTCTCGACGCCTTGTGCGAGCAGGAAGGCGGAGTGAGGAGCCAGCGCGGGCCCGATGTCGCGCAGCTGCTCGGCCCGCAGTCGTGTGAGGAACGCGTACTCGCCGAAGTTGCCGGACCAGTTCAGCCCGCCGTAGCTCGGCACGGGCTGGTCGAAGAGCGGGAACCGCTCGCTGTCCCAGCCGAAGCGCCCCGACTCGACGACGACGCCGCCGAGCGTGGTGCCGTGCCCGCCGAGGAACTTCGTCGCCGAGTGGATCACCACGTCGGCGCCCCACTCGATCGGACGGTTCAGGTACGGGGTCGCGATGGTCGAGTCGACGATCAGCGGGATGCCGGCGGCGTGGGCGACCTCGGCGAGGCCCTCGAGGTCGGCGATCTCGCCCGAGGGGTTCGCGACGGTCTCGACGAAGAGCAGCTTGGTCGCGGGAGTGATCGCCGCCGCGTAGTCGGCGGGCTCGCTCGACTGCACGAAGGTCGTCTCGACGCCGAAGCGCCGCAGGGTGACGTCGAGCTGCGTCACCGAGCCGCCGTAGAGGGCGGCGCTCGCGACGATGTGGTCGCCCGCGCCGGCCAGCGAGGCGAAGGTGATGAACTGCGCGCTCAGCCCGCTCGAGGTCGCGACGGCGCCCAGGCCGCCCTCGAGGCTCGCGACGCGCTCCTCGAAGGAGGCGGTGGTCGGGTTGGCGAGACGGCTGTAGATGTTCCCGTACTTCTGCAGCGCGAACCGCGCCGCCGCGTCTTCTGTGTCGTCGAACACGAAGGCGCTCGACTGGTAGATCGGGAGCGCACGCGCACCGGTCGCCGAGTCGGGGACGTTGCCCGCGTGGATCGCACGCGTGCGGAAGCCGTAGTCACGATCTGCCATGCGGCCACGCTAGCCGCTGGGCGTCACAGGACGCCTCGTGACGTAACGCGACTACACAGAGCGAGCAGCGCCTCCTCGACGGGGGAGGGACGACCAGGGGGCGACGCTACTTCCAGCTGGGGATCCAGTAGTGCAGCCGGATGAAGTCCCAGTCCTCGAGCTGCGCTGTCCAGAGCGGGTAGAAGAACATGGTGACGGCGATCGAGACGACGACCACGATGCCCGTGACGACGATGCCGCTCAGCCGCCGGTCGGGATGGTCGGTGCGGCGGCCGAGGACGATGCCGAGCACCCCGGCCAGCCCGAGCAGCAGGTAGGGCTCGAAGGCGATCGTGTAGAACTGGAAGACCGTGCGGCCCGAGAACGCCAGCCAGGGCAGGTAGCCCGCCGCGATCCCGACCAGCACGGCCCCGACCTCCCACTCGCGGCGGCGGACGAGGCGGTACACGAGGTACGCGCAGGCCGCGACGGCCGCGTACCAGATGAACGGGTTCGCGATCGAGGTGATCGCCATCCCGCAGCGGGCGACCTCGCAGGCGCCCTGCCCCTGGTCGAGCCCCTGGTAGTACATGCTCGTGGGCCGCAGCATCAGCAGCCAGCCGAACGGGTTCGCCTCGTACGAGTGCGGTGTCTGCAGGCCGACGTTGAACGCGTAGACGCCGGCCTCGTAGTGCCACCAGTTCTGCACCGTGTCGGGGACCCAGGCGAGGGCGCCCGACCAGCGTTCGCCTCCTTCGGTCACCCAGTTGCGGTAGTAGCCGCCGTCGGTGACGAACCAGCCCGTCCAGCTCGCGACGTAGGCGACGGCAGCGATCGGGACGGTGAGCAGGAAGCTGACCGGCGCCTGGCGGAACAACGTGCCAGAGAGCCAGAACTCGACGCCCGCCCGACGGCGCGCGAGCACGTCGACGACGACCGTGTAGACGGCGAAGACGGCGAGGAAGTAGAGGCCGTTCCACTTCACGCCCGTCGCGAGGCCGCACATCAGCCCGGCCGTCGCCAGCCAGGGGCGGCCCCAGAGCGACGGGCCCCAGGCGGTGTCGCGACCGGCGGCGCGCCTCCTCAAGAGCCAGGCGTCGAGCGCTCTCGCGCTCTGCCGTCGGTCGAGCAGCACGGCCCCGAAGGCGAGCAGCCCGAACAGCATCACGAAGTTGTCGAGCAGCGCGACACGCGACATGACGATCGCGTGCCCGTCGATCGCCATGAAGAAGCCGGCCAGCGTGCCGACCAGGGTCGAGCGCGACAGGTAGGTGCCGATCACGGCGACGAGCGCCACCGCGACGATGCCCGCGACTGCCGTGCTGATCCGCCAGCCGGCCGGGTCGTCGGGCCCCAGCGCCCACATCCCGAGGCCGATCAGCCACTTGCCGAGCGGGGGGTGGGCCACGAAGGAGGGGGCGGCCAGGTAGCCGTCCGCGCCGCCGGCCGCGAAGGCGGCGTCGTAGTCGCTCGGCCACGAGCCCTCGTATCCGAGGTTCCAGAGGCTCCAGGCGTCCTTGACGTAGTAGGTCTCGTCGAAGACGAGGGTGCCGGGGCGGCCCAAGTCCCAGAGACGGAGCGCCGCCGCGAGCAGGGTGACGACCAGCGGGCCGCCCCAGGCCCAGGCGCGGCGCCGGGCCGGAGTGGAGAGGAGGCGGCCCCACCACCTGTCGACGCGGAGGAGCGGGCGGGGCGCTGCGGGGGCCGGCGCGGGCTCGGGGTGCTCGGTGTGCTCGCTGCGCTCGGCCTGCTCGGCCTGCTCGGCCTGCTCGGTCTGTCCGGTCTGTCCGATCTGTCCGGTCTGTCCGGTCTGTCCGGTGGTCGCAGTGTCGACCAGGGCGTCGAACTCCCGATCGCCCTGGCTGCTCATCCGGCCATCGTATTCGGCCCGTCGTCGGCGACGGCCCGGCCAGGGGAGAATGGGCCGATGATCGTCCTCGCCGCCACCCCCATCGGAAACCTGGGCGACGCCTCCCGCCGGCTGGTCGAGGCGCTGACGAACGCGGAGGTCGTCGCGGCGGAGGACACCCGCACCGCCATCCACCTGATGCGGGCCCTCGGCGTCGAGAACCGGCCCCGCCTCATCGCCCTGCACGAGCACAACGAGCGCGAGAAGGCGGCGGAGCTCGTCGAGCTGGCCCGCACGGCCGACCTGATCGTCCTCACCGACGCCGGCATGCCCGCCATCAGCGACCCGGGCTTCCCCCTCGTCGAGGCGGCAGCGGCTGCGGGCGTCACGGTCACGGCGATCCCCGGCCCCTCCGCCGTGCTCACGGCGCTCGCCGTGTCGGGCCTCCCCACCGACCGTTTCAGCTTCGAGGGGTTCCTGCCGCGCAAGCAGGGCGACCGCCTCCGCGTGCTCGGGGCCCTGGCCGACGAGCGCCGCACGATGGTCTTCTTCGAGTCGCCGCACCGGCTCGGCGACTCGCTCGGCGACGTCGTCACGGCACTCGGCGCCGACCGTCGCGTCGTCGTCTGCCGCGAGCTGACCAAGCTGCACGAGGAGGTGCGGCGCGGCTCCGCCTCCGAGCTCGCCTCCTGGGCCGCCGAGGGCGTGCGCGGCGAGATCTGCGTCGTGGTCGAGGGCGCCCCCGAGCGCGAGTTCGACCTGGCGGCGGGCCTCGCGCAGGTGCAGGCCCTCGTCGCCGACGGGGCCCGGCTCAAGGAGGCCTCGACCGACGTGGCGGCCGCCACCGGCCTCTCCCGACGCGACCTCTACCAGGCGGCCCTCGCGGCCAAGGCCCCCCGCCCCTCCTGACCCCTGCCCCTGGCTGGACAGCATCTCTGCTCCTGGCTGCCATGTCGGCGGGTTCCCGTGGCCCGTGGCGGGTCAGGGCCCGCCCGCCGTCGGCTTCGGGAACCCGCCGACTCCGGCTGTAGCCCGCCGTCGGCGACTACGACCCGCCGACTTCATGAGCACGTCGTGCTGCCGAGTCCTCGAGAGGCGGCGGGCTGCCGTGGCCCGTGGCGGGTCAGGGCCCGCCCGCCGTCGGATTCGGGAACCCGCCGACTCCAGCTGCAGCCCGCCGTCGGCTTCGGGAACCCGCCGACTTCGGGCGTGCACTGCACGGACGCGGACCCGGACCCGGACCCGGCCCCGGACCCGGACGTGGAGGAGGCCGGTGCCTCAGAGCGTGCGGCGTACGCCTGTGCCCCGCATCATGGCCTCGAACTGGGAGCGGCTCCAGGCCCGGTCCCACGTCGGACGGCGGAAGTCGAAGCCCTGCTCGCGGAGGTCGTCCTCACGGACCTTGTCCTTCCAGTGCTCGTCCCCGGTCATGAGCTGCGCGGTCGGCCCGTACTTGTACCGGCCGTCTGCCTCGACGATGAGGCCCGGCCCCGCCCTCCGCGTGCGCCCTCGCCACAGGCAGTCCACGAACGCCCGCCGTCCGCCGAGCAGCGGGAGCGGGGCTTGCTGCTCGGGCCGTTCCCACCCGCCCTCGAAGCACCGCACCTGCACCAGTGACTCCAGCGGGGACTCCGAGCCGGCGGTGGCCACCCCGAGCGCGGCGAGGGCCCTCTTGGAACCAGGGTGCCGCCTCCTCGGCTCGAGTTCGGCCTCGACCGCCTCGAGCGTCGTCGTCCCGTGGAACAACGCGTGGTCGAGCATGGCGACCGAGACGACGAGCGGATGTGCCAGCGCGACGTCGGCGAGGGTCCGCTCGAGCGAGGTGAGGCAGAAGTCGCCGAGCTCGACGGGCTCGCACAGCACCGCCGACCGGTGTGCAGCGATGCTCGTCTCCGACCGGCCGCCGCCGACGTCCGACCGCAGCGAGTCGAGCCGTCGGGGCAGGCCGCCGACGACGGGGAGTCCGTGCAGCACGGCCGCGGACCGGTGGCTGATCAGCAGCTCGCCGGGCCGGGTCGCCACGATGCCGCGGGCCACGGCGACGAACCTGTCCCTGTCGCCCAGCTCGCCCCAGGCCGTCCGTTCCGCGTAGGCGCCCGGCGACACCCGGATCAGTTCTCCACGAGCGGTCAGCCTCGACAGCGCAGAGCTGTCGACCCCGCGCCGGGCGAGCTGACGCGAGGTCGCGATGACGAGATCGGAGGAGTCCACGGTGCGATCGTGGCGGCCGGCGCGACGCGACGCGCGGCCCCGGCAGGGCAGCTGTGCACGATCCGCGCGACGGCAGGCATGGGGAGAAGCGATGCGGAAAGGAGGTGCGGCGGGTTCCCGCTGTGCCCGGCGGGTCAGCGCGGACCCGCCGCGGGCGACAGGAACCCGCCGAACCCAGAGAGGGGACGGAGGTGGCCTCGAGTGCGCGAAGAGGGCGGCAGCCGAGGAGGCGCGGGCCGCGTCACGGCGTCGGCGGCCGCACCTAAGATGGAGCCCATGCCCGCCGGCGACTCCTTCTTCATCGCAACGCCCATCTTCTACGTCAACGACGTGCCGCACATCGGCCACGCCTACACCGAGGTCGCAGCCGACGTGCTCGCCCGCTGGCACCGCCAGCGCGGCGACGACACCTGGCTGCTCACCGGCACCGACGAGCACGGCCAGAAGATCCTCCGCACCGCGACCAGCCACGACGTCACGCCGCAGGCGTGGGCCGACAAGCTCGTCACCGAGTCCTGGAAGCCGCTGCTCGAGACGGTCGACATCAGCAACGACGACTTCATCCGCACGACCGACGAGCGCCACGAGAAGGGCGTGCAGCGGTTCCTGCAGAAGCTCCACGACGACGGCTACATCTACCAGGGCGAGTTCGAGGGCTACTACTGCGTCGGCTGTGAGGAGTACAAGCAGCCCGCCGACCTGGTCGACGGCACCGGGGCCTTCGAGGGCGAGCAGGTCTGCGCGATCCACTCGAAGCCCGTCGAGCTCCTGAAGGAGAGCAACTACTTCTTCCGGATGAGCGACTTCGAGCAGCGCCTGCTCGACCTCTACGAGTCGCAGCCCGACTTCGTGCAGCCGGAGAACGTCCGCAACGAGATCGTGCAGTTCGTCAAGCAGGGGCTCCGCGACCTCTCGATCTCGCGTCAGACCTTCGACTGGGGCGTCAAGGTCCCGTGGGACGAGAAGCACGTCGTCTACGTCTGGTTCGACGCGCTGCTCAACTACGTCACGGCCATCGGCTACGGCGTCGACGACGAGCAGTTCGACCGTCGCTGGCCAGCGGTGCAGCTCGTCGGCAAGGACATCGCGCGGTTCCACGCCGTCATCTGGCCCGCCATGCTGATGGCCGCGGGCCTGCCAGTGCCGAAGGCCGTCTTCGGCCACGGCTGGCTGCTCGTCGGCGGCGAGAAGATGTCGAAGTCGAAGCTGACCGGCATCGCGCCGCAGCAGATCACCGACGTCTTCGGCGCCGACGCGTTCCGCTACTACTTCATGCGCGCCATCACCTTCGGGCAAGACGGCAACTTCTCGTGGGAGGACATCTCGGCCCGCTACCAGGCCGAGCTCGCGAACGGCTTCGGCAACCTGGCCTCGCGCGTCATCGCCATGATCACCCGCTACTTCGACGGCACCGTGCCCGTCGCGGGCGAGCTGACCTCTGCCGACCTCGCCGTCCGCGAGACCGAGCTGCGCGTCACGGCCGCCGCGGACGGCGCGATGGACCGCTTCGCGATCAACGAGGCCCTCTCGTCGATCTGGGAGCTCGTCGACGTGCTCAACGGCTACATCACCGAGCAGGAGCCCTGGGCCCTCGCCAAGAAGGACGACCAGCGCGAGCGCCTCGCGACCGTGCTCGCCACCGCCCTCCGCGGCCTCGGCACGCTCACCGTGCTGCTGTCGCCGTTCATGCCCACCGCCACCCGCACCCTGTGGGAGGCGATCGGCCAGGGCGAGCTCACCAGCCAGCCCGTCGACCGTGCCGCCGAGTGGTCGAGCGCCCCGACCGTGCAGCCCCTCGCCGCGGGGCTCTTCCCGCGCATCGAGCAGCCCGAGCCGGCCGCATGATGACCGACGAGCGCAGCGGCGACGGCAGCGACGAGCGCAGCGGCAGCAGCCGCGGCGACGCGGCGCCGACGCACGTCCGTCACCGCTCCTCCACCGAGTCGGGCGGGCAGACGCGCGACCTGACCTACCCGCCGAGCCCGCAGGCGCTCGTCGTGCCCGTGTACGACAACCACACGCACCTCGAGATCGCCGACGGTCAGAACGCGCTGGACTACCGCGAGCACCTCGACCGCGCGTCGAGCGTGGGCATCCGCGGCGTCGTCCAGGTCGGCACCGACCTCGAGACCTCGCGCTGGTCGGCCGACATCGCCGCCCGCGAGCCCCGCGTCCTCGCCGCCGTGGCGATCCACCCGAACGAGGCGCCCCTCCTCGCGGCCCGCGGCGAGCTCGCCGACGCGCTCGACGAGATCGACGAGCTCGCGGCACGCCCGCGCGTGCGGGCCGTCGGCGAGACGGGCCTCGACTTCTTCCGCACTGGCGCGGAGGGCCGCGACGCGCAGCTCGAGTCGTTCGCCCGGCACGTCGAGATCGCGAAGAAGCACGACCTCGCCCTGCAGATCCACGACCGTGACGCGCACGACGAGGTCGTCGACCTGCTGCTCGAGCTCGGGGCCCCGGCGCGCACGGTGTTCCACTGCTTCAGCGGCGGCCCCGAGCTGGCGAGCATCCTCGCTGAGAACGGCTGGTACGCCTCGTTCGCGGGCACGGTGACGTTCAAGAACGCCGCGCCGCTCCGCGAGGCCCTCGTGCAGCTGCCGCGCCACCTGGTCATGGTCGAGACGGATGCCCCGTACCTGACGCCGACGCCGTTCCGCGGGCGGCCGAACGCGCCGTACCTCATCCCGCACACGCTGCGGTCGATGGCCGAGACGATCGGCACCGACGTCTCGATGCTCGCCGCGCAGATCTCGTCGAACACCGAGCTGGTCTACGGCTCGTGGACCGACGAGCCCGTGACGGTCGAGGGCTGATGTCGCGCTCGACCCTGCTCGGCCCCGCCGAGATCCGCGACCTCGCCGACGTGCTCGGCATCCAGCCGACCAAGAAGCTCGGCCAGAACTTCGTCCACGACGCCAACACGGTGCGGCGCATCGTCGCCGCGTCCGGTGTCTCGGCCGGCACCTCCGTCGTCGAGATCGGTCCCGGCCTCGGCTCGCTGACCCTCGGCCTGCTCGAGGCCGGCGCGCACGTCGTCGCCGTCGAGATCGACAAGCGCCTCGCCGCCCAGCTGCCGACGACGGTGTCGCTGCTGCAGCCCGCGGCCGATCTCTCGGTGGTCGTCGACGACGCCATGCGCGTCGTCGAGCTGCCCTCGGCGCCGACGCACCTCGTCGCCAACCTGCCCTACAACATCAGCGTGCCGGTGCTGCTGCACTTCCTCGAGCACTTCCCGACCCTGACCCGCGGGCTCGTCATGGTCCAGGCCGAGGTCGGGCTGCGCCTCGCCGCCGAGCCCGGCTCGAAGATCTACGGCTCGCCGAGCATCAAGGCGGCCTGGTACGGCGAGTTCTCGACGGCGGGCCAGGTCAGCCGCCAGGTCTTCTGGCCGGTGCCGAACGTCGACAGCATCCTCGTCGCCTTCGACCGCAAGGAGGCGCGGGGCACCGAAGAAGAACGGCTCGCGGTCTTCGAGCTGGTCGACGCCGCCTTCCAGCAGCGCCGCAAGATGCTGCGCCAGTCGCTGTCGAGCGTCTACGGCTCGTCGGCCGCCGCCTCCGACGCCCTCGTGGCCGCCGGCCTCTCGCCGACCGAGCGCGGCGAGCAGCTGACCGTCGACGACTTCCTGGCACTCGCCCGGGCGACGCGCTGAGCCAGCGACCCGCGGTCATCAGCGACGCGCGCCTGGCCTCGGGCACGGGTCGCAGCATCGAGCAGTGGCTGGCCCTGCTCGACGGGGCGGACGCGACGCGGCTGTCCCACGCGCAGATCGCGCGCCTCCTCGTCGACGAGCACGAGGTCGCCGACTGGTGGGCCCAGTCGATCACGGTGCGCTACGAGCAGGCGCGCGGCATGCCCCTGCCGGGGCAGCAGCCCGACGGCACGTTCGCGGTCGCGGTCAGCCGCAGCCTGCGCGGCGAGCCCCTCGAGCTGCTCGACCTCGCCGTCGAGCGCCTGGCCGAGTTCGCCGGGGGAGCGCCGGAGGAGACCGGCCGCTCGGCGGCTCACCCGACGGCCCGCTGGCGCCTCGACGGCGACGTGCGCCTCGAGCTCCGGGTCTCGCCGGGTGCCGCGGGCAAGTGCGCAGTCAGCCTCACGCAGAGCCGCCTCCGGCTGCCCGAGCGCGTCGAGCCTGCTCGAGAGGCGATGACGAGGGCGTTCCGGGTCATGGGGGACCGACAGAACTGACTAGGTTGGGTCCATGAGCTCCGTGGCCGGCCCGACCGTGGTCCACACCCGTGCCCCGGGCAAGATCAACGTGTTCCTCGCAGTCGGCGACCTGCAGGACGACGGCTACCACGAGCTAGCGACGGCCTACCAGGCGGTGTCCCTCTACGAGGACGTGCGCGCGCGCCGGGCCGACGACTTCACCGTCCGCGTGACTGCAGGCCCCGGGGTCGACGTCTCGGGGGTGCCGACCGACGAGAGCAACCTCGCGGTGCGCGCCGCCCGCCTCCTCGCGGCGACCACCGGCTACCGGGGCGGCGTCGACCTCAGCATCGAGAAGGCGGTGCCCGTCGCCGGGGGCATGGGCGGCGGCTCGGCCGACGCGGCCGCGACGCTGCTGGCCTGCGACGCCCTCTGGGGCACGGGACTCGGCCGCGACGACCTGCTCAAGCTGTCGGCCGAGCTGGGCGCCGACGTGCCGTTCGCCTTCGCGGGCGGCACCGCCGTCGGCACCGGCCGGGGCGACGAGCTCAGCCCGGCCCTCGCCAAGGGGCAGTTCCAGTGGGTGCTGGCCCTGGCCGACTTCGGGCTGTCGACGCCGACCGTCTACCGTGAGCTCGACGAGCACCGGCTGCGCCACTCGAGCGACATCACGCCGGTGCGTCAGCCCGTGGTCGACACAGGCGTGCTGCAGGCGCTCCGGGCGGGCGACGCCGAGCTGCTCGCCGACGTGATGCACAACGACCTCCAGGCGCCGGCCCTGCACCTCGAGCCGGGGCTCGGCCGCGTGCTCGAGCTCGGCGAGGGCAACGGCGCGCTCGCCGGCATCGTCTCGGGCTCCGGGCCGACCGTCGCGTTCCTGGCGCCCGACCTCGACGGGGCCCTCGAGCTGCAGATAGCGCTCAGCGCGGCCCGCCTCACGGTCGTGCGGGCGACGGGTCCGGTGCACGGCGCCCGCGTCATCACCGACTAGGAGGCGCGGGCGCGGCCTCGCTCGCCGCTCGCGCCCTCGGGGGCGCGGCCTGGTCCGCACGGCCGATCCGCGCCTCCTCGGCTCGCGTCGCCTCAGCGCGTGAACTTGAGCACGTTGGTGCGGGTCAGGCCCCACTCCTCGTCGAGCGTGAAGCCGACCGAGCCGAGCTGCTCGGTGACGCGCGGCCGCCAGTCCTGCTTGTCGCTGGTGATGAGCCACACGACGTCGAGGTCGTCGGTGCGGTCGAGCACGTCGCCGAGCGGGTACTGGGTCTCCCAGAGGCCGTCGGTCTCGTAGCCGGGCGTCTCGAGAGTGAAGTCGGACATGCCGCGGAACGCCTCGGGGTAGGTGTCCTGGATGATGCGCGACGTCGCCTTGGGGTGGCGTCGGACGGGCCCGAAGACGACGCCCTCGCGGGTGCCGGGAGCCTCGGTCGCCCGCTCGCCGGCGACGAGGTCGGCGACCTGGTCCCAGGCCGACGAGTCCTTCGCCTCGGGCTGTCGCTGCTCGACGTACGACGGCGAGGTCAGCACGACGGCGACGAGCAGCACCAGTGCGATCACGCGACGCCAGGGGATCGCCGCGATCGCGACGGCCATCGTCATCGCGATGGCGGGCGTGCCGAAGGTCAGGTAGCGCGGCGAGTAGAGCGGGTCGACGACGAGCGAGACGCCCACGAGGCCGACGGTCGGCACGATCATCCAGGGCAGCACGACCTCGGCGAAGCCCCGCGCGGCGGGCACGAGGCGCAGCGCCAGCACGACGAGGGTCGCGCCGGCGCAGACGAGCGCGAAGACGGCGAAGTTCTCGTTGCCCTGGAACCACTGCGTGACGAGCACGCCGCGCAGCGTGCTGAAGCTTGGGCGCTCGATCCAGCTGACCTGGCTGTTCTGCGACGCGATGAACCAGGCCAGCGGCAGGCTCGCGAGGCCGGCCACCCCGGCCCCGGCGAACCAGCCGAGCAGGGCCCGGCGCGACGACCGCACGGAGCCGGAGCGGGAGCCCGGCTCGGGCACGACGGCGACGGCGCCCGTGCGGGCCCACTCGTCGACGGCCGCCCGCTCGGCGGCGTGGTCGCGTCGGTCGCGCAGCACCCGGACGAGCATCGTGAGGGCGTGCCCGACGACGAGCAGGGCGATGTACAGGAAGAACGCGCAGGCGACGACGGCCAGCACGGCGTAGGCAACCCACCAGAGCGCGATCGACCGACGGGTGCGGGCGTGGCCGTCCTCGGCGGTGCGCCGGGCGGCCACGACGAGCACGAGCGTGAGCGCGACGGCGAAGAGCGCCGAGAGGGCGTACGAGCGGCCCTCGCCGCCCATCCATGTCACGCGCGGCAGCAGGACGAAGAGCAGGCCGGCGACCACGGCGGTGCGCCGGTTCACGAGGATGCGGGTAAGGGACACCGTGAGGCCGGCCGCGACGCCGGTGGCGAGGGCGCTCGGCACCCGCAGCGAGGTCGGCGAGTACGGGAACACGTCGAACCACAGGTGCATGAACGCGTAGTAGGCGGCGTGCACGAGGTCGACGGTGTGGATCATGGCCCAGAGCTGGCCCCAGGTGCGGGTGGCGGAGACGACCGTCGCGGCCTCGTCGTACCAGACCGACGGCACCCAGAGGAAGGCACCGGAGACCAGCGTCGCGAGCACGCCGATCAGCACCGCGTCGACGTGACGACGGCCCAGGAGGCGCGCGAGCGACGAGCGCGTCGGCGGCTGCTCGCCGTCGGGGGCGCGGGTTACTGTGGGCGGGGTCGTGTCGTCCGCGGCCGTTCTCCGGAGGTCTGCCATGTCGTCACTGCCCCCTCTCGTCTCGGTCGCGTCGGGCCCGTCGGGGCCGGCGGCCACGGACGAGGCCGACGAGCGCTGGTCGCGCACCGTGCGGCTGCCGGGCTTCGGCCTCGAGGCCCAGGCCCGACTGCGCGCGGCTCGCGTGCTGGTCGTCGGCGCCGGCGGTCTGGGATCTCCGGCTGTCCAATATCTCGCAGCCTCGGGTGTGGGGACGCTGGGAGTGGTCGACGACGACGTCGTCGACCGGTCGAACCTACAGCGTCAGGTGCTCTTCGGACCTGGGGACGTCGGGCTGCCCAAGGCGCGGATCGCGGCCGAGCGCGTGCGCGCGACCGCCCCCGACACGCACGTCGTCGTGCACCCCGTCCGCCTGACGACCGAGACCGCGGCGATCCTCGACGGGTACGACGTCGTCGTCGACGGCAGCGACTCGTTCGACACCTGCTACGTCGTCGCCGACGAGGCCGCTGCCAGGGGCCTGCCCGTCGTCTGGGGCAGCGTCGCCCGGCTCGACGGCCAGGTCAGCGTCTTCTGGGACGCCGCCCCCGACGGCCGTGACGTCGACTACCGCGACCTCCACCCGTCGCCGCCGGCAGGCGGCTGGGACGAGTCGTGTGCCGACGTCGGGGTCCTCGGGCCGCTCTGCGGCACCGTCGGCTCCGTGATGGCCAGCGAGGTCGTCAAGCTCGTGACCGGCGTCGGCGAGCCCCTGCTCGGCCGCGTCGTGACGATCGACGCGGGCACGGCCTCGTGGCGCGAGAGCCGCCTCCGACGGGCGCCGCACCGTGCCGCGGCGCGTGCCGACGCACGGGCTGCTGCGCGGGCTGCGGCGAGCACTCCCGACGAGGAGGCGCGGGCCGGCTCTGGCGAGTCCCTCGCGGCCCAGCCCACCGGCACCCGCAGCCCGGACGTCTCCGCCGACGAGCTCGCCGAGCTGCTCGCGGCACGAGACGCCGGCGAGGCCGCGTTCACGCTGCTCGACGTGCGGGAGCCCGACGAGCACGACTTCGCGCACCTGCCGGGCGATGTCCTCGCGGCCGGTCTCGGCGTCCGCACCCGTCAGCGGCCCGAGCTCGATCCGGAGCTGCCCGTCATCGCGTACTGCGCCCGCGGCCCGCGGGCCCGGGCGGCCGCGGAGCTGCTCGTCGCGGACGGGTTCGACGTCGCCGTGCTCGACGGGGGCATGCTCGGCTGGCAGCTGCGCGCCTCCTCGGCTGCCCGCCCCTGACCCGCGGCGAGCCGCCTCCCGCGCCCCGCCCCGCTCTCGCCAGGGTGAGCCTCGAAATTTGAGAGTGATCCGCCTCACGCGAGTGCCAGGCGCGGGGCAGAACGGCCCCGCGATCGCGGATCTGTCTCGGATTCAGGGAGGGCTGGCCGGCCGGGCCCAGCCAGCATCCCCGGCTCACCCGCCGGCGAAGGGCGGCATCACGTCGACCACGTCGCCGTCGGCCACGACCTGCTCGCGGTCGCGCGTCGTGAGCCCGTCGACCAGGAACGAGCAGCGCAGCAGCACGTCGCGCCAGTCGGCCGCCGACGTGCCCTCGACGGGCCGCACCTCGGTGAGAAGCCGCCCGATCGTCGCGCTCTCGCCGTCCGGCACCTCGACGACCTGCTCGTCACGGCCGACGGCGGCGCGGGCGGCGGCGAAGAACCTCAGGGTCGTGCGGGTCACGGTCAGCCTCCGATGGCGCTCATGGTGCGGACGGGCTGGACGAAGTCGTCCCTGTCGATGCCGTGCGAGGCCGGCTTGGCCCACATGGCGCCGCGCCAGAGGTCGGCGAGCTCGGCGTCGCTCGCCCCGGCGCGCAGCGGGTCGCGGAGCCCCGTCTCGGCGTCGCCGAAGAGGCAGCTGCGCACGCCTCCCTCGGCGGTCAGGCGGGTGCGACGGCAGTCGCCGCAGAACGGCTCGCTGACCGACGCGATGATGCCGACGGTGCCGACGAGGTGGGCCTCCGCGCCGAGGCCGACCGCGTCGAACCGCTCGGCGGGTGCACCGTCGCGCGGTGCGGCGTGCGGGCTGAGGACGAAGCGCTCCGCCAGACGGCCTCGGATGTCGTCGGCCGTCACGAAGGAGGCGCGGTGCCAGGTCCGGTCCGCGTCGAGCGGCATCTGCTCGATGAAGCGCAGCTCGTGCCCCCGGTCGAGCGACCAGGCGAGCAGGTCGGCCGCCTCGTGGTCGTTGACCCCGGGCAGCAGCACGGCGTTGATCTTGATCGGGGTGAGGCCCGCGGCCGCCGCGGCGTCGACGCCGGCGAGCACCTTGTCGAGGAACGGGCGGCGCGTCAGGGTCTCGAAGGTCTCGGCGTGCAGCGAGTCGAGCGACACGTTGATGCGGTCGAGCCCGGCGTCGGCCAGGGCGCGGGCACGCTGCGCGAGGCCGATCGCGTTGGTCGTGAGAGAGATGTCCGGCCGCGGGTCGATCTCGGCGACCCGCCGCACGATGTCGACGAGATCGGCGCGCAGCAGCGGCTCCCCGCCGGTGAAGCGCACCTGGCGGACGCCGAGGTCGCGCACCCCGATGCTCACCAGTCGGACGATCTCGTCGGCGCTGAGGGCCTGGTCCTTGGGCAGCCACGGCAGGCCGTCGGCGGGCATGCAGTAGGTGCAGCGGAGGTTGCAGCGGTCGGTGAGCGACACGCGCAGGTCGGTCGCCGTCCGGCCGAAGCGGTCGAGCAGGCCGGGGGCCGAGTCCGAGCCGGGACGCGCGGGGAGCGAGGCGCTCGCCCCGGCCGTCTCGCCCGCGGCGAGGCGCCGGGGGATCGTGGGCAGACCGAGCGAGACCGTCATCCCCTGAGCGTAGGCGACGTCGCCGTGCGCCGCCGCGCTGTCGGTCGGCAAGAACTGCGAACCGAACGATGAACTGCGAAAGATCGCGGTTCATCGTTCGGTTCGCGGTTCATCACGCAGTACGGCCCCGGCGCTCACGAACTCACGCGATCGTGACGCGTGCAGGGTCGAGCAGCAGCCCGACCCGGTCGCCGCGTCGCAGCCGGGCTCCGTCCGCGGTCGCGAGAGGCAGCTCCGCGACGGCCGAGAGCGACCCCTGGTCGGTGACGACCGTGACGGCCAGCCGCGAGAGGCGTTGCTCGACGCTCACGACGCGCGCCGGGATCGGGACGGGCGCCGCGCCTCCTGCAGGCCCGTCGAGTCCTGTCAGCGTCACCGCGTCGACCGGCACGGACACCCGCGCAGGGCCGTCCGCGAGCGGCCGCTCCGACGAGACGACGAGCCCGCCCGGCAGCAGGGCACGAGCCCCGGAGGCCGTCGCCGCGGTCTCGGCCGGCGTCCACACGGTCGCGCCGGTCAGCGACGC
This sequence comes from Frigoribacterium sp. PvP032, assembly GCF_017833035.1. Taxonomy (NCBI): domain Bacteria; kingdom Bacillati; phylum Actinomycetota; class Actinomycetes; order Micrococcales; family Microbacteriaceae; genus Frigoribacterium; species Frigoribacterium sp. PvP032. Next base: position 2,815,769 of record NZ_JAFIBM010000001.1, on the reverse strand, counting down.
CACGTACGAGGTGTGCGGATCGGTGAGCACCTCGGTCGGCGTCCCGCGCTGCACCACGACGCCGCGCTCGAGCACCACGACGCGGTCGGCGAGCGCGACGGCGTCGACGGGGTCGTGGGTGACGAGCAGGGTCGCGACCCGCACCTCCTGCAGGACGTCCGCGAGGGCCGCCCTCAGGGCCGGTCGCTGTTCGGCGTCGAGGGCCGCCAGCGGCTCGTCGAGCAGCAGGAGGCGCGGGTCGGCCGCCAGCGCGCGCGCCACCGCCACGCGCTGCGACTGGCCGCCGGAGAGCTCGGACGGGCGGCGTCCCGCGAGGTCGCCGAGGCCGACCCTGCGCAGCTCGGCCAGTGCCAGCTCGCGGGCCGCGCGGGCCGAGACCCCCCTGCTTCGGGGGCTGAAGGCGACGTTCTCGAGGGCGCTGAGGTGGGGGAAGAGGCGGTGGTCCTGGAAAACGGTGCCGACACGACGGTCGCGGGCGGGGACGCGGGCGACCGGCCCGTCGTCTGCACCTGGCCCGTCCAGCAGGCGTCCGTCGAGGACGACCCGCGCCCCGTCAGCGGGCAGCAGCCCGGCGAGTGCCCCGAGCGCCGACGACTTGCCCGCGCCGTTCGGGCCGAGCAGGGCGACGACCTCGCCGGGGGCCACGTCGAGGTCGAGCTCGAGCGCGAACGAGCCGCGGGCGACGCGCAGCTGAGCGCTGAGCCCGCCCTCGCCCACGCCGCCCCCACCGCTTCGGCCGAGCTCGCCCTCGCCCGCGCCGTCCCCGCTCACCGCGTCCCCGTCGTCAGCCACCGGTCACGCAGCAGCAACAGCACGCCGACCCCGACCGCCAGCAGCAGCAGCGAGATCGCGACGGCGCTCTCGGGGTCGCTCTGCTGCGCCAGGTAGACGCTCGTCGGGAGGGTCTGGGTGCGTCCGGGGAACGTCCCCGCGAAGGTGATCGTCGCCCCGAACTCGCCGAGGGCCCGTGCGAAGCAGAGCACGGCTCCCGCGCTCACGCCGGGGGCGACCAGGGGCACCGTCACCCGCCGGAACGCGTACCAGCGCGACGCCCCGAGCGAGGCGGCCGCGTCGTCGAGCCCGCGGTCGACGCCGCGCAGCGCTCCCTCGACGCTGAGCACCAGGAACGGCATCGCGACGAACGTCTGTGCGATCACGACGGCCGCGAGCGTGAACGGGATCGTGATGCCGAGGGCCGCGTCGAGCGGGCGGCCGAGCAGCCCGTTGCGCCCGAGCAGGTAGAGCAGGGCGATGCCGCCGACGACGGGCGGCAGCACGAGCGGCACCGTGATGACGGCTCGCAGGAGGCGCCGCCAGATTGCCGGCCACGCGTCGCTGGCCGTCAGCAGCCACGCCAGCGGGACGCCCAGCAGCAGGCTGATCGCGGTCGCGAGCAGCGCGCTCGTGACCGACACCCGCAGGGCGTCGAGCACGGTCTCGCTCGCGAGCCGCTGGCCGAGGGTCGACCACGGGGCGCGCACGAGCAGCGCCACGGCCGGCAGCACGAGCAGCGCCAGCCCGAACAGCGCAGGCACGAGGACGGCGACGGGCAGGCGCCGGTCGCGCAGCTGACGTCGATCACGCGGGACGCGCCGATCAGGCAGCAGCCTGCGGTCACGCTGGTCGGGAGGAAGGCCCACGGCGCCCAGGTCAGCCGACCCTGAAGCCGGCATCGGCGAGCGCGTCCTGGCCGGTCGACGACAGCACGTAGTCGAGGAACGCCTCCGCGAGCTCGGGGTTCGGAGCGTCGGCGAGGCGAGCGGCCAGGTACGAGGTCGTCGGGGTGGACGCGTCGCCGGCCTCGATGCCCTCGACCGAGTCGCCGGCCGCCGCGACGTCGGTCTCGTACACGAGCGCGGCGTCGACCTCGCCGAGCTCGACCTTCGTCAGGGCGCTCTTCACGTCGGGCTCGAGCGTCGCGGGGGCGACGCTCACCCCCTCTGCCTCGAGCACGGTCGTGGCCAGGGCCCCGCAGGGCACCTCGGCCGCGCAGAGGGCGACCTTCACGTCGGGCGAGGCGAGGTCGGCCAGCGACGTCACGTCGCCGGGGTTGCCGGCGGGGACGGCGATCTCCAGGGCGTTGCGCGCGAACGTCTCGGGCTCGCCCTCGGCGAGGCCAGCGTCGGTCACGGTCTTCATGGTGGCGGTGCTGGCGCTGAAGAAGTCGTCGACGGGCGACCCGGCGACGATCTGCTGGGCGAGGGCCGAGCTGCCGCCGTAGCTGACGGTGACGGTCGTCCCCGGGTTGGCGTCTTCGAAGTCGGCCGCGAGGGCGTCGAAGGTCTCGGTGAGGGAGGCGGCAGCCAGCACCGTGATCTCGCCGGTCGGGGCGTCCGTCGGGCTCGCGACGGCCGTGTCGGACGCGGTCGGGTCGTCGCCCGCGCCTCCCGAGGAGCAGGCGCTCAGCACGAGCAGCGCGGCAGCGCCGGCGGCGAGGGCGGCGGGCACGCGCGCGAGGAGCGGGCGACCAGAGGAGGCGCGGGTGCCGCGGCTGAGGATCGTCATCGGTCGTTCTCGTTCTCGTTCTCGTCGTGGTCGTCGTTCGTGGGTGCCGTCTCGCCCAGCCGGCCGAGCGTCACGCTCACGTTCGTCGCCTTCGCGCTCGCGACCACCGGGCTGCCGACCTCGAGGCCGAGCTCGTCGGCTGCCTCCCTGCTGATCAGCGACACGACGCGGAACGGCCCGGCCTGCACGTCGACCTGCGCCATGACCGTGTCGCGGACGATCGCCGTGACGATGCCCGTGAACCGGTTGCGCTCGCTGACGACCGCGCCAGAGGCGTCGCCTCCCGCACCGCCGCGAGGAGGCGCGGCGTGCGCCGCCTGCTCGCTCGCGACGCGGGCCAGCTCCGAGCCGACGACGGCGAGGCGCCCGCCGGGGCCCGGCACGAGCGCCAGCCGTCCGGCATCCGCCCACCGGCGCACGGTGTCGTCCGAGACGCCGACCAGGGCGGCGGCCTCGCTGACGCGGTACAGGGTCTCGCTCATGCCCCGAGCCTAGGCGAACTCCGCACGCACGGCATCAATCGCCAGTAAGGCCCGCTGCTGCGGTTCGGCGAGTCATGAGGCGCCGCATTCGACGTGCGTCGGTGACGACGACGCCCGCCAGGCGTTCCGACCACCCCGGCCCGGCCCGCCAGATCGACACGAGCAGGATGACCAGCACCGCGGTCGCCAGCGACGCCCGCTGCAGGGCCATGTAGGGCTCGAGCTGCCGCACGAGCAGGGCGAGCGGGATCGCGAGCCACTCCCACCGCCCCGTCAGCGCGACGAACGGCACGAGCAGTAGGGCGTACCAGGGGTAGCGCGGGCTGACGGCGACGAGCACCACGCCGATCATGACGAGCTGGCCGAGCCAGGGGCTGTCGACCGGCGTCTTCACCCAGACGAGCGCGGCCGTGACGGCGAGCAGCAGCGCGACGACGGGCGTCGTCCACGCCTCGGGCATGAACGCGGACATGAAGACGAAGCGGGAGCCGTCCTCGTAGCCCTCCTCCGTGAGGTAGCCCGGCAGGTAGCCGAGCACCTGCCAGCCGGTCGTCGCGACGTACGGCACGTAGAGCAGGGCGAACGTGACGATCGAGGCCACGACCACCTTCGCGGGCTGCCGGCGCAGCAGGGCAGGGGCGGAGATCGCCGGGATGAGCTTGGTCGCGACGGCCGCGCCGAGGGCGATGCCGCCGCGCCAGCGGCGACCGGTCGCGACGAGCAGGGTGGCCGCGACGACGAGCACTGCCCCCAGCAGGTCGACGTGCGAGTTGGTGATCCCCTCGCCGACGACGAGCGGGCACCAGCCCCAGAGCGCGGCCCAGCGCGGGTCGAGGCCGCGACGCCGCAGGGTGACCACGAGTGCGACGGTCGTGCCGAACACGAGCAGCGCGCCCGTGAGCTGCAGGGGGAGGAAGCCGACCTCTGGACCCACGAGGGCCCGCACCCCCGCGAAGTACAGCTCGGCGGCGGGCGGGTAGATCGTCGGGACCTCCGGCCGGTTGATCGCCGTGCAGACCACGTCGCCGGTCTCGGTGTCGTAGGCGCGGTGGATCTGCCGGTCGGGCTGGCTGCACCGCTCGCCGATCGTGCCGTCGTCCCGGGTGAAGGGCGCCGCCTCCGGGAAGATCCAGTCGGGGCGCAGGTGGCGCAACTCGCCCGAGTCGGGGGTGTGCGCGTAGGGAGAGATGCCGTTCACCTGGACGATGCCGTCCCAGGCGTAGCGCGCCGGGTCGGTGCTCGTGTTCGGGTCGCCCGTCAGGGCCGCTCCGCCGACCAGGGCCGTGCCCGCGAGCACGAGCGCCGTGACCGCCCTGGCGGGCACCCGACGCAGCAGCAGCAGGGCCACGACGAAGAAGGCCCAGCACACCGCCGTCCACACCACGTAGGAGGCGCGGAGCTCCTCCCGCAGGAATCCGAGCTCGAGAACGCCCCACGCCACGGACGCCGCCAATCCGGTGACGGCGACGGCCGCGAATAGAGTACGCACCTGTCCAGTCTGGTCGACACCGGCCTGGGAGTCCGCGACCGCGCACGTCGAGCCGAGATGAAGCCCATGAGACGCCTGCTCCTCACCCTCCGCACCGCGGCGTCGTCGCCGGTGCGGAACGCGCGCTCGGCGACCGTGCTCGGGAGGCTGCTCGGCGCGGCGTTCCTGATCTGCCTGCTCACCGGCCTCTACAGCCACTTCCTGCAGGAGCCCGCCTCGTGGATGCGGTTCCCCACCTCGCCCGTGTGGCTCTACCAGGTGACGCAGGGCATCCACATCACGGCCGGCATCGCGTCGATCCCGCTCTTGCTCGGCAAGTTGCACGCCGTGTTCCCGCAGTTGTTCCAGCACCCTCCGGTGCGGCACCCGGTGCAGGTGCTCGAGCGCGCCTCCATCGCCCTGTTCGTGGCGACGTCGGTGCTGCAGCTCGTCACCGGCCTGCTCAACACGTACCAGTGGTACCCGTGGCCGTTCCCGTTCAAGCAGGTGCACTTCGCCCTGTCGTTCGTGATCATCGGGTCGCTGGCGGTGCACATCGCCGTCAAGCTGCCGCTGATCACGCGCTACTGGCGGGCCCGCGACAGCTACGACGCCGAGGGCCGGTTCGTCGAGCCTGCGGGCGAGCTCGACCCGGCACGGGCCGAGCACGAGGCCGTGCGCGAGCTCGCGCGGATGCGCCGCGACGAGGCTCCGACCTCGACCTCGCAGCCTGACGCTGGCGCCGCGCCGACCGACGCGCCACAGCCCAGGGGGCTGGTCGGCCGCGTCACGCGCTGGATCGACGACGCCCGCGAGCCCGAGCGCGACCCTGCCCGCGCTCGCGTGTCGCGTCGTGGCTTCTTCGGCGCGGTCGGCGCCTCCACCGTCGGCGTCGTCGCGCTGACCGCCGGCCAGTCGTTCACGCCGCTGCAGCCGCTCAACGCCTTCGGCCCCCGCCAGCGCGGCATCGGCCCGAACGACCTGCCGGTCAACCGGACCGCCTCGGCGGCCAAGGTGCTCGAGACCGCGATGGACCCCGACTGGCAGCTCACGATCGCCCACGGCGAGCGCACGATGGCCTTCACCGCCGCCGACCTGGAGGCGATGGCCCAGGGCGACGAGCGCCTCCCCATCTCGTGCGTCGAGGGCTGGAGCCAGACCGCGCACTGGCGCGGCCCGCGGCTGGTCGAGCTGATGGCGCTCGTGGGGGCGCCCGCCGACCGGTCGCTGCGCGTCACGAGCCTGGAGGCGAAGGGCGGCTACCGGGTCATGCTGATGGGCCCCGAGTACGCCACCGACCCCGCAACGCTCGTCGCCCTCGAGGTGAACGGCGGACGGCTCGACATCGAGCACGGCTACCCCGCCCGGATGATCGCCCCCGGGCGCCCCGGCGTCCTGCAGACCAAGTGGCTCAGCCTGATCGAGGTGATCTGATGACGCGCTCGTCGGCCGTTCCTGCCGTCCCCGCCTCCAAGGGACGCAGAGTGCGCGTGACCCGGGCGGTGCTCCTCCTCGTCGGCGTCGCCCTGATCGGCCTCGGCGGCTGGGTGCTCACCGAGACCGTGTCGCCGACGCGCTACGGCGGGCTGCTCGTCTGGCTGATCGGCGGCGTCATCGCCCACGACGCGATCATCGCCCCGCTCGTGGCCGGCGTGGCCGTCCTCCTCGGCCGGACCGGTCGGCGGATCCGCCCTGCCGTCCTCGCCATCCTCCAGGTCGGGGTCGTCCTCGGCGTCGTGCTGTCCCTCGTCGTCGTGCCCGAGATCATCGCCAAGGCCCGCGGGACGAAGAACGAGACCGTCCTGCCGTTCGACTACGGCGTCCGGCTCGGGGTGGCCTGGCTGGTCGTCGCCGTGGTCACGGCGCTCGCCGTGGTCGTGTGGACCGTGCTGGCGCGCCGTCGCGAGGCGCGCCGCGCGGCCTGACCCGATCGGTCGCCCGGGCGGGGCCAGAGCCCGGGACGACGCAGAAGCGACGAACCGACGTGATTTCCCACGTCGGTTCGTCGCTTCTGCGTCGGTCGGCGGCCTAGGAGGCGCGGACGAGTCGGCAGAACGTGCGGCGGCCGACCGACCACGTCTGCGACACGCGCAGGCCCGCGGCGGCGGCGTGCCGGCCGAGCGCCTCGCGGCCGACCTCGGCCCACGGGAACGTCGCGCTCGCGCGGCCCTGCTCGTCGACGACCTGGGCGTCGTAGGCGACGTCGACCGCCGGGTCGGCCGCGGTCTCGACGACTACCGACCCCGTGGGGGCGACCACCGAGGAGGCGCGGGCGACGAGCGCGGTCGGGTCGCCGCCGATCCCGATGTTGCCGTCGAGCAGCAGGGCGACGTCCCACGTCCCCTCGCCCGGCAGCGCGTCGAAGACCGAGCCCGCCACGACGGGCAGCCCGGCGTCGACGGCCATCGCGACCGCGGTGACGCTGACGTCGACGCCGAGGGTGCCGAGCCCGCGGTCGACGGCGGCGCGCACCATCCGGGCGGGGCCGCAGCCGATGTCGAGCACGGAGGAGGCGTCGAGGATGGTGCTGAGGTCGGCGACGTCGGCGCCGCGGCTCCAGCGGGCGACGTCGAACGCGTCGAGGTCCGCGGCGGTGTGGTCCGCGGCGGTGTGGTCCGCCGCGTCACGGACGCTGTCGACCGGGCGCGAGCCCTGGCGGTCAGTGCCGGGGGAGCGGACGAGCTGGAGGCGTCCCTCGCGGCGGAGGGCGCGGGCGTACGGCTCCGCGCCTCCGGAGCCGAAGGTGGGCTGGGGGTCGGCGGTCATGGTCACGAGAGGGTCTCCTCGGGGGTGGGCCGGGAGGCGTCGGGACTGCCTGCGGTGATGGGGTCGAGTCGGCGCAGGGCCTGCGCGAAGAGGGTGTCGGGCCCGGCGGCGGCCGCGAGCCGGGCGTCGTCGATCGTGTCGACGTCGACGAGCTCGGGCAGGGTCCTGACTCGGAGGCCGGCCGCGGCGAGGCGGCGCAGCTGGTGGGCACCGGTGTCGTCCTGCGACATCGGGACGCCGCGGAGCAGGTCGCCGGTGGGCCGCTCCAGGCCGAGGGCCCAGAAGCCGCCGTCGTTCGCCGGGCCGAACCAGGCGTCGACGTCGTCGGCCGGGTCGTCGAAGGCAGGGGCGAGATCGGCGACCGTGAGCTGTGGGGTGTCCATGCCGACGAGCACGGTGCGGCCGTCTACCTCGTCGAAGAGGGCTCCGAGACGTGCGTCGAGGCCGCCGCCGATCTGGTGCATCACATCGAAGTCTTCGGAGCCGGGGGGCGTTCGGTTGCCGTCGAAGAGCAGGACGCGTCGGGTGGCCGGCAGCTGACGCACCACGGCGAGGGTGTCCTGGATCGCCGCGGCCGCCACCTCGGCGGCCTGCTCGAGGCTCAGGGGAGGGTGCAGGCGCGTCTTGACCTTGCCCGGCAGGGTCTCCTTGCAGATCACCACGACGGTCGTCATCGGCCTGCCTCCCTGAGCAGGCGCGACATGTCGCCCACGGCCCGGGCGGTGCCGCGGATCGTGCCGGTCACCTTGCTGCGGCCGACGCGGGGCGAGTACGGAACGTCGAGCTCGTGGATGCGCCAGCCTGCCTCGGAGGCGCGCAGCACCATCTCGAGCGGGTAGCCGCTCCGGCGGTCGAGCAGCCCGAGGCCGAGCAGTCCCTCGCGGCTGGCGACGCGCATCGGGCCGAGGTCGTGCAGGGCGACGCCGGAGGCGCGGCGCATCAGGTGGGCGAGCACGCGGTTCGCGACGCGGGCGTGGAACGGCCAGGCGCCGCGGGTCGTCGGTCGCCGACGCCCCAGCACGAGCTCGGCCTCGCCCGACAGGACGGGTGCGGCGAGCGTCGGGAGGTCGGCGGGGTCCATCGAGGCGTCGGCGTCGCAGAAGGCCACGTACGGCGCGGTGGCGGCCTCGAGGCCGGCGTGGGCGGCTGCGCCGAAGCCGCGGCGCGCCTCCTCGACGACCAGGGCGCCGTGCTGCCTCGCGACGTCGGCCGAGCCGTCGGTCGAGCCGTTGTCGACGACGATCGCGCGCCACCCGTCCGGCAGGCGTCCGAGCACCCAGGGCAGAGCCCCTGCCTCGTCGAGACAGGGGAGCACGACGTCGACCTGGGGACTGCTCATCCTGTCGACGATACGGACGCCGCCTTGGGAGGGGCCGAGCCTGCCCCGGACGGGGGGTGCCGACCCTGCTCGGTCCTCCCGGCCTCCCTGGGCCTGGAGGACGGGCGGGTCCGTCGCGCACGGTCCGTGTCGACGGACCGTCGGCGACGAACTGGCCCGTGCCGTCCCTCAGACGTGCAGGCGCGGCGTCAGCTGCCGACGGCGGCGCGCAACGGGGCCGTCGCGAACTCGTGCATGCCCTCCTCGAACGAGACCGCCGGGCTCCAGCCGAGCTCGTCCCGGAGGCGGGCCGACGACGCCGTGACGTGGCGCACGTCGCCCGCGCGGTACTGGCCGGTGACGACGGGAGCGGGCCCGCCGGCCTCGCGGGCCAGCGCCTCCGCCATCTCGCCGATCGTGTGCACGGTGCCGCTGCCGACGTTGAAGGCCCTGAACGAGTCGGGCTGCTGCGAGCCCGTCCAGTCGAGGGCCGCCAGGTTGGCCGAGGCGATGTCGCGCACGTGCACGAAGTCGCGTCGCTGGGCGCCGTCCTCGTAGACGCGGGGCGCCTCGCCGCGCTCGAGCGCCGACCGGAACAGCGACGCGACGCCGGCGTACGGGGTGTTCTGCGGCATGCCCGGCCCGTAGACGTTGTGGTACCGCAGGGCGGCGGCACGACCGCCGGTGCTGCGGGCCCACGAGGTCGACAGGTGCTCCTGCGTGAGCTTCGTGATCGCGTAGACGTTGCGGGGGTCGAGCGGGGCGTCCTCCGAGATGAGCTGCGGCTCGAGCAGCTGGCCGTCGGCGTCGCGCGGGTCGAAGACGCCCGCGTCGAGGTCGGCGATGCGGCGCGGCGCCGGTCGCTCGGTCTCGCCCGCGCTCGTTCGGTAGCTTCCCTCGCCGTAGACGACCATCGACGAGGCGACGACGAGCCGGTCGACGCCCGCCCTGTCCATCGCGGCGAGCAGCACGGCCGTGCCGTGCTCGTTGCTGTCGACGTAGTCGGGGGCGTCCTGGAAGTCGACGCCGAGGCCCACCTTGGCCGCCTGGTGGCAGACGGCGTCGACGCCGACGAGCGCCGCGTCGACGACCGCCGCGTCGCGCACGTCGCCGTGGACGAAGTCGACCCGGGGGTCGAGCGTCGGCGGACCGCCGTGGACGTCGGGGCGCAGCGAGTCGAGCACCCGCACCGACCAGCCGCGGTCGAGGGCCTGAACGACGACGGCCGAGCCGATGAAGCCGGCGCCGCCCGTCACGAGCAGCAGCCCCGGCGCCACGGAGGCGCCCGTCGCGTCGCTCACGACGTCGCCGAGCGCACGGGGCGCGCGAGCACCGCCGCGGTCGCGGCCGCCGGGACCAGCTCACGCGGCGCGTAGTCGGCCGGGAGTCCCGCGACGATCGCCTCGATGGCGGCGACGATGCGCGGCTGGGCCGCGGCGAGACGCTCCATCACGAGCTGGTGGCTGACGGCGTCGCCGTCGGTGCCCTCCTGGCCCTCCTCGGGCGCGAGGCCGGCGTCACTGTCGGTGACGAACGAGATGTTCACGGCGCCCATGCCGAGCTCCAGCGTGAGTGGCACCTCCGGGTACATCGTCATGTTGATCGTGTGCGCCCCGGCGGCGCGGAACCAGAGCGACTCGGCCCGGGTCGAGAAGCGCGGGCCCTGGATGACGACGCAGGTGCCGGTCGGGGCGAACGGCTCGCCCTGGGCCTCGAGGGCCGAGACGGCGGCGGCGCGCAGCACCGGGTCGAACGGGTCGGCCGCCACGAGGTGCTGCACCCCGCCCTCGACGTCGAAGAAGGTGTCGGGGCGGCCCCAGGTGCGGTCGATGAACTGGTCGGTGACGACCATGGTGCCCGGCGGGTACTCGGGGCTGACGCCGCCCACGGCGGACGACGACACGACCGCTCTCGCGCCCAGCGAGGCGAGCGCCCAGACGTTCGCTCGGAAGTCGATGCGGTGCGGGGGCACCGAGTGCCCCTTGCCGTGGCGGGTGAGGAAAGCGACGGTCTTGCCGCCCATCTCGCCGATCGTCACCTCGCTCGACGTCGGCCCGTAGGGGGTCTCGACGATGTGGCTCGTCGCCGTGCCGGGCGCGAACAGCGAGTAGAGGCCGGAGCCGCCGATGACGGCGACGTCGACTCGGGGGAGGCCGGAGGACGAGGGGGAAGAGGAGGTGTCGGTCACGCTCGCTACGCTATCGACGACCGCCGTGAGAGGAACCCGTGCGCACAGTCGAGCAGCACCAGAGCGTCGTCCGGGCACTGGTGGAGGAGGCGCTGGCGCTGCGACCTGTGGAGTCGCTGCCCGTCGACCCGGCCCGCATCGCGGCCGAGCCCGAGCGGCACCGCCGACGCGTCCTCGCCGCCGACGTCGTCGCGCCGCTCGACCTGCCGCCCTTCGCCAACTCGCAGATGGACGGCTACGCCCTCGCCGCCCCCGACGCCGCCCGCTCCGGCGACCTCGACCTGGTGGTCGTCGACCCGATCCCGGCAGGCCGTACCGGTCCCGCCCTCCGCCCCGGCACCGCCGCGCCGATCATGACCGGCGCCGCGGTCCCCGAGGGCGCCGTCGCCGTCGTCCCGATCGAGCGCGCCGACCCGGCCGCGTTCCCCGCCGCGGGCAGCAGCGCCCGCGTCGTCCTGCAGGGCCCCGTGGCCGAGGGGACCTTCGTCCGCGCCGCCGGCAGCGACGTCTCCGCCGGCAGCGTCCTGCTGCGCGCCGGCACGGTGCTGACCCCCGCGCGCTGGGGGGTGCTGGCCGCCTCCGGGCTCGCGACCGTCGAGGTCGTCCGCCGCCCGCGCCTCCTGCTGGTGTCGACGGGCGAAGAGCTGAGCGCGCCCGGTGCCGTGCTCGTGCCCGGGACGATCCACGACGCCAACGGCGCCGGCCTCGCTGCCGCCCTGGTCGACGTCGGCGCCGACGTGGTCGTCGAGCGCGTCTCCGACGACGCCGACGCGCTGCTCGCCGTCGTGGCCCGGCACGCCGGGTCGGTCGACCTCGTGCTGACGACCGGAGGCGTCAGCGCCGGCGCGTACGAGGTCGTCCGCGACGCCTTCGAGACGGCGGGCGTGGTCTTCGGGCACGTGGCGATGCAGCCCGGCGGCCCGCAGGGCTGGGGCACGATCGCCGTGCACGACCGCCGCCTGCCCGTCGTCTGCTTCCCGGGGAACCCGGTCAGCGCGCTCGTCTCGTTCGAGGCGTTCCTGCGGCCGGTGCTGCACGACGCCACCGGCGTCGGCGAGCCGCGCCGACACCGCACGGCGCCGATGGGCGAGGCAGCCGACTCGCCCGTCGGCAAGCACCAGCTCCGGCGGGGGCGTCTCGACGTCGACGGACGGGTCGTGCTCGTGGGCGGCCCGAGCTCGCACCTCCTGGCCGCGCACGCCGCGGCGACCGTGCTCGTGCACGTGCCGGTCGGCGTCGACCGGCTCGACGAGGGCGACGAGGTCGTAGTCTGGACGCTCGATGAGTGACGATGCGCACGGCGCCCCGCCCGCGTCGACCGGGCAGCAGCCGGTCGGCGACCTCACCCACGTCCGGGCCGACGGATCGGCCCACATGGTCGACGTCACGGGCAAGGCCGAGACCAGCCGCGAAGCCGCCGCGCAGGCCGTGCTGACGACACGGCCCGACGTCGTCGCCCGCCTGGTCGACGGCACGCTGCCCAAGGGCGAGGCGCTCGGCACCGCGCGCATCGCCGGCATCATGGCCGCGAAGCAGACGCCGGCCCTCATCCCGCTCTGCCACCCCCTGCCGCTCGGCGCGATCACGGTCGACTTCGAGACCGACGCCGGGGCCGAGACCGGAGCCGAGGAGGCGTCGGTCACCGTCGTCGCGCGCGTCCGGACCCGAGGCGTCACGGGAGTCGAGATGGAGGCGCTGACCGCCGCCACCGTCGCGGCCCTCACCCTCTTCGACATGATCAAGGCCGTCGACCACCTCGCCGTGATCGGCGACGTCAAGGTGCTCCAGAAGAGCGGCGGCAAGAGCGGGGCGTGGGCGAGATGACGACGACGCCGCCCGCCGCCGAGCAGCCTGCCGGGGGCCCGCGGCGCGCCGTCGTGGTCGTCGCCTCCACCCGAGCCGCCGCCGGGACGTCGCCCGACCTCACCGGCCCGGTGATCCGCGACTGGTTCGCCGCCCGCGGCTGGCTGGCGGACGAGCCGGTCGTCGTCGCCGACGGAGCCCCCGTGGGCGAGGCGCTCGCCGCAGCGGTCGCGCAGGGCGTCGACGTCGTCCTCACCACCGGCGGCACCGGCCTCACGCCCACCGACCGCACCCCCGAGCAGACCGCTCCGCTGCTGGACCGCGAGATCCCCGGCATCGCCGAGGAGCTGAGGAGGCGCGGCACCGCAGCAACCCCCACGGCCGTGCTCTCGAGAGGCCTCGCCGGGGTCGCCGGCCGTACCGTCGTCGTCAACCTGCCCGGCTCCCGCGGGGGAGTGCGCGACGGCCTCGCCGTCCTCGACCCCCTGATCGACCACCTGCTCGACCAGCTCTCCGGAGGCGCTCATGACTGACTCCCTCGACAGCGCACGACCCGGCGAGGGCCCTGCCCTCAGTGCCGCGGGAGAAGAGGCAGCCGCCGACGCCGTCCTCGAGGCCGAGGGAGGGGACCCCGACGCGGTGGCGACCCCGACCGGCCCCAGCGGGCGCGTGCTGCTCGCCGAGGTGGTCGAGACGGTGCTGTCGGCAGCGGAGTGCTCCCTGATCGTCGAGAGCCGCGCCTCCGGGGCGGTCGTGACGTTCGAGGGCGTCGTCCGCGACCACGACGGCGGCCGCGACGTGACCGCTCTGCACTACGAGCGGCACCCGTCGGCCGGCGACGTCATGGGCGCGGTCGCCGAGCAGATCGCTGCCGAGCACCCCGCCGTCACGATCGCCGTGCAGCACCGCGTCGGCGACCTCGACATCGGCGACGTCGCGCTCGCCTGCGCCGTCGCCTCGCCTCACCGGGCCGAGGCCTTCGACGCCTGCGCGGCGCTCGTCGACCTGGTCAAGGAGCGCCTGCCGATCTGGAAGCGCCAGGCGTTCACGGACGGCCCCGACGAGTGGACGGCCTCGCTGGGCTGAGCGTCGGCGCACGGCTCCGCGAGGGCCGTGGGCGGCCCGGTCCCGCCGGTCAGCCGCCGTCGCCTACGCTCGTTGGGTGGCACACCTACTAGGCGCAGAGAACCTCAAGCTCGAATTCCCGACCAAGGTCGTCCTCGACGGGGTGACCCTCGGCATCGACGAGGGCTCCCGCATCGGCGTCGTCGGCCGCAACGGCGACGGCAAGTCGACCCTGATGTCCGTGCTCGCCGGTCGCCTCGAGCCCGACGACGGCAGGGTCACGACCCGCCGCGGCCTCACCATCGGCATGCTCGACCAGCGCGACGTGCTGCCCGACGACGACACCGTCGGCCGCATGATCGTCGGCGACCGCGACGAGCACGAGTGGGCGGGCGACGCCCGCATCCGCGACGTCATCTCCGGCCTCGCGACCGACATCCCGTGGGAGGCGCGGCTCGGCGACCTCTCGGGCGGCCAGCGTCGTCGGGTGGCCCTCGCGCGCCTCCTCGTCGGCGACTGGGATGTGCTGTTCCTCGACGAGCCCACCAACCACCTCGACGTCGAGGGCGTGGCCTGGCTGGCCGAGCACCTCCGTCGCCGGTGGTCTCCCTCCTCGGGCGCGCTCGTCGTCGTGACCCACGACCGGTGGTTCCTCGACGAGGTCTCGACCGACACGTGGGAGGTGCACGACGGCATCGTCGAGCCCTTCGAGGGCGGCTACGCGGCCTACGTGCTGCAGCGCGTCGAGCGCGACCGCTCGGCCGCGGCGTCGGAGTCGAAGCGCCAGAACCTGATGCGGAAAGAACTGGCGTGGCTCCGTCGCGGCGCCCCGGCGCGGTCGACCAAGCCCAAGTTCCGCATCGACGCGGCGAACGAGCTGATCGCCGACGAGCCGCCCGCTCGCGACACCGTCGCGCTGTCGCAGATGGCGACCGCCCGGCTCGGCAAGGACGTCGTCGACCTCGTCGAGGTCGGTGTCTCGTTCGGCGACAGGCGGGTGCTGCACGGCGTCGAGTGGCGCATCGCCCCCGGCGAGCGCACCGGCGTGCTGGGCGTCAACGGGGCCGGCAAGTCGACGCTGCTGAAGGTCGTCACGGGCGAGCTGCAGCCGACGGAGGGGCGGGTCAAGCAGGGCAAGACGGTCAAGTTCGCGATCCTCGACCAGCAGCTCGCCGACCTGCACGAGGTGGCGAACGAGAAGGTGAACGACCTGATCGGCCGGCAGCGCACCTCCTACGTCACGGCCGGCAAGGAGATGACGCCGGGGCAGCTGCTCGAGCGCCTCGGCTTCACCAGCGCGCAGCTGCAGACGCCCATCAAGGACCTGTCGGGCGGGCAGAAGCGCCGCCTGCAGTTCCTGCTCATCCTGCTGAACGAGCCGAACGTGCTCATCCTCGACGAGCCCACGAACGACCTCGACACCGACATGCTCGCCGCCATGGAGGACCTGCTCGACGGCTGGCCCGGAACCCTGCTCGTCGTCTCGCACGACCGGTACCTGCTCGAGCGCGTCACCGACCAGCAGTACGCGGTGCTCGACGGGCAGTTCCGGCACCTGCCCGGCGGCGTCGACCAGTACCTCGCGCTGCGCAAGCAGGCCACCGACACCCAGGGCGGCGCGACCGACCGGCCGACCGCGGTGCAGGGCGCGCAGTCGTCGGTCGCCGCCGCGGCTGCCGCCTCGGGCCTGTCGGGCGCCGAGAAGCGCAACGCCGAGAAGGAGCTCGGGTCGATCGACCGCAAGCTCGCCAAGTCGGCGACCGAGCGCAGCGGCCTGCTCGAGCAGTTCGCGGGCTTCGACCAGTCGGACTTCGACGGCCTCGCGGCGCTGCAGGCGAAGCTGACCGCGCTCGACCACAAGACGGCCGAGCTCGAGGTGCGCTGGCTCGAGCTGAGCGAGCTGCTCGCGTAGCTGGCTGCGGGGTGGCGGGCTGGCGGGCTAGCCGGCCGAGTGGTCAGTTCGTGTCGTTCCGGAGGCGTGGAGCGACAGCAACTGACCACTCGCCGACTGGCGCGGGTCAGCCGGGTCAGTCGCCGAGCGTCAGGCTGAGGCGGCGCAGCAGGTCGCCGAGCCGCTGCTCGTCGGCCGGGCCGAGGTCCGCGAGGAGGCGGCGCTCGGCAGCGAGGAGGCGCTCGATCGCCGCGTCGACCGCGTCGCCTCCTGCCTGGGTCAGTCGTGCACGGACGCCCCGACCGTCGTTCGGGTCGGTGCGCCGCTCGACGAGGCCGCGTGCGACGAGCCGGTCGATCCGGTTCGTCATGGTGCCGCTCGAGACGAGCGTCTGCTGCAGCAGGGCCTTCGGGCTCAGCTCGTAGGGCCCGCCCGCCCGGCGGAGCGCGGAGAGCACGTCGAACTCCCACTGCTCGAGGTCGCTGGCGACGAAGGCGTCCCGGCGGGCTCGGTCGAGGTGCTTGGCGAGGCGGCCGACGCGCGAGAGCACGTGCAGCGGGGCGAAGTCGAGGTCGGGCCGCTCGTGCGACCAGGCCGAGACGATCCGGTCGACCTCGTCGCGCGGCTCGCCGGTGCTCGTGGTCTCGGAGGCGTCGCGGACCGTGCCGGCGCTCCCCGCCTCGGCGGCGTCGCGGATCGCGTGCGCGTCGTGTCGATCGGCCTCGGGCATCTGCACATCATGGCAGCGCTCCTCCTCCCACACGTCGAGGGCCGGTCAGCGTGGTCGAGGGCGGGTCCGCGCCGACCCGCCCTCGACGACGCTGACCCGCCCTCGACGAGAAGTGGAGCGGCAGCGGGCGGCCGCGGCGGCAGCGGGCGCCGGCGGCAGGCGGCGGCGGCAGCGACGGCGCGGGCGGCGTCTGACAGAATCGACCCTGCGCCGCGAGCGCGGTCCGCCATGGTGTAACGGCAGCACGACAGCCTTTGGAGCTGTTAGGTCCAGGTTCGAATCCTGGTGGCGGAGCAGACGGGCCGACGAGCAGCAGGGGGCCGCAGGAGGCGCTGGTCCCGGAGTCCGATCCGGACCGGCGGCCGCCGCCCTCGGTAGCCTGCGGCCATGTCGACCACCACGCTCTCCCCGCTCGCCCGCGCCGCACTGCTCGGCGTCCTCACCGGCTCCCGCTCGGCCACGCCGCTCGCGGCCCTCGCCCTCAGCCGCGACAGCCGCACCCTCACCGGCAGCTGGCAGGAGTGGGCGGTGTTCCGCTCGTCGGTCGGCCGTGCCGTGTTCGTGGCCGCCGGCGCGGGCGAGCTCGTCGGCGACAAGCTGCCCTCGACGCCCAGCCGCATCTCGGGCGGCGCGATCTTCGGTCGGATCGCCGCCGGTGCCGTCGTGGGCTTCGCGATGGGCACCACCGACCTCCGTGCTGAGCGCGGCGTCCAGGGCGCCCTGGTCGGTGCCGCGGGCGCGGTCGTCGGCAGTTTCGCCGGCTACCTCGGCCGCAAGGCCCTCGTCGAGAAGACCGGCCTGCCCGACCTCGTCGTCGCCCTGCTCGAGGACGCCGTGACGATCGGCGGCACCGCGGCCGTCGTGCGCGCCGCCCGCAGCTGACGTCTCCCCTCCACAGCCTCCGCTCCTCCGCCCCGCCCTGCCGCACCGGGCACGCGAGGCCGACCTGCGCCTCCTGCGACGCCGTGGGAGGATCGCCGATGATCGCCGCACGCCCCCACCTCTAGGAGCACCATGCCCGAACGCAGCCTCGCCGTCGTCGTCCTCGCCGCAGGGCAGGGCACGCGCATGAAGTCCTCGACGCCGAAGGTGCTGCACAGGCTGGCAGGCCTGCCGCTGATCCAGCACGTGCTCGAGACCGCGGGGGCGCTGCAGCCGCAACACCTCGTCGCCGTCGTGCGGCACGAGCGTGACCTGGTCGTGACGAGCATCGTCGAGACGACGCCCGGCGCCGTGATCGTCGACCAGGACGAGATCCCCGGCACCGGCCGCGCCGTCGAGCAGGCCGTCGAGGCGCTGCCCGCCGACTTCGAGGGCGACGTCGTCGTCGTCAGCGCCGACGTGCCGTTCCTCGACCACGCCACCCTCGGCGCTCTCCTCGAGCAGCACCGCGAGGAGGCGGCGGCCGCGACGCTGCTGTCGGCCGTCCTCCCCGACGCGCACGGCTACGGCCGCGTGGTCCGCCGTTCGTCGGGCGACGTCGACCGCATCGTCGAGCACAAGGACGCCACCGAGGAGGAGCGGCAGCTGCGCGAGATCAACTCCGGCACCTACGCCTTCACCGTCGCGGCACTTCGCACCCATCTGCCCCGCGTCGGCTCGGCCAACACGCAGAACGAGAAGTACGTGACCGACGTCGTCGGGCTGCTCACCGCGGCCGGCGAGCGCGTCTCCGCCCGTGCCGTCGACGAGACCTGGCGCCTCGAGGGCATCAACGACCGGGTGCAGCTCGCCGCGGCGGCCCGCCGCCTGAACGACCGCATCGTCGAGCACTGGCAGCGCGAGGGCGTCAGCATCGTCGACCCGCAGACCACCTGGATCGACCGCGACGTCGCCCTCAGCCCTGACGTCGAGCTGCTGCCCGGCACCCAGCTGAAGGGCGCCACCTACGTCGCGGCGGGTGCCGTGGTCGGTCCCGACACGACGCTCGTCGACACCGAGGTCGGCGAGGGCGCGGTCGTGAAGCGCACCGACGCGACCCTCGCCGTGATCGGGGCCCGCGCCTCCGTGGGGCCGTTCTCGTACCTGCGTCCCGGCACCGTGCTCGGCGAGGGCGGCAAGATCGGCACCTTCGTCGAGACGAAGAACGCCGAGATCGGCGCGGGCTCGAAGGTGCCGCACCTCAGCTACATCGGCGACACCGAGGTCGGCACGGACAGCAACATCGGCGCCGGCACCATCACGGCGAACTACGACGGGGTGAACAAGCACCGCACCGAGGTCGGGTCGAACGTGCGCACCGGGTCGCACAACGTGTTCGTCGCCCCCGTTAGGATTGGCGACGGAGCGTACTCAGGCGCAGGGACGGTCGTCCGCAAGGACGTACCGGCCGGCGCGCTGGCGTTGAGCATCGCCCCACAGCGCAATGCGAGCGGATGGGTCGAGGCGAACCGCCCCGGCTCCGCGGCGGCCGAGGCCGCCGCCCGCGCCGAACGAACGACCGACTGACCCCTGTCGGGTTGGCCCCCAGGGGCCGGAGAGCGAGTGACGTGTCCGGAATCAAGATCACCGGCGAGAACCGACTCGTTCTGGTCTCGGGGCGTGCGCACCCCGACCTGGCGAACCAGATCGCGTCGGAGCTCGGCTCCGAGCTGATCCCGACCGACGCCCGCACCTTCGCGAACGGCGAGCTGTACGCCCGGTACGACGAGAGCGTCCGCGGCGCCGACGCGTTCGTGATCCAGTCGCACTCGGCACCGATCAACGAGTGGCTCATGGAGCAGCTGATCATGGTCGACGCCCTCAAGCGCGCCTCGGCGAAGCGCATCACGGTCGTGGCGCCGTTCTACCCGTACGCCCGACAGGACAAGAAGGGCCGTGGTCGCGAGCCGATCTCGGCCCGTCTCGTCGCCGACCTGTTCAAGGCCGCCGGCGCGCACCGCATCATGAGCGTCGACCTGCACGCTCCCCAGATCCAGGGATTCTTCGACGGCCCCGTCGACCACCTCTTCGCGATGCCAGTGCTGCTCGAGCACTTCCGCACCAAGCTCGACAACAGCACCCTCACCGTGGTCTCGCCCGACATGGGCCGCGTCCGCGTCGCCGACATCTGGAGCGAGAAGCTCGACGCGCCCCTCGCCATCATCCACAAGCGCCGCGACCCGCTGGTGCCGAACCAGGTCACCGTGCACGAGATCGTGGGCGAGGTCGAGGGCCGCGTCTGCCTGCTCGTCGACGACCTGATCGACACGGGCCGCACCATCGTCAAGGCCGCCGAGGCGCTCAAGGCCGCCGGCGCGATCGGCGTCGTCGTCGCGGCCACCCACGCGGTCTTCAGCGACCCGGCGCCCGAGATCCTCAGCAGCGACTTCATCGACTCGGTCGTCGTCACGGACACCCTGCCGCTGACCGACCACCAGAAGTTCGACAAGCTCGAGATCCTGCCGATCGCCCCGCTGATCGCCCGTGCGATCCACGAGGTCTTCGACAACGGCTCGGTCACGTCGATGTTCGACGGCGCCGCGTAGGCGTCATCTCGTGCCCGTCGTCGAGTCGCGCTGCGTCGTCCCCGTCACCCCGGAGCTCGCCTTCGCCGTGTCGCAGACGACGGGGGAGGCGCGGCTCCGCTGGGACCCGTTCATCCGGCACCAGCACTTCCTCGACGGCGCCACGCGGCCGGCCAAGGGAGTCCGCACGCTGACGGTGCAGCGCTTCGGCTTCCGGATGGAGAGCGAGTACGTCTCGTTCGCCCCGCCCACCAACGTCGGCTTCGCGATGACGACGGGCCCGTGGTTCTTCGCCCGCATGGGCGGCGGGTGGCGCTTCAAGCCGGTCGAGGGCGACCCCGGCAGCACCGCCGCCACCTGGCGCTACAACTTCACCTGCCGCCCGTCGTGGCTGGCACCGATCGCCGAGCGCGTCGGCGCGGTCGTCCTGCAACGGGACATCGACCGCCGCATCCGGGGCTACGCCCGCGGCTGCCAAGACCCGTTCGTGCTGGCCGCCGCCACGGCGACGCTGCCCGGCGCGACGCCCGCCGACTGACCGCCCGGTCCGCGCGCGGCCGCACGGCCGCGCCGACGGCGAGAAGGGACGAGGCAGGCGCGGTCCTGCGCCTGCCTCGTCCCTTCTCGCCTGCGACACCGCGACCCGGCGTCGAGTCGCGCCGACGTCAGTGCGTCGACGGCTCCGTCTCGATCTCCGAGCGGTCGCCCGACCACAGCGTGTGGAACACGCCGTCCTCGCCGACCCGCTCGTAGGTGTGCGCGCCGAAGAAGTCGCGCTGTCCCTGGATGAGGGCGGCGGGGAGGCGCTCCGACGCGAGCGAGTCGTAGTACGACAGCGCCGAAGCGAACCCGGGCACGGGGATCCCCGAGAGGGCCGCCTTGGCGACGATGCGGCGCCAGGCCTGCTCGCCGTCGCGGACGGCGGCGGCGAAGTAGTCGTCCTCGAGCAGGGTCGCGATGGTGCTGTCCTTCTCGTACGCCTCGACGATGCGGTTGAGGAACTGCGCGCGGATGATGCAGCCGCCGCGCCAGATCTTCGCCACGGCGCCCTTGTCGATGTCCCAGTCGTACTCGAGCGCGCCCGCGATGATCGCGTCGAAGCCCTGGGCGTAGGCCACGATCTTCGAGGCGTAGAGCGCCTTCTGCACGTCGTCCTCGAAGCCGTCGCCCGCATCCTGCACCTCGGGTCGGCCCTGCAGGGTCGCCTGCACGGCGGCGCGCTGGTCGGGCTTCGACGAGACGGCGCGGGCGAAGACGGCCTCGGCGATGCCGCCGACGGGCACGCCCAGGCCGACGCTGTTCTGCACGGTCCAGACGCCGGTGCCCTTCGAGCCGGCAGCGTCGACGATGGAGTCGACGAGCGGGCCGCCGGTCTTGGCGTCGACCTGGCGCAGCACCTCTGCGGTGATCTCGATCAGGTACGACTCGAGCTCGCCCTCGTTCCACTCCTCGAACACGGCGGCGATGTCGGCCGGCTCGTGGCCGCCGACGCGACGGAGCAGGTCGTACGACTCGGCGATGAGCTGCATGTCGGCGTACTCGATGCCGTTGTGGATCATCTTGACGAAGTGGCCGGCGCCGTCGGAGCCGATGTGGGTGACGCAGGGCTCGCCCTCGGCGACCGCGGCGATCGACGAGAGGATCGGGCCGAGCGTCTCGTACGCCTCCTTCGAGCCGCCGGGCATGATCGACGGGCCCTTGAGGGCGCCCTCCTCGCCGCCGGAGATGCCGGCGCCGACGAAGTTCAGGCCGCGCTCCTTGAGAGCTGCCTCCCGCCTCCTCGTGTCCTGGAAGTTGGCGTTGCCGCCGTCGACGATGATGTCGCCCTCCTCGAAGAGGTCGGCGAGCTGGTCGATGACGGCGTCGGTGCCCTTGCCTGCCTGCACCATGATGATCGCGGTGCGCGGCTTCTGCAGCGAGGCGGCGAAGTCCTCGATCGACTTCGAGGCGACGAAGCCGGCGTCGCCGTGCTCGCTCATGAGGGTGTCGGTGCGCTCGGGCGACCGGTTGTAGACGGCGACGGTGTTGCCCTCGCGGCTGGCGAGGTTGCGGGCGAGGTTCGAGCCCATGACGGCCAGGCCGACGACTCCGATGTTCGCCTGGGCGGTGGGGGTGGACTGTTCTCCGTGGTCGGTCACGGTGCCTCCTTGCGGTCGATGACGCTCGCAGACTATGCCTCGGGCCTGCGCCGCTGACAGGCTCTGGCAGGGCGCGGACGACACGAGGAGGCGCGTCTACGCTGGTCGGGACGCCGCCGTCCCCGACACCGAGAGGTCCCCGTGCCTGAGACTCCGCAGCCCGCGACCCCGCAGCCCGCTCAGATCCCGCCCGTCGTCGTGATGGGGGTGTCCGGCTCCGGCAAGTCCACGGTCGGCGAGCTCCTCGCCCGCACCGCCGGCGTGCCGTTCGTCGACGCCGACGACCTGCATCCGAAGGCGAACCGCGACAAGATGGCAGCCGGCCACGCCCTCGACGACGACGACCGTGCCCCTTGGCTCGAGATCGTCGCGCAGCGCATCCGCGACGCGGGGGAGGACGGCGTCGTCGTCGCCTGCTCTGCCCTCAAGCGGAGCTACCGCGACGTGCTCAGGGGAGGCGACCCGCGCCTCAGGTTCGTGCACCTGACCGGTGTGCGCGAGCTCGTGGCGGAGAGGCAGAAGGCCCGCAAGGGTCACTTCATGCCGCCCGGGCTGATGGAGTCGCAGTTCGCGACCCTCGAGCCGCTCGGCGAGGACGAGCCCGGGTCCGACGTCGACGTCTCGGCCGGTCCGGACGAGATCGTGGCGGAGGCGCTGGTCGAGCTCCGGGGGCGCTGAGCGCGCTCTCGAGGGCCCCAGCTCGCCCCCGGGTTGGCGACACGCCCGGGCGGCCTGTAACGTGGGGGTCGACTTCGGCGAGGGGTGCTCCGGCACCCGTTATCGACGCGGTAGGCAGGCACTCGGTCTCGTGACATCGTCCCCACGGCTGCGAGGTCCCTCCTCACGCGATCTGCGTTCGAGTTGACATCGACCCCCACACATCCCGGGCCGCGAGGCCCGCAGAAACGGAGACACCATGGCTGACGACAACACCCTGTCCGCTCTCGTCCGCACCAGCTTCGGCAAGGGCGCGGCCCGCAAGATCCGCGCGAAGGACCAGATCCCGGCGGTCATCTACGGTCACGGCACCGACCCGCAGCACGTCACGCTGCCCGGCCACGAGACGATGCTCATCACCCGTCGCTCGAACGCCCTCATCACGCTCGACATCGAGGGCACGAAGCAGCTCGCCCTCGTCAAGGACATCCAGCGCGACCCGGTGAAGCAGGTCATCGAGCACATCGACCTCATCGTCGTGCGTCAGGGCGAGAAGGTCGAGGTGGACGTCCCCGTGCACATCGAGGGCGAGTCCGCTCCCGGCACGATCCACGTCGTCGAGCTCAACGCCATCACGCTCGAGGTGTCGGCCACCGCGATCCCGCAGTCGGTCGTCGTCTCGATCGAGGGCCTCGAGGACGGCGCGCAGGTGCACGCCTCCGACGTCGTCCTCCCCGAGGGCGCCGCGCTCGTCACCGACGCCGAGGTGCTCATCACGAGCGTCTCCGTCCCCCAGCTCGACCTCACCACGGACGCCGTCGACGACGAGTCGGGCGAGGCAGCCGAGGCCGAGGGCGACGTGCCCTCGATCGAGGACGAAGAGCGCTCCGAGTAGTACGGGTCGAAGCACCCGCACCACCCGCACCACCCGCACCACCCGCACCCACACCGATCGCCTGACAGCCCCGCCGTGTCTCCCGAGGAGGACCATCCCGTGGACGACTCGCAGTGGCTCGTGGTCGGGCTCGGCAACCCCGGGCCCGACTACGCCGGCACCCGGCACAACGTCGGTCAGATGGTGCTCGCCGAGCTGGCGCACCGCCTGTCGGCGAGCTTCAAGAACCACCGCACCAACGCGAGCGTGGCGGAGGGCCGCACCCAGCCGGGCGGTCCCCGCTTCGTCCTCGCCGCTCCTCGCAGCTTCATGAACCTGTCGGGCGGGCCCGTGGCGGCGCTGCTCAAGTACTACGACCTCGACGTGTCGCGGCTCATCGTCGTGCACGACGAGCTCGACATCGACTTCGACTCGATCAAGCTCAAGCAGGGCGGCGGCCACGGCGGCCACAACGGCCTGCGCGACATCATCGCCGCCACCGGCTCGAACGAGTTCCTGCGCGTGCGCGTCGGCATCGGTCGACCGCCCGGCCGCCAGCCCGCAGCCGACTACGTGCTCAAGTCCTTCTCGTCGGCCGAGCGCAGAGAGCTGCCGTTGCTGCTCGGCGACGCCGCCGACGCGGTCGAGCTCATCGTCTCGGACGGGCTCACCGCGGCGCAGCTCAAGTTCCACACCGCCAAGGCCTGACCGGCACGGTGCCGACCGGCACAGTGTCGGCCAGCACGGCACCCGACCAGCACAGTGTCGGCGGTGCCGAGTAGCCTTGTCGGGTGATACTCGCGGGCTTGATCCAGGCGCTCTCGCGCGCCTCCACGTACTCCTCTGCCCTCGACCGGGCCGACCGCAGCACCGACTTCTCGGTGGTCGACGGCCTGCGCGTGCCGCTCCTCGCGGGGCTGCTCGCCAGACGCGCCGGGCCCCAGGCCATGCTCGTGGTCACCGCCACCGGTCGCGAGTCGGAGGCCGTCCGCCTGTCCCTCGCCAGCTACGTCCCCGACGCCGAGGTGATCGAGTTCCCCGCGTGGGAGACGCTGCCGCACGAGCGACTCAGCCCGAGCGCCGAGACGGTGGGCAAGCGCATCCACGCGCTCCGTCGCCTGGCTGCCTGGTCGGCCGAGGCTGACGCAGCCGCAGCCTCCGCGGGCGGCGCCGGCGCCGGGTCCGCCGTGCGTCCACTCGTCGTCGTCGCGGGCGTCCGTGCGGCCCTGCAGCCCGTCTCCGACAACCTCGCCGACATCGACCCGGTCGTCCTGACCATCGGCGACCGTGGCCACGACCTCTCGGCCATCGCGCTGAGGCTCGTCGACCTCGCCTACGCCCGGGTCGACATGGTCACGCGTCGCGGCGAGTTCGCGGTGCGCGGCGGCATCCTCGACGTGTTCCCGCCGACGGCCGAGCACCCGGTGCGGGTCGACTTCTTCGGCGACGAGGTCGATCAGCTCCGCAACTTCTCCGTGGCCGACCAGCGCAGCCTCGAGGGCGTGGTCAGCACCGTCGAGCTGCCGCCGAGCCGCGAGATGCTGCTCACCGCGCCGGTGCGCCAGCGCGCGCGAGAGATGCAGCACGAGTTCCCGGGCATCGCCCAGATGCTCGCCAAGATCGCCGAGGGCATCCCGGTCGAGGGCATGGAGTCGCTGGCGCCCGCCCTGGTCGACCGTCTCGTGCCGCTCACCCACTACCTGCCGGCGGGCGCCTCCGTGGCCGTGCTCTCGCCCGAGCGCGTGCAGTCCAGGGCACAGAGCCTCGCCGAGACGAACCGCGAGTTCCTGTCCGCGGCCTGGAACGCCGCGACGGCCGGCGCGGCCGCGCCGATCGACCTCGACGCCGGCGACTTCCTCGCCCTCCGCGACCTGCGGTCAGCCGCCGGCGACCGTGCGTGGTTCACCTTCAGCGGCTTCGACTCCGGCGAGGTCCTCACCGACGTCGAGGCCGCCCAGGCGGCAGGCGACTACGTGCGGGTCGAGGCTGCTCCCGTCCCGAGCTTCAGCGGGCACGCCGAGGGCGCCCTCGACCACGTCGTCGGCCGGGTGCAGGACGGCTGGAGCGTCGTCGTCACCGCGCGCGGCACCGGACTCGTCGAGCGGGCCCGCGACGTGCTCGCCGAGCAGGGGGTCGCCGCGCGCCTCGTCGACGCCCTGCCCGACGAGCTCGAGCAGGGCGTCGTGCACCTCGTCGCCGGGGGAGTGGAGGCGGGCTTCGAGCTGCCGTCCGCCAAGATCGCCGTCCTCGGCGAGAGCGACTTCTACGGCCGGTCGGCGAACTACGACTCGCGCCAGGTCAAGAAGCTCGCGAGCCGGCGCAAGAACGTCGTCGACCCGCTGCAGCTCAAGCCGGGCGACGTGGTCGTGCACCAGACCCACGGCATCGGCAAGTTCCTCGAGCTGACCAGCCGCGAGGTCTCGTCGGGCGGCCGCAACGCGGTCAAGAACAACCGCGAGTACCTCGTGCTCGAGTACGCCCCGTCGAAGCGCGGCTACCCCGGCGACAAGCTGTACGTCCCCACCGACCAGCTCGACCTGCTCAGCCGGTACGTCGGCGGCGAGGCGCCGTCGCTCAGCAAGATGGGCGGCAGCGACTGGGCCTCGGCGAAGAGCAAGGCGCGCCGGGCCGTCCGCGACATCGCGGTCGAGCTCGTGAAGCTCTACTCGGCGCGGATGGCGTCGAAGGGGCACGCGTTCCCGCCGGACACCCCGTGGCAGCGCGAGCTCGAGGAGGCGTTCCCGTTCGCCGAGACGCCCGACCAGCTGACGACCATCGACGAGATCAAGGCCGACATGGAGCGGCCGATCCCCATGGACCGCCTCCTCTCGGGCGACGTCGGCTACGGCAAGACCGAGGTGGCCGTGCGTGCCGCCTTCAAGGCGATCCAGGACGGCAAGCAGGTCGTGATGCTCGTGCCGACGACCCTGCTCGTGAAGCAGCACTTCGACACCTTCAGCGAGCGCTTCGCCGGGTTCCCCGTGCACCTCAGGAGCCTCAGCCGGTTCCAGTCCGCGAAGGAGAGCAAGGAGACGATCAAGGGGCTCGGCGACGGCACGGTCGACATGGTCATCGGCACGCACCGGCTGCTGAGCGAGGGCATCGCCTACAAGGACGTCGGGCTCGTCATCATCGACGAGGAGCAGCGGTTCGGCGTCGAGCACAAGGACGCCCTGAAGAAGCTCAAGACGAACGTCGACATCCTCGCCATGTCGGCCACCCCCATCCCTCGGTCGCTCGAGATGGCCGTGACCGGCATCCGCGAGATGTCCACGCTCGCGACGCCGCCGGAGGACCGGCACCCGATCCTCACCTTCGTGGGGCCCGAGGGCGACCGGCAGAAGGCGGCGGCGATCCGGCGAGAGCTGCTGCGCGAGGGCCAGGTGTTCTTCGTGCATAACCGCGTCTCGAGCATCAACCGCGTCGCGGCCGAGATCGCCGAGCTCGTGCCGGAGGCGCGGGTCGCGGTGGCGCACGGCCAGATGGCCGAGTCCACCCTCGAGCAGGTCATGGTCGACTTCTGGGAGCGCAAGTTCGACGTGCTCGTGTCGACGACCATCATCGAGACCGGCCTCGACATCGCGAACGCGAACACGCTCATCATCGACCGCGCCGACAAGTACGGCCTCAGCCAGCTGCACCAGCTCCGCGGCCGCGTCGGCCGAGGCCGCGAGCGCGGCTACGCGTACTTCCTCTACGACCCGGACAAGCCGCTCAGCGAGACCGCGCAGGACAGGCTGGAGACGATCGCCGCGAACAACGAGCTCGGCGCCGGCATGCAGGTGGCCCTGAAGGACCTGGAGATCCGCGGCGCGGGCAACCTGCTCGGCGGCGAGCAGTCCGGCCACATCGCGGGCGTCGGCTTCGACCTCTACCTCCGCATGATCGGCGAGGCGGTGGGCGCGTTCCGCGGCGACGTGGCCGAGGGCCAGACCGAGCTGCGACTCGAGCTGCCAGTCGACGCGCACATCCCCGACGAGTACGTCGAGAGCGAGCGCCTGCGGCTCGAGGCGTACCAGAAGCTGTCGACCGCCAGTGCTCCCACGTCCAGCGACGATCAGATCGACTCGGTGCTCGACGAGCTCACCGACCGCTACGGGACGCCGCCCGCCTCGGTGCTCGCGCTGATCGAGGTCTCCCGCCTCCGACGGGCGGCGCAGAAGGCCGGGCTGAGCGAGGTCGTCGTCATGGGCAGCAACCTGCGGGTCGCCGGGGCAGACCTGGCGGACAGCATGCAGGTGCGCCTGCAGCGCCTGTACCCGGGCGCCCGCTGGTTCGGCCAGACGAACTCCGTCAGCGTGCCCCTGCCCGTCCGGCACGGCGTGGGGCTGGCCGACGCCGAGCTCATCCTCTGGGTCGAGCAGCTGATGACGGCCATCTACGGCGCCGAGGTGCCGCGGCCCGCCGTCGACGGGGTCGCGCCCACGGCCTGACCCCCCCCCGGGCGGCCCTCGTGGCCGCCCGCCCCACCACGACGACACCGGTCGTCAGACGAGGAGGAGCGGTGCACGACGACACAGGGCTCGAGGCCGAGGTCCGAGAGCTGTCCGACGTGGTCGAGGCCCTGCTCGCCGACCAGGGCGGCTGCGAGTGGAACCGCGCGCAGACGCACGAGTCGCTCGTGACCTACCTCGTGGAGGAGTGCGCCGAGCTGGTCGAGGCGATCGAGGTCGGCTCCTCCGACGACCGGCGGGAGGAGCTGGGCGACGTGCTCTACCAGGTCGTCCTGCACTCGGCGTTGGCGGCCCGCGCCTCCGGCGACGCCTTCGACCTGGCCGACGTCGTGCGCGACGTCCGGCTCAAGACCGTGCGTCGGCACCCGCACGTCTTCGGGGGCGAGAACGCAGCGGACGTCGACGACATCGTGCGCCTCTGGAGCGCCGCGAAGGCCGTCGAGAAGTCGAGCAGGACGAGCGCCTACGACGGCGTGCCCCGGGGGCTGCCTGCCCTGTCCAGGGCGCAGAAGCTCGAGAGCAGGCGAGTCGCGGCGGGTGCGCTTCCGGCCGACGTCGGCGCGCACACCGCGGACGCCGCCGGCGCCGCCGACGACGCCGACGTCGAGCTGAGCTGGGGACGAGATCTGCTCGCCGTCGTGGACACGGCCGGTCGTGCAGGCATCGACGCCGAGCGCGCACTCCGCCGGGCAGTCCGCGAGCGAGAGGGCCTGCTCCGGGCTCGCGAGACATGAGGGGGCGCCTCCCTGACCCGAACAGGGAGGCGCCCGTGCGTGGCCACGTCGACGGGGGACTCGCGCGCCTGGGAAGACACGGGAGTCTCGCCACGAATCGACACCTGACCACACCACCGTCACGGAGCCCGCGTGTTCCGGGGATCAGACCAGAGCGAGCACCATGACGATTGGCCAAATGTAACCTGTGTCGGCTGATATGTCAAAGTCAGACCGTGTCGTCTCACGGTCCTGAGGTCTCCGAACGGGCAGATCGTCTCTGTTATCGTCCGGTACGACCGGTCGGGCCGCGCAGGGCGGGGCTGGCCGGCACTCGAAGGAGCGCCGCCGATGCCTCGCAAGCCGGATCCCTCTCGCAAGCCCGAGCTGCTCGGCCAGATCGTCGAGCACCTCAGGGGCAGATCGCTCGCGACGATGTCCTTCCGCACCCTCGCCGACGCCCTCGGGGTCAGCACGTACGTCTTCGTGTACCACTTCGGCAACCGGGCGGAGCTCGTGGCCGAGATCGTCCGGGCGGTCGTGGCCCGTGACGACGACCTCCTGGCCGTCGACGTCGAGCCGCTCGACCCTGCGGCGTTCGAGGCGCACCTGGCGACCGCCTGGGCGACTGCGGTCAGCGACCGTGGTCGTGATCTCCGTCGCCTCGAGACGGAGGCGGCGCTGCTCGAGGTGGTGGCCGGCGACGAGCAGGGGGCGGCCCGCCGGGCCCCCGAGCGCTGGCGGGCCCATCTCGCCCCGTGGCTCACGGGCAGGGGCGTCCCGCCTGCGAATGCTGAACGGGCGGCTCGGGAGCTCGTGGCCGTGTCGTGGGCTGCGCAGCTCGACGCCGTGCTGTCGGGTGACGTCCATCAGGCGTCCGAGCTGGCGGCATCGGCTCGTGCGCGCTTCGTCGCGCTCGCGCAGCGCTGACTCGGCGGGGGAGGACGGGCCGGGCGGGGGACCCGGCCCGTCTCGGTGCCTCGCCGCAGGGATGGCAGGCACCAGGCCGACGGCGCGCAACCCGATTCGTTCCGCCGGCACGGATGACGGTACGCGCAATGTGACATATGGGCAAGTCGGGGCGCATCCTGTCGATGGTGGGCTCTGGGATGATGGTCGGATGCCGTCACACGTGACCCCGCCGCGCGGGATGAGAGACTTCCTGCCCGCCGACAAGCGCCGCCGTGAGCGGGTCCTCTCCGTCGTCCGCGAGGTCTACCGGGCGCACGGCTTCGACGAGATCGAGACGCCGGTCGTCGAGTCGAGCGAGTACCTCTTCTCGGGCCTCGGCGGCGACAACGAGAAGCAGGTCTTCGCCGTGCTGCGTCGCGGTCTCGACGACGAGGCGCTGCGGGCGGCCGCGTCCCCGCTCGAGCTCGCCGACCTCGGTCTCCGGTTCGACCTCACGGTGCCCCTCGCGCGCTTCTACGCCTCGCACCGAGCCGAGCTGCCGACGGTCTTCCGCAGCGTCCAGATCGCGCCGGTCTGGCGCGCGGAGAAGCCGCAGAAGGGGCGCTACCGGCAGTTCGTGCAGTGCGACATCGACATCCTGGGCGAGGCGGGCCAGCTGGCCGAGATCGAGCTGATCTCCGCGACCACGGCCGTGCTCGCCGCGCTCGGCCTCGAGGGCACCACCATCCGGGTCAACGACCGGCGTGTGCTGCTCGGCGTTCTCTCGCACTGGGGCGTGCCGACCGAGCTGCACGACCGTGCGCTGCTCGAGATCGACAAGCTCGACAAGATCGGCGTCGAGGGCGTCGCCGCCCAGCTCGCCTCGATCGGCGTGGACGTCCCGGGGATCGCCGACCAGCTCGCCCAGCTCGGCGACGCGACCTGGGACTCGGCGACCGCCTCCCCGCCTCCTGCGTGGCTCGACCAGGAGGCGTTCGGCGACCTGCTCGCCCTCCGTGCGGCCCTGCCCGAGGTCGACCTCGTCCTCGACCCGACCCTGGTGCGCGGAATGGGCTACTACACGGGCACCATCTTCGAGGTCGCCCACCCCGACTTCTCGTACTCGCTCGGCGGGGGCGGTCGCTACGACGGGATGATCGGGCGGTTCCTCGGCACCGACGTGCCGGCGGCCGGCTTCTCCCTCGGCTTCGAGCGGATCGTCGACCTCGTCGAGCTCGACGACGCCGACGACGACGGCCTCGTCGTCCTCCACGACAAGGCGGTCGCCCCGGTCGAGCTGCTGGCCCTGCAGAGGGCGCTGGTGTCCCGAGGGGAGGCGCGGGTCCGGCTGCAGAAGCGGGCCAAGAACGTCGGGGGCCAGCTCGATGCCCTCGCGGCCGCCGGGTTCCGGCGCTTCGTCGCGGTGCGCGGGGGAGAGGCCCTGGACGACCTCGAGGTGCGGCCCCTGGGCTGAGCCCGGCCGGGCATGGCCCCTGCCCCCGCTCGGCGTCGGCCCGCGCGGCTAGGATCGACACGACCGCGTGCCCCGCACGCACATCGACGACTAAGGAGTTCATCCGTGGCAGAAATCGACGCAGTAGGCGCACGCGAGATCCTCGACTCGCGGGGCAACCCCACGGTCGAGGTCGAGGTCCTGCTCGACGACGGGACCGTGTCGCGCGCGGCCGTCCCGTCGGGCGCATCGACCGGGGCCTTCGAGGCCTACGAGCTGCGCGACGGCGACAAGGACCGCTACCTCGGCAAGGGCGTGCTCAAGGCCGTCGCCGCCGTGATCGACGAGATCGGCCCCGAGGTCGAGGGCATGGACGCGACCGACCAGCGCCTCGTCGACGCCGCCATGATCGAGCTCGACGGCACCGAGAACAAGTCGCGCCTCGGGGCGAACGCCATCCTCGGCGTCTCGCTCGCCGTGGCCCGCGCCGCTGCCGACTCGGCCGACCTGCCGCTCTTCCGCTACCTGGGCGGCCCGAACGCGCACACCCTGCCCGTGCCGATGCTCAACGTCATCAACGGCGGCTCGCACGCCGACAGCAACGTCGACATCCAGGAGTTCATGATCCTGCCGATCGGCGCGACGTCGTTCGCCGACGCACTCCGCTGGGGCGCCGAGACCTACCACGCCCTCAAGAGCGAGCTGAAGTCCAAGGGCCTGTCGACGGGCCTCGGCGACGAGGGCGGCTTCGCGCCGAACCTCGACAGCAACCGCGCCGCGCTCGACCTGCTCGTCGAGGCGATCACCAAGGCCGGCTTCACCCCCGGCAAGGACATCGCGCTCGGCCTCGACGTCGCCTCGAGCGAGTTCTACTCCGACGGCTCGTACACGTTCGAGGGCGAGAAGCGCGACTCCGCGTTCCTGGCCGGCTACTACGCCGACCTCGTGTCGGCCTACCCGCTCGTCACCATCGAGGACCCGCTCGACGAGGACGACTGGGAGGGCTGGGCGCACCTGACGAGCGAGATCGGCTCGAAGACGCAGATCGTCGGGGACGACCTGTTCGTCACGAACCCCGAGCGACTCGCCCGCGGCATCGCCGCCGGCGCCGCGAACTCGATCCTCGTCAAGGTCAACCAGATCGGCACGCTGACCGAGTCGCTCGACGCCGTCTCGCTCGCGCAGCGCAGCGGCTACACGACCGTCCTGTCGCACCGCTCCGGCGAGACCGAGGACACGACGATCGCCGACCTCGCGGTCGCCACCGACGCCGGGCAGATCAAGACGGGCGCCCCGGCCCGCAGCGAGCGCGTCGCCAAGTACAACCAGCTGCTCCGCATCGAGGAGGAGCTGGGCGACGCTGCCGTGTACGCCGGCTACTCGGCGTTCCCGCGCTTCTCGGCCTAGCGCCAGGATCCTGCACCCCGCGGGCCCGCGTCCTCGACGTGGTCCCCGCACGAGAGGCCCGTTCCCCCTGGGGAGCGGGCCTCTCGGCGTTCCGTGACCCTGCCCCCTCGCGGGTCGTCTACCCTCGGGTGCATGCCCCGTGAGTCCCCGACCCGACGTGTGCCCGTCGCCTTCGCGTCGCGCGAGACCGCCGCGGGCGGCTGGCTGCGCAGCATCCGCTTCTCCGGCTTCAGCCTGCTGATGCTCGTGATCCTCGTGCTCTTCGTGGTCGTGCTCGCGCCGTCCCTCCGCACCCTGGTCCAGCAGCAGCAGCAGATCGCGTCGCTCGAGCAGGACGTGCGTGACCAGCGCGACGACGTCGACGACCTCCAGGGCGACGTCGCGCGCTGGAGCGACCCTGCCTACATCGAGGCCCAGGCCCGAGACCGGCTGCTCTACGTCTACCCCGGCGAGTACAGCTACCTCGTGATGGGCACGGGCGCCGACGCGACGACGCCCTCGCAGGCACCGATCAGCGACACACTGCAGACCCCCCAGGTCGACTGGGTCGCGGCGATGATGTCGTCCGTGATCGACGCGGGCCTCAGCGACGAGCCCGCGACCGAGCTGGTCGCGCCCGACATCGGCGGCGCGCCCCTGCCGTCCTCCACGACAGGCGGCACCCCGTGACGACCCCTCCCTTCGAGCCCGTCAGCGAGCGGGACGTGCAGCTCGTCACCGCCATGCTCGGCCGCCCGGCCCGCGACGTGATCGGCATCCCCGCACGCTGCGTCTGCGGCAACCCGACCGTGGTCGCGACGAAGCCGCGCCTCGGCGACGGCACGCCGTTCCCGACGCTCTACTACCTGTGCCACCCCGGTGCGACCGCGGCGATCTCGACCCTCGAGGCGAACGGCGTCATGGCCGAGATGACCGAGCTGCTCGCCTCGGACGACGACCTCAGGAGGCGGTACCACGACGCGCACGACGCCTACCTCGCCGACCGCGATGGCATCGAGCACGTGGCCGAGATCGCGCACGTGACGGCGGGCGGCATGCCCGAGCGCGTCAAGTGCCTGCACGCCCTCGCAGGGCACGCCCTCTCGGCGGGCCCCGGCGTGAACCCGCTCGGCGACCTCGCCGTCGAGCGCTCGAGCTGGAGCCCCGACGTGTGCCGCTGCGGCGACTACCTGGGCGAGAGCGGGCTCGACTCGGCAGCGACCGACGTCGGCGGCGCGACCGGTGCGCGCGACGCGACCAGCGCCTCCTCCGCTCCGCCCGAGGCAGGCTGAGGCAGGTGCGCCGCACCGGGGGGCGCGTGGCGGCCAGGGCGCTGACGACGAGCCTGCTCGTGGTGGCGACGGCTGCG
Source organism: Frigoribacterium sp. PvP032 (assembly GCF_017833035.1). Taxonomy (NCBI): domain Bacteria; kingdom Bacillati; phylum Actinomycetota; class Actinomycetes; order Micrococcales; family Microbacteriaceae; genus Frigoribacterium; species Frigoribacterium sp. PvP032. The sequence continues at coordinate 2,782,172 of NZ_JAFIBM010000001.1, read as the reverse complement.
GGCCTCGCCCTCGCGCCGGCGGGGGTCGCATCGGCCGACAGCATCCGCGACGCCCAGTACTGGCTGGCCGACTACGGGGTGCAGCAGGCGTGGCAGACGACGCGCGGGGCGGGCGTCACCGTGGCCGTGATCGACACGGGCGTCGACGGCTCGGTCCGCGAGCTGCAGGGGGCCGTCGTCGGCGGCACGGACATGTCCGGGCAGGGCTCGGCCGACGGGCAGAGCCCCGTGGGCTCGGACGACCCTGCCCACGGCACGCTCGTCGGCTCGTTGCTGGCGGGACGAGGCACGGCGACCGGCGACGGCGTGGTCGGCGTCGCGCCCGAGGCCGACCTCCTGTCGATCTCGGTGGGGTTCGGCGCCGGTGCGGTCGACTCCGACCAGCAGATCGCCGACGCCGTCACCTGGGCCGTCGACCACGGCGCCGACGTGATCAACATGTCCCTGACCCGCAACACCCTCGACTGGCCGACGAGCTGGGACGAGGCGTTCCTGCACGCGCAGGAGGAGGACGTCGTGGTGGTCGCGGCGGCCGGCAACCGGGGCAGCGGCACGACCGAGGTCGGCGCGCCGGCCACCATGCCGGGTGTCCTCACCGTCGCCGGCGTCGACAGGTCGGGGGCCGCCAGCTTCGACGCCTCGAGCCAGGGCATCACCATCGGCGTCTCCGCCCCGAGCGAGAAGCTCGTCGGCGTGGGCCCTGGCGACGTGCACTACAGCTGGAGCGGCACCAGCGGCGCGACGCCGCTCGTCGCGGGCATGGTCGCCCTCGTGCGGAGCGCGCACCCCGAGCTCGGGGCCGCCGACGTCATCAACCGGGTGGTCTCGACCGCCGATCCGAGGGGCAGCTCGCTGCCCGACCCGCTCTACGGCTACGGGCTCGTCGACGCGGCCGCCGCCGTCCAGAGCACGGTCGCCCCCGTCACGGCGAACCCCATGGGCGACCTCGCCGAGTGGATCAGGGTGCACCGCCGAGCCGACGCCCCCGCGCCGACCGCGGGGGCGGTCGCTCCCGTCGAGCCCGCGCCGGTGCCCACGCCGCAGAGCGACGGCGACCACCCCCTCAGGGCGCTGCTCCCGACCGTCGAGTCGATGCGCTCGACGGGGCTGCCGCTGATCGTCTTCGCGGTCTTCGGCGCGGCGCTCGTCGCCGTCGGGGCGGGCGCGGCCCGCCAGTTCAGGCGACGACACGAGCAGGAGTAAAGTCGTCGTGCCACCCCACCACCTCGAGGAGTTCACCCCTGTGCCCAAGATCCTGATCGTCGGCGGCGGCTACGCCGGTTTCTACACAGCCTGGAAGCTCGAGAAGTGGCTGCGCGCCGGGGAGGCGGAGGTCACGATCGTCGACCCGCTGCCGTACATGACGTACCAGCCGTTCCTGCCCGAGGTGGCCGCCGGCTCCATCGAGCCGCGTCACGCGGTCGTCTCGCTGCGTCGTCACCTCAAGAAGACCAACGTCGTCACGGCCAAGGTCACCAAGGTCGACCACGCCACCAAGACGGCCACCATCACGCCCGAGGTCGGCGACCCGTGGACGGTCGACTACGACCAGGTCGTCATGACCGCCGGTGCCGTGTCGCGCACGTTCCCGATCCCGGGCGTCGCCGACGAGGCCATCGGCCTCAAGACCATCGAGGAGGCGGCGGCGATCCGCGACAAGCTCCTCACCAACTTCGCGGCGGCGGCCAACCTGCCTGCCGGCGCGGCACGCGACCGCCTGCTGACCGTCACGGTCGTCGGCGGCGGCTTCGCGGGCATCGAGGTCTTCGCCGAGCTGCGCAGCTTCGCGAGCGACCTGCTGAAGAAGTACCCGCAGCTCACCATCGACGACACGCACTTCCACCTCGTCGAGGCCATGGGCCGCATCATGCCCGAGGTGTCGCTCGAGACCAGCCACTGGGTGCTGAAGAACCTCGCCGAGCGCGCCGCCACGGTGCACCTCGACACGCAGCTCAAGTCGGCTGTCGGGGGCGTCATCGAGCTCTCGACGGGCGAGTCGTTCGAGTCGGACCTGATCGTCTGGACGGCTGGCGTCATGGCCAACCCGATGGTCCGCAGCACCGACCTCCCCCTCGAGGAACGAGGGCGCATCACCGTCAAGGCCGACCTGCGCGTCGTCGACGGCGACACGGTCGTCCCCGACGCGTGGGCCTGCGGCGACGTCGCGGCCACGCCCGACCTGACCGGCAAGGGCGTCGGCGGCTTCTGCGTGCCGAACGCCCAGCACGCCGTCCGCATGGGCAAGCACCTCGCCAAGAACATCACCGCGTCCCTGCGCGGCGAGGGCGTCGCCGACTACCGTCACGACAACCTCGGCGCGGTCGCCGGGCTCGGCGTCGGCGTCGGCGTGTTCCAGAGCGGCAAGTTCGTGCTCAAGGGCCTGCCGGCCTGGGCCGCGCACCGTGGCTACCACGGTCTCGCGATGCCCTCCTTCGAGCGCAAGTTCCGCGTCGCCACCGGCTGGTGGAACAACATGTGGCTCGGCCGCGACATCGTCTCGCTCGACAACCGCGAGCGTCCCCGTGCCGCCTTCGAGGAGTTCGCGTCTCGTCCGAAGGCCGCCGTCGCGGAGCCCGCCGCGCCGGCGACGCCCGAGATCGGCAAGGCCGCGGGCGAGCCCGGACCGGCCTACGCCAACCCGGCCGACGAGAAGGGCGCGCCCGCCGAGGGCGATGCCGAGAAGCCCGCCCGCAAGGCACCCGCCCGCAAGCCGGCCGCCAAGAAGCCGGCCGTGAAGAAGGACGACGAGGCGGCGGTTGCTGCCGACGCCGGGCGCGGCTCGCTGTCGACCAGCGACTGAGCCGACCAGCCTTCACGACGCCCGCCCGCTGACCCCCAGCGCGGCGGGCGTCGTCGTCCCCGGCGCGGATCGTAGGCTGGGGCCACGCCCTCGTAGCCCAACGGTCAGAGGCAGGCGACTTAAAATCGCTTCAGTCAGGGTTCGAATCCCTGCGGGGGCACCCTGGCTCCTCCTTCTCGTCTCCGCCCTCCACCCGTCGGGCGTGAGCCGGCGGGAACGGCTGTCGTGGGCCGCCGGGGGAGCACTTCGTGACGGTTCGCGAGCCGTCAAGCCGGGGCTAGAGGGTGCGGCGGGCCGGCTCCACGTAGTTCGTCCAGAGCCAGGCGGCGACCGCCAGCAGCGCGGCGACCAGGCTCACCACCAGCAGTGCGGGCAGGGGGAACGACGAGGAGGGGGCGCCCACGAACACGGCGGCGGCCACCGACACCCCCACGACGGCCAGCACCGCGTAGGCGGGCTTCGACCAGGCCCACACCTGTCGTCCCGGCAGCGAGCCGACCGGCAGCAGCTGGACGACCAGCGAGCCGAGGCCGGCCAGGCAGACGGTCGCCAGGGCCTCGCGCCCGAGCTGCGGCCAGGCACCCGGTGCGTCGACGAGCCCGTGCAGCAGCCAGGCCGCGGCCGGGACGACGACGGTCGCCGCGAGCTGCACCGCGGCGGCGATGCCGTGGTCGCGACCGCTCGGCGTGCGACCGGTCTCCACGGTGTGCCCGCCTCCGTGGTGCACGACGCCCAGCGTCCCGACGAGCAGCACGCCGAGGACGAGCGGGGGGTCGAGCGAGAAGAGCCGCGTCGCACCGCAGGCCACCACGGCGGCCAGCAGCAGGCCGGGCGACATCCGGACGCGCAGCGAGAGGCCGAGCCGCCGGGCGACCAGCGCCGCGGGCAGGACCACCGCGAGGCCGTTGAGCACGACGAGGCCGAGGACTATCCCTCCCAGGAGCCGCGCGTACTGCACCTGCCCGTCTACGCCCGCGGCGACCGCGATGGCGACGGCGCCGGCAGCCAGGGCGAGGCCGGCCGCGACGCGCGGGTCGACGGTGCCCCGGTTGAACGAGGTGGGCAGCTCGGACGTGCGGTTCCGGCCGGTCAGACGCGCCGTCCGAGGGCGGATCCGGCCCCTGGCCGCTGCTGCCGCGAGCCGGGACGGTCCGGCGACGAGGACGAGGAACAGCAGCGCGACCGCGGCGCCCAGGGGCCAGACCGGGCCGCCGAGCGTCTGGGCGAGGGTGGGCAGATCGGCCCCGAACGTCGTCGCGGTCGCCCAGGTCCCGGTCTGCGGGTCCTGACCGGTGCCGGGGGCCGTGCCGCCGCCTCCTCCGCCGTCGGGGCCCGCAGGGGGCGCAGGGGCCGACGACCCGTCGTCGGACGGTGCCGTGGAGGGGCTCGACGGAGGCGCGGCGCCGGGCGAGGGCGTCGAGGTGGCCCCCGGTCGCGGCGTCGGGGTCGCACCGGGCGCGGTCGGGACGGCGGCCGCCGCCGCGCCCACGGTGACGCGGACCGCGGCGCTCGGCGGGCCGAAGTTGCCCGCCGGGTCGACGAGGGCCGCCTGCACCAGGCGGTCGCCGTCCGCCAGCTCGCTGCCCCCGGCACTGCACGACCAGGCCCCGCCGCCCGAGACCGTGGCCTGGCAGACCGGCGTGCTGTCGACGTAGACCGTCGCGAGGGCCCCGGCCTCGCCCGTCCCCGACACGGCGAGGGGCAGGGCGGCGACCCGTTGGCCCGCAGCGGGGCTGGTCACGACCGGGGCCGCGGGGGCGTCGCGGTCGACGGTGACGCTCGAGGACCGGGAGGTGGCGGAGACGGGGACGTCCGGCACGGCGGACGACGACTGGACGGCCCGCACGTCGTGGCGGCCGGAGGGGAAGGTCGCCGCGGGCAGCACGGCGACCCAGCTGCCGTCGGACGACGCGGTCGCCGTGGCCGTGGCTCCCGAGCCCGAGGTGACGGTCACCGCGGCGCCGGGGAAGGCCGTGCCGTCGAGCTTGGCGCCGACGAGCAGGCCGGAGCCGATGGTCGGAGCCGTGAGCACCGAGAAGGAGGGAGAGGTCGCCTGATCGAGGTCGGTGTGGTCGAGATCGGTCGCGACGGCGGTCCAGCCGGCACCGCTAGGGACGGTGGCCGAGCAGCTCCACGCGCCGCTCGCGGACGTCGTCGCCGAGGGGCAGAGCTCGCGGTAGGCGCCGTTGCCCGTCAGCGCGACCTTGACCCGGGCCGCCGGGGTCGCCTCGCCCTGCACCAGCACCGCCCCGGTGGAGCTGTCGGCGACCGGCCGCACGGTCGGCTCCGTCGGAGGTGCCGGCGGCGTCGTGGGGTCGGGCGTCGGGGTGGGCGCGCCGAGCTGAGGAGCGGGGGACTGCGTGGGAGACCCTGCCGCCTCCGCCGGCCCGACCGGCCCCAGCGCGGCGGAGAGGCCGGCGAGCAGGGTGCCGACCGCGAGCACCCAGGTGAGACGGGCGCGCCTGCCGCGTCGGCGGTCGCCGAGAGCGCGTCCGGCGACGGAGGCGGGACGCGGCGAGCGGAGGATCGTGGAGTCGAGCACTGCTCCCCATTCAGCACGCTGTCGAGGGACCTGTCAATCGGTCGCGCGGACCAGTTCGCGCGTGCGGCCCGGCGTGCGGACCGACGCACGACAGGTGATGTCGAGAGTTCCCCCCGAAGACGCCCTGTCCACACGGAGCCCCCATCCAGCGCATTTATAGTGGCCCACGCATCGACGTGACCCTCGACAGGCATCCTGAGGACGACCGCGACGCGTCCACCCGAGCCGTATCCCCAAGGAGTCACCACCCATGCAACCGGCCCTCATCGCCACCCTGGTCGCCGTCGGCATCATCGTCCTGCTCGTCGTGATCGCCGGCATCTACCTCTGGTCGACCTACAACAGCCTCGTCACGCTCAAGGTCCGCGTCGACGAGGCGTGGAGCGACATCACGATCCAGCTCAAGCGCCGAGCCGACCTGATCCCGAACATCATCGAGTCCGTCAAGGGCTACGCGTCCCACGAGGCGAAGGTGTTCCAGAACGTCACGGAGGCGCGGGCCGAGACCCTGGGGGCGCAGACGCCCGCCGAGGCGTCCGCCGCCGAGGGGCACATGCAGACGGCGCTGAAGAGCATCTTCGCCGTGTCCGAGGCGTACCCCCAGCTGCAGGCGAGCCAGAACTTCCTGCAGCTGCAGTCCGAGCTCGTCGACACGGAGGACAAGATCCAGGCCGCCCGCCGGTTCTACAACGGCGGGGTCCGGGAGTTCAACACCAAGACGCGCACGTTCCCGAACACCCTGTTCGTGAAGCGCCTCGGCTTCACCGAGCGCGACTTCTTCGAGGTGGCCGAGCCGTCGGCCATCGCCGAGCCGCCGCGCGTCCAGTTCTAGCGCCGCGCCTCCACCAGGGCCCTCGCCATGTACTCGGCCATCGCGCGGAACAAGCGCAACACGGTCTTCATCGTCCTGATCTTCCTGCTGATCGTGGGCGCGCTCGGCTTCGCCGCGTCCGCGCTCTGGAACAGCCCCTCCATCGGGTTCGTCGTCCTGGTGGGCGCCGCGGTCTACGCGCTGATCCAGTACTTCGCGGCGGGCCGGCAGGCGCTCTCGATGAGCGATGCGCAGGAGGTCGACGCGACCACCGCGCCCCGTCTCTGGCGCACGGTCGAGAACCTCTCCATCACCATGGGCATGCCGATGCCGAAGGTGTACGTCGTCGTCGACCCCGCGCCCAACGCGTTCGCGACCGGGCGTGACCCGGAGCACGCGGTCGTGGCGGCCACGACGGGCCTGCTCGCGCTGATGGACGACGCCGAGCTGCAGGGCGTCATGGCGCACGAGATGGGCCACGTCAAGAACTACGACATCCGCGTCTCGACCATGGTCTTCGGGCTGGTCGTCGCCGTCGGGTTCCTGGCCGACGTCCTGATGCGGATGTCCTTCCTCAGCGCCCTGACCGGGGGGCGGAGCAACAACGGCAACGGCAACGGGGGAGGTGGTGGCTCGAACCCGGTCTTCCTGGTGCTCGGGCTCGTCGCGATGATCATCGCGCCGCTCGCCGCCGCGGGCGTCCAGGCGGCGGTCTCCCGCCAGCGCGAGTACCTCGCCGACGCCACCGGGGCGCTCACCACCCGCCACCCCGAGGGGCTGGCCAGCGCGCTCGAGAAGCTCGGCGCCCACGGTCGCCCCATGCAGCAGCAGAGCACCTCGATGTCGCACCTGTGGATCAGCGACCCGATGAAGCCGGGCGTCATGGACCGCCTCTTCAGCACGCACCCGCCGCTCGCCGATCGCGTGGCCCGGCTGCGCGAGAACGCGTCGCGCTTCTAGCCCGAGCCCGAGCCCGATGCCTCGACGGCGGGCCCGAGCTCGGCGGCGAGGTCGCCCCTCGGCACCACCTCGACCCCGCCGAGCCCCTGCCAGGCGGCCGCCCGGCCCAGCAGCGCCGCGAGACGATCCACGTCGACCGGCAGGTCGCGCTCGCGCCACGAGGCCTGCACACGCAGGACGCCCGCCTGCCGGTCGCTCTTGAGGTCGACGCGGGCGACGAGCTGGTCGTCCTGCAGCACCGGCAGCACGTAGTAGCCGTGCACCCGCTTCGCCTGCGGCGTGTAGATCTCGATTCGGTAGCGGAACCCGAAGAGCCGCTCGGCCCGGGGCCGGTGCCACACGACGGGGTCGAACGGCGACAGCAGGGCGTCGGCCTCGACACGGCGGGGCAGCCGCGCCTCGGAGTGCAGCCACGCGGGCGCGGCCCAGCCGTCGACCGTCACGGGCCGCACGACGCCCGCATCGTGCAGCTCGCGGAGCGCCGGCGCCACGTCGGCCGCCTTGAGCCGCCAGTAGTCGGCGAGGTCGGAGGCGGTGGCGACGCCGGAGGCGCGGGCCGCGTGGGCGACCAGCTGACGGTGCGCCTCTGCCCGGTCCACCTCGACGCCGAGCACCGCGTCGGGCAGCACCTGCTCTGGCAGGGCGTAGACGCGCTCGAAGCGGCGGCGGCCGGCGCTGACGAGCGCCCCCACCCGGAACAGCGCCTCGAGACCGCGCTTGACGTCGCCCCAGCCCCACCACGGGCCGGTGCGGGTCGGCGACGGGAACAGGTCGGCGTCGTGCTCGACCAGGCTCGCGGGCAGCGGGCCCTTCTCGCGGATCTCGTCGAGCAGCCAACGCGCCATCTCGGGCTTCGTCGAGAGCCAGGAGCCCTCGTCGGCACGCCAGCGGTCGTCGTGGTCGCGCATGCGCCAGCGCATCAGAGGCCAGGTCGAGATCGGCAGGATCGCCGCCTCGTGCGCCCAGTACTCGACGAACCGCCCTCTCGGCGCGAACACGAGCCGGTCGAGCGCGTCGCGGTCGTAGTGGCCCAGCCGGGCGAAGACGGGGAGGTGGTGGCTGCGCTCGAAGACGTTCACCGAGTCGATCTGCAGCAGGCCGAGCCGGTCGACGAGGCCGGTGAGCTGACGGGTGCCCACGGCAGTCGAGCCCGGGGCCGCGGTCGGACGGCCGAGACCCTGTGCCGCCAGGGCGACGCGGCGGGCGAGGGCAGGAGACAGGCGGTCGCGGGGCACGATCCGAGGCTAGCCGCGACGACCGACACGCGACGGTCGGGGCGCCTCCTGAGATCACGTCGGACGCAGGCCAGGCATATGCCGCGGAGGGCATGGAGGGCAGGGCGGAACACCACCGGGCCAGCCCTACACTGAGCGCATGATGCGCCGCAGCAGGCTCCCGCGGGGAGCGGCAGAGAAGGTGACCGACCCGAGCGCCCCCGCAGGGTGGGCGCCCGACCCGTCGGTGCCGCGTGGCATGGTGATCGCCGGTGCGTGGTCGTGGCGCGTCCTGCTCGTCGTGGCGGTCGTCGCCGTGTTCGTCTGGCTCGTCATCCAGCTCCGCATCATCGTCATCCCCTTCCTCGTGGCGCTGCTCGTCTCGGCCCTGCTGGTCCCGTTCTCCGGTTGGCTGCAGCGGCACCGCTGGCCGAAGTGGGTCGCGGTCGTCGTGAGCCTCGTCGGCTTCCTGGTCGTCGTCGCGGGGCTCTTCACCCTCGTCGTGCTGCAGATCGTCGACGGGTGGCCGGCGCTGCGCGATCGGTCCGTCGCCTCCTACGGCGAGCTCAAGGACTTCCTGCTGGCGTCGCCGCTGCACCTCACCGAGGGGCAGCTGAACGGATACGTGCGCGACGCGGTGGCGGCCCTCCAACAGGACAGCCAGCCCCTCCTCCGCGGCGCGCTGTCCATCGGCTCGACGGCCGGCCACGTCGGCGCCGGGCTCGTGCTGATGCTCTTCACGACGATCTTCCTGCTCGTCGGCGGCGGCGAGATCTGGCGCTGGCTCGTGCGGCTCTTCCCGCGCGCCGCACGCGACGCGGTCGACGGGGCGGGGCGGGCCGGCTGGCTGACGCTCACGAACTTCGTCAAGGTGCAGATCTTCGTGGCGTTCGTCGACGCCGTCGGCATCGGGCTCGGCGCCCTGCTGCTCGGGCTGCCGCTCGTCGCGCCGATCGCCATCGCGGTGTTCCTCGGGTCGTTCGTGCCCGTGGTGGGCGCCGTCGCGACCGGGGCGATCGCGGTCGTGATCGCGCTCGTCTACAACGGCTGGGTCGTCGCCCTCCTGATGCTCGCGGTCGTGATCCTGGTCCAGCAGATCGAGGGGCACCTCCTGCAGCCCTTCGTCATGGGCAGCGCCGTCAAGGTGCACCCCCTGGCCGTCGTCTTCGCGGTGGCGGCGGGCGCCCTGCTCGCCGGCATCCCCGGCGCTCTCTTCGCGGTGCCCGTCATCGCTGTCCTCAACGTCATGATCGGCTATGTCGCGAGGGGCTCGTGGCGCACGGGCACCCGTCCGACGTCCGCCGACGTCACCTCGCCCGGAAAGGCCACGGATGTCTGACCTCACGATCGCCGGTCCCACGCTGCTCGAGATCGAGCAGGCGCGAGAACGCGTCTCGCGCGTGGCCCGGGTCACGCCGATGGAGAGCTCGCGGTTCCTCGCCGAGCTGCTCGGGTCGCCCGTGCACCTCAAGTGCGAGAACCTGCAGCGCACCGGCTCGTACAAGATCCGGGGCGCCTACAACCGCCTCACCCAGCTGACCGACGACGAGAAGTCGCGCGGCGTCGTCGCGGCCTCTGCCGGCAACCACGCCCAGGGCGTGGCGTTCGCCGCGCGTGAGCTGGGCATCGCCGCCACGATCTTCATGCCCGTCGGGGTCGCTCTGCCCAAGCTGCAGGCGACGCGCGAGTACGGCGCCGACGTGGTGCTCAGCGGCCACGACGTCGAGCAGGCGCTGCGGGCGGCCGCCGAGTTCGCGGCGAGCACCGGCGCGGCCCTCATCCCGCCGTTCGACCACCCCGACGTCGTCGCGGGCCAGGGCACCCTCGGCCTCGAGATCCTCGAGCAGGTGCCCGACGTCGACACGATCATCGTGCCCATCGGCGGCGGCGGGCTGATCGCCGGCGTCGCCAGCGCGGTGAAGCAGCAGAACGCGCGGACCGGCCGCACGGTCCGCGTCATCGGGGTGCAGGCGGCCAACGCCGCTCCCTACGCGGTCTCGATGGCGAGCGGCGTCCGCACCGACATCACGGCCCTGCCGACCATCGCCGACGGCATCGCCGTCGCCCGGCCCGGCGTGCTCAACTTCGAGATCGTGCGCGAGACCGTCGACCAGGTCGTCACGGTCGGCGACGACGACACGGCCAGGGCCATGCTCGTCCTGCTCGAGCGCGCGAAGCTCGTCGTCGAGGCGGCCGGCGCCGTGGGCGTCGCCGCCGTGATGACCGAGCAGGTGCGCGACCTCGGCACGACGGTGATCGTGCTCAGCGGCGGCAACATCGACCCCCTGATGATGGAGCGCGTCATCAGCCGCGGCCTCGCCGCCGCCGAGCGCTACCTCAAGCTCCGTGTCGGCCTGCCCGACCGTCCTGGGCAGCTCACCCGTGTCTCGCAGATCCTGTCCGACGCGAACGCGAACGTCGTGGAGGTGCTGCACACCCGTCACCAGCGGGGCCTGCAGATCAGCGAGGTCGAGCTCGAGCTCAGCGTCGAGACCCGTGGGCCGGACCACGTCGAGGACGTCCTCCGGCGCCTCCGCGAGGCCGGCTTCGAGCCGAACGTCGACTTCTAGGCGCTCACGCTCCGGACGCACGACGGAGGCCCCTGCTCAGGCGAGCAGGGGCCTCCGTCGTGCTCCGCTCCCGTCGTGGGGGAGCAGGGCCCCGGGCCGGTCACGGCACGCGGGTGGGTCAGGATCAGGGGACGTAGGTCTCGACCGCGCTGACGGTGACCGTGATCTCCTTGCCGTTCGGCGCCGTGTAGCTGGTCGTGGTGCCGACCTTGACGCCGTTGATGGCCTGGCCGAGCGGGCTCGTCTCGCTGTAGACCGAGAGGTCGCTGCCCGGCGCGATGATCTCGCGGTTGCCGAGGAGGAACGTGCTGGGGTCGCCGGCGATCGTCGCGGTCACGACGGTGCCGGGGCCGACGATGCCGTCGGCGGCAGTGGACTCGCCGACGGTCGCGTGCTTGAGCAGGTTGATCAGGGTGCGGATGCGCGCCTCGATCTTGCCCTGCTCGTCCTTCGCGGCGTGGTAGCCGCCGTTCTCCTTGAGGTCGCCCTCTTCGCGAGCGGCCTCGATGCGGCCCACGATCTCGGCCCGGCCCTCGCCGCTCAGCGTCTCGAGCTCGGCCTGGAGGCGGTCGCGGGCGTCGGGCGTCAGCCAGGTGGTGGCGTCGTTGTCTTGGCTCATGGTGTCTCCGTCCGTGCGGCGGCCTGCGCGTGCGGCGGCCCTGTCCGCGGGAGCGGGAGCCGCGCGCCCGGTCGGGGCACGCCCACCGAAAAAAGGAGACCGGCCGAGTGGCCGGTCTCGTGGGTGTCCGCGCAGTCTACGGAAGCCAGCACTCGTAGATCAACCCTGTCACGGCGCGTTCGCTGGTCGCGAGCGAGGTCGTGTAGGTCGTGGAGTGCGTCGGCGAGGCCGGCAGGTGCACGACCTTCCAGCCCACGATGCTGAACTTCTGGTTCTGGGCCTGCACGGCGCAGCTCACCTCGGTGCCCGGCTGCGTGCTGATCGTGTACTGCACGTCGACCGCGCGGTCGTCGAGCACCGTGTAGCCGACGTCCGTGCTCTCGAGCTTCGAGCCGTCGCCGTCGAAGGCGGCGAAGACGACCCACGCGGCGAACACGACCACGAAGGAGGCGGCGACGACGATCGCGGTCAGGCGGCCGCGCCGACGGGTGCCGGTGCTGCGCCCGTAGCGGGCGTCGAGCCGGGCCGAGGCGCCGTCGCGCGGCTGGCCGACGGGCTGCTCGGGTGCTGCAGCCGGCGATGGTGCGGGGGGCATGGACGCCACGGGGACTCCGTCCGATTATCCTTGTCCTGAGGGTAGCAACGTCTGCCCTGCACGAATTGCGAGGAACCCGTGACCCTGCGCCTCTTGGCCGTCCACGCCCATCCCGACGACGAGTCCAGCAAGGGCTCGGCCACCTACGCCTACTACCGCAGCCTCGGTGCCGAGGTGCTCGTCGTGAGCTGCACGGGGGGCGAGCAGGGCTCGATCCTCAACGAGCAGCTCGAGGCCCGCGCCCACGCCGAGCGCGACATCGCCGGCCTCCGCGTGCACGAGATGCGTGCCGCGCAGGAGGCGATGGGCATCCAGCACCTCTGGCTCGGCTACGCCGACTCCGGCCTGCCGGCCGAGGGCGAGCCGGTCGCGGTCAACTCGTTCGCCACGATCCCTCTCGAGATCAGCGCCGAGCCGCTCGTCGCGGTCATCCGCCGGTTCCGGCCCCAGGTGCTGGTCACGTACGACGAGATCGGCGGCTACCCGCACCCCGACCACATCCGCACCCACGAGATCTCGATGGAGGCGTTCCGGGCGGCGTCCGACGCCGCCCGCTACCCGGCCGCGGGCGAGCCCTGGCAGATCGACAAGGTCTACTACGACCGGATGTTCAGCGCCGGCCGCGTCGGCGCGATGATCACGCACCTGAAGGCTGAGGACCCGGAGTCGCCCCTGATCGAGCGTCTCACCGAGATGCTCGAGCGCTTCAGCGACCGGCCCGACCTCGCGACGACGCACGTGCCGGTCTCCGAGTTCTTCCCGGTCCGCGACGCTGCCCTCCGCGCGCACGCCAGCCAGGTGCCGCTCGACAGCGCCTTCTTCTTCTGGCCGCACGACCTCCAGGTCGCCGCGTGGCCCACGGAGGACTTCCAGCTGGTCGAGTCGCGCGTCGACTCGCCGGTGCCCGAGACCGACCTCTTCGCCGGCGTCACCGACCCCGACACCGGCCTCGTGGGGGTGCAGGCCCGATGAGCGCTGCAGGTGACCTCGTGCTGACCGCGGCCGTGCGCCTCCTCTCGCAGCCGTCGACCCCCGACGCGACGCTGCCGCCGTCGACCGTGCCCGATGTCGACGTCACGCCGGGCGTGTGGGGCTTCGTCGCCATCGCGTTCGTCGCCGTGGCGACGGTGCTGATCATCGTCGACATGACGCGTCGCGTCCGCCGCACCCGCTACCGCGGCGAGGTCCGCGAGCAGATCGAGGCCGAGCGCGCCGAGGCCGACGCCGCCGCCGCGGGGCTGGACGACGAGCCGCGGCCGCAGCTCGGCGACGACGACCGTCGCGATCGGCCGACCGGCCCCTAGGCGAAGGCGGGGGCGTTCAGCGCCAGGACCAGGATGCCGGTCCAGTGGCAGAGGTACGCGAGCACGGTGCAGGCGTGGAACAGCTCGTGGAACCCGAACCGGCCGGGTGCCGGGTTCGGGCGCTTCAGCGCGTAGAAGACCGCCCCGACGATGTAGAGCAGCCCGCCGACGAGCACGAGCACCGTCATCGGCACGGAGGCGGCGACCAGGTCGGGCAGGAACCCCAGCGCGCCGACGCCCATCAGGATGTACAGCGGCACGTAGAGCCAGCGCGGCGCGTGGATGAAGAACACCCGGAACGCGATGCCGAAGGCCGCCGCCGTCCAGACGAGCGTCAGCAGCAGGGCCGACTTGCCCGGCGGCAGGGCGATCGCGGCGATGGGCGTGTACGTGCCGGCGATCAACAAGAAGATGTTCGAGTGGTCGAGCCGCTTCAGGAACATCTTCGCGCGCGGGCTCCACGGGAACCGGTGGTAGGTCGCCGAGATGCCGAAGAGCAGCAGCGACGTGGTCATGAACACCGCGCAGGCCCAGGTCGCGGCCGCGCCGTCGGCGAGCACGACGAGCACGATCCCCGTCGCGATCGCGACCGGGAAGGTGCCCGCGTGGATCCAGCCGCGCCACGTGGGCTTGCGCTCGATCGACGGGTAGGCGAGCGCGTCGTCGAGCAGGGGGATGTTCGGCAGCTCCGCGCCGCCGTCGTCGGCGACCGGAGAGGGCGAGGAGGTGCTCATGAGGGCGAGCGTAGGGGAGGCGGCCCCACAGCTGCTGGGACCCTCGGGACCGCCCAGGTGGGTTAACCTGGGCACGTGAAGAGTCCTCGACGGCCTCCCGTGGCTGGCGGCCTGCTGTACGGCCTGTACCAGCGCCGTCTGCGCCGTGAGCTCGATGGGGCCGAGCTGCCGCACCACGTCGCCATGATCGTCGACGGCAACCGCCGCTGGGCCAAGGCCCGCATGCTCGAGACCGCCGCGCACGGGCACCGCGCGGGCGCCGCGAAGATCAGCGAGTTCCTCGCCTGGTGCGACGACCTAGGCATCCGCGTCGTGACCCTCTACCTGCTGTCGGCCGACAACCTCGGCAACCGCGCCTCCGACGAGCTGACCGAGCTGTTCGGCATCATCGGGGACGTCGCCGACGAGCTGTCGCACCAGCGCGACTGGAAGGTGCAGCACGTCGGCTCGACCGACGACCTGCCCGACGGACTGTGCGCCTCGCTCACCGCCGCGGAGGAGCGCACGCGCGACCACGGCGGGCTGCACGTCAACCTCGCCGTCGGCTACGGCGGCCGGCGCGAGATCGCCGACGCGATGCGGAGCATCGTCCGCGCCCACGACGCGGCGGGCGGCACCCTCGACGCGCTCGCCGAGGTCCTCACGCCCGAGCTGATCGCCGACCACCTCTACACCGGCGGACAGCCCGACCCCGACCTCGTGATCCGCACGTCGGGCGAGCAGCGCCTCAGCGACTTCATGCTCTGGCAGAGCGCGCACAGCGAGTTCTACTTCGTCGAGGCGCTCTACCCCGACCTGCGCGAGGTCGACTTCCTCCGGGCCGTGCGCGACTTCGCCCTCCGGCACCGCCGCTACGGCAGCTGACCCGGCGCGGGGCTCGTCGGCCCTCGGGGCTCCTGCCTCGGGTCGTCGATCCCTCGACCGCTCGGGCCGGGTACGGTGGAGGACCCTGATCCGAGGAGCACCACCGTGAGCACCATCGACGACTTCGCCGCCGGCTTCGCCGACGAGGCGGGCTGGTTCGACTTCGCCTCGTTCGGCCCGATGGGCACGGGCGTCGTGCAGGAGGCGCGGGCCCTGACCGAGCTCCAGTCGCGCTCCCGGCACGGCTCGGTCGTCGCCCTCGACGAGCAGGCCGGGCGCGCCCGACGGGCCGTCGCCGCCCTGACGGGGTTCCCGACCGACCACGTCGTGTTCCAGCCGAGCACGAGCCAGGGCATGATGCACACGCTGTTCGGGCTGACGGGCGCACTCGCCCTGTCTCCGCGGGAGTACCCGACGACTCCGCTCGCCGCGACCCGCGCCTCCTCGGCCCTGCGCGTGCTCGACACGGTGTGGCTCGACGTGCCCGACGAGGCCGTGACCCCTGCGGTGCTCCGCGAGCACCTGACGCCGTCGGTGACCGCCGTCGCCGTCAGCGTCGTCGACTACCGCACGGGTTACCTCGCCGACCTCGAGGGCATCCGCCAGGTCATCGGCGACCGGCTGCTGATCGTCGACGGCATCCAGGGCTTCGGCGTCGTCGACGCGCCCTGGGGCGTCGCGGACGTGCTGGTCACGGGCGGCCAGAAGTGGCTGCGCGCGGGCTGGGGCACGGGCTTCATGGCCCTCAGCGACCGCGCGCTGACCGACCTCACGCCCGTGTTCAGCGGCGTGCACGGCTCGGAGATCACCCTCGGCGGCTCGTACGAGCACGGTGCCGAGCCGGCCCCGGGCGCCGCCGCGTTCCAGCTCTCCCGCCCCGACCCCATCGCGGAGGCGCGCCTCGCGACGTCGCTGGAGGAGATCGCGGCCGTCGGCATCCGTCCCGTCGCCGGGGCCGTCGCCGAGCGTGCGACCCGGCTGATCGACCTCGCCGACGAGTTCGCCGTGCCCGTGACCTCGTCGCGCGTCGAGTCGGAACGCGCCGGCATCGTCGTGCTCGAGCCGGAGCCGCAGCACCTCACGGCGCTGACGGCCTCGCTGCTGAACCACGGGGTCAGCGCGACGGTGCGGAGCACGAGCGTGCGGCTCAGCACCCACGTGTCGAACGGGGAGGACTCGTTCGGGCTGCTCCGCGAGGCGCTGATGTCGTACGGGAGCTCGATCTCGTACTGACGGCCGGGCGGCCGGGGCGCAGACCCTCGACCAGCACCTGAGGGTCGTTCACCTGATCGTCACACGACACGGCGCGGCGCGGCTGGTGCGTGTCGGGGGCACGACGTAGGTTCGGCTCATCGGGCAAGTAGCCCGGTCGAGACGGCCACGAAAGTTCGCCTCGCGACTGCTCCGCGGCCGTCCTGCCGAAGGTACCGAGTGCCTCGTCGCTCGGAGATGGAGTCGTCGTGACCGTCAACACCCGGGCCGACCAGCAGAGCACCTCAGCAGACCGTCGGGCGGGCACGCCCCGCACCGCGGTCGATCAGCGCACCTACGTCCTCGACACGTCCGTCCTGCTCAGCGACCCCCAGGCGATCTTCCGGTTCGCCGAGCACGACGTGGTGCTGCCCGTCGTGGTCGTCAGCGAGCTGGAGGGCAAGCGCCACGATCCTGAGCTGGGCTACTTCGCGCGACAGGCGCTGCGCCTCCTCGACGGTCTGCGCGTGGCGCACGACCGTCTCGACTTCCCGGTCGAGGTCGGGTCGGGCGGCTCGTTCCGCGTCGAGCTGAACCACTCGAACATGTCGGTGCTGCCCTCTGGCCTCCAGCTCGGCGACAACGACTCGCGCATCCTCGCGGTGGCCTCGAACCTCGCCAACGACGGGCTGGCCGTGACGGTCGTCTCGAAGGACCTGCCGCTGCGCGTCAAGGCGGCGTCGATCGGCCTCGCGGCGGAGGAGTACCGCGCCGAGCAGGTGGTCGACAGCGGCTACACCGGCCTCAGCGAGCTCGACGTCTCGAGCGACCAGATGGCGTCGTTCTGGGAGAAGGAGACGATCAGCTCCCGTGCCCTCGCCGACGTCCCCGTGAACACCGGACTCGTCGTGCACTCCGACCGCGGCTCGGCGCTCGGCCGGGTCACCGCCCGGGGCGAGGCGCGGCTCGTGCGCGGCGACCGCGACGTGTTCGGGCTGCACGGCCGCTCGGCGGAGCAGCGGCTCGCCATCGACCTGCTGCTCGACCCCGAGGTCGGCATCGTCTCGCTCGGCGGCAGCGCGGGCACCGGCAAGTCGGCGCTCGCCCTCTGCGCCGGCCTCGAGGCCGTGCTCGAGAAGCAGCAGCACAAGAAGATCATGGTGTTCCGGCCGCTCTACGCCGTCGGCGGTCAGGACCTGGGCTTCCTGCCCGGCGACGCCGCCGAGAAGATGAACCCCTGGGGGCAGGCGGTCTTCGACACCCTGGGAGCGATCGTGTCGCAGAACGTGCTCGACGAGGTCGTCGAGCGGGGGCTGCTCGAGGTGCTGCCGCTGACGCACATCCGGGGTCGCTCGCTGCACGACGCGTTCGTGATCGTCGACGAGGCCCAGTCGCTCGAGCGCAACGTGCTGCTCACGGTGCTCAGCCGGATCGGACAGAACAGCCGGGTCGTCCTCACCCACGACGTGGCGCAGCGCGACAACCTGCGGGTGGGGCGCCACGACGGCGTCGCGTCGGTGATCGAGACGCTCAAGGGCCACCCGCTGTTCGGGCACGTGACCCTGACGCGCTCGGAGCGCTCGGCGATCGCGGCGCTCGTGACGGAGCTGCTCGAGTCGAACGAGCTCGCCTAGCGCGCAGCGACCCGCCGGGTGGCCGCCACCCGGCCACCCGGAGGGTCGACGCGGCGACGAACGAGTTGCCCCGGATCGCTGCCTCCGACGCGCCGAGGCAGCCGTTCGGGGCAACTTGCGCGTGGCCTGCTCTGGCTCGGATCGGCAGTGGTGACGGGCGAGGGTCCCTCCTGCACTGGCGGAGCCCGGGCGAGATCGCCCACAAGGGCGGGGCGACCGCAGGAGGCGCGGTGCACGAGGGCGTCAGGGTCGCTGAATGACGACGACGCACCACGAGCACGGCCCGGACGAGCACGGCCGGGACGGCGACCGCGGGCGGGACGGAGGGGACCACGAGGGGGACGACTCGGCCCCGGCACCGCGCCGGGGTCGGAGGCCGACGCGGATCGACGTCGTCGCGGGGCTCGCGTTGCTGGGCCTGGTCGCGGCGCTGGACCTGTCCCTGCCCGCGGCGATCGCCGCGTCGGGACTCGCCGCCGTGACCGGTGCCCTCGTCCGGGTCGACGTCGCCGAGCGGCGTCTGCCGAACGTCCTCGTGCTCGTCGTGCTGATCGGAGCTGCGGCAGGTGTGGTGCTGGCCGGGGCGGGCGGCGAGGGGACGCAGGCGGCGTGGGCGTGCCTCCTCGGCCTCGTCGTGTTCGCCGCGTGCGTCCCGCTCGTGCACGCCGGCGGGCTCGGTGCGGGCGATGCCAAGCTCGCGAGTGTCGGGGTCGTGGTCGCGGAACTGGTGTCTCCGTCGGCCCCGCTCGCCTGGCTCGTGGCGGTGGCCTTG
Organism: Frigoribacterium sp. PvP032; assembly: GCF_017833035.1. NCBI lineage: Bacteria > Bacillati > Actinomycetota > Actinomycetes > Micrococcales > Microbacteriaceae > Frigoribacterium > Frigoribacterium sp. PvP032. The sequence goes on along the minus strand of NZ_JAFIBM010000001.1, from coordinate 2,763,562 downwards.
CTCGGGGGAGTGCACGGGGTGGCCGCTGTCCTCACCCGCCGACACGGCACGCCTCCGCGCCGCGTCGCCATCCCGTTCGGCCCCGTGATGCTCGTCAGCTGGTGGCTCGCGGTCGTCGCCGCGTCGACGGTCCTCGACGCTGCGTGAGCACGCCGGTGGCCGGTTCGCCCAGGCCGCCTGTCAGTCGCAGACGTCGCACCGCGTCACGTGCACTGCACCTCGTCTAGATCGGGTGCGGTGCACGGAACGCGGTGCGGTGCGGTGCGTTGCGGCGCGGTGCAGCTCAGCCGGGGCGGGTCATGCTCAGCACGTCGAGTGCCGAGTCGAGCTGTTCGTCGGTGACCTCGCCGCGCTCGACGAAGCCGAGGTCGACGACGGCCTCGCGCACCGTGATCTTCTGCGCCACGGCGTGCTTCGCGACCTTCGCCGCGGCCTCGTAGCCGATCACGCGGTTCAGCGGCGTGACGATCGACGGCGACGACTCCGCCATGGCGCGGGCGCGCTCGACGTCCGCCTCGAGACCGTCGACGGTCTTGTCGGCGAGCACCCGGGTCGCGTTCGAGAGGAGGCGGATCGACTCGAGCAGGGCGGTGCCCATCACCGGGATGGCCACGTTGAGCTCGAACGAGCCGGAGGCGCCGGCCCAGGCGATCGTGGCGTCGTTGCCGATCACCCGTGCCGACACCATGAGGACGGCCTCGGGCACGACGGGGTTGACCTTGCCGGGCATGATCGACGACCCGGGCTGCAGGTCGGGGACGTGCAGCTCGCCGAGGCCGGCGTTCGGGCCGGAGCCCATCCAGCGGATGTCGTTGTTGATCTTGGTCAGGCTGACGGCGAGCACACGGAGGGCTCCCGACGCCTCGACGAGGCCGTCACGGGCGCCCTGCGCCTCGAAGTGGTCGAGCGCCTCGGTCACGGGCAGGCCGCTGTCGTCGGCGAGCACGGAGATGACCTCCTGCGGGAACCCGACGGGGGTGTTGATGCCGGTGCCCGTGGCGGTGCCGCCGAGCGGCACCTCGGCGACGCGGGGGAGCGTCGCCTGCACGCGCTCGACGCCGAGGCGGATCTGCCGGGCGTAGCCGCCGAACTCCTGGCCGAGCGTGACCGGGGTCGCGTCCATGAGGTGGGTGCGACCCGCCTTGACGACGCCGGCCCACTCGGCGGCCTTGCGCTCGAGGGACTCGGCGAGGTGCTCCAGCGCCGGCACCAGGTCGTGCAGCAGCGCGCCGGTGACGGCGACGTGGACTGAGGTGGGGAACACGTCGTTCGACGACTGCGAGGCGTTGACGTGGTCGTTGGGGTGCACCTCGACGCCGTCGACCGTGCCGGCGAGGGTGGCGAGCACCTCGTTCATGTTCATGTTCGACGAGGTCCCGCTGCCGGTCTGGAAGACGTCGACGGGGAACTGGTCGTGGTGCTGCCCGCCGATGATCGTGTCGGCCGCGGCGACGATCGCGTCGGCGACGCCTGCGGGGACGATGCCTCGTCGGCCGTTCACGACGGCGGCAGCCCGCTTGATGCGCGCCAGTGCGACGATCTGCGCCGCCTCGAGGCCGGCTCCCGAGATGGGGAAGTTCTCGACGGCCCGCTGGGTCTGTGCACGCCAGAGGGCGGCCGCGGGGACCCGCACCTCGCCCATCGTGTCGTGCTCGATGCGGTACTCGGTTGTGGTCACGACGTCATCGTCCTTCCTTCGGCCCTCGTGGGGCGGTGTCACGGGAGCCGGTCGCCCCCGCGGCGTCAGAGTCGACCGATGATGATCGACGGGTCGACGCGGCCGTCGGCGAGCGCGTAGTTCGCCCCGACCACGGTCAACCTACCCTCGGCCACGGCGGCCGAGATGAGCGCGCTCCGGCCCACCAGCGCCTCGACCGAGGCCTGGATGTGCAGCGCCCCGACCGCGCGCGGGTCGAGCACCGCACCCGGCTCGAGTGCGATCGTCGCCCGTCGGACGCTCGGCACGATCATGTCGACCAGGTCGCCGAGGAACCGCGACCCGGGAGGCGCGTCGCTCGTGAGCGAGTCGATGGCCGTCGCGACCGCGCCGCAGCTGTCGTGGCCGAGCACGACGATGAGCGGCACGCCGAGCACCGAGACCGCGTACTCGAGCGAGGCGATGACGGTGTCGCCGACGACCTGGCCGGCGTTCCGCACGACGAAGAGGTCGCCGAGGCCGACGTCGAAGATGATCTCGGCGGCGAGGCGCGAGTCGGCGCAGCCGAACAGGGCCGCGACGGGCTCCTGCCCGCCGGCGAGCAGCGCGCGTCGATCGCTGTCCTGGTGGGGGTGCTGGGGAGCTCCGGTCACGAAGCGCTCGTTGCCGGCCTTCATGCGCTCCCACGCGCGTCCGGGCGTCAGCGGATCGGTCACGACTGGTCTCCTGTCTGGTCGGCCAGCTGCTCGGCCAGGGCGGTCGCGAGCTGCTCGAACTCGACGTCGCCCGCCGTGCCGTGCAGCACGTACGAGCTGCGGTCGACCGTGGTCGTCATCGAGTAGGCGTAGTTGCCGGGGCTCTCGCCGTCACGGCGGTCGTAGACCTGCCAGTCGAGCCCGGCGATCGTCACCGCGCCCGTGGCGGGTCGGGCCTGCACCGCGTTGGCGACCCACGTCGCGTTGGCGTCGACGCCCTGCTCGAGCGCGATGAACTGCTCGGTGGGCGTGATGAGCCCGACGTACCAGGTGGCGACGCCGTCGGCGGTGCCCGTCGAGATGTCCGCGCGGTTCGACGTCCAGCCGTCGGGCAGGTCCGGGGCGGCGAGCGGCACGTCGACGTTGCTCTCGGCGCTCTGCGCCACCGACCGGTAGTCGATCTCCTGGCGGTTGACGGTGCCGCTCGGTCGGACGACGACCAGCACCAGGAACAGCACGACGGCCAGCGACGCGACGATGGACAGCGTCAGGTTGACGGCGGTCTGGTTGGCGTAGTGCTTGCGGGTGTTCTCCGCCTTGCGGCGTGCGGTCTCGTCCGGCGTCTCAGGGCGTCCGAGCTCGGCCACGATCCGCGGCTGCTTCTTGCGAGGCCCGGGGTCGTTCGTGCGGGGTCCGGGGTCGGTCATTCGGCGGGCGCCTGTCGACGGGCGGCCTCGAGGCGCTCGCGAGCGCCGAGCAGCCACTCCTCGCAGCGGCGCGCGAGGGCCTCGCCTCGCTCCCACAGGGCGAGCGAGCGCTCCAGGGTCGAGGCCCCCTGCTCGAGCTCGGACACGACGGTCACGAGCTCGTCGCGCGCCTCCTCGTAGCTCAGGGACGCCACGTCGGCGGGAGCGGACGCGGAGGGTGCGGGGGAGGAGGACTGTGCCACGGGTCGATCCTAACGAGAGGTGCTGGCAGGGGAGGCGGCGTCGCTCGACGACGAGGAGGACGGGGAGGAGGCGGGGCCTGGGGAGGAGGCGCCGGTGCTGACGGCCTGCAGCGCGCCTCCTTCGAGGGTGAGGACCAGCTCGGTCGACTCGGGGGCGTCCGCCGGGTCGCGGAGCACTCCGCCGCCCGGCAGCTGGACGATCGAGTAGCCGCGCCGCAGGGTGCCCTGGGGCGAGAGCGCACGCAGCTGGGCCGTCAGCTCGGAGACCCTGGTGTGCGCCCGCTCGACGGCCCGGGAGAGGAGTTCTTCGCCGCGGGCGACGGCTCGGACGATCTCGTCGGCACGCACGTCGACGAGGGTCTGGGGCGAGGCGAGCACGGGTCGGCTGCGCACCTGCTCGAGCCGGTCGATCTCGGTCGACACGATCTGGTTCAGCCGCACCCCGATGCGCGAGCGGGCCTGCTGCACGCGCGACAGCTCTTCGCCGACGTCGGGCACCACGCGCTTCGCGGCGTCGGTGGGGGTGGACGCCCGCAGGTCGGCCACGTCGTCGAGCAGCGGGCGGTCGGCCTCGTGCCCGATCGCGCTGACCACGGGAGTGCGGCACGCCGCGACCGCCCGCACGAGCGACTCGTCGCTGAAGCCGAGCAGGTTCTGGAAGTCGCCGCCGCCGCGGGCGACGATGATCACGTCGACCTCGGGGTCGGCGTCGAGCTGCTGCACGGCGGCGGTGACCTCGCCCACCGAGCGGTCGCCCTGCACCGCCGCGTGCACCACGCGGAACGAGACCGAGGGCCAGCGCAGCTGGGCGTTGCGGAGCACGTCTTTCTCGGCGTCGCTGTCGCGGCCGGTCACGAGCCCGATGCACTGCGGCAGGAAGGGCAGCCGCTTCTTGCGGTCGGGGGAGAACAGGCCCTCGGCGGTCAGCTGCGCCCTGAGGCGCTCGAGGCGCTCGAGCAGGTCGCCCAGCCCGACGTGGCGCATGTCGAAGACCTGCATGGTCAGCGAGCCGCCCTTGACCCAGTAGTTCGGCTTGACGGCCGCGATCACGCGGTCGCCCTGCTTCAGGTCGGCGGGCACCCTCGACTTCACGCTCGACCAGATCGAGAACGAGACGGTGACGTCTTGCTCGAGGTCGCGCAGCTTGCCGTAGACGTTGCCGCCCGAGACGTTCCACTGGGTGATCTGCCCCTCGACCCACGCCGTGCCGAGCCGGTCGATCCAGTCGCGCACCTTGCCCGCGAGCAGGCCGACAGGCCAGGGCGCGTCGGCGGTGGGCGGCGGGGTGACGATCGTCATGCGGGGGCGTCCTCAGGTCGGTGCGCGGACAGGGGCAGGGGCGAGGGCAGGACACGGAGCGCGAGCCGTCGAGGCGGGCCTCCCAGAACGCGACCAGTCGTCACGCCTATCATCGACGGGTGGCACACATCACGAACGGCGCCATCGCCGTCGACCTCCCGACTCCGCGCGTCCCTGCGCTGCGCAACAGGCTACGGGACACCCCCGTCAACGGCACGAAGCGGGTGCTGCTCGCCGCCCCCCGCGGCTACTGCGCCGGCGTCGACCGTGCGGTGATCGCCGTCGAGAAGGCGCTCGAGCACTACGGGTCGCCCGTCTACGTCCGCAAGCAGATCGTCCACAACGTCCACGTCGTGTCGACGCTCGAGAGCCAGGGCGCGATCTTCGTCGACGAGGTGGAAGAAGTGCCAGAGGGCTCGCACGTCGTCTTCAGCGCGCACGGCGTCTCGCCGGCCGTCGTCAAGGGCGCCGCCGACCGCGGCCTGCAGGCCATCGACGCCACCTGCCCGCTCGTCACCAAGGTGCACCGCGAGGCCGTCCGCTTCGGCTCGCAGGGCCGCCACATCATCCTCATCGGCCACGCCGGCCACGAGGAGGTCGAGGGCACGATGGGCCACGCCGCCGACCGCACCACCCTCGTGCAGAACCCGGCAGAGGTCGACGACCTCGTCATCGACGACCCCGACAACCTCGTCTGGCTCTCGCAGACGACGCTGAGCGTCGACGAGACGATGGAGACGGTCCGCCGCCTGCGCGAGCGCTTCCCCACCATCCAGAACCCGCCGAGCGACGACATCTGCTACGCCACGCAGAACCGCCAGGTCGCCATCAAGAAGGTCGCCGTCGACTCCGATCTCGTCATCGTCGTGGGCTCGGCGAACAGCTCGAACAGCGTCCGGCTCGTCGAGGTCGCCCTCGAGCACGGGGCCAAGGCCGCCTACCGCGTCGACTACTCGAGCGAGATCAAGCAGGAGTGGCTCGACGGCGTCGAGACCGTCGGCGTCACTTCCGGCGCGTCGGTGCCCGAGGTCCTGGTCAAGGAGGTCCTGGACGACCTCGCCGACGCCGGCTACGGCGATGTGTCCGAGGTCGTCACGGCCGAGGAGGACCTGATGTTCTCCCTCCCCAAGGAGCTCCGCAAGGACGCCCAGGGCCAGACCGACACCCGCGCGCTCGGCGGACGCACCGCCCGATGAGCGACGACCGCGACCAGCACGGCGGCCGCGACGGCGACGCGGCGGCAGCGGCTCGGCGTGACCCGCGACCGCGTCCTCGGTACGGCGAGTACGCGCCAGAGGGCTGGGTCAACCCCGTCCCGCCGGCCGACGCCGCACCTCCTGCGGGCCAGGGCGAGCCGGTGCCGACAGGGCAGCAGCCCACGTCGTGGTCGCAGCACCCGCAGCAGGGCCAGGGCGCAGGAGGCGCGCAGCCGTACCAGGGGCCACCCACGTCGGCCCCCGTGCTCAGCACCGGACGGCGCGTCGACCGTGTCGCCACGTTCGTCCTGCTCGGCCTGGCCGGCTACAACGTGATCTCGAACATCGTGCTCGTCTCGGGCTTCTCAAGGACGCTGCTGTCGGCGTTCTCGGCGCAGGGCTACCCCGTCGACGACTTCACCGGACAGGCCGCGCTGCAGCAGGCCGGCGGGGCGATCGCGATCGTGTCGCTCGTCGTGTTCGTGCCGATGATCGTGCTCACGGTCCGCCGCCTGCGTGCCGGCAAGGTGACCTTCTGGGTCCCGCTGGCCGCCGGCGCAGTGGTCACGATCGTGCAGATGGTGCTCGTGCTGTCGGTGTTCCTGGGCGACGCGGCGTTCGTGCAGTCGCTCCTCGACAGCGCACGCCCCACCTCCTAGGGGCATCCCGCCGGCGCGTCGTCCATGCCGACACGAGAGGCCCCGCAGCTCGTCGCTGCGGGGCCTCTCGTGTCGCGTCAGGAGGTGCGGGTCAGCTGCCCGACTGGCCGAACGAGCCGAGCTGGCGGGTCGCCTCGACCACGCGGGCGGCCATGGCCGACTCGGCGACCTTGCCCCAGGCGCGGGGGTCGTACTGCTTCTTGTTGCCGACCTCGCCGTCGGCCTTGATGAAGCCGTCGTAGTTCTTCAGCACCGTGTCGGCGATCGAGCGGCTGAAGGCGTACTGGGTGTCGGTGTCGAGGTTCATCTTGACGACGCCGTTCGAGACGGCCTCGCGGATCTCGGCGTCGGACGAGCCGGAGCCGCCGTGGAAGACGAGCTCGAGGGGCTTCTCGGCCGTGCCGAAGCGCTCCTGGATGCCCTGCTGGATCTCGCCGAGCAGCTCCGGGCGGAGCTTGACGTTGCCGGGCTTGTAGACGCCGTGGACGTTGCCGAAGGTGAGGGCGGCGATGTAGCGGCCGTTCTCGCCGAGGCCGAGCGTCTCGACGGCACGGGTGACGTCGCCGACGGTCGTGTAGAGCGCCTCGTTCGAGCCCTCGTGCTGGATGCCGTCCTCCTCGCCGCCGACGACGCCGATCTCGACCTCGAGGATGGCGTTGATCGCGGCGGTGCGCTTGAGCATCTGCTGGGCGATCTCGAGGTTCTCGTCGAGGGGGATGGCCGAGCCGTCCCACATGTGCGACTGGAACAGCGGGTTGCGACCGGCCTTGACCTCCTCCTCGCTGGCGGCGATGAGGGGCAGGACGAAGCCGTCGAGGGCGTCCTTCGGGCAGTGGTCGGTGTGCAGCGCGACGGTGACGGGGTAGTTCTTGGCGACCTCGGTGGCGAACTTCGCGAAGGCGATGGCTCCGGCGGCGCGGTTCTTGACCGTCTGGCCGGCGAAGTAGTCGGCGCCGCCCGTGGTGACCTGGATGATGCCGTCGCTGCCGGCCTCGGTGAGGCCCTGCAGCACGGCGTTGATCGTCTGCGACGACGACACGTTGACCGCGGGGTAGGCGAACCCCTTGTTCTTCGCCTTGTCCAGCATCTCGGCGTACTGCTCGGGGGTTGCGACGGGCATCGGATCTCCTTCGATGATGGCGTGTGGGCTGCGCATCCCACCCTAGTCAGGGCCTTCAGGAGCGGACCGGGCAGCGGGGGGCCTGCACGTGTGTGCACGTCCGTGCAGGGACCGTCGAGGAGGCGGCTCCCGAGTAGGCTCCGGAGCATGGCTGACTCCGGAACCCTCTACTCACATCCCGACCGCAACCTGGGCATGGAGCTGGTGAGGGCCACCGAGGCCGCCGCGATCCGCAGCGCCCCGTTCATCGGCAAGGGCGACAAGAACGCCGCCGACGGCGCCGCGGTCGACGCGATGCGCAAGTTCCTCGGCACCGTCGCCTTCGACGGCGTCGTCGTGATCGGCGAGGGCGAGAAGGACGAGGCGCCGATGCTCTTCAACGGCGAGCACGTCGGCAACGGCTTCGGCCCCGCCTGCGACATCGCCGTCGACCCCATCGACGGCACGAGCCTCACCGCCGCCGGCCGCATGAACGCCCTCTCGGTGATCGCCGTCAGCGACCGCGGCAGCATGTTCGACCCCAGTGCCGTGTTCTACATGGACAAGATCGTCACCGGCCCCGAGGGCATCGGCGTGATCGACCTCGACAAGCCCGTCGGCGACAACATCCGTGCGCTCGCCGACGCGAAGGGCCTCGCCGTCGAGGACATCCAGGTGGCCGTGCTCGACCGTCCCCGCCACGCCGACCTGATCCAGCAGATCCACGCCGCCGGCGCGGGCACCCGCCTGCTGCTCGACGGCGACGTCGCCGGCGGCATCAACGCGGCCCGTCCCGACTCGCGCATCGACATGTGCGTCGGCATCGGCGGCACCCCGGAGGGCATCATCACGGCCTGCGCCGTGAAGGCGCTCGGCGGCCTCATCCTCACGCGCCTCGCCCCGAAGGACGACGCGGAGCGCCAGAAGGCGATCGACGCCGGCCACGACCTCGACCGCGTGCTCGACCAGGACGACCTCGTCAAGGGCGACAACGCCTACTTCGTCGCGACCGGCGTCACCGACGGCGCGCTCGTCGCGGGCGTCAAGCGCAAGCAGGGCATGATCCGCACGTCGTCCATCGTGCTCCGCTCGCACTCGGGCACCATCCGCCGGGTCGAGGCCGACCACCTCGTCTCGAAGTGGTACGGCGAGACCGCTTAGTCCTCTTAGCTCGCGCGCTCGGTCCAGGTCGCCTGGCTGGGCTCACGTTCGTCGGCCGCCGCCCTCGACGCCTCGACCTCACGGTCAGCGTCGAGGGCGGTCGTCAGTTCTGTGGCCGTCAGGTCTCGGGGGAGCTCCTCGACGACGGTCGGCGAGGTGAGCGACTTGGTCTCGTCGAGCATGCTGAGCCGGCGTGCCGACGGCAGCACGGTGCGCTCGAGGGAGCCCACGAAGCGGTTGTAGTCGTTCACCGAGCCGCGCAGCGACCGGCCGAGCTTGTCCACGTGGCCGGCCATCGTCGCGAGCCTGCCGTACAGCTCGCGGCTGAGGTCGAAGAGGACCTTCGCCTCGTTCGTCACGACGTCCTGCTGCCAGCTGAAGGCGACGGTCTTGAGGACGGACCAGAGGGTGACGGGCGACGCCAGCGCCACGCGCTTCTGGAACGCGTAGTCCATCAGGGAGGGGTCCGCCTCGAGGGCGCTCGACACGAGCGACTCGCTCGGGATGAAGGCGACGACGAGCTCGGGCGACGACTCGAGCCCCGCCCAGTAGGTCTTGGCCGAGAGCGCGTCGACGTGGGCCCGCAGCGCCTTGACGTGCTGCCGGACGAGCACGTCCCGTCGGGCGGCCTCCTCCCCGACGGCCGTGGCGGGGATCGCGCTCGCCTCGAGGAAGGCCGCGAACGGCACCTTGGCGTCGACGGCGATGTTCTTGCCGCCGGGCAGGTGCACCACCATGTCCGGTCTGCCGGCACCGGCATCGCTCGAGATGCTGCTCTGCAGGTCGAAGTCGACGCGCTCGACGAGACCGGCGGCCTGGACGACGTTGCGCAGTTGCGTCTCGCCCCAGACCCCCCGCGTGCTGTTCGACCGGAGCGCGGAGGCCAGCGACTCGGCGGTGCTCCGCAGCCGCTCCTCCGAGGCGACGGCGCTGCGCAGCTGCTCGCTGAGCGTGCCGTACTGGTGGGCCCGCTGTTCTTCGAGCTCGGCGACCTTGGCCTGGACCGCCGCGAGGCTCTGCGCGACCGGGCTGAGCGCCGTCATCACCTGGCCCTCGGAACGGGCCCGCTCCGCCTCGGCGATGCGAGCGTCACGCAGCCTGTCCTGGAACTCCCGGAGCCGTGCCTCCTGCCCGGCGACCTCGCGTCGGTGCTGCTCGTCGAGGTCGATCAGCCGCTCGCGGTAGCCGTCGACGGTCGCGCGGGCCGCGGCTGCGTCGGCGGACAGGCGTGCCGTGGCCTCGGCGGCACGGGAGCGGGACAGCAGCACGCCGAGGGCCGTGCCGACCCCGAGCGCGACGACGACGAGGGCCACGAGGAGGAGCGGTGAGGTCATGGCGGCAGTGTCGCAGCAGCCGCCGACACCGGCCGAGAGCGCGCGCCGCGCCCCGGTGACCTCGGGCGGGCTCGGCGGGTTCGGGCGGCTCGGGCGGCTAGCGGAAGACGACGCGGCGTCGGGGCGCCGCGGCCGGGGCCGCCGCGTCGGCGGGCGGGGCCGCAGGCGTGAGCCGCTTCATGCTGACGCGGGCCGTGTCGGCGAGCTGCCGCAGGTCGTCCGCCCCGTGGAACTGCGCCGCGTGCACGACGATGGCCGCGCAGGCCTCGGCGTCGGCGAGGGCGTCGTGGTGCGAGAAGCCCGTGAACCCGGCGGCCGCCGCGGCCAGCGGCAGCCGGTACGAGTCGAGGGCGTAGGTCTTGCGGGCGACCTGCAGGCTGCAGAGGTAGGCCCACGACGGCGGAGTGACCCCGGTCGCGGCGCACGCGCCCTTGATGACGCCCATGTCGAAGCCGGCGTTGTGGGCGACGAAGACGTCGATGCCCGCGAAGTCGGCGATGAGGTCGAACTGCTCGTGCCACTCGAAGGCGTCGACGACGTCGTCGGCCCGGATGCCGTGGATGCGGGTGTTCCACTCGAGGAACGTGTCGTGCCCCGCCGGCGGCTTGATCAGCCAGCCGACCTTGTCGACGACGACGCCGTCACGGACCTTGACGAGGCCGACGGAGCAGGCGGAGGCGCTGCTCGAGTTCGCGGTCTCGAAGTCGATCGCGGTGAAGTCGATGGGCATCGCACCATCGTGTCACGGGCCTCGGACACTGCCGGGCCGACCCGCGCCTCCTGCGGTCGGGGGCGCCCCGGAGGTCTGCCCGGCCGCGCGCCGGTACGATGGCTGACCGTGGCTCTCACTATCGCGATCGTCGGACTGCCCAACGTCGGCAAGTCCACCCTGTTCAACGCCTTGACCAAGAACCAGGTGCTGGCGGCGAACTACCCGTTCGCGACCATCGAGCCGAACGTCGGCATCGTCAACCTGCCCGACCCGCGCCTCCCCGTGCTCGCGGGCCTGTTCGGCTCGGAGAAGATCCTGTCGGCGCCCGTGTCGTTCGTCGACATCGCCGGCATCGTCAAGGGCGCGAGCGAGGGCGAGGGGCTCGGCAACAAGTTCCTCGCGAACATCCGCGAGGCCGACGCGATCGCCGAGGTCGTCCGCGGCTTCGTCGACCCCGACGTGGTGCACGTCGACGGCAAGGTCGACCCCGAGGGCGACATGGGCACGATCAACACCGAGCTGATCCTCGCCGACCTCGAGACCGTCGAGAAGGCGCTCGTCCGCTACGAGAAAGAACTCCGCCTCAAGCGCGTCGAGCCGCTCACGCACGAGACGGCCGTGGCCGCCAAGGAGGCGCTGCAGCGCGGCGAGGCCCTCTCGGCCTCCGGCATCGACCTCGAGCCCATCCGCGAGCTCGGCCTGCTCACCGCCAAGCCCTTCATCTACGTCTTCAACGTCGACGAGTCGATCCTCACGGACGATGCGAAGAAGGCCGAGCTGGCCGCGCTCGTCGCCCCGGCCGAGGCCGTGTTCCTCGACGCGAAGATCGAGTCCGAGCTGATCGACCTCGACCCGGAGGACGCCGCCGAGCTGCTGTCGTCGACCGGCCAGGACGAGTCCGGCCTCGACCAGCTCGCCCGCATCGGCTTCGAGACCCTCGGCCTGCAGACCTACCTCACGGCAGGCCCGAAGGAGACCCGCGCCTGGACCATCGGCAAGGGCTGGAAGGCCCCCCAGGCCGCCGGCGTCATCCACACCGACTTCGAGAAGGGCTTCATCAAGGCCGAGGTCATCTCGTACGCCGACCTCGTCGAGACCGGCTCCATCGCGGAGGCGCGCTCGGCCGGCAAGGCCCGCATCGAGGGCAAGGAGTACGTCATGCAGGACGGCGACGTGGTGGAGTTCCGCTTCAACAACTAGGCGTTCTTCGCGGTGTGGACGAGGGCTCTCTGGGCGCCTGTGAACTTCTTGTCCGCGGTGCTTGACTGGGTCATGGCCGTCTCACCGATGTTCCCGCTGGGATCAGTGCTGTTCCCGTTCGTGCCCATCCAGCTGCGTGTCTTCGAGCCTCGGTATCTCACGTTGGTCGGCCGCTTGCTCGACGAGGACGAACCCGAGTTCGGCGTCGTCCTCATCGAGCGCGGATCAGAAGCCGGGGGTGGCGACCAGCGCGCCTCGGTCGGGACGATGGCGCGTCTCGTGAGCGCCGCCGCGGGCGCCGACGACCTGTTCATCACCGGCCTGGGGACCCGGCGGTTCACGGTCGAACGTTGGGTCGACGAGGATCCGTTCCCGCGGGCCGAGCTCTCGGTCCTGCCGGATCTCGAGTGGTCTGAGAAGCTCGCACCCCTGCGGGACCAGGCCGAAGCAGCTGTCCGCCGCTTGGTCGTTCGCGCCGCGGGGCCCCAGTCGGATGACGACATCGAGCTGTCGGACGATCCAGTCGCAGCCGTCTGGCAACTGGCAGCGATCGCCCCGCTGGGTGACTACGACAGATACACCCTGTTGAGGTCGACGACCGCGGGGGGTCTCCTGCGTCGACTGATCGATCTGGTCCTCGAGGCCGAGGAGCTCTGGTCCGCCGAGTGAGGCTCCTCACCACCGTTCACCACCTCTGGGGTCGAGCGGCAACTCACGCTGGGAGGACGTGCCTTCCGCCGAGGGTGGGCACGGGCTGAGTGCCGTGCCTGCCGCCGGTCGTAGCGTGGGTCGGTTCCCGTCACGCTCACCAGGAGGTCCCATGACCGACACAGCAGCCCCCACCAGCTCCCCGGCCTCGGCCGGCCCCCGCACGGCCGTCGTCCTCGGCGGCGGCGGCATCACCGGCATCGCGTGGGAGCTCGGCGTGCTCTCCCGCCTCCTCGAGGCAGGCATCCCGCTCGGCGACGCGGACCTGGTCGTCGGCACCTCCGCGGGCTCGGTCGTCGGCACCACCCTGCGGCTCGGCGGGAGCGGCGTCGCCGACGCGTACGCCGAGCAGCTGGTGCCGGCCGCGGCGACCCCGGAGGCCGCGCTCGACGGCGAGGACTTCATGCAGCGCATCGGCCAGGCGATCCAGGGGGCGACGAACGCCGAGGAGGCGCGGGCCCGATTGGGCGCACTGGCCCGGCAGGTGCCCGTGACCGGCGACGAGCCCGAGCTGGTCACGGCCATGCGCGAGCGCTTCGGAGCGGACGCCGCCTGGCCCGAGGGTGCGCTCGCGATCTGCACCGTCGACGCGACCGACGGCGAGTTCCGGGTGCTGACCGCCGCCTCCGGCGTGCCCCTGCACGTGGCGGTCGCGGCCAGCTGCTCGGTGCCGCTCGTCTGGCCGACGGTCGAGGTCGACGGGCGACCGACCATGGACGGCGGCATCCGCTCGGGCACCAACGCCGACGTGGCCGACGCCGCCGAGCGCGTGCTCGTGCTCTCGTGCGGGCCGGAGCTGGCGCAGTCACCGCTCGGCCCGACCCTGCCCGGCGTCGTCTCCACGCGCATGGGTGCCGACCGGCCCGTGTTCGTGATCGAGGCGGATGCCGAGAGCCTCGCCTCCTTCGGGGCCAACTCGCTCTCGAGCGCGAACCGCGGCCCGGCTGCCGAGGCCGGTCGCCGTCAGGCCGAGGGCGTCGTCGAGGCCGTCCGCGAGTTCTGGACCGGCACCGGCGCAGGCGCCTGAGCCGTTCCGCGCCCGGCCTGGGACACCCCGAGTGGACCGTGCACCCCGTCGTCTCGAGGTGCATGGTCCACTCCGAGGTGCTTCGTGCTCACTGGGAGACGCCTCCGAGCGGGCTGCTGCCCGGCTGGACCAGTGCCAGGCTGACGTGTACCCCGCACCCGAACCGAGGAGGCCCCGTGGCCAGCACGAAGAAGCTCCAGAAGGCCGCGACCGCGGCGCTCGACTCCGCTCTCGACGCCGTCGTCGACGCGCGCAAGGGCGTCAAGGCGCTCGCCAAGGCGGACGGCGCGAAGAAGACCAAGAAGGCTCGTGGCTCGGCCGACGACGCCCTCGACTCCGCCGCGAAGAAGATCAAGGACGCCGAGAAGGCGACGAAGAAGGCCGTGAAGAGCGCGACCAAGAGTGCCTCCAAGGGCGCCTCGAAGGAGGCGACGGCCGCCTCCGCGGAGACGCCCGCAGCCCGTGCCCCCAAGCCCACCAAGTCGCACGAGCAGGTCGAGGCCGAGGTCGCGCTGAAGTCCGTCGTCCCGACGACCAGCGCGCCGAAGGGCCCGAGCGCGGCCTACACGCCGCCGCTTCCGCACGCCGACGAGACCACGGTCACGGCGCACGACGGCTCGGAGGCGCACGTCGACCTGCACGCCCAGACCCTCGTCTCGCTGCGTCAGCTCGCCACCGACAAGGGCGCCACCGGCGTCTCGCGCCTCACCAAGGCCCAGCTGATCGAGAAGCTCCAGGCCTGACCCCGCCTTACCGGCGCTGAACCGGCGCGAACTGCTCCTGGGCCCAGCCCGCAGAGCAGTACGTGCCGGTTCGCGGTCGTCAGGGCGTCAGCCCGCGACGAACTCCTCGACGCCGGCGACGAGGCGGTCGACGTCGGACTGGTCCGTGTACGGCGCCAGGCCGACGCGCAGGCCGGTCGTCTCGTCGTCGAGGCCCATCGCCTGCCACGCCTCGATCGCGTAGAAGTGGCCTGCCGGCGCCAGCACGTCGCGCGTCGCGAGGTGCGCGGCGAGCTCGCGCATCGAGCGGCCCTCGATCGTCACGTAGAGCGTGGGCGTTCGGCGAGCCGCCCGTGAGCGCACCGTGAGGCCGGGCACCCGCGCGAGCCGCTCCTCCAGCGCGACGCGCAGCGCCGTCTCGTGCTCGTGCACGGCGGCGAAGGAGGCGGCCAGCGACTCCCTGCGCCCGGTCGCGTCCCCGGGTGCGATGCCGGCCAGGAAGTTGACCGCGGCCGTCGCCCCGGCGAGCTGCTCGTAGGGGAGCGTGCCGAACTCGAAGCGCTCGGGTACCACGTCGGTCGACGGCAGCAGCTTCGCCGGCCGGAGGCTCTCGAGCAGCTCGGGGTCCGCGCCGAGCACGCCGCAGTGCGGACCCGCGAACTTGTAGGGCGAGCAGACGACGAAGTCGGCGCCGAGCGCGGCCCGGTCGACCAGCTCGTGCGCGGCGAAGTGCACCGCGTCGACCCAGACGAGGGCGCCGACGGCGTGCGCCCGGTCGGCGATGGCCGCGACCGGGGGCTGCGTGCCGAGCAGGTTGGAGGCGGCGGTCACCGCGACGAGACGCGTGCGGCCGGTGATCGCGACGGCGACCGACTCGAGGTCGAGCTCGCCCGTCGCGGGGTCGAGTTCGATCCAGTTCACGGTCGCCCCGACGGCCTCGGCGGCCTGGATCCAGGGCCGGATGTTCGCGTCGTGGTCGAGGCGCGAGACGACGACCTCGTCGCCGGGACCCCACGACGCCGACAGGTGGCGCGCGAAGTCGTAGGTGAGCTGCGTGGCGCTGCGTCCGTGCACGACTCCCGCCGACGGGACGCCGAGGAAGTCGGCGTAGGCGGCGCGGAACGCCTGCACCGTCGACTCGCTGTTGCGCTCGGAGACGGTGCTCGTGCCGCGGATCGACGTGGGGCCGGTCATCGCGGCGAGGATCGCCTCGCCGACGACCCGCGGCGTCTGGGTGCCGCCCGGTCCGTCGAAGTGGGCGATGCCCGAAGAGAGGGACGGGTAGGCAGAGCGGAGGGCGGCGACGTCGAGGGGCATGCACCCTGCTTACCAGGTGCTGCCGCCCTCGTCGTCGCCGCCCTCGTCGTCACCCCGAGAGGCGGTGCCGCGCATCGCCGTCAGGCCACGAGCGAGATCAGCTCGCGACGGACTCCTGCTCGCGCTTCGGCAGCACCCAGCCCGGGCGCACGAAGTGGCAGGTGTAGCCGTTGGGGAGCTTCTCCAGGTAGTCCTGGTGCTCCTCCTCCGCCTCCCAGAAGTCGCCGACGGCCTCGACCTCGGTGACGACCTTGCCGGGCCAGAGGCCGGAGGCGTCGACGTCGGAGATGGTGTCGAGCGCGGTCGCGCGCTGCTCGTCCGACGTGTAGAAGATCGCCGAGCGGTAGCTGTCGCCGATGTCGTTGCCCTGGCGGTCCTTCGTCGACGGGTCGTGGATCTGGAAGAAGAACTCGAGCAGCTCGCGGTAGCTGATCACCGAGGGGTCGAAGACGATCTCGACGGCCTCGGCGTGGCCGGCGTGGTTGCGGTAGGTGGCGTTCGGGGTGTGGCCGCCCGAGTAGCCGACGCGGCTCGAGACGATGCCGGGTCGACGACGGAGCAGCTGCTGCGCGCCCCAGAAGCAGCCGCCGGCGAGGACCGCTCGCTCGGTGGTGCCGGTGGAGGGGGAGGCGTCGGGTGCGATGTCGTTCATGCTGGGGAATCTACGCCCGACGTCCGACAGTGCCGTGTGGCCGGGCCGAGTGCTGGCTGTGCACGGCGTGCAGTCTGTGCCCCGGAGCTTGCGTCGCTGCCTCGCCCCGAGGAGGATCGGGACATGGAGTCCTTCATCATCGCCCTGATCGTCCTCGGATCCGTGGTGGTGATCGTCGGGATCGTCATCGCCCTGGTCACGCCCGTCCTGTCGGGCGTGCTCGAGCGCCGCGCCGCCGCGAAGGGCCGTCCCGGCCCGGCCTCGGGCTACCGCACCGGCCGCTGAGGCCGGGCTTGATCGACCGCGCCTGATCGACCGCGCCTGATCGATCGACCGAGACCGTGACCGGCCTGGTCGTCGGGGGAGTGGTGCCTCGGGAGCGCAGCCCTGCCGTGAAGCTCATCGACGCTCCGCGAGACACCTGACCGGGGGTTCACGACGTCCCGGCCTGCCCTCACGGTACGACGCTCCGCCTGAGTTCGCGAATCACAAAAGCCCTGGTCACAGCCCCCGAATTAGGTAGAGCGTCTAGCGTCGCGGCGCCACCAGGGCTTTCTGCGCGGCGCGCCCGGACGACGGCCTGTCCGTTTCGCGCAGTCGTGAGGGGCCTCGCGGACGCGGCCCGCGCCTCCTGCGCCCCTCGTCGCCCCTCCGCCCTGGGATGATCGTCGGATGAGCCTCATCCGACTGCACGACGTCTCCGTCCGCTTCGAGAACGCCCCCGTGCTGCGCGAGGCGTTCTTCCGGCTCGAGCAGGGCGACCGGGTCGGCCTGATCGGCCGCAACGGCTCGGGCAAGTCGACGCTGCTCAAGCTCGTGCTCGAGCAGGTGCAGCCCGACACGGGCACGGTGACGGTCGAGCCGGGCACCCGCATCGGCTACTTCTCGCAGTTCAGCGAGCTCGACGGCACCGCCACGGTCACCGAGGTGCTCCAGGGACTCTTCGAGGGCGTCAGGGCCATGGAGGCCGAGCTGGCCGAGATCGACACCGCCATCGCCGTCGTCGCGGTCGACCCCGACCAGGGCGACGAGCTGACGCGTCTGATCGACCGCCAGGCCGAGCTGTTCGCGGAGATGGACCGCCAGGACGGCTGGGACTACCCGCGTCACATCGACACGGCCCTCACGACGCTCGGATTCACCGACGAGCACCGCTCGCTGCCCATCGACGACCTCTCGGGCGGCTGGCGCAACCGCGCGGCCCTGGCCAAGATCCTGCTCGAGCAGCCCGACGTGCTGCTGCTCGACGAGCCCACGAACTTCCTCGACGTGGCCGGCGTCGAGTGGCTCGAGCAGTGGTTCCGCGACTTCCGCGGCGCCGCCGTCGTCGTGTCGCACGACCGGCAGTTCCTCGACGCGGTCGTCACGCGCATCGTCGAGGTCGAGGCGTTCCACCTGCACGAGTACCCGGGCGACTTCGGCGAGTACGTCGTGCAGAAGCAGTTCCGGCTGAAGACGATCGAGCAGCAGTTCGCGCACGAGTCCGAGCTGCTCGCCTTCGAGTCCGAGGGCATCGCCGACCGGCGAGAGGCGGTCAAGGTCGCCAAGGCCGCGAAGGCAGGAGGCGCGGGCGGCCTCACGAAGGAGCTCGCGAAGATCAAGAAGCAGCGCGCCCCTCGCCCGGTCGACCAGATCATCACCGAGATCTACGGCGGCCTGCACGTCAAGGACGTGCTCTGCCGCGTGGAGGGGCTCGGCAAGTCGTACGGCGACCGCGTGCTCTTCGACGACGTGTCGTTCGAGCTGCGTCGCCGCGACCGGATGGTCGTCTCGGGCTCGAACGGCAGCGGCAAGAGCACGCTGCTGCGCGTCCTGGCGGGCGAGGAGCGAGCTGACAGGGGCCGTGTCGACTGGGCCGGCGGGGCCAGGGTCGTCTCGTACGACCAGGTGCTCGCCGACCTCGACGACCAGGACACGGTCACGCACGCCGTCAACGCCATGCCGGACAGCCTCGCCCTGACGGCGACGCGCAAGTCGGTCGGGCGGTTCCTCACCATGTTCCAGTTCTCGGAGGCCGACGTGAAGCAGCGCATCGGCGCGCTGAGCGGTGGTCAGCGGGCGCGCGTGGCGATGGCGCAGTGCCTCCTGTCGGGCGCCTCCGTGCTGTTGCTCGACGAGCCGACCAACCACCTCGACCTCGCGAGCACCCAGGTGATGGAGCGCGCGCTCGTGCATTTCCCGGGCGCCGTCGTCGTGGTGAGCCACGACCGGTTCTTCAGCGAGAAGGTCGGCAACCGCCGGGTCGTCTTCGGCGCGGAGGGCGCCGCGGTCGGGGAGCTCGAGGTCGGCGCTTCCTGAGTCTCGCCCCCGCCGGTCCGCGTCGGGAGCTCCGGGGGTGTTGACTGGGTGAGCTGCGCCAGTCAGGTCTGTCGTGGAGACTCCCCTCTCGCGAGCACCGACACCCAGAAGCGAGGCCGTCATGGCCACCCCCGCACCGCACGCCGCCGACACCCTCCCGCCCCAGGCCCCCGACGCCCAGGAGGGGCCCGACGACTCCCAGCCCGCCCTGCGGAACGCCCAGGTGGTCGGCACCGGCATGCCGCTCCTCGAGGAGCGAGCGCCGACCGACGCCGCGAGCGAGATCCTGGCCCGGATGCGCCGGGTCCGCGACGCGGACATCGCCTTCGCCCTGCAGCTCCGTCAGCAGCTCGACCTGAGCGGCAACGACCTGGCCGCCGTGACGCTGATCCAGCACTGCGAGGCCAAGGGCACGAACGCCCACGCGAAGGACATCGCCCACCAGCTGGGCGTCACCAGCGCGGCGGCCACGATCATCGTCGACCGGCTCGTCGCCCTGGGCCACGTGCTGCGCACCGACGACCCGGCCGACGGGCGGCAGCGCATCCTCAGCCTCACGCCGAGCACCTGCGAGCTGCTCGAGAACGCCACCCGGGAGGCGGACCGGGCATTGGCCGAGCTGGCCGCGACCCTCTCGACCAGGGAGCGGACGCGGCTGACGACGCTGCTCGACGCGGTCGCCGAGATCCTCGACGCCGGGCCCGCCGCCTCCTGAGCGGTCTGCGCGACGGCCGGCTCGTGGTCTATCCGCTTTGCGATGTTCCTCGCTCGATTAGCTTCGTGCATTAGGTACAGCCGTCGCTGGGGCATACCTTCGGGGTACCGGATCTTCCCCTCCGGCGCCCTCCGCCGATACGCCGCCAACATCCTGGTGGTCCTTCGCGGGGCGCTGTGCACCCGGTTGACGCGAGGCCAGCTACGCCTCAGATCACGGCCGTGTCCCATGACGATCATCGATCCTGTCCGAACTGCCGCCCGCACGCTCCTCCACGTCCGTGAGGTGCCCGCACCGGCGACCCGCTCGTCGCTCGCTCCCCGCGGGACGAGCAGCTACACCACCGCCCCCGGCGCCGTGCCCGTGCGCATCGGCTCCTACCGGCGTGGCGCTAGGGCGTCCCGCCCCGCAGTCCCGGTCGCCACGGCCGAGCTGACCTACGGCGACTTCTTCGCCACGCCCGGCGCGTAGCGCCCCCGTCGTCGTCCGTCCGGACGACGGCTCCTCCCGCCGGCACCGCCCGGCCGTCGCCACCGCGACGCTCTCGGCCCCGACCCGCCACCCCGGCGTCGTGGCCGCCCCCTCAGCTCCCCTCACCCGAGAGGCACCACCGTGACCCAGTCCCCGTTCACTCCCGTCCCCGCCGTCGACCACCTGTCCGTCGCGACCGAGGCCATCGACGTCATCTCGCTGATCTCCGCCCAGGACGCCGCGTGACCGCCGCCGAGCTGGCGGCACTGCCGCCCGAGGCGCTCGTGGACCTCGTCCGCCGCGTGCTCCGCGAGCCCACGGCCTCCTAGCGCTGCCGTCGCCGGCCGGCAGCCGGGCCTGTCCCGTCGGGACCCTCCGGAACCGCCGAGACCCTCCTGCGCGCAGGAGGGTCTCGGCGGTTCCGAAGGGTGTGGACGGTGGGCGCCGACGGCGTCAGTCGGCGAACAGCGCCCCGACGGGCTCGCGCTTCTCGGCCTGGAACGCATCCTCGACGCGACCGAGCGCCCAGTAGGCGCTGAGCGACAGCGACGACCGGTCGAGGCCCCAGGTGTCGTGCAGGACGACCCGCGCCTCCTTCATGGCGCCTCGCTCGCCGTGTGCGAAGGCCCGCAGCGGCGTCGTCGGCGGCTCGAGGCCCCGCAGGGCCGTCAGCAGCGCGCTTCCCGGACGAGCTCCCGCGCGGTGCAGCCAGCGGAGCTCGACCCCCTCCGGCCGGGCGAGCTCGAGCTCGTCGGCGCGGCCCTCGACCTCGATCAACGCCAGACCGCGTGCGTCCGGTCCCATCGACTCGAGCGCTGAGGCGATCGCGGGCACGGCCGAGTCGTCGCCGAGCAGCAGGTCGGGCAGGTCCGGGTCGTCCGACGGCGACCAGAGCCCGCCGGGGCTCGACATCTGCAGCAGGTCGCCGGGCCGGGCAGCGAGCGCCCACGGCCCGGCGACGCCCTCGTCGCCGTGCACCACGAAGTCGACGGCGATCGTGCGGGCGTCGGCGTCGACCGAGCGGATCGTGTACGTACGACGCACCGGCAGCTCGTCCGCCGCGAGGCGTCCGCGCAGCTCGTCGAGGTCGAACGGCGGCTGGAGCCCCAGGTGGGGACGCGGGGGCAGCAGCAGCTTCACGTACCGGTCGGTGGCCGCCAGCTGATCTGCCCCGGCCTCGACGAACCCGTCGAACGCCTCGCCGCCGAGGTGCACCCGCACGAGGTGCGGCGACAGGCGCTCGGTGCGCTCGACCACGAACACGTGCTGGGCGCGCACCGGGCGAGCAGGCCGGGTCGCAGCGCTGCCGGCTGCAGCGGCAGGCGCGACGGGCGTGGCGGCGGCGGGTGCGGAGGAGGCGGCGGCGTCGGTCACGGGGGACTCCTCAGGTCAGCTCTGGGTCGCGGTCTCGAGCAGCGGCACGAGCTGGTCGAGGGCGTACTGGCGCGAGAGGGCGCTGCTCAGCGAGTACGCGGCCGAGACGTCGCCGTCGATGACGAGGTCGTGGCCGGCCTGCACGGCGGGCACGGCCTTCCACTGCGGGTCGTCGGTGATCTCGGTCGTGTCGATGTAGATCGGGAACGCGACGATGACGTCCGCGTCGATCACGTCGAGCTGCTCGGACGAGATCGTCACCGAGAAGCCGCCCGAGTTCGGCGTCAGGGCCGCGATCGCGGGGTTCTGCTCGAAGCCGAGCTCCTCGAGCAGGTCGACGCGCTCGCTGCCCTCGACGTAGGCGCCCCAGCCCTCGCTGGTCTTGGTGGCGGCGGTGACGGTCAGGCCGTCCCACTCGGGGTGCGCCTGGGCGATGGCCTCGACGGCCGACTCGCTCTCGTCGACGAGGCGGTCGCCCTCGTCCTCGAGTCCGAGGGCGGTCGAGACGAGGTCGAGCTGGTCCTCGAAGTCGGTGAGGTAGTTGTCGCCGCCCTCGGGCACGCCGACGGTCGGCGCGATGCTCGACAGGCGGTCGTAGCGGTCTTGCTCGCCGGAGCCCTTGGTGTCGAGGATGAGGTCGGGCTCGAGCGCCGCGATCGCCTCGTAGGAGGGCTCGAGGGTGCCGATGATCTCGGGCGACTGGTCGTACAGGCCCTGGGCCCAGGGGCCGACGCCGTCGGCCTCCTCGCCGAACGCGAGCCAGTCGGAGGCGCCGACCGGCTGCACGCCGAGGGCGAGCGCCGTCTCGGCGTCGCCCCAGCCGAGGGCGACGACGCGCTTCGGCTGCTGGTCGATCGTGACCTCGCCGAACTTGGTGTCGACGCTGACGGGGAACGTGCCGGCGGCGACGCTGGGGCCGCTGGTGGCCGCGTCGTCGGAGCTGCCGGTGCCGGCGGAGCAGCCGACGAGGGCGAGGGAGGAGGCGGCCAGGACGGCGACGAGGGTGACGGGGGAGCGCATGGGGGTGTCCTCGGGATTCGGGGGCGGGGTGCTGGCTCGCGTCGGGGCGAGACCCAGGTGAGGTTAGCCTAAGCTCATCTGCATGGCGACCACCACCCCGCCCGGCGTCGTCCGGGCCCCGCGGGCCGCCGCCCGGACCCGCCGGAGGGTCGCGGGCCTCGTCGTCGCCGCCGTCCTGCTCGCGGTCGCGCTCCTCCTCAGCCTCGCCGTCGGCGCCCGTCCCGTCGCGCTCGGCGACGTGGTCAGGGTGCTGGGCGGGCTGCTGCCCGGCGGCGCCGCACCGGCCGGCGTCGCGCCCGCCGACGTCGCCGCGGTGCTCGACCTGCGCCTGCCCCGCACTGCGGCGGCCCTCGTGGCCGGGGCCGGCCTCGGGGTGGCCGGCGCCGTCGTCCAGGCCGTCACGCGCAACCCCCTCGCCGACCCCGGCATCCTCGGCGTCACGGCGGGCAGCGCGCTCGCCGTCTCGATCGCCGTCGGGTTCGCCGGGGTCACCGCCGCGAGCGGCTGGCTCTGGTTCTCGTTCGTCGGCGCGGCCCTCGCCGCCGTGACGGTCTCGCTCGTCGGGGGAGCCGGCCGGTCGGGCGGCAGCCCCGCGCGGCTCACGCTGTCGGGCATCGCCCTGGGGGCCGTGCTGAGCGGCATCACCTCCTCGATCGTGCTCGCCGACCCGCGCCGCTTCGACGCCGTCCGCGCCTGGGAGGTCGGCTCGCTCGCCGACCGCGGCTGGGGCCCGGTCGCGACGGTCGCCCCCTTCGTCGTGGTCGGGATCGTCCTCGCGCTGCTGGTCTCGCGTCCCCTCGACGCGGTGTCCCTCGGCGACGACCACGCCTCCTCCGTCGGGGTCTCGGTGCCCCTCGTGCGCGTGGCCGCCCTCGTCGTCGTCACCCTCCTCGCAGGAGGCGCGACGGCCGTGGTCGGGCCGATCGCGTTCCTGGGGCTGATGGTCGCGCACTCCGCGCGCGGCGTCGTCGGCGCCAGCCAGCCGTGGACGATCGGGCTCAGCGCCTTGCTGGGGCCGGTGCTGCTGCTGTTCGCGGACGTGCTGGGGCGGGTCGTCGCGCCTCCCGGCGAGCTCGCGGCCGGCCTGGTGACCGCCGCGATCGGGGCGCCCGTGCTGATCGTCGTGGCCCGCCGCATGACGGGTGGCGCGCGATGAGCGATCTCGACCTGCGGAGCCGTCTCCGACCCGGCTCCGGTCCGGCCCCGGGCCCCGGCCCCGGCTCCGGCCTCGCCCGCCTCCGGCCCCGCGGCCGTCGTGCCGTCGCCACGGCCGTCCTCGCCCTCGTGGCGGTGGTGGTCGCCGTGCTCGCCCTCGGCCTCGGCGACTACCCGCTCAGCCCGCCGGAGGTGCTGCACGCCCTGCTCGGCGGCGACGGCTTCGCGTCGACGATCGTGCTGCAGTGGCGGCTGCCGCGCGTCCTCGCCGCGCTCGTGTTCGGGGCCGCGCTGGGCGCCTCCGGGGCGGTGTTCCAGTCGCTGACCCGCAACCCGCTCGGCTCGCCCGACGTGATCGGCTTCTCGACCGGCGCCTACACCGGCGCGATCCTCGTCATCACCGCGGGCGCCGCCTCCGCCGTCGGCACGGCCCTCGGCGCGCTGGCCGGCGGCCTCGCGACAGCGCTCGTGGTCTACCTGCTCGCGTGGCGCAAGGGGGTGCACGGGCTGCGGCTGATCATCGTCGGGATCGCCGTCACGGCCCTGCTGCACTCGGTGAACAGCTGGCTGCTGCTGCGCGCGCAGGCCGAGGTCGCCCTGTCCGCGTCGTTCTGGGGAGCCGGGTCGCTCGCGCTCGTGGGCTGGCCGCAGCTCGTGCCCGCCGCCGTGCTGATCGCGGTGCTGGCCCTGCTCGTCGCGGGCCTGGCTCGACCCCTCCGCCAGCTCGAGCTCGGCGACGACGCGGCCCGCGCCCACGGCCTCCGCGCCGAGGGCACACGTCTAGCCCTCGTCGTGGTCGCCGTCGCGCTCACCGCCGTCGTCACGGCCAGCACGGGGCCGATCATCTTCGTCGCGCTCGCCGCTCCGCAGCTCGCCCGCCGCGTCGTGCGCTCGGCCGGGGTCCCGCTGCTCGGCGCGGCCCTCGTCGGCGGCCTGCTGCTGCTCGTCGCCGACGTCGTCGCCCAGCACGTCACCACCACGCCCGTGCCCGTCGGCCTCGTCACGCTCGTGATCGGCGGCGCCTACCTGATCAGCCTGCTGGTCGCAGAATCCCGGAGGACCCGGTGACAGCACCCGCCCTGCCCGACCCCGTCACGCCCGACCCCGTCACGCCCGAGCCCGTCACGCCGGGAGGTGCCGTGCCGCGGCTCGCCGCCCGCGGCGCGCACCTCGCCTACGACCGCCGCACGGTCTCGGCGTCGATCGACGCCGAGGTCCGCGACGGCTCGTTCACGGTCATCGTCGGGCCCAACGCCTGTGGCAAGTCGACCCTCCTGCGGGCGTTCTCGCGCCTTCTCGCCCCCCGGTCCGGTGCCGTGCTGCTCGACGGCCGCGACCTCGCCAAGGTGCCCGCGAAGGAGGCGGCGCGCACCGTCGGCCTGCTGCCCCAGTCGTCGACCGCTCCCGAGGGCATCACCGTGGGCGAGCTCGTGTCGCGGGGGCGGTACCCGCACCAGGGGATGTTCCGGCAGTGGTCGGACGCCGACCGCGCGGCCGTCGCGACCGCGCTCGCCGAGACGGACCTCGTCGACCTGGCCGAGGTGCCGGTCGACGAGCTGTCGGGCGGGCAGCGGCAGCGCGTGTGGGTCGCGATGGCGCTCGCGCAGCAGACCTCGGTGCTGTTGCTCGACGAGCCGACCACGTACCTCGACATGGCCCACCAGTACGACCTGCTCGACCTCTTCGCGCGGCTGCACGAGCAGGGCACGACGGTCGTCGCCGTGCTGCACGACCTGGCCCAGGCCGCGCGCTACGCCACCGACCTGATCGTGATGAGCGACGGCGAGGTCGTCGCGACCGGCGCCCCGGCCGACGTGCTCACGGCCGAGCTCGTCGAGGAGGTCTTCGACCTGCCGTGCCTCGTCGTGCCGGACCCGGTGACCGGGACGCCGCTCGTCGTGCCGCGCCGGCGGCGCTGAGCCGCGCGGGGTCTCGGGCCGAGGATCTCCGCGGAAGCTGCGCGAAAGCGACGAAGCGACGCGGGGTCCTGCGTCGTGTTGTCGCTTCCACGTCGCTCAGTGGGCTGGCCCGTGCTCCGGCGCCCGGCCGGGCGACAGCCCGGGCGCCGCGCGTACGCTCCGGGCATGACCGATCTGCAGGGAGCCGTCGTGCTCGTCGCCGGGGCGTCGGGCGGCCTCGGCTCCCGGATCGCCGCTCAGCTGTCCGACCAGGGGGCCGTCGTCGTGCGGGCCGGACGTGCCGGAGGGGCGCTCACAGGCCCCGACGCCTACGTCGCCGACCTCCGCGAGCCCGGCGGCGGGGCGTCGCTCGTCGCCGCGGCGCTGCAGGCCCACGGCCAGCTCGACGGGATCGTGGTCGCGGCGGGCGTCGTCGCCTTCGGGCCTGCCGACGCGGTCAGCGACGCGGCGCTCGACGAGCTGGTGCAGACGAACCTGCTGGCGCCCGTCCGCCTGCTCCGTGACGGGGCAGAGGCGCTCGCCGCGTCCGCCGCCGCCGGACGCGAGCCCTTCGCCGTCACGATCAGCGGTGTCGTCGCGGAGTCGCCGACCGCGGGGATGGCCGCGTACTCCGCGGCCAAGGCGGGCCTGGCCGCGTGGGTGAGCGCCGCCTCCCGCGAGTTCAGGAGGCGCGGCGTCCGCCTCGTGGACGCACGCCCCGGGCACACGGAGACCGGGCTCGCCACGCGTCCGATCACCGGCGAGGCGCCGAGCTTCCCGACCGGGCTCGACCCCGACGCCGTCGCGGCGCGCATCGTCCGGGCGATCGTCGACGGCGAGAAGGACCTCCCCAGCACCAGCTTCTGACCGGGCGCGTCAGGGCTGGTCCCGTCAGGGCTGGTCCGCCGGGGATCAGGCGAAGCCGGTGCCGAGCTCGCGCAGCAGGTCGGCCAGCTGGTCGCGCTGCTGACGGGTGAGCGACCCGAGCGGCGAGTGCTCGGCCTCGAGCAGGTCGAGCATGGCCTGGTCGACCAGGTCGACGCCCGCCTCCGTGATGCGGATGAGGGCGGCGCGGCCGTCGCGCGGGTCGGCACGGCGCTCGACGAGGCTGCGCTCGACGAGGCGGTCGAGCCGGTTCGTCATCGTGCCGCTCGTGACCATGGTCGCCGTGACGAGGTCCTTGGGGCTGAGCTCGAAGGGCTCGCCGGCCCGGCGCAGGGTCGACAGGACGTCGAATTCCCAGATCTCGAGGCCCGAGCGCCGGAACGCCTCGGCACGCACCCGGTCGAGCCGTCGGGAGATGCGGCGGAGCCGCGAGAAGACGTCGAGCGCTGCGAAGTCGATGTCGGGCCGCACGCGCGCCCAGGCGTCGATGATCAGGTCGACCTCGTCGTTGGTGTTCACGCAGGAGTCCTCTCGGGCAGGGGGCACCCCCGATCATGCCCCTCGAAGGTGCGGGTCGCCTCGACGCCGCCCCGCAGAGCCGGCGACGCCGCCCCGCAGAGCCGGCGACGCCGCCCCCAGGGCCGGCTACGTCAGCCGCCGACGGCCGCTCGACCGCCGCCCCGAGCACAGCGCCCCCTCGTCCGGGGCACGTTTTACACGTCCGTAACAAGTTGTATACAAGATCGCGTCATCGGGTCTGATTGCATTCAATCCACTCTCTCCCGTACCCCGAGCATCGGATCACACATGCCTCTGACCTCGCACTCCCCGCGACCGGCCGCCCGGCGTCGCGCGCTCGCGCTGCCGGCCGCAGCCCTCGGCATCGCCCTCGTGGCGACCGGGTGCCAGCAGGTCCAGACGGCGGACACCGACGCCACGAGCAGCCGGGAGGACATCTCGTCCGCCCCGATCGGCGACAAGGCGATCGTCGAGGGCGGCGACCTCGTCATGGCGCTCTCGGCCGAGCCCGACCGGCTCGACCCCACCACCTCCTCGTCCCTCTACACGCGCTACGTGATGGAGACGATGTGCCAGAAGCTCTACGACATCGACGCTGAGGGCGACATCGTCCCGATGCTCGCCACGGAGCTGCCCGAGGTCAGCGACGACGGCCTGACCGTCACGTTCCCCGTGCGCACCGACGCGGTGTTCGCCGACGGCACCCCGCTCGACGCGGAGGCGGTCGTCGGCACCCTGCAGCGCGGCCTCGACAAGGACGACTCGTCGCGCCGCAGCGAGCTCGGCCCGATCACCGGCATCTCGGCGGTCGACGACGAGACCGTCGAGGTCACCTACTCAGAGCCGTTCGCCCCGCTGACGGCGGCCCTCGCCGACCGCGCGGGCATGGTCATGTCGCCCACGGCGCTCGCCTCGGCCGGCGACGCGTTCGGCGACGCCCCCGTCTGCGTCGGCCCGTACAAGTTCGTCGAGCGCGTGCCGCAGACCTCGATCACCGTCGAGCGCGACCCGCTCTACTACGACGCCGAGTCGGCCCACTTCGACACGATCACCTACCGCATCATCACCGACGCGAGCATCCGTGCGGCGAACCTGCAGTCGGGCGACGTGCAGGTCGCCGACTCGATGTCGACGCAGGACGTCGGCACGCTCAAGGAGGACGACTCGCTGACCGTGCTCGAGGTCGGCTCGCTGGGCTACCAGGGCCTGACCGTCAACATCGGCAACCAGGACGGCATCGGCACCGACCCCGTCCAGCTCGACGGCCCGCTGGCGAGCAACGCCGCCGTGCGCCAGGCCCTGTCGATGTCGATCGACCGAGAGGCCCTCGTGAAGACCGTCTTCGGCGGCCTCTACGACCCCGCCTGTTCGCCGATCTCGCCGAGCAGCCCCTTCGCCACCGACGCCAGCGACGCCTGCCCCGACTACGACCCGGAGGCGGCGATGCAGATGCTCGAGGACGAGGGCGTCGAGACTCCCCTCGCCATCGACATGCAGGTGAGCAACAACCCGGACACCGTGCGCTTCGCCCAGGCGCTGCAGGCACAGGTCGCCGAGGGCGGCTTCGAGCTGACCATCACGCCGGTCGAGTACTCGACGCTGCTCGACGTGCAGACCGAGGGCGACTTCGAGGCGCTGCAGCTCGGCTGGTCGGGCCGCATCGACCCCAACGGCAACATGTTCAGCTTCCTGTCGACCGGCGCCGGCAACAACTACAGCGGCTACAGCGACGACGAGGTGGACGAGCTGCTCAGCGACGCCGCCTCGACGACCGACGTCGACGAGCGGGCCGAGCTCTACGGCCAGGTCGTCGAGAAGGTGCAGGAGGACTCGCCGATCATCTACCTGTACCGCGTGCGCAGCCTCACCGCGCTGTCGAACGACATCGCCGGCGTCTCCACCTTCGCCGACGGCGTCGTGCGCCTCAGCACCGCCGCCTTCGTCGAGGCCAGCTGAGCCATGGCGCGCTACCTCCTCACCCGCCTGTGGCAGTCGGCGGTGACGCTCGTCCTCGCCTCCGTCGTCGTCTTCATCGGCGTCCGGCAGCTGCCGGGCGACCCTGCCCTCGCTCTGGCGGGTGAGGAGGCGAGCCCGCAGCAGGTCGCGGCGATCCGCGCCGACCTCGGGCTCGACGACCCGCTCGTCGTGCAGTACCTCCGGTTCGTCGGCGCCTTCCTCCGGGGCGACCTCGGCCAGTCGACCCGCACCGGCACCCCCGTCGCCGACCTGATCGGCGCGACCCTGCCGGTCACCCTGTGGCTCGCGCTCTACGCCATCGTCGTGGCCGTGCTCGTCGGCGTCGCCCTGGGCGTCGTCGCCGAGCGCTGGCGCGGCCGCTGGCCAGAGTGGATGGCCAACGCCGCCGCCCTCGTAGGCCTGAGCGTGCCGAACTTCTGGCTCGGCATCCTGGCCATCCTGTGGCTGGCCGTCGGGCTGGGCATCTTCCCCGCCTCCGGGTACGTGCCCGTGACCGAGGACCCGTGGCAGGCGCTCGTGCACCTGACCCTCCCGGCCCTCATCCTCGGCACCTCCCTCGCCGCCGTCATCATGCGGCAGACGCGGGCGTCGATGATCGAGACGATGACGACCGACTACGTCCGGACGGCACGCGCGAAGGGCCTCGGGCGGGGCCGGGTGCTGCTCCGCTACGGGCTCCGCAACTCGATGATCGTCGTCGTCACGATCGTCGGCCTGCAGCTCGGCGGGCTGATCTCGGGCGCCGTCGTGACCGAGCGCATCTTCGCCCTGCCGGGCTTCGGCAAGCTCACCCTCGACGCGGTCTTCACCCGCGACTACCCGGTGGTGCAGGCGGTCGTGCTCGTCATCACTCTCGGCTACATCCTGATCAACCTCGTCGTCGACGTGCTCTACAGCGTCCTCAACCCGCGCATCCGAGTCGGAGGAGCCTCCTGATGACCGTCCTCGTGCCCACCGCCCACGAGCTCGGCTCCGACAGGGGCCGCGTCTGGGGCCAGCTGCGCCGCAACAAGCTCGGCGTCACGGGCGGCGTGATGCTGCTCGTCGTGCTCGTGGCGGGGATCGCCGCGCCCCTGATCGCGCCCTACGGCCCGGCCGAGGTGCACTTCGACACTCCGTTCCAGCTGCCCGGCACGGTCGGGTTCCTGCTCGGCACCGACGACCTCGGCCGCGACATCCTCTCGCGCACCGTCTACGGCATCCGCGTCTCGCTCGTCGTCGGCGTGCTCAGCGTCGTGCTGGCCGTCGTGGTCGGCACCCCGCTCGGGCTGATCGCGGGCTACTGGCGCTGGCTCGACGCCATCGTCTCGCGCCTGACCGACGTGATGCTCGCGTTCCCGTTCCTGATCATCGCCGTGGCGCTCGCCGCGATCAGCGGGCCGAGCCTCGGCAACGCGGTGGTCGCCCTCGGCATCGCGCAGATCCCCACCATGATCCGCGTGGTGCGCGGCGAGACGATGCGCATCCGCTCGACCGACTTCGTGCTGAGCGCCCGCACCATGGACGCGACCGGGCTGCGGGTGATCTTCGCCCACGTGCTGCCGAACTGCGTCTCGGCGATCATCGTGCAGGCGACGGTCATCATGCCGGTCGCGGTGATCGGGGAGGCGCTGCTCTCGTTCCTGGGGCTCGGCATCCAGCCGCCGACGGCCAGTCTGGGGATCATGCTCTCCGACGCGCAGCAGTACCTGTCGAACGCCCCGTTCGCCGCCGTCGTCCCCGGCCTCGCCATCGCCGTCATCTGCCTCGGCTTCAACCTCGTCGGCGACGCGCTGCGCGACGCCCTCGACCCGACCTCCCGCGAACGGACCTGATCCTCGTGACCTACACCGCACCTCCTGCGTTCACCACCCGGCCCGACCTCCGCGGCACCTTCGGCATGACCGCCTCGACGCACTGGCTCGCGACGGCCTCGGCCCAGTCGGTGCTCGAGCGCGGCGGCAACGCGTTCGACGCGGCGGTCGCCGGCGCGTTCGTGCTGCACGTCGTCGAGCCGCACCTGAACGGCCCGGGCGGCGACATGACGGGCGTGTTCGCGACGGCCGACGAGCCGGGGCGGCCGGTCGTCCTGATGGGACAGGGCCCGGCACCCGCCGAGGCGACGGTCGAGCACTACCGTGCAGAGGGCCTCGACCTCGTGCCCGGCTCGGGCGCGCTCGCCGCTGCCGTGCCCGGCGCGGTCGACGCGTGGCTGCTGCTGCTCCGCGACCACGGCACCTGGGAGCTCGCCGACGTGCTCGCCTACGCCATCGGCTACGCCCGCGACGGGCACCCGATCACCGCACGCGTGACCGAGACCATCGGCGCGGTCGCGGAGCTGTTCGTCGAGCACTGGCCGAGCTCGGCCGACCGATGGCTCGTCGACGGCGCCCCGCCCGCGCCGGGCGCGATGGTCACGAACGAGGCGTACGCCCGGGTGCTCGACGGGCTCGTGGCCGCAGGAGGCGCGGACCGCCGAGGCCGCATCGACGCCGCACGGACCGAGTGGGCCGAGGGCCTCGTCGCGACGTCGATCGACGCGTTCGTGCGGACGCCGCACCGGCACTCGACGGGAGGCGAACACGCGGGCGTGATCCGCGCCTCCGACCTGGCGGCCTTCCGCGCCTCGACCGAGGAGGCGACGACGGTGGAGTTCCGCGGCCACGTCGTCGCGAAGACCGGCGCCTGGGGGCAGGGCCCGGCCCTGCTGCAGGTGCTGGCGATGCTCGACCCGCTGCCCGACGAGCTGCTCGACCCGTCGACGGTCCAGGGCGCCCACACGATCGTCGAGGCGCTGAAGCTCGCGATGGCCGACCGCGAGGCCTGGTACGGCGACCGCGACGTCCCGCTCGATCGGCTCTTGTCGGCCGAGTACGCGGCCGAGCGTCGCGCGCTCATCGGGTCGACCGCGTCGCACGAGCTGCGTCCGGGCGAGGCCGGGGGCGCAGGAGGCGCGGGCCGCCTCCCGAGGCTCCGCACCGACGACGAGGTGGCCGGTCCCGGCGCCGGCGTGGGGGAGCCCACCGTCGGCTCGTTCTCCGCGGCGCCCGTCGCCGTGCCGACCGACGACGCCCGTCAGCCGGGCGCCGAGCCCGACGTCGCGCCGACGGGCGAGACCCGCGGCGACACCTGCCACATCGACGTGGTCGACCGCTGGGGCAACGTCGTCTCGGCGACGCCGTCGGGCGGCTGGCTGCAGTCGTCGCCGACCGTCCCCGAGCTCGGCTTCTGCCTCGGCAGCCGCCTCCAGATGAGCTGGCTCGAGGAGGGGACCGCCTCGACGCTCGAGCCGGGCCGTCGGCCCCGCACGACGCTCACCCCGACGCTCGTGCTGCGTGACGGCCAGCCGGTGGTCGCCCTCGGCTCGCCCGGCGGCGACCAGCAGGACCAGTGGCAGCTGCTGTACCTGCTGCGCACGATCGTCGGCGGCTGGACGCCGCAGCAGGCCGTCGACGCCCCGGCCCTGCACACGACGTCGTTCCCCGGCTCGTTCTGGCCGCGCACCTGGACGCCGGGCGGCGTCGTCGTCGAGGACCGCCTCGGCGACGAGCTGATCGCCGGGCTCGAGGCCCGCGGGCACGTCGTCACCCGCTCGGGAGACTGGTCGCTCGGCCGGCTGTCGAGCGTCACCCGAGATCCAGAGACCGGCGTGCTGGGCGCCGCCGCCAACCCCCGAGGAGCGCAGGCCTATGCCGCAGGACGCTGAGATGACGACCGGTGCGGAGACGCAGGGCACGAGCCCGACGACGAACGCGGCCGACGCCCCCCTGCTCGCCGTCCGCGGCCTGCGGGTCGCGTTCGGCGACCGTGACGTCGTGCACGGCGTCGACCTGGACGTCGCCCGCGGCGAGCGGGTCGCGATCGTCGGCCAGTCCGGCTCGGGCAAGTCGACCGTCGTCGCCGCGGTGCTGCAGCTGCTGCCGGGTGCCGGGCACGTCACCGGCGGCACCGTCCACCTCGGCGGCGACGAGCTGACCGGTGCCGGCGAGGCGCGGATGCGCTCCGTGCGCGGCGCCCGCATCGGCCTCGTGCCGCAGGACCCGTCGACGAACCTCAACCCCTCGATGACCGTCGGGGCGCAGATCGCCGACGCCCTGCGTGCGGGCGGCGCGCGCGGCCGTTCCGCCGTCGGCCGACGCGTCGTCGAGCTGATGACCGAGGCAGGCATCCCCGAGGCCGAGCGACGGGCGGGCCAGTACCCGCACGAGTTCTCGGGCGGCATGCGCCAGCGCGTCCTGATCGCCGTGGCCCTCGCCCGCGACCCCGAGCTGCTCATCGCCGACGAGCCGACCAGCGCGCTCGACGTGACGGTGCAGCGCCAGATCCTCGACCACCTGCAGACGCTCGTCGACGCGCACGGCACCTCCCTGCTCTTCATCACGCACGACCTCGGCGTCGCGGCCGACCGGACCGACCGGATCGTCGTCATGCTCGACGGCCGCGTCGTCGAGCAGGGCACGCCGCGGCAGATCCTGCTCGACCCGCAGCACGAGTACACGAAGCGCCTCGTGGCGGCTGCGCCGACCGTGGCCGCCGCCGCGGCGCTCCGGGCCGAGGAGCCCGTCGGCGACGGGCAGCAGGGGGCCGAGGAGGCGCGGGCCGACCCGATCCTGGTCGTGACGGACCTCGTGAAGGAGTACCGCCTCCGGGGCCGTCGGGGCGAGACCGTCCGGGCCGTGGACGGCATCTCGTTCGAGGTGCCCCGCGGCACGACCACCGCGGTCGTCGGCGAGTCGGGCTCCGGAAAGACGACTCTGTCGCGCATCGTGCTGGGGATCGAGCCGGCCACGTCAGGCACGGCGCTGATCGACGGCGAGGGCATCACCGCCAGCCGGGGCGCCGCCCGTCGCGCCCTGCGGCGCCGCGTGCAGCCCGTGTTCCAGGACCCGTACGGCTCGCTCGACCCCACCTACAGCGTCGAGCGGCTGATCGACGAGCCGCTGCGGATCTTCGGGGTCGGCGACCGCGCAGGCCGTCGCGCCCGCGTCGCGGAGCTACTCGACCAGGTGGCCCTGCCGCGCTCGGTCGCGCAGAGCCGGCCGAACGAGCTGTCGGGCGGCCAGCGCCAGCGCGTCGCCATCGCCAGGGCGCTCGCTCTCGAGCCAGAGCTGCTGATCTGCGACGAGGCCGTCTCGGCCCTCGACGTGCTCGTGCAGGAGCAGATCCTCGAGCTGCTGGCGGAGCTGCAGGGCCGGCTCGGCCTCAGCTACCTGTTCATCACGCACGACCTCGCCGTGGTGCGCCAGATCGCCCATAGTGTGGTGGTGATGCGACGCGGTCGCATCGTCGAGCGGGGCAGCGTCGACGACGTGTTCCTCGCCCCGACGGACGAGTACACCCACCACCTCCTAGGAGCGATCCCCGGTGCCAGCCTCGCTGTCTGAGCGACCCCGTCGTGCGGGCCGCGGCCCGTCCCGTCGTGTCTCGCAGTGCTCCGCCCCGTCCACCAGGGGGCACGCGTGCTGAGCGTCGTCGACGCCGTGCGAGCGGACATCGTCCAGGGCGTGCTGCAGCCGGGCACGCGCATCACGGAGGCGGCGCTCGCCGAGCGCTACGGCGTCTCGCGGGTGCCGGTGCGCGAGGCGCTCCGCGGTCTCGAGGCCGAGGGCTTCGTCGAGTCCCGGCCGAACGTCGGGTCGCGCGTGGCCGAGATCCCGTTCGACGAGGCCGACGACCTGTTCGCCGTCCGTGAGGCGCTCGAGATCTCGACCGCGCGGCGTGCCGCGGGCCGGGCCAGGGCGCGCTTCAGCAGCGGGGGCGACGAGGGTGCCGGCGGTGCCGGCGGCGGAGGCGGCGGCGCAGACGCGGACGACGACTGGCGGCGCGTGCGGCGGTCGCTCGAGCAGCTGCTCGACGAGGGCGACGACGCCGTCGCCCGGGACGACCTCGACCGGCTGGTCGACCTGAACGAGCGGTTCCACATCGGCATCGCCGAGCTCAGCCGCAGCAGCACGCTCGCGACGCTGCTGCGGCAGCTGTCGCGCAAGATCGAGTGGCTCTACGCCCTCGACGAGT
Organism: Frigoribacterium sp. PvP032; assembly: GCF_017833035.1. NCBI lineage: Bacteria > Bacillati > Actinomycetota > Actinomycetes > Micrococcales > Microbacteriaceae > Frigoribacterium > Frigoribacterium sp. PvP032. The sequence continues at coordinate 2,728,869 of NZ_JAFIBM010000001.1, read as the reverse complement.
TCTCCCGCGGCAAGCGGCTCTGGCCCGACCACAGGGTCATCCTCGCCGCGATCGACGCGGGCGACGCCGAGCGGGCGGCCGAGCTGATGGGGCGGCACGTGCGGGAGTCGCGCGTCGGGTACCTGGGCCGGACGGCCCCGGCCGAGGTCGTCGAGCAGCTCCGTGCCGCGCCCGTGCCCGCCGCCGGCGGTGCCGCGTGACACGGCACCGGCTCGACCCGAGCACGGAGACGACGAACGACGTCTACTCCCGCGACCACGCTCCCGTGCTCACCGTCGACCCCGGCGACGAGCTCGTCGTCGGCTCCCTCGACGCCTCAGGGCACCTCGAGCGCCAGCGGACGCCCGGCGAGGTGCGGCCTCGTCTGTTCCCCGAGGCGCGGGGCCACGCGCTCACCGGCCCCGTCGCGGTCCGGGGCGCGCGCCCCGGCCAGATGCTCGGCGTCACCTTCGTCGACCTGCGGCCGGGGGAGTGGGGCTGGACGGTCGCAGGCGGCCGCGAGACGCCGGTCACGACGCGGCTCGGCCTGGCCGACGTCCCGCCCGCCTGGCTGCTCTGGGAGATCGACGCCGATGCCGGCGTCGCCACCGAGAGTCGGGGGCTCACCGTGCCGACCGCGCCGTTCCTCGGCGTGACGGGCGTGGCGCCGGCCGAGCCGGGCGAGCACTCCACGACGCCGCCGCGCACGACGGCGGGCGGCAACGTCGACTGCCGCGAGCTCGTGGCCGGGTCGACCCTGTGGCTGCCGGTGCAGGTCGACGACGCGCTCCTGTACCTCGGCGACGGCCACGCGGCCCAGGGCGACGGCGAGGTCGGCGGCACGGCGATCGAGTGCCCGATGACGACGGAGGTGCGGATCGACCTGGTCGACGAGCGCCCGCTCTCGAGCGTGCACGCCGAGACCCCCGCGGGGCGGATCACGTTCGGCTTCGACGCCGACCTCGACGTGGCGACGGGCGACGCCCTCGACGCGATGGTCACGTGGCTCGCGGCCCTGCTCTCCGTCGACAGAGCGACCGCCCTCGCCTTCGCGAGCGCGGTCGTCGACCTGCGCGTCACCCAGGTGGCGAACCAGACCTGGGGCGTGCACGCGCTGCTGCCGACGGGCGCGCTCGGCCTCTGAGACCGGCGGGGCGCCTCCTACTGGTAGGTCACGAGGTCGGGCACCGGCGACACCTCGGTCATCGTCTGCTCGGGCGTGAGCATCGGCTCGTCCTCGTCGTAGAAGTTCTTCCAGCCCCAGGCGACCGCGGGCGCACCGTCGTGCAGAGCCCGCCAGGTGGCCTGCTTGTCGGGCTGGGAGCCCTGGCCGTCGACGTGCACGAGGGTCGTGAGCTCGGGGCGGCTCAGTTCGATCGCCGCGCGGTCGCGCAGCATGCTCGACCGGAACTGGTGCAGCACGAACAACTTCGGCGGCAGCGAGTGCGCGTCGACGAGGTCGGCCAGCCAGGTGGAGACCCCGTTCACCTCGGCGGCGTCGACGCCGCCGATCTGCCGGAGCGGCACCTGGTCCGGTGCGAGGCGCCACTCGGGGTCGAGGGCGAGACCGACGTTCGGCTCGGTGAGCAGCGACTCGTACCGGCGGGCCTGCGTCAGGAAGTCCGTGCGGCCGGGCTGCAGGTCGAGCACGACGTACTGCCCGGCGGCGGCCGCGGCCTCGACGTACGGGCGCAGGCGCTCGGGGTCGAGCTCGTTCGAGTAGTCGCCGTCCGGCCCCGCGTCGCCCGCCGCCACCGTCGCGATCAGCTCGAGCATCGGCACCACGGGCCGGTCCGACGACGCCTGGTAGCTCGCGGCCGTCTCGGCGGCGCGCTGCACGGTGGCGGCGACGTCCTGCTCGCCGAGCACGCCGAGTGCCGAGGTCCCCGGGGCTCCGTAGAGGGCGACGAAGCGCCGGTCGGGGAAGAACCGCTGCCCGCCGCCCGGCAGCTCGGCACCCGACCGTGCGGCGGCGACCGACCAGTCGAGGTGGCCGACACCGGCGAACGCGGACCCGACGACCAGGGTGCCGTCCGCCTCGGAGGCGCCCATCGCGCTCACGACGGACGCGTCCTGCTGCAGGTCGGTCACGCCCTCGGGCAGCGCCAGCAGCTCGGCACCCGCCGCCCGTGCGGTCGCCGAGGCCGCGGCGTCGTCCGTGCCGGACACGACGACGAGTGTGGACGAGTCGGCGTCGCGCGCCGGGGGGACCTCGACGTCGGCGGCCGGTGCGGCCTCCGTCCCGGCGATCGCGGGCAGGTCGTCACCCACCGTGGCGACGGTGTCGGCGCCGAGCCGGTCGACCTCGGCGGCGACCAGGCCGGCCGCGTCGAGCTCACCCGCGTCGAGCAGCACAGGGACACCGAGTCGCTCGCCCTGCTGCGCAGCCTCGGCGACGGCGTCGGGGTCGTCGCCCGGGGCGAGCACGACGACCGGCGCGCTGCTCCACAGGGCGCGACTGGTCTCGACGGCCCTCTCGGCTGCGGTGCCCGAGGCAGCGGTCGCGACCGCCGCCTCCGGCGTGGCGACCGTGAGCTCGACCGGCTCGGGCTCGGGCGCGGACGCCGTGCACGCGGTGACGGTCAGCAGGGCGCCGGCGGCGAGCACGGCGGCAGGGAGGAGGCGTCGTCGGGAGATCACCGATCCACGGTAGACCGACGTGCGCCCTGCCTCAGCTCAGGACGTCCTTCGTGGTGAAGCGGCCGAGCGCCAGCGCGCCGAAGACGGCGATGTATCCCGCCTGGAGCAGGGCGTTGTCCGCGAAGTTGCTCCACGAGATCGGATCACGCAAGAGATCGGCGAAGCCCAGCCAGTAGTGGGTGAACAGCCACGGGTCGAGGAAGTCGAGCTGCGGCAGCGCGTCGACGATCTGCGCCACGGTCGAGAGGACGATCGTCGCGGCCATGGCGCCCACCGGCACGCTGGTGAGCGTCGAGGCGAAGAGCCCGATCGCGCTCAGCCCCAGCAGCGAGATCGTCACGTAGAGGGCCATCAGCACCATGCGGCCCGCGTAGTCGCCCAGGCCGATCGTCTGGCCCGACAGCAAGGTGACCGGCCCGATCGGGAAGAGGGCGGCGCCCGCGATGGCCCCCACCACGACCACGACGAGCGTGCCGACGAGGCAGAACAGGGCGGCGCCCGCGTACTTCACGAGCAGGAGGCGCACCCGGCCCACCGGGGTCACGAGCAGGTACCGCAGGGTGCCGAGGCTCGCCTCGCCCGCGATCGTGTCGCCCGCGACGACGCCCACCGTCAGCGGCAGGAAGAGCGGGATCGCGACCGTGAGGGCCGTGAGCGAGACGAACAGGCCGTTCTGCGTGATGTCCCCGAGGAACGCGGGACCGCGGCCTCCCTCGCCCGCGTCGTCGGTCGTCACACGGACGGCGACGGCGAGCAGGATCGGGATCAGCGCGAGAGCAGCCAACAGGGCGATGGTCCGCACACGGCGGAAGAGGACGACGACCTCGCTGCCGAGCAGCGCAAGGCCCGAGCCGCGACGCTCCTGGACCTCGGTCGAGTTCGGCTCAGCCGGCGACATCGAAGCCCTCCCCGGTCAGGTCGACGAAGCGGTCCTCGAGGCTCGCGCCCGACACCTCGAAACCACGGACCCGGACGTCGGCGCCGACGAGCGCCGCGACGATCGCCTCTGGCGCGAGGCCCTCGATCGTCAGGTCGGCCTCGACGTGCGCCCCCTCCGCCGGGGCGGAGCCGGTCGAGGGCGACTCGTCGGGCACGAGCCCCAGCCGGACGAGCACGTCGCGGGCGAGGTCGGGATCGGGAGTGAGCAGCCGCACCCGGTGCGTGCCGAGCGACCGGAGGTCGTCGAGCGTGCCCTGCGTGAGCAGTCGCCCCGCGCTCATCACGCCGATGTGGGTGCACATCTGCTCGACCTCGGCCAGCAGGTGGCTCGACACCAGCACGGTCGTCCCGTCGTCGGCGAGCGAGCGGATCAGGCCCCGCACCTCCCTCGTGCCCTGCGGGTCGAGGCCGTTGCTCGGCTCGTCCAGCACGAGCAGGTCGCGCGGCATCAGCAGGGCGTTGGCGATGCCGAGGCGCTGCTTCATGCCGAGGGAGTAGGCGTGGGCCTTCTTGTCGGCGGCGTGCCCGAGGCCGACCCTGTCGAGCGCAGCCGCGACGCGGGCCTTCCGGGTGCCGCCGGGAGCCCGACGGTCGCCGGAGTCGAGGCGCATCAGGTTCGCGCGCCCGGAGAGGAAGGGGTAGAACGCCGGCCCCTCGACCAGCGCGCCGACGCGAGGCAGCACGTCGCGGGCCCGGTCGGGCATCGCGCCGCCGAGCACCCGGATCGAGCCGCTCGTCGCGCTCGTGAGGCCGAGCAGCATGCGGATCGTCGTCGTCTTGCCGGAGCCGTTCGGGCCGAGGAAGCCGTAGACGCTGCCCCGTGGCACCGCGAGGTCGAGCTCGGACACTGCCTGCTGGCGTCCGAAGGTCTTGCCGAGGCCGGTGGTCTGGACGGCGAGGCCGTCGTCCAGCACCGGATCAGCCCCGGGGGTCACTGGCGGCGATCACTGCGCGGCGACGGCTGCCTGGAGGGCGTCCGCGTCGACGGCGCCCGCCCAGACGCGACCGTCGTCGCCGACGAACACGGAGACGAGCGAGGTCTGCAGCACCTTGCCGCCGTCGACCGGGGTGAGCACCTGGTCGAGCAGGGCCGAGCTTTCGTCAGCGGCGTCACCGGTCGGTGCCGAGGCACCTGCGGCGGCAGCGGAGGGGGCGAGGCCGACGATCGTGCTCCAGCCAGAGCCGAGCACGGTCTTCTCCGTCGCCTGGCCGTCGGCGTGATGCGTCCGAGCGTCGTCGCCCGTGGGCGCGGGGACCTCGGTCACGTCTGCGCCCGCGGGCGGCGTGAAGGCGAAGACGTCGGAGGAGGGGGCGCTGAAGTCGACGGAGGTGAAGCCGACCGAGACGGCCGGGTCGGACTGCCCCTTCGCGGCGACGACGACCTTGAGGGGAACGCCCGTCTCGGAGTCGACGGTCAGCGTCGCGCTGCCGACGAGCGTCGCCGGGTCGTCGGGCGTGAGGACCACCTGGTACGCGGTGCGGCCGGCGACCTTCACGTTGTCGGTCGCGGTGACGGTCGTGGTGGGCTCGACGGCGGCGAGGAGGGCCGAGGCGAGCTCGGCCGGGGTCTGCGGCACGGCGGTGCCGTCGGGCAGGGCGGTGGGGACCTCGGCGCCGCTCGCGTCCGGCAGCGTCAGGTGCGACGCCTCCTTCGACTCGGAGTCCCAGGTCCAGACGCTGTCGCCGTCGCGCACGACGTCGCGCTCGGCCAGGTCCTCGACGACCTGGACGCGCTGCTTGTCCGTGCCGTCGACGAAGACCTTTGCGGTGTGGCTGCCGGTCAGCAGCTCGAGGGCGTCGCTCGTAGCGTCCCCGCCGCTGCCGCCCTGGCCCTGGAAGCTCGACACGTCAGGCAGGCCCAGGTCGCTCGTCTGCTCGACCGTTCCCGAGAAGGAGGCGCCGGAGCTCGACGCGGCCAGCTCGAGGACCTGCTGGGGAGTCTTCTCGGGCAGCACCACCTCGGCGTTCGCGGCCATGGACGGCACGACGATGCCGACGGCCACGACGGCGGCCGGGACCACGAGGGCGGGGATCCACCGTGCGGACCTCGATCGCGTCGAGGGGGTGCGTGCTGCCTTGTCCATGCTGTCCTGTGCCTCTCGTGGCGGCTCGGGGCGGGTCGCGACTGGACGGCAGGCTACGCGCCGACCCTGGAGACCACTGGGAACCCGGGCCGGCGTCGCTCGACGTCGAGCGACGTCGGCCCGCCCGGCGAGACACCCCGAACTGGACGATGCACCCCGACATGTCGGGGTGCATCGTCCACTCGGGGGTGCGAGGCGCGCGCCCGGGTCAGCTCAGAGGTCGACGACCTCGAACTCGAGCAGGTCGGCGCCGGTGGCGACGGGACGGCGGGGCGCCTCGGCACCCTCGCTGCCCTGGCCCGCCGCCGCGCCGTGGCCCGCAGGAGGCCCGGCGTGCGCGGCGGCCGCGCCGTTCGCCTGCCAGTCCTGGAACGACTGCTCGTCGGCCCAGGTGGTCACGACGAAGTAGCGGGCGTCGCCCGACACGGGACGCAGCAGCTGGAAGCCCTCGAAGCCGGGAGCGCCGTCGACCGAGTGCTTGCGGGCGGCGAAGCGCGACTCGAGCTCGGAGCCCGAGCCCTCGGGGACGTGGATGGCGTTGATCTTGACGACGGACATGGTGCTGCTCGCTCTCGTTCGTGGGGGAGGTGCAGGAGGCCCGGTCAGGCGGCCTTCATCACGGTCGCGGTGAAGCCCTGCACACGCTCGGCGAGGCCGGAGGCACGCCGCTCGATCTGCTCGGGCGGGTTCAGGTGCGGAGGCGCGACCCTGATCAGCAGCGAGCAGGCGAGGTCCTCGCAGATGTAGGTGCCGACCGTGTCGCCGTTGGCACCCGCGTCGCCTGCCTTGGGCGCGCTGAAGAGGCGCACCTGCGTCGCTGGCTGAGGCGAGTGGCAGAGCGAGCACATGGCGGCGATGCCGGGTCGCAGCGACGAGCCGGACGACCGGACGACGAGCCCGACCGGGCGGTCGTCCATCCAGTGCACGATGTAGCCGCGCTGGTGGGCCTGCGGGTCGCGCCAGCCCAGGAACTCGCGGTCGTCCCAGAGCATCTCGTGCAGTCCGGGGATGGGGAGCCGGTCGAGGTCGCCCGGCAGGGCGTTCACGAACGACTCACGGATGTCGGTCTCGGTCAGCGGCTTCATGATCGAGGCGAGCCTACGCGCCGCCGCCGACAGCGCGTCGGGACCGCGCCGGGAGCGCGTCGCCGCGGGACGCGGCCCCTACGCTGGCCCCGTGGTCGAGACGGCGGGGCACGGCGCGAGGGCGTCCGACGAGGAGGCGGTGGTCGCGCGCCTGAGGGCGGCCGGCTGCGTCTTCGCGGAGGACGAGGCGCGCCTCCTGCTCGAGACCGCGGCAGGACCCGAGCTCGAGGCGCTCGTCGCCCGGCGCACGGCCGGCGAGCCGCTCGAGCAGGTGCTCGGCTGGGCGGCCTTCGACGGGCTCCGCCTCGTCGTCGAGCCGGGCGTCTTCGTCCCGCGCCGGCGCACGGAGCTCCTCGTGCGGCTCGCCGACGCGGCGCTCGCCTCCGGCACGGCTCCCGTCGTCGTCGAGCTCTGCTGCGGCGTGGGCGCCGTCGCCACGGCCCTGCTGCGTCGCCGTCCGCGGCTCGAGGTGGTGGCCGCCGACCTCGACCCCGTCGCCGTGCGCTGCGCCCGCCGCAACCTCGGCGACCGGGCGACGGTCGTCGGCGGCGACCTCTTCGCCGAGCTGCCGTCGCGGCTGCGCGGCCGGGTCAGCGTGCTCGTCGCGAACGCGCCCTACGTCCCCACGGCGGCCATCGCGACGATGCCGCCCGAGGCACGCGTGCACGAGTCCCCGCTCGCCCTCGACGGCGGCGACGACGGTCTCGACCTGCACCGCCGCATCGCGGCTGAGGCAGGGGAGTGGCTCTCGCCGACGGGGACGCTGCTGATCGAGACGAGCGAGCGCCAGGCCGAGGCCACGGCCGCCCTCTTCGCGGCGGCGGGCCTCGTCACGTCGGTCGAGCGCGACGACGACCTCGACGCGACCGCCGTGCGCGCGACGCGACCGCTCGCCTGATCCGGGGCGACGGGCCTAGATGTCGACCGGCGAGACGAGGTCGACCACGGGCGACTCCGGCGTCCCCGAGATCTGGCAGGTGAACGCCGCCTCGACCCTGCCGTCGGCGAGGTGACCGAACCGCACCTCGGCGACCGCGCCCGAGTCCGAGTCGCGCACGTCCGCCTCCTCGTAGGCCCAGACGTCGTCGAGCGGGGGCAGGTCGGGGTACTCCGCCCTGACCGCGGCGACGCAGGCGTCCCAGGCGGGAGGGGCCTCGTGCGCCTCTGCCGTCGACGGCGCGGGGGGAGTCGTCGTGGGCAGCGGCGTCGCGGTCGCGTCCGGCCCCGTCGTCGTCACGACGCTCGGCGAGGCGGCGCCGGGCTCGGCGTCCGTGCCGGCGCAGCCCGCGAGCAGCAGCGTGACGGCGAGGGCGGCGGTGACCAGCGAGGCGGTCTTGGTGGGCACGGAGCGCTCCAGGATGACGGGACGGGCGCTGGCGGGTCGCCGGCGGAGGTCGAGGACGCTCAGACTAACCGCACGGAGGCGCCACGGAGGTCGAGGGTGCAAGCTGGTTCGATGACCGCTACAGAGAACCGCGAACCGACCGCCCTCGAGCAGGCCATCAGGAAGGGACAGGCAGGAGAGGGCGACATGAACGCCGTCCTCGCCGAGTTCGTCAACGCGCAGGTCGTCGTGGCGACCGCCGTCGACGCCCAGGACAGCCTGAACGACCTGCAGCCGGTGCTGTTCGACCGAGAGGGCACGCCCATGTTGGCCGCCTTCACCCACTCCGACATGATCGGCGAGCAGGTCAAGGGCGTCGCCGAGTACCAGGCCACGATCCCCGCGGCCGAGCTCGTCCAGGCGATCCCGGCGCAGACCGGGCTCGTCGTGAACCCCGGCAACAGCGAGGGCTTCGAGATGCTCCCCGAGGGCGTCGCCCAGTTGGCCAACGACGTGCGCGAGCTCGTCGCCGCGCACCAGGCCGCCGGTTCGCCCGAGCCCGGGCAGCCCGCGCAGCCTGCCTCCTAGGCGCACAGGCCTCGCCGCCGAGCAGGCCAGGACCACCAGGACGCCCCGACCGTGACCACTGCCGGGGCGTTCGTCGTCTCGACCCGAAACACCGCTGACACACGCCCGCTGTAGGGTGAGCGCCACAACAGAACACCGGGCCACGAACACGTCGCGGGAGAGCCCCGGAGCGCACGATGCTGCGCCGCCGGGCACCGAAGGAGCAAGCTCCCCGCCAATCTCTCAGGTACCGCGTACCGCGACGGACTGGCCACTCTGAAAAGCAGGGGGCACCTGCAGGCGCGCGAGCGTCGCCGGCACCGCCTCCTCGCCCACGGTGAAAGTCGGCCTTCGCGGCCGACGAAGCTCTCAGGCCCATGACAGAGGGGGTGCACGACCACGGCTCCGCCGTGCCGTGCGCGTCCCCGTCGTGCAGGTGCTGCACGACGCCGATCCCGGCCGAGTCACCTGGTGCCGGGCCGTCCACCCAGGAGTCCGCAGATGTCCGACGCATCCTCGAACCTGCCCGCCGCCCCCGGCCCCGACGACGCCGAGCACGGTGTTGCTGAACAGCCTGACGCCGCCGACGTGCGTGACGCTGTCGGCCCCGACACCACGACCGGCGACCTGCCGCTCGCCGACGACGGCACCGAGGGCGTCGCGACCGCCGACGGTGCGCCCCTCGACCTCGTCGACGCGGTGGACGCGGAGGCCGTCGCCGACGAGCAGGAGGAGCGGCTCAGCCCCCTCCACGACGTCCACGTCGCCGCCGGCGCCAGCTTCACCGACTTCGCCGGCTGGCAGATGCCGGTCCGCTACAGCTCCGACCTGGCCGAGCACCACGCGGTGCGCACCGCCGCCGGGCTGTTCGACCTGTCGCACATGGCCGAGATCGCCGTCGTCGGGCCCGACGCCGGGGCGTTCCTCGACGCGGCGCTCGCGGGCACCCTCTCGACCATCGCGGTCGGCCGGGCGAAGTACTCGCTGCTTCTCAGCCCCGAGGGCGGCATCGTCGACGACCTCGTCGTCTACCGCCTCGACGAGCACGACTACCTCGTCGTCGCCAACGCCTCGAACCGCGACGCCGCGTTCGGCGCCCTCGCGAGCCGGGCGCACGGCTTCGACGTCACGGTCGACGACGAGAGCGACGACACCGCGCTCATCGCGATCCAGGGCCCCGCGGCCGAGGGTGTGCTCGACGAGCTCGTCACCGCCGACCGGCTGCAGCCCGACGCGCCCCTGTCGACGCTGCGCTACTACCGCGTGCTCCAGGGCACCTTCGACGACGCCCCCGTGCTGATCGCCCGCACCGGCTACACGGGAGAAGACGGCTTCGAGCTCTACCTCGCGCCCGAGCTCGCACCCGAGCTGTGGGGCGCCCTGGCCGAGGCGGGCGGCCCGCGCGGCCTCGTCCCCGCCGGGCTGGCCAGCCGCGACACCCTCCGGCTCGAGGCCGGGATGCCGCTCTACGGCCACGAGCTCGGCCTCGAGGTCCGCCCCGCCCAGGCCGGCCTCGGCCGCGTGGTCGACACCTCGAAGGAGTTCGTGGGCAAGGCGGGCGTCGAGCCTGCCCCCGACGCCCGTGTGCTCGTCGGCCTCACGCTCGAGGGCCGCCGTGCCGCACGGGCCGGCTACGCGGTCGTCACCGACGACGGCACCGTCGTCGGCGAGGTCACGAGCGGCGCCCTGTCGCCCACCCTCGGCCACCCCGTCGCCATGGCGTTCGTCGACCCCGAGGTCGTCGACCGCGGCCCCGCGCTGGCCGTCGACGTCCGCGGCACCGCGATCCCCGCGTCCGTCGTGTCGCTGCCGTTCTACAAGCGTTCCTGACCTGCTCCCGCACGACCGCCTCCTCGACCCTCCTCCCCCCAGCCGAAGCTCCAGCCGTCGCCTCCTCGGCGCCCCTGCCTCCTCGAAAGGACCGGCCATGACCGATCTCACCGCCCTGCAGTACACCTCCGAGCACGAGTGGCTGCTCATCGACGGCGACACCGCCACCGTCGGCATCACCGACTACGCCGCCGAGAAGCTCGGCGACGTCGTCTACGTCGACCTGCCCGCCGAGGGCACCGAGGTCGAGACCGGCAAGGTCGTCGGCGAGATCGAGTCGACCAAGTCGGTCGGCGAGCTCTACGCCCCCGCGCTCGGCACCGTGCTCGAGGCGAACCAGGCCGTCGTCGACAGCCCCGACCTCGTCAACAGCGACCCGTTCGGCGAGGGCTGGCTGATCAAGATCACCCTGTCGAGCACCGACGGCCTGTCCCTCCTCTCGCGCGACGAGTACGTCGCCCTCACCGCCGAATGAGCGACGCGCAGGGGTCCGTCTTCGGCGACTGGTCCGACCGGGCCGCCACCGGCTTCGTCGACCGCCACGTCGGCACCACCGCCGCCGACCAGGCGGCCATGCTCGAGCTGCTCGGGCACGACAGCGTCGAGTCGCTCGTCCGTGCCGCCGTGCCGGACAGCATCCACGCCGAGCCCGTCGACGCCTCGGTGCTGCCGGCGCCGATCGGCGAGAAGGAGGCGCTGGCCGAGCTCCGTGCGCTCGCCGACCGCGGCCGCCCCTCGCGCAGCATGATCGGGCTCGGCTACTACGACACCGTCACGCCCGCCGTGATCCAGCGCAACGTGCTCGAGAACCCCAGCTGGTACACGGCCTACACGCCGTACCAGCCCGAGATCTCGCAGGGCCGGCTCGAGGCGCTGATCAACTTCCAGACCATGGTCTCCGAGCTGACCGGCCTCACCACCGCCAACGCGTCGATGCTCGACGAGGGCACCGCCGTCGTCGAGGGCATGCTGCTCGCCCGTCGTGCCTCGAAGGCACGCACCGACGTCTTCGTCGTCGACTCCGACGCCCTGCCGCAGACGAAGGCCCTGCTCGCGGGGCGCGCCGAGGCCGTGGGCATCGAGCTCGTCGAGCTCGAGCTCTCGAGCGTCGATCCCGCCGAGATCCCCGACGCCTTCGGGGTCTTCGTGCAGTACCCGGGTGCCTCCGGCTGCGTCTGGGACCCGGAGGCGGTCGTCGCCGCCGTCCACGCCGCCGGCGGCCTCGCGGTCGTCGCCGCCGACCTGCTCGCGATGACCCTGCTCCGCCCGCCCGGCGAGTTCGGGGCGGACGTCGCCGTCGGCACGAGCCAGCGCTTCGGCGTGCCGATGGGCTTCGGCGGCCCGCACGCCGGCTACATGGCCGTCCGCACGGGGCTCGAGCGCCAGCTGCCCGGCCGTCTCGTCGGCGTCTCGCAGGACGTGGAGGGCCACCCGGCCTACCGCCTCAGCCTGCAGACCCGCGAGCAGCACATCCGCCGCGAGAAGGCGACGTCGAACATCTGCACCGCCCAGGTGCTGCTCGCCGTGATGGCCTCGATGTACGCGGTCTACCACGGCCCGTGGGGCCTCCGGCACATCGCGTCCCGCGTCCACGCGCACGCGGCCGACCTCGCGGCCGCCGTGCGCGCGAGCGACCTCGAGCTCGAGAGCGACGTGTTCTTCGACACGCTCCAGGTCTTCGTGCCCGGACGGGCGGACGAGATCGTCCGGACCGCGCACGACCGCGGCTACCTGCTCTGGGCCGTCGACGAGGACTGCATCCGGCTGTCGCTCGACGAGACCACGACGCGCGACGACGTCGAGGCGGTGGCAGCTGTGCTCGGCGTCCCGCTGCAGGCCGCGCCGTCCGTCGACGAGCGCGACGAGGTGCTGCCCGAGGGCCTCCGCCGCACCTCCGACTACCTGACGCACCCGGTCTTCCGCACGCACCGCAGCGAGACCAGCATGATGCGCTACCTGAAGCACCTCGCCGACAAGGACTACGCGCTCGACCGCGGCATGATCCCGCTCGGCAGCTGCACGATGAAGCTCAACGCGGCGACCGAGATGGCGGCCGTGACCTGGCCGGAGTTCGCGGCCGTGCACCCCTTCGCGCCGGCCTCCGACGTCGAGGGCTACCTCGAGATGATCGGCCAGCTCGAGGGCTGGCTGGCGGAGGTCACCGGCTACGACACCGTCTCGCTGCAGCCGAACGCCGGCAGCCAGGGCGAGCTCGCGGGCCTGCTCGCGATCCGCGGCTTCCACCTCGCGGCGGGCGACACGGCCCGTACCGTGTGCCTCATCCCTCAGAGCGCGCACGGCACGAACGCCGCCAGCGCGGTGCTCGCGGGCATGCGCGTGGTCGTCGTCGCCTGCAACGAGCAGGGCGACGTCGACCTCGGCGACCTGCGGGCGAAGGTCGAGCAGCACCGTGACGAGCTCGCGGCGCTGATGATCACGTACCCGTCGACGCACGGCGTCTACGAGCACGACATCCGCGAGGTGACCGACGCCGTCCACGCGGCCGGCGGCCAGGTGTACGTCGACGGCGCGAACCTCAACGCGCTGCTCGGCTTCGCCCGGTTCGGCGACTTCGGCGGCGACGTCTCGCACCTGAACCTGCACAAGACGTTCTGCATCCCGCACGGAGGCGGCGGTCCCGGTGTCGGACCGGTGGCGGCCAAGGCCCACCTCGCCCCGTACCTGCCGGGCCACCCCCTGGCGCAGCAGGCCGACCGCCGCACGGGCGCCTCGCCCGCCGCGGCAGGCGAGCGACTCGCCCACGCGGGCGTGCCCGTGTCGAGCGCGCCCTACGGGTCGCCGAGCATCCTGCCGATCAGCTGGGCGTACGTCCGCATGATGGGCACAGAGGGCCTCGCCGCGGCGACCGGCGCCGCGGTGCTCTCGGCCAACTACGTCGCGGCGCGGCTGCGCGACCACTTCCCGGTGCTCTACGCAGGCGAGAACGGGCTCGTCGCGCACGAGTGCATCCTCGACCTGCGACCGCTCCGCGACGCCACCGGCGTGACCGTCGACGACGTGGCCAAGCGCCTCATCGACTACGGGTTCCACTCGCCGACGATGTCGTTCCCGGTCGCGGGCACGCTGATGGTCGAGCCGACCGAGAGCGAGGACCTCGCCGAGATCGACCGCTTCGTCGACGCGATGATCGCCATCGCCGGCGAGGCCGCCGACGTGGCGTCGGGCCGCTTCACCGCCGAGTCGAGCCCCCTTCGAGGTGCACCCCACACGGCCGAGTCCGTCATCTCGGGGGAGTGGACCCGCGAGTACAGCCGCGACGAGGCGGTCTACCCGGTGCGCACGCTCGTGCGCGGCAAGTACTGGCCGCCGGTCCGCCGCATCGACCAGGCCTGGGGCGACCGCAACCTGTTCTGCGCCTGCCCGCCGGTCGAGGCCTTCGCCTAGGCACGGGAGCGGGGCGCCGTCCGGCTGCTGATCCCGTCAGCGGCCAGGCGGCGCCCCCGTGGTCTCCGCGGGTGCCGGTCCCCGAGCGGCGCGGAGGGCGCTCGCGTGACGGGGACCGTCCCGAGCGGCACCCGGGAGACGATCGAGGTGGTGCGTGTGGAACTGGCACGACGCCTCGCGCCGCACCGACCATGAGACGCGTCCCCCGGACGGGTGTCAAGGGGGAGTGCGTGCCTGCGACGAGGTCGCAACGGATCCGCGTCGGGCTGGCCGCCTGGCCGGGGTCGGCCAGGTGCCGTGGCCGTGGAGGCGCCTCCTAGGAGGGCAGGCCGAAGGCGGCCGGGAACGTCGTCGCGGCCCACGGGTAGCCGACGAACACGGCCGCGTCCATCAGGAGGTGCGCGACGACGAGCGGCAGCACCCGGCCGGTCCGCGTGTAGAGCCAGCCGAAGACCAGCCCCATCACGACGTTGCCGACGAAGGCGCCGAAGCCCTGGTACAGGTGGTAGCTGCCGCGCAGCAGCGCTGCCGCGACGATGATCGGCCAGGTGCGCCAGCCCAGGTCGCGCAGCCGGGCGAAGAGGTAGGCGACGACGATGACCTCCTCGGTCACGCCCGCCCGCAGCGCCGAGAGCAGCAGCACGGGCACCGTCCACCACTCGGCCGCGAGGTCGGTCGGCACCACGGTCACGGTCAGGTCGAGGGCCTTGCCGACGAGGTAGAGCCCGATGCCCGGGATGCCGATGGCGAGGGCCAGCCCTGCGCCGCCGAGCACGTCGCGGCCGGCGCGCGAGAAGTCGACCCCGAGGCGGCCGAGGTGCGGGCGGGCCTCGTTCCAGAGCAGGTACGCCACGAGCGCCACGGGCACGAGGTCGACGGCGATGCCGACCAGCTGGTAGATCAGGTCGAAGACGGGGCGGTCGCTGAGCGAGGAGTTCAGCGTCGCCGTCTGCTGCGACAGCGCCTCGTCCCGGGTCAGCCGGTTGGCGATCGACAGCACCGAGTAGACGGCCGAGGCGCCGAGCGACAGGCCGAGCACGATCGCGATCTCGACCCGGAGGCGCGCCCTGCCGGTTCGGACCCGTCCCGTGTCGAGGGGGCCGGCCCCGCCGTCCCGTGGCGTAGGCGCCGGCGTTGGCGGTAGCGTGTCGTCTCTGTCGCTCACGCGCCGATCGTACGGGACGCCCTGGTCGGCTGCGGATGATACCCGGCAGCTGTCTGATTTCTCGCAGCGGATCCTTGCGCCTCCGGCGGCTGCCGCGCAACGGATCGACTGCTGACGCAAAGAAACGGCGAGTTGGTTTCCGTCGTGTAACCGTTCTCCCAGGGGTTTGGAGATGGCTGAGTGCGGTGCTTAGGGTGACTGCATCCAACGCGGCGAGGCTCATGGGGGCCCCGCCGCGTCCTTTCCCGCATCAGGAGGAACATTGAAGAAGACGCGCATGGGCCTCGGGGCCATCGCCGTCGTGGGGACGGCAGCACTCGTCCTCACGGGCTGCGCCAGCGGTGGGGACTCGGGCGACAGCGGCTCGGGCGACTCCAGTGCCATCATCACCACCAACGGCAACGAGCCTCAGAACCCGCTCGTCCCCTCGAACACCACCGAGGTCGGCGGCGGCAAGATCATCGACTCCGTGTTCGCGGGCCTCGTCTCGTACAACGCCGACGGCGAGTCCGAGATGGACGCCGCCGAGTCGATCGAGTCCGACGACAACCAGCTCTGGACGATCACGCTCAAGGACGGCCAGACCTTCACCGATGGCACGCCGGTCACGTCCGAGTCGTTCACGAAGGCCTGGAACTGGGCCGCTCAGGTCTCCAACGCCCAGAGCGCCTCGTACTTCTTCGACAACATCGCGGGCTACGACGCCGAGGCCGACAGCGACCTCCAGCTCGAGGTCGTCAGCGACACCGAGTTCACGGTCGAGCTGTCCGCGCCCGCCGCCGACTGGCCCCTCCGCCTCGGCTACTCGGCCTTCTCGCCGCTGCCCGAGTCGTTCTACGACGACGTCGACGCCTTCGGCGAGAACCCCGTCGGCAACGGCCCGTACATGCTCGAGAGCGAAGGCGCCTGGACCCACAACCAGGACATCAAGCTCGTCACGAACCCCGACTACGACGGTCCGCGCAAGCCCGTCAACGGCGGCCTGACGATCACGTTCTACACCACGCAGGACGCGGCCTACGCCGACGCCCTGTCGGGCAACCTCGACATCCTCGACCAGGTGCCGGACGCCCAGTTCGCCTCCTACCAGAGCGACTTCGCGGACCGTTACGTGAACCAGCCCGCGGCGATCTTCCAGTCGTTCACCATCCCGCAGTACCTCGAGCACTTCGACGGCACGACGGAGGAGGGCAAGCTGCGCCGCCAGGCCATCTCGCTCTCGATCAACCGCGACGACATCACCGACGTCATCTTCCAGGGCACCCGCACCCCGGCGAAGGACTTCACGTCGCCGGTCATCGACGGCTACTCGGACGACCTCGAGGGCTCGGACGTCCTGACGTACGACGCCGACAAGGCCAAGGAGCTGTGGGCCGAGGCCGACGCCATCTCGCCCTACGGCGACACGACGTTCACCCTCGCCTACAACGCCGACGGCGGCCACCAGAACTGGGTCGACGCCGCGACGAACAGCATCTCCGACACGCTCGGAATCAAGGCGGAGGGCCAGTCCTACCCGACCTTCGCCGAGCTGCTCGACGACGAGGACAACGACGCCATGACCGGCGCCTTCCGCTCCGGATGGCAGGCCGACTACCCCTCGCTGTACAACTTCCTCTCGCCGCTGTACCAGACCGGTGCCGGCTCGAACTACGGCCGCTACACCAGCACCGAGTTCGACGGCCTGCTCGCCGAGGGCGCCGCGGCGTCCTCGCCCGAGGACGCGACCGCCGACTTCCAGCAGGCACAGGAGGTCCTCTTCCAGGACCTGCCCGTCGTCCCGCTGTGGTACTCGAACGTCACGGGCGTCTGGGCCGACACGGTCGACAACGTGGAGTTCGGCTGGAACTCGGTGCCCCTCTTCTACGAGGTCACCAAGGGCTAGCAGCACCGAGAGCGGCGTAGCCTCTCTCCTCGTCCCCGGGGGGTCCGGGCAGGTCATCCTGTCCCGGGCCCCCCGAAGGGCGTCCACCTCCTTCCTCCACACGATTGCGACATCCATGCACGCGCAGAAATCCGAGGCGGCCTGATGCTCTGGTACACCGGCCGGCGCCTCCTCCAGCTGATCCCCGTCTTCTTCGGGGCGACGTTCCTCATCTACTTCATGGTCTTCGCCCTGCCGGGCGACCCCGTGGCGGCGCTCTTCGGCGAGAAGCAGCCGAGCCCGGCGGTCATCGAGGCCATCCGCGCCCAGTACAACCTCGACCAGCCGTTCATCGTGCAGTACCTGCTCTACATCGGCGGGCTGTTCACGGGTGACCTCGGCACGACCTTCTCCGGTCGTCCGGTCATCGACGAGCTGGTCCGGGCGTTCCCGATCACCTTCCGTCTCGCGATGCTGGCCCTCCTCTTCGAGGCCGTCGCCGGCATCCTGGTCGGCCTCGTCGCCGGCCTGCGCAAGGGCAAGGTCTTCGACAACAGCGCGCTGGTCGTGTCCCTGCTGCTCATCTCGGTGCCGACGTTCGTCATCGGCTTCGTGCTGCAGTACGTGTTCGGCATCCAGCTCGGCCTCTTCCGCACCACCGTGAGCTCGCAGGCTCCGTGGAACGAGCTCGTCCTGCCCGCCATCGTGCTGGCGTCCGTGTCGTTCGCCTACATCGTGAGGCTCACCCGCGCCTCCGTGTCCGAGAACATGAGCGCCGACTTCGTCCGCACGGCAACGGCCAAGGGCCTGTCCCGCCGCCGTGTCGTGGGCGTGCACATCCTGCGCAACTCGCTGGTCCCGGTCATCACCTACCTGGGCGTCGACATCGGCTCGCTCATGGTCGGCGCGATCGTCACCGAGGGCATCTTCAACATCCAGGGCGTGGGAGGCACGGTCTACCGGGCCATCCAGCTCGGCGAGGGCCCGACCGTCGTGTCGTTCGTCGCCGTGATGGTCATCATCTTCATGCTGGCCAACCTGCTCGTGGACCTGCTCTACGCCGTTCTCGACCCGAGGATCCGCTATGCCAAGTAACCCGACCCCCGGCCTCTCGCCCGACCACTACGTCGCGCCGCTCGAGGACACCCCGCTCAAGGCCGTCGACGCCGTCGACGAGTCGGAGAAGCCCCGCTCGAGCTGGAACGACGCGTGGGACGCGATGAAGACCCGCCCGCTGTTCTGGATCTCCGCGGTGCTGATCCTGCTCGTCATCGTCGTCGCGGTGTTCCCGCAGCTGTTCACGTCGACGTCCCCGACGTCGGGCGCGAACCTCCGCTCGAGCAACGGCGGCCCCGAGGCAGGTCACCCGATGGGCTTCACCCTGCAGGGCCTCGACGTCTACGCCCGGGTGATCTACGGCACCCGCGCCTCCCTGACCGTCGGCCTCCTCGCCACGGTCATCGTGACGATCGTCGGCATCGTGATCGGCTCGCTCGCCGGCTACTACGGCGGCTGGCTCGACGCGATCGTCTCGCGCATCGGCGACATCTTCTTCGCCATCCCCACCGTGCTCGGCGCGATCGTGCTCATGTCGGTGCTGCCCTCGCGCACGCCGCTGACCGTCGCCCTCGTGCTGTCGCTGTTCGCCTGGCCACAGATCGCGCGCATCATGCGCGGCTCGGTGCTCGGCGCGAAGAGCAGCGACTACGTGATGGCGTCGACGGCGCTCGGCGTCTCGCGGTTCCGCATCCTCCTGCGCCACGTCGTGCCGAACGCGATCACCCCGGTGATCGTCGTCGCCACCGTGTCGCTCGGCACGTTCATCGTGGCCGAGGCCACGCTGTCGTTCCTCGGCATCGGCCTGCCCAGCGGGGTCATGTCCTGGGGCAACGACATCGACGCCGCCCGGTCGTCCCTGCGGGTCGCCCCGATGCCGCTGATCTGGCCGGCCGCCGCGCTGAGCGTGACGGTGCTGTCGTTCCTGATGATGGGCGACGTCGTGCGCGACGCCCTCGACCCGAAGGCGAGGGCCCGTCGATGAGCGACACCTCCACCCGACCCGCCCAGGCGTCCACCGCCTCCGGCGCGACCCCCCTGCTCGAGATCAAGGGCCTGAAGATCGGCTTCCGCACGCAGTCCGGCTACGTCGACGCCGTCCGCGGCGTGGACTTCACCATGATGCCGGGCGAGCGCCTCGCGATCGTGGGCGAGTCGGGCTCGGGCAAGTCGACCACCGCGACCTCGATCATCGACCTGCTGCCCGGCACCGGCGAGGTCACGGGCGGTCAGATCCTCTTCGAGGGCAAGGACCTCACGAAGGCCTCCGCCGCCGAGATGCAGGCGATCCGCGGTCGCGACATCGGCTACGTCCCGCAGGACCCGATGTCGAACCTCAACCCCGTGTGGAGCATCGGCTTCCAGGTCGAGGAGGCGATCCGTGCGAACGGCGTCGCCACGGGCAAGCAGGCGGTGCGGCAGCGAGCGATCGAGGTGCTGCAGGAGGCAGGGCTCGGCGACGCCGACCAGCGCCTCAAGCAGTTCCCCCACCAGTTCTCGGGCGGCATGCGCCAGCGCGTGCTGATCGGCATCGGCCTCTCGTCGCACCCGAAGCTGCTCATCGCCGACGAGCCGACCTCGGCCCTCGACGTGACCGTGCAGCGGCGCATCCTCGATCACCTCGAGACGCTGACGCGCGACTACGGCACCTCGGTGCTCTTCATCACGCACGACCTCGGCCTGGCGGCCGAGCGTGCCGAGAAGCTCGTGGTCATGTACAAGGGCCGCGTGGTCGAGTCCGGTCCCTCGAAGGAGATCCTGGCCAACCCCCAGCACCCCTACACGAAGCGCCTCGTGGCGGCGGCGCCGAGCCTCGCCAGCCGTCGGATCCAGTCGACGATCGAGCCCACGCACAGCCACGCGGGCGAGGTCAGCGACGAGGGCGCGGACGACGCCGACCTGATCGCCCGTGCCCGTCAGCGCGAGGAGCTCGGCCGCACGAACGCCGAGTTCATCAAGGTCGAGAACCTCTCGAAGGTCTACGCGATCCGCCAGGGCGGCTTCAAGACCACCGAGCTGCGGGCCGTCGACGACGTCTCGTTCTCGATCCCGCGCGGCACGACGACGGCTCTCGTCGGCGAGTCGGGCTCGGGCAAGTCGACCGTGGCCAAGCTGGTGCTGCAGCTCGAGGGCATCACCTCGGGCACCGTGAAGATCGACGGCCAGAGCGTCGGGGCGCTGAAGGGCTCGGAGCTCTTCGGGTTCCGTCGCCGCGTGCAGCCGGTCTTCCAGGACCCGTACGGCTCGCTCGACCCGATGTACAGCGTCGGCAACACGATCGCCGAACCGCTCGTCACGCACGGCATCGGCGACCACAAGAGCCGTCAGGCCCGTGTGCACGAGCTGCTGAAACAGGTGTCGCTGCCCGTCTCGATGGTCAACCGCTACCCGGGCGAGCTCTCGGGCGGGCAGCGTCAGCGCATCGCCGTGGCGAGGGCGCTCGCGCTCAAGCCCGACGTGATCGTGCTCGACGAGGCCGTCTCGGCCCTCGACGTGCTCGTGCAGGGGCAGGTGCTCGACCTGCTCACCGACCTGCAGACCGAGCTGGGCCTGACGTACCTCTTCATCACGCACGACCTCGCGGTCGTCCGGCTCATCGCCGACAACGTCTGCGTCATGCAGAAGGGCCGCATCGTCGAGTCGGGCACCACCGACGAGATCTTCGCGAACCCGTCGCAGCAGTACACCCGCGAGCTGCTCGAGGCCATCCCGGGCGCGCAGTTCGAGTTCGGCCGCTGAGCCGCTGACACCCGGGCAGCCCGCCCGTGAGGGGGCCCTCCTCCCGTGCCGAGAGCACGGGGGAGGGCCCCTTTACCACGTGCCGTAGACTGTTCTCGCCGGGCTTCGTCTCGACCACTTCCCCCTGACTCTTCTCGTAAGGAATTCATCCATGGCGACTGCCATCCGCAGCGACCTGCGCAACGTGGCGATCGTGGCCCACGTCGACCACGGCAAGACGACCCTCGTCGACGCCATGCTCAAGCAGACGAACTCGTTCGACGCGCACTTCGACACCGAAGACCGCATGATGGACTCGAACGAGCTCGAGCGCGAGAAGGGCATCACGATCCTCGCGAAGAACACCGCGGTGCTCTACAACGGTGCCCACGCGACCGACGGCCCGATCACCATCAACGTGATCGACACCCCCGGCCACGCCGACTTCGGCGGCGAGGTCGAGCGCGGTCTGTCCATGGTCGACGGCGTCGTGCTGCTCGTCGACGCGTCGGAGGGGCCCCTGCCCCAGACGCGCTTCGTGCTCCGCAAGGCCCTCGCAGCCAAGCTCCCCGTCATCCTGCTGGTCAACAAGACCGACCGCCCCGACGCGCGCATCGACGAGGTCGTCGCCGAGAGCCAGGACCTGCTCCTCGGCCTGGCCAGCGACCTGAGCGAAGAGGTCGACGACCTCGACCTCGACGCCATCCTCAACGTGCCCGTCGTCTACGCGTCCGGCCGCAACGGCGCCGCGTCCGTCAACAAGCCCGCCGACGGCTCGCTGCCCGACAACGACGACCTCGAGCCGCTGTTCGACGCGATCCTCACGCACGTGCCCGCGCCGACCTACGACGACGAGCACCCGCTGCAGGCGCACGTCACCAACCTCGACGCCTCGCCGTTCCTGGGTCGCCTCGCGCTCCTCCGCGTGTTCCACGGCACCCTGAAGAAGGGCCAGACCGTCGCCTGGGTCAAGGCCGACGGCACCGTCGCGAACGCCCGCATCACCGAGCTGCTGATCACGAAGGCCCTCAGCCGCTACCCGGCCGAGAGCGCGGGCCCCGGCGACATCGTCGCGGTCGCTGGCTTCGACACGATCACCATCGGCGAGACCCTCTCCGACCCCGACGACGTGCGGCCGCTCCCGACCATCACGGTCGACGACCCCGCCATCTCGATGACGATCGGCACCAACACCTCGCCCATCATCGGCAAGGTCAAGGGGCACAAGCTGACCGCCCGCATGGTCAAGGACAGGCTCGACCGCGAGCTGATCGGAAACGTCTCGCTCAAGGTCGTCGACATCGGACGCCCCGACGCGTGGGAGGTCCAGGGCCGCGGCGAGCTCGCGCTGGCCATCCTCGTCGAGCAGATGCGTCGCGAGGGCTTCGAGCTCACCGTCGGCAAGCCCCAGGTCGTCACCCGTCGTGACGAGAACGGCAAGCTCCAGGAGCCGTTCGAGCACATGACCATCGACGTGCCCGACGAGTGGCTCGGCGCGATCACGCAGCTGATGGCCGCCCGCAAGGGCCGCATGGAGAACATGGCGAACCACGGCTCGGGCTGGGTCCGCATGGAGTTCATCGTCCCCTCGCGCGGCCTGATCGGCTTCCGCACGCAGTTCCTCACCGACACGCGCGGCACCGGCATCGCCAACGGCATCAGCCACGGCTACGGCCCCTGGGCCGGCGAGATCTCGACCCGTACCAACGGCTCGATCATCGCCGACCGCTCCGGCGTCGTCACGCCCTTCGCGATCATCAACCTGCAGGAGCGCATGACGTTCTTCGTGCAGCCGACCGAAGAGGTCTACGAGGGCATGGTCGTGGGCGAGAACTCGCGCGCCGACGACATGGACGTCAACATCACCAAGGAGAAGAAGCTGACCAACATGCGTCAGTCGACTGCCGACAACTTCGAGTCGATGACCCCCTCCAAGGTGCTGTCGCTCGAGGAGGCCCTCGAGTTCGCCGGTGACGACGAGTGCGTCGAGGTCACCCCCGACGCCATCCGCATCCGCAAGGTCGAGCTCGACGCCAGCGCCCGCCAGCGCAGCACGGCTCGCCTCAAGAAGCAGAACGCGTAACGAGCGACACCCGATCGGGCCCACCCGGCCAGGTCACGAAGGAGGCGCCCCGCACCAGCGCGGGGCGCCTCCTTCGCTGTCTGCCCACGCAGCGCGTCCACGTACCCGGCAGAGAGCGCCGGGTACGTCGAGGGCGGGTCGTCGTCACCGAGGGCGGGTAGCCGGCGACCCGCCCTCGACGCAGGCGACCCGCCCTCGACGAGAACGCGCGGTGGTGCCGTGCAGGGGGCGCACGTTCCACGGTGCCGCACAGCGGCGGGCGCTACGGTCGTCGCCGTGACCACGCTGACCCGCACCGCCCGCACTCCCCGCACCCGTCTCGTCCGCTCCGCCTCGGCCCTGCTGCTGGCCGGCGGGGTCGTCGTCGGCCTGACGGCCTGCGGCGAGGGCTCGATGGTCGACAACATCGTGGGCAGCGCCGTCGACCAGGGCGTCGAGAGCGTCCGCGGCACCGTCGAGGACGCGGTGGGCGACGTGCTCGGCGGAGCGAGCGTCTCGACCGACGGCACCCTGCCCGACTCGTTCCCGACCGACGTGCCGCTGCTCGACGGCACGGTCCGCGGCGGGGGAGCAGGGCCAGAGGGCACCGGCTGGGTCGCCCAGCTGACCGTCGGCAGCCTCGACGACTTCGCCACGGCGCAGACGCAGCTCGAGAGCGCGGGCTACACGGCCAGCGGCGTGAACGTCGACGGCGACACCGCGCTCGGCACCTTCACGGGCCCGACGTGGCGGGTGCTGCTCACGCTCACGACGCAGTCGTCCGACGGCGCCGTGATCGCGACCTACGTCGTCACGCCCGTCTAGCCGAGCGGCCGCTCCGGTCACGCCACGGCCCCCCGCAGGAGGCGCGCCTCACCCGAGCAGGGTCTCGCCGACCCAGCCGCCCTGGCTCGCCCCCGGCGGCACGGCGAAGATCCCCGAGCCGACGTGCTTGAGGTACTCGTTCATCCGGTCGTTCCGGGCGAGCGCCGTCTGGATCGGCACGAACTGTCGGCGAGGGTCTCGCTGGAACGCGATGAAGAAGAGCCCGGCGTCGAGTCGCCCGAGCGAGTCGTTGCCGTCGACGAAGTTGTAGCCGCGGCGCAGCAGGGTCGCCCCGCCGTGCTGGTCCGGGTGGGCGAGCGCCACGTGCGAGTCGACGGCGATGGCCGGGCCCGAGCCGTCCGCCGCCACGGCGGCGAAGTCGGGGGCCGTGAACTCCGAGCCGCCCGACAGGGGCGCGCCCTCGCCCTTGTCGCGGCCGACGACCGTCTGCTGCTCGGCGAGCGAGGCGTGGTCCCAGGTCTCGATCGTCATGCGGATCTTGCGCGAGACGAGGTACGAGCCGCCGTCCATCCAGCCGGCCCCGTCGCTGCCGGCGGCCCAGACGCCCTGCTCGACGGCGGCGCCGTCCTCGGCGCGCAGGTTCGCCGTGCCGTCCTTGAAGCCGAACAGGTTGCGCGGCGTCGACTGGCCGCGGGTCGTCGACGAGGTGCGGCCGAAGCCGAGCTGCGACCAGCGGAGCGACGCCCGGCCGAAGGCGATGCGCGACAGGTTGCGCACGGCGTGCACCGCGACCTGCGGGTCGTCGCTGCAGGCCTGGACGCACAGGTCCCCGCCGGTCAGCGCCTCCTCGAGCTGGTCGCCCGAGAAGTGCGGCAGGTCGACGAGGGCGGCGGGCCGTTGCGAGGCGATGCCGTACCGGTCGGCCCCCGTGGCGTCGGTGAACAGGGTCGGGCCGAAGCCGATGGTGACCGTGAGGCCGGCGGCGGGCAGGCCCGTCGCCTCCCCGGTGTCGTCGGGCGGCGCGAGCGGGGAGCCACCGGTCGCGCCCGTCTCGCTGACGTCGAGGCCCTGGGTCAGACGGGCGGCGGCGGCGCTCCAGTCCTGCAGCAGCTCGACGAGGTCGCGCCGCGTGGTGCCCGCGGCCATGTCGAAGGAGGCGAAGTGCAGGCGGTCCTGGGCCGCGGTGGTGATTCCGGACTGGTGCCGGCCGGCGAACGGGTAGCGTGCCGCGGCGCCGGAGGTGCCCTGCGCGTGGGCCTGCAGGGCCCGGTCGCCGCCGACCCCGACCCCTACGCCGAGGGCACCCGCGCCGACCCCCGTGCCGATCAGGCCCAGCAGCCCTCGTCGGGAGAGCCCGCGCGACGCGCCGCCGCGGCCCGTGGTGTCGTCGGCCGCGGCCGTCTCGCCCGTCGCGCCCCGCGCCTCCTCGTCCGTCATCGTCCGCCCTCGCGCACCCGTCAGCCGACCAGCGTCGAGGTGAGCTCGCTGAGGGGCTCGCTCAGGGCGTTGACGGCGTCGCTGAGCTTCTTCTTGTCGGCGTCGGTCAGCTCCGTGTACGAGGGGTAGCCGGTCTCGAGGCTGCCGTACGAGGCGAGCAGCTGCTCGAGGGCAGAGAGGCGGGTGTCGATGCGGTCGACGAGCTCCCCGTCCTTCTCGGCGACGATGTCGCGCACGCCCTCGTAGGCGACGCGGGCGCCCTCGAGGTTGCCCTGGAAGTCCCAGAGGTCGGTGTGCGACCAGATCTCCTCCTCGCCGGTGATCTTGCCGGTGGCGACCTCGTCCATCAGGCCGACGGCGCCGTTGCTGATCGTGTCGATGCTGATCGAGAACCCGCTCGCCGTGACGGCGGACTGCAGCTCGGCCGTGTCCGACGTGAGCAGGTCGGCGAAGCGGGTGCGCTCGTCCGCGGTGAGGGGCGTGTACGCCTCGCCGCCGTTCTCGTCGGCGGTCGGCTGCCAGAGGTCCTTCTCGATCCGGTGCCAGCCGGTCCACTCGGTGCCGGGCTCGACGTCCGCCTCGCGGAAGTCGATCTTCGGGTCGAGGTCGCCGAACGACTCGGCGACGGGCTCGATGCGCTCGTAGTGGGCGCGGGCGGTCGGGTACAGGCTGCGGGCGAGGGCGTCGTCACCGGTCGTGTACGCGTCGAGGAAGGCCTGGGTCGCGGGGACGAGCTGGCCGACCTGGTCCTTCACGTAGCCGAGGTACGCGGCGGCCGCGGCGTCGACCTGCTCCTTCTCGGTGCCCACGGGGGTCACGTCGGCGCCCGAGTCGGTCACGGTGAACGGTGCGCGGACGCCCTCGCCGACGAGGCCGGGGATGCACGCCGTGACGTAGTCGCCTGGCTGCACCGCGACGGTCATCGAGGCGCTGGTGCCCGGCCCGATGTTCTCCTTCTCGCTGATGATGCGGAGGCCGTCGGAGGCGAGCAGCTCGAACTCGGTGTTGTCGTCCCCCGTGTTGGTGACGGTGAACGTGACGGGACCGCTCGGTGCCGTGGTGGCCGAGAGCGAGCACGCGTCGGCGTTCCCGTCGACCGTGACGACGGTCGCGCCGGCGGTGGCGGCGCCGCCGGGGGAGTTCGCGACGCAGCCGGTCAGGGCGAGCGCGACGAGCGCCGCGCCGGAGACGAGGGCGAGGGGGCGAGGGGTCATCGGGGTGCTCCTGCGGTCGTGCGGGTGGTGGGACGGTCGGTGGGGGAGGTGGCGGTGCTGCCGGACGAGGAGGCGGTGGTCGCCTCCGCGGGACGCGGCGCACGGCCACGGGTGGCGCGGGCGAACAGCGGGACGACGACGGCGAGGTAGGCGAGCCAGACGCCCGCCTGCAGCCAGCTCGGCGTCGGGGTGAAGTTGACGAGGCCCTGCAGCAGGGTGCCCCACCAGCTCGTCGGGGGCACGGCGGCGCTGACGTCGAAGGCGAGGGAGGTGCGGCCCGGCAGCACGCCCGCCTCCTGCAGGTCTCCGATCCCGTACGCGAGCACCCCGGCCGCGACGAGCACGAGCAGGTACCCGGTGACCGTGAAGAAGCGGCGCAGGTCGAGGCGGACGACCCCGCGGTAGATCGCGACCTCGATCGCGACGGCGGTGAGGATGCCGAGCAGGGCGCCGACGACCGGCGCCTCGCCGCCGCCCGTCGACTGCACCGTGGCCCAGACGAACAGGGCGGTCTCGATGCCCTCGCGTCCGACGGACAGGAAGGCGAGGGCGACGACCGCCCAGGCGCCGCCGGCGATCGCGCGGTCGAGGCTCGACTCGAGCTCGCCGCGCATGCTGCGTGCCGTCCGGGCCATCCAGAACACCATCCAGGTGACGAACCCGACGGCGACGACCGAGAGGCCGCCGCCGATGATCTCCTGGGCCTGGAACGTCAGGCCGTACGCGCCGAAGGTGAGCACGGCGCCGAGGCCGAGCGAGAGGACGACGGCGGCGGCGACGCCGAGCCAGAGGCGGGGGAGGACGTCGCGGCGGCCGAGCTTGACGACGGCGGCGATGAGGATGCCGACGACGAGGGCGGCCTCGAGGCCCTCGCGGAGTCCGATGAGGTAGTTGGCGAGCACGGGCGACGGCTTTCGAGAGAGGGGCTTGCGGTGGTGGGGCGGACCGCCACCGGTCCGGGTAGTTTGGTTAGGCTAACCTCACCAGCTTCCCGGGCCGGACCGACCATAGTGCGGCGCGGCATATCCTGTCCAGTGATGACGTACTTCGGCTCCGCCTCCGATGCCCGCCCCGGCCAGCCCTCCGCCCTGCGGGCCGAGCGGGTCCTGTTCGTGCACGCGCACCCCGACGACGAGACCATCGCGACGGGCGGCACGATCGCCGCCCTGGTCGACGCCGGCGCCGAGGTCACCATCGTCACCTGCACCCGCGGCGAGCTCGGCGAGGTCATGCCCGACGACCTGGCCCGCCTGCGCGGCGACGAGGCGGCCCTCGCCGCCCACCGCGAGGGCGAGATCGCCGAGGCCATGCGCGACCTCGGCGTCCGCGACCACCGGTTCCTCGGCGACCCCGAGGCGCGCACCCACGGGCTCGCCGCCCGGGTCTACCGCGACAGCGGCATGGTCTGGCGCTCGGACGGCGTGGCCGGTCCGACCCCCGACCTGCACGGCGCCGCCTTCTGCGCCGCCGAGTTCGGCGAGATCGTGTCCGACCTGCAGGCCGTGGTCGAGTCCGTGCGGCCGACGGCGATCGTCAGCTACGACGAGGACGGCGGCTACCACCACCCCGACCACGTGCGGGCCAACCGCGCCGCGGTGCGGGTCGCCCGCCTGGCCGAGGTGCCCTTCTTCGCGGTCGTCGCCGGCGCCGAGCAGGCGACGGGCGCCGAGGCCGAGGCGCTCGCCGCCGACGGGTCCGTCCGCACCGTCGACGTCCGAGCCTCGACCGCTCGCCGCCTGGCGGCGCTGCGCCGCTACCGCACGCAGGTCGAGGTCGTCGACCTGCCGCATGGCGCGGCCGGGATCCGCTTCCCCCACGGCGCCGTCCAGCCCGTGGCCACCAGCGAGTCGTTCCGCTTCGTGCCGGAGCCCGACTCCCGCGCGTCCGGCCCGGCCGGTGCTTCCGAGTTCGCCGACATGACCACCGGCGGCCGCGTGGCGACCACGGTGCTCACCCTCGCCGCGGGAGCCGTCTTCGGGGCCCTCGGCACGGTGGCCCACCAGGGCACCGTCACCGTCGCCGGCACTCCGATCTGGTCGGGGCTCGTGCTGTCGCTGGTCATGGCCGCGGCGCTGCTGGCCGGCATGCGCCTCCTCTTCGGCTCCCGGGTCGTCGCCGTCGCGGTCGCGCTCGGCCTGCTCGGCGCCGCCGCGCTGCTGTCTCAGCCGGGCGCGGGCGGCTCGGCGCTCGTGCCGGCCAACGGCCCCGGCTACGCGTGGACCTTCGGGCCCCTTCTGATCGCGATGGTCGTGATCGCCTGGCCGACCCTGCCGCAGCGGGGCGCGGGTCCCGTGGGCGGGGCCACCGCCTCCTCGTCGGACGCCGCCTCCGACCCCTCGTCGGCTTCGTCCGCCGGCACCCAGCCGACGGCGCGCTAGGCTGGACCCTCTGCCCGAGGTGAAGGGAACCCCCCGAACGTGACGTATGTGATCGCACTGCCCTGTGTGGATGTCAAAGACCGTGCCTGCATCGACGAGTGCCCCGTCGACTGCATCTACGAGGGCGAACGCTCGCTCTACATCCACCCCGACGAATGCGTCGACTGCGGCGCCTGCGAGCCCGTCTGCCCCGTCGAGGCGATCTACTACGAAGACGACCTGCCCGACAAGTGGGCCGACTACTACAAGGCCAACGTCGAGTTCTTCGACGAGATCGGCTCGCCCGGCGGCGCGGCCAAGGTCGGGGTCATCGCGAAGGACCACCCCGTCATCTCCGTCCTGCCCCCGCAGGGCGCACAGGCCTAGGCCCGCAGCGATCGTGGCGCTGTCGCTGCCCGACTTCCCCTGGGACTCGCTCGCCGCGGCGGCCGCCGTCGCCCGTCGGCACGAGGGCGGCATCGTCGACCTCTCGGTCGGCTCGCCCGTCGACCCCACCCCCGAGGTCGTCGCCAGGGCGCTCTCCGCCGCGACCGACGCCCACGCCTACCCGCAGGTCGCCGGCACCCCCGCGCTGCGGGCGGCCGTCGCCGAGTGGTACGAGCGCAGGAGGGGCGTGTCCGGCCTCGAGGACGCGAACGTCCTGCCCACGATCGGCTCCAAGGAGCTGATCGCGGGCATGGCCCTCTGGCTCGGCCTCGGCCCCGGCGACACCGTCGTGCACCCCGTCGCCGCCTACCCGACCTACGCGCTCGGGGCCGCCCTCGTCGGCGCCGACGTGCTGGCCAGCGACGACCCCGCCGAGTGGCCGGAGTCGACCCGGCTGATCTGGGTGAACAGCCCCGGCAACCCCGACGGCGCCGTCCTCGACCACGAGCACCTGCGTGCGGTCGTGGCGCGCGGCCGCGAGCTCGGGGCCGTCGTGGCGGGCGACGAGTGCTACGCCGAGCTCGGCTGGGAGGGCGAGTGGGCCGACACCCCGACGCCCTGCATCCTCGACCCGCGGGTCGTCGGCGACGACCTGCGCGGCGTCGTCAGCGTCTACTCACTCAGCAAGCAGTCGAACCTCGCCGGCTACCGGGCCGGCTTCGTGGCCGGCTGCGACCACGTGATCGCCCAGCTGCTCGCCGTCCGCAAGCACGCCGGCCTGATGCCGCCTGCCCCGGTGCAGGAGGCGATGCGCGTCGCCCTCGGCGACGAGGCGCACGTCGCCGAGCAGAAGGAGCGCTACCGGGCCCGGCGGGCTGCCCTGGCACCCGCGCTCGAGGCCGCGGGCTTCCGCATCGACCACAGCGAGGCCGGCCTGTACCTCTGGGTCACCCGTGACGAAGACAGCTGGGCGAGCGTCGACTGGTTCGCCGAGCGCGGCGTGCTCGTCGCGCCCGGCAGCTTCTACGGCGTCGACGGCGGGCGCCACGTGCGGGTCGCGCTGACGACGACCGACGAGCGGATCGCCGCGGCCGTGGAGCGCCTCCGGGGCTGACCGGTAGGGTGACAGGGTGACTGATCCTGCCAACGACGCCCAGAAGGCCACGCTGCAGTTCCCGGGGGGGACGGCCGAGTTCCCGATCGTGCCGAGCACCCAGGGTGCCTCCTCGATCGACATCTCGAGCTTCACCAAGCAGACCGGCTACACGACCCTCGACACCGGGTTCGTGAACACGTCCGCGACCCGCTCGAAGATCACCTACATCGACGGTGACGAGGGCATCCTGCGTTACCGCGGGTACCCGATCGAGCAGGTCGCCGAGAACTCGACCTACCTCGAGACCGCGTGGCTGCTCATCTACGGCGAGCTGCCGTCGGCCGACGAGCTGGCCGACTTCGACGCCCGCATCCGCCGCCACACCCTGCTGCACGAAGACCTCCGCCGGTTCTTCGACGCGCTGCCGCACAACGCGCACCCCATGTCGGTGCTCTCGAGCGCCGTGGGTGCCCTCGGCACCTTCTACGAGGGCTCGATGAGCGTCAGCGACCCCGCGCAGGTCGAGCTGCAGACGATCCGCCTGCTCGCGAAGCTGCCGGTCATCGCCGCCTACGCGCACAAGAAGAGCCTCGGCCAGGCGTTCCTCTACCCCGACAACTCGCTCAGCTTCGTCGACAACTTCCTCAAGCTGAACTTCGGCACGATGGCCGAGCCGTACGAGGTGAACCCTGTCCTCTCGAAGGCTCTGGAGCGCCTCCTCATCCTGCACGAGGACCACGAGCAGAACGCGTCGACGTCGACCGTCCGCCTCGTCGGCTCGACGCAGGCGAACATGTTCTCGTCGATCTCGGCCGGCATCAGCGCGCTGTACGGCCCGCTGCACGGCGGCGCGAACGAGGCCGTGCTCACGATGCTCGCCGAGATCCGCGACAGCGGCCAGGGCGTCGAGCGCTTCGTCGAGCGGGTCAAGAACAAAGAGGACGGCGTCAAGCTCATGGGCTTCGGCCACCGGGTCTACAAGAACTTCGACCCCCGTGCCCGCCTCGTGAAGGAGAGCGCGACCGAGGTGCTCGCGGCCCTCGGCGTCAAGGACGACCTGCTCGACATCGCCATGGAGCTCGAGGACATCGCCCTCGCCGACGACTACTTCGTCGAGCGCAAGCTCTACCCCAACGTCGACTTCTACACCGGCGTGATCTACAAGGCGATGGGCTTCCCGCCGCGCATGTTCACGGTGCTGTTCGCCATCGGCCGCCTGCCCGGCTGGATCGCGCACTGGCGTGAGATGAACCAGGACCCGGCGACCAAGATCGGCCGCCCCCAGCAGCTGTACCTGGGCGAGACCCAGCGCGACTGGCCGCAGCGCTAGCAGCGGCACCAGCAGCGCAGACGGGCGGGTCCGGCGTGACCGGGCGTCGACGACGACCCGGGGACGACGGACCCGCCCGTCCTGTCGTCGCGGCTACGCGTGCAGCTGCGAGTTGAGCGTGATGCCGTGGCCCTTGCGGGGCAGCACCTCGACGGCGCCGGTGACCGAGTTGCGGCGGAACAGCAGGCCGGGACGGCCGGAGAGCTCGACGGCCTTGACGGTCTGCTGCTTGCCGTCGTTCGTCGGCGTGCCGCCCACGACGACGACCTTGGTGCCCGCCGTGACGTAGAGGCCGGCCTCGACGACGGTGTCGTCGCCGATCGCGATGCCGATGCCGGCGTTCGCGCCGAGCAGGGCGCGCTCGCCGATCGTGATCCGCTGGGTGCCGCCTCCCGAGAGGGTCCCCATGATGGAGGCGCCGCCTCCGATGTCCGACCCGTCGCCGACGACGACGCCCTGCGAGATGCGGCCCTCCACCATCGAGGCGCCGAGGGTGCCCGCGTTGAAGTTGACGAAGCCCTCGTGCATCACCGTGGTGCCGGGCGAGAGGTGGGCGCCGAGGCGCACGCGTGAGGCGTCGGCGATGCGCACGCGGTCGGGCGTGACGTAGTCGAGCATCCGCGGGAACTTGTCGATGCCGGTCGTCGCGATGCCCGCCCGCTGCAGGGACGGGCGCAGGCGGGTGAAGTCGTCCGGGTGGACCGGGCCGGCGTTGGTCCACACGACGATGGGCAGGTGGCCGAAGACGCCGTCGAGGGCGATGGTGTTCGGCGCGACGAGAAGGTGGCTGAGCAGGTGCAGCCGCAGGTACGCGTCGGGGGTGGACGCAGGAGGCGCGCCCAGCTCGATCTCGACGGTCACGGGGACGAGGTCGACGCCACGGCGCGCGTCCGGCCCGGCGGCGTCCGCGATCTCGGCGGGCACGAGGGCCGGGTCGCGGTCGGCGGGCAGGCGGCCGAGCGACGGGGCGGGGAACCAGGTGTCGAGCGTGCTGCCGTCGCTGGCGACGGTGGCGAGCCCGTACCCGTGGGCGTGGGTGGCGGCGGGGGAGTCCGAGGTCATGCCCTCGATCGTAGGGCGAGGGGGAGGCGCCGCCCGGCGACCTGCCGGGCACCGGCCCTACACTCGGGTCCATGCCGCCCTTCGACCTGAGCGTGTCCGCCGTCGACGTCACCCGCCAGCTCTGCGACGTCGAGTCCGTCTCCGGGAACGAGCAGGCGGTGACCGACTCGATCTGGCAGACCCTCGAGGGCCACGACCACCTCACGCTGTTCCGCGACGGCGACGCGATCGTCGCGCGCACCGAGCTCGGTCGTCCGAGCCGCGTGGTGATCGCGGGCCACATCGACACCGTGCCGCTGAACGACAACCTGCCGACCCGCTACGAGACCGACGACGACGGCGTCGAGTGGCTGTGGGGCCGCGGCACCGTCGACATGAAGGCAGGCAGCGCCGTCCACCTCCGTCTCGCCGTCGAGCTGACCGAGCCCTTGGTCGACGTCACGTGGGTCTGGTACGACCACGAAGAGGTGTCGGACGCCCTCAACGGGCTGGGCCGGCTCGCACGGCTGCACCCGCACCTCCTCGAGGCCGACTTCGCCATCCTGGGCGAGCCGACGCGCAGCGAGGTCGAGGGCGGCTGCAACGGCAACCTGCGGGCGGAGATCCGCACGTTCGGGGCCCGGTCGCACAGCGCCCGCTCGTGGGTCGGCTCGAACGCCATCCACGCGGCGGCCCCGATCCTCGACGTGCTCGCCGCGTACGAGGCCCGCGAGGTCGAGGTCGACGGGCTCGTGTACCGCGAGGGGCTGAACGCCGTCGGCATCTCGGGCGGCGTCGCCGGCAACGTCATCCCCGACGAGTGCATGGTGCACGTCAACTACCGCTTCGCGCCGAGCCGCAGCGCCGACGAGGCCGTCGCCCACGTGCGCGAGCTGTTCGCCGGCTTCGACGTGACGATCGTCGACCTCGCGCCCGGCGCCCGTCCCGGCCTGGACGCGCCGCTCGCCCGGCAGTTCCTCGAGGCGGTCGGCGGCGAGGCGAAGCCGAAGTACGGCTGGACCGACGTCGCGCGGTTCTCCGCACTGGGCGTGCCCGCAGTCAACTACGGCCCCGGCGACCCGCTGTTGGCCCACCACGACGACGAGCGCGTGCCCGTGCAGCAGATCACCGACAACGAGCGCGGACTGCGGGCGTGGCTGACGGCCTGACCACGAGGCCGTCCCCGGCGACGTCGGCCCGTCCGGCGTCGTCGCTCCGTCCGGGCTCGCGCGGCGCCGACGTGCGCCGCCGGCTGACCGTGCGCTGGCGGCTGCTGCCGTGGTGGGCCCGCGTGCTCGGAGTCTTCGCCGTCTCGCGCATCGTCAGCACGGCCCTGCTCGTCAGCTTCGCGCAGCGCCAGGGCGCGAACGCCTGGACCCTGGCCAGCCCTGACTACGCGAGCTTCGCCAGCATCTGGGACGGCCACTGGTACTACATCATCGCGGCGGTCGGGTACCCGTCGACCCTGCCGCTCACCGAGACGGGCCACGTCGCCGAGAACGCGTGGGCGTTCATGCCGGCCTACCCTCTCCTCGTCCGCGGTCTCATGGAGCTGACCGGCGCCTCCTTCGCGACGCTGGCGGTGGTCGTCTCGACCGCCTTCGCCGGCGGCACGGCGCTGCTGTTCCACAAGCTCCTCAGGCACGTGCTGCCCGAGGGCACGGCGCTCTTCGGCGTCGTGCTCTTCTGCGCCTCGCCGTTGTCCCCGCTGCTGCAGGTGGCCTACGCGGAGTCGATGTTCCTCTTCCTGCTGTGTGCCGCACTGCTGCTCCTCCTGCGGCGGCGCTACGTCGCGATGCTGCCGGTGGTGCTCGTCATGTCGTTCACGCGACCGGGCGCCCTGCCCCTGGCGCTCGCGCTGGGGCTGCACACGATCTGGCGCTGGTGGCACCGACGCGACGACCCGTTCCCGGGTCGGGAGATGCTCGCCGCCGGGATCGCCACGGTCTCGACCGCCGTCTTCGGGGTCGGCTGGCTGCTCGTCGCGGGTCTCGTCACCGGCAGGCTCGACGCGTACACCGAGACCGAGCTCGCCTGGCGCTCGGCGTACATCGGCTACGGCCCGCTCGTGCCGTTCACGCCCTGGATCGAGGGTGCGAACTGGTGGTTCCCGGGTGGTCTGGGGGTGGCTCTGCTGGTGATCTCGCTGATCGTCTTCGGGGTGCTCCTGCTCGGGCCGTGGGGACGACGCCTCGGCGTCGACCTGCGGCTCTGGAGCCTCGCCTACGCGCTCTACCTGCTCGCCGTGTTCTTCCCCCAGTCGAGCACGTGGCGCCTGCTGATGCCGTTGTTCCCGCTGCTCGGCGTGCTCGCGCTGCCGCGCTCGAGGGCCTGGCGGATCGGGATCGTCCTGCTCTTCGTGGCGGGTCAGTGGCTCTGGATCGACTGGTGCTGGTGGGTGGACGGCTACGACTGGACGCCGCCGTGAGCGACGTGACGCCTCCTCTTGTTTAGGTCTCAGCGGGAGAATCACAGATAATGGGATCTGAATCTTCGCGAAAGGGGACTATCTGATGGCAGCCATGAAGCCGAGGACCGGCGACGGGCCTATGGAGGCCGTGAAGGAGGGCCGTCTCATCATCGTGCGTGTTCCGCTCGAAGGTGGCGGCCGCCTCGTGGTGTCGGTCAACGACGACGAAGCACGAGAGCTCCACGACGCGCTGGCGAACGTCGTCGGCGACTAGGCACGACCTCCCGCATCACCCTCGACGCCCCGTCGGCCAACTGGCTGGCGGGGCGTCGGCGTGCGAGCGCCGACGTGCGGGTGCCGGGCCCAGGGTGCCGGACCCAGAGCCCCGGGCCCGGAGGCGTCAGCGCTTGACGAGCTGGAGGAGCCCGTCGCCCGCCGTCGACAGCGAGCTGATCACGGCCGGGGACGTCGACACCTCGGTGAGCAGGGTGCGGAACCCGGTCGTGGTCGCGTCGCGCCGGGCGGGGTTGGCCACCGCGCCGTGCCACAGGGCGTGCGCCACGAGCACGAGGCCGCCGGGGCGGGCCATGCGGAGCCCGTGCTCGACGTACTCGATGACGGAGCCGGGGTCGGCGTCGACGAAGACGACGTCGTAGCTGTTCTCGTTCATGCGCGGCAGCACCTCGGCCGCACGGCCCGTGATCAGCCGCACGCGGGCGGCGTGGACACCGCCGCGCAGGTAGGCGTCCCTGGCGGCCTGCTGGTGCTCGATCTCGCGGTCGATGGAGGTGAGGGTCGCGTCGGGCGCACCGGTGAGCAACCAGAGGCCGCTGACGCCGACGCCGGTGCCGATCTCGATGATGCTCCTGGCCCGCGACGAGGCGGTGGCCACGGCCAGCTGCGCGCCCACGGCGGGGGAGACGGCCTCGACCCCGACCTCGAGGGAATGCTGCCGGGCCTCGGCCAGCGGTCCGCTCTCCGTCACGAGTTCTTCCGCGAACTTCCAGCTCGATTCGATCTGCGACACACTCACTCCTCGGTGCCCAAGCCTAGGGGCTGGCTGTCGGGGGCAGACGTTAGTCTGCATGCGTGTCCCTGTTCGGTCTGACGTTCGACAAGCTGCTGGTGATCGGCGTGCTCGCCGTCTTCCTCCTCGGCCCCGAGCGCCTGCCCGGCTACGCCTCCAAGCTGGCCCAGCTCGTCCGTAGCCTGCGCGACATGGCCAACGGCGCCAAGGCCCGCATGCGCGACGAGATGGGGCCCGAGTTCGACGAGGTCGAGTGGCAGAAGCTCGACCCTCGGCAGTACGACCCCCGGCGCATCATCCGCGACGCCCTGCTCGACGCCCCCGAGGCGGCCACGAAGCCGGTGTCGGGGGCGATGGCCCCGGCGACGGCGGCCGCGGTGTCCGTCGGCCTCCCCGGCGGGGGCCCGCGCCCGGCGCCCGAGCCGCTCGCCGTCGGCGAGGTCCCCCCGTGGGACGCGGAGGCGACCTAGTCGACCTGCCCGCCGGTGTCGTCCCCTCAGACTCCGCCGTGCAGCGCGGCGACGCGTGAGGCCTCGGCCCGCAGGGCGTCGACGACCCGTCGCACCGACGGTCGCTCCGCACGGTCACGACGCATCAGCACCGAGACGTAGCGGACGGCCCGGATGCTCTCGAGGGGCAGCAGGACCATGTCGTCCCGCGCCTCCTTCGCGGTGAACCGCGGCAGCACGGCGATGCCGAGGCCGGCGCCCACGAGCGACTCGGTGACCTTGGTGTCGCTGAAGCGCTGGGCGACGCGCACGGGGCTGCCCGTGACGCGCTCGATCTCGCGGTAGACCCACTCGAACGGGAAGTCCGTCGGGACCCCTATCCACGTCTCGCCCTCGAGGTCCCCGGGCGAGAGCGAGGCCCGTCCCGCGAGGCGGTGGTCGGCCGGCAGCGCGACGTCGAGGGGCTCGGTGAGCAGCGGGACCGTGACCAGCCCGCGTCCGCGCCAGGCGCGCCCGTCGGGGGAGTGCGCGACGACGACGTCGTGGTCGGCGGCGAGGTCGGCGAACTCGAGGATCGACGGGTCGTGGTCGGTCGCCACGACCGTCAGCCCCGGCGTCTCGGCGATGGTGCGGAGCAGCCCGGGGAGCAGCATCTGGCCGCCGGTGGGGAAGGTCGCGAGGGTGACCTCGCCCTGGGGCGTCGCGACGAAGTCGGCCCAGACCGCCTGCGCGCGCTCGAGGGCGACGGCGACGTCGGTGGCGGTCTGGGCGAGGACGCGGCCCGAGCCCGTGAGGACGACGCCGCGGCCCACGCGCTCGGTCAGGGCGACCCCGGCCTCCTTCTCGAGCACCTTGAGCTGCTGCGAGACGGCCGACGGCGTGCGGTGCGTGGCCTTGGCGACGGCGGCGATGCTGCCCCGCTCGGCGAGTTCCCTGAGCAGTTCGAGCCTCTTGACGTCCATGTAGCGATTCTACGGTGTCACGGTAGAAAAGCATGGTTGTGCTTCCCTTTGTCGAGGCGCACACTTGATCTTGTCATCAGAGGGACCCCATGCCCTCTCCGCTCGGTCGACCTGGTCCCGAGCATCCGCAACGAGGCTGACCGACCGCCTGCCAGACCTGTCGTCGTGCCCCCGCACGATCCGGTCCGGGAGGCGGTCGATCGTCCTGCCCACACCGCGCGACAGCGCAGACAAAGAGAAGAAAATGTTCATCGGAATCATCGTCCTGGCCGTCGCCGCGAGCATCGGCATCGTCGGATCCGTCGTCTCGGTCGCCCGTGACGGTTACCGCGCCATCCCGACCCGCACCTTCACCCGCTGGTCCTAGTCGGCTCGTCGCCGCCTCCTCCCGTCGTCGGTCCGTGCTGGAACCGATGACGCGCAGGCGGGCAGGTCGCGTCTCCTCCTGAGCGCGGCCGCCCGCGAGAGGCGAGCGAACGAGACACCCGAGAGGCCCCCGTGCACGCGCACGGGGGCCTCTCGTGCACCCGGGCGCCGCATGTCGCGAGGTTCGAGTTGCCCCGGATCGCTGCTCCGTTCGTGTGCGGGGCACCATCCGGGGCAACTCGACCGACGCGTCAGCTGACGCTGAGGCCGAGCCGTCGGCCGACGAGGCTGCGCGGCCGCACCGCGAGGATGCCGGCGAGAGCGTCGATGACGCGCGCCGCGGGGTCTTCCGGCGCCGCGACGACGACGGGGGCGCCGAGGTCGCCGCCCTCGCGCAGCCCGAGGCTGAGCGGCACGCTGGCGAGCAGCGGCACCTCGGCCTCCTGCCCGGCCGAGAGGCGGCGTGCGGTCTCGGCGCCGCCTCCCGTGCCGAACAGCTCGAGGACGGTCCCGTCCGGCTGGGCCAGCCCGGCCATGTTCTCGACCACGCCGAGGAGGCGCTGGCCGGTCTGGCGGGCGACGACACCGCTGCGCTCGGCGACGTCGGCCGCCGCGGGCTGCGGCGTCGTGACGACGAGCACCTCGGCGTGGGGCAGCAGCTGCCCGACCGAGATGGCGACGTCGCCGGTGCCGGGCGGAAGGTCGAGCAGCAGCACGTCGAGGTCGCCGAAGAACACGTCGGTGAGGAACTGCTGGATGGTGCGGTGCAGCATGGGGCCGCGCCAGGCGACCGCGACGGACGAGTCGTCGACGAACATCCCGATCGAGATGACCTTCACGCCGTGGGCGACGGGCGGCAGGATCATGTCGTCGACCTGCGTGGGCTTCACGGCGGCGCCGTCCGGGCCGACGAGGCCGAGCAGGCCCGGGATGCTGAAGCCGTAGACGTCGGCGTCGACGATGCCGACCGACAGGCCGCGGGCCGCGAGCGAGACGGCCAGGTTGGCGGTCACGGTCGACTTGCCCACGCCTCCCTTGCCGCTGGTGACGGCGATGACGCGCGTCAACGAGTCGGGCCCGAACTGCTGCACGCGGGCACCCCTGCCGGCCCGGAGCTTCTCGGTGAGCGCGTGCCGCTCCTCCTTCGTCATGACGGTGACGTCGACCGTCACGTCCGTGACGCCGTCGACCGAGGCGGTCGCCGCGCGCACGTCGCGCTCGATGGTGTCGGCCGCGGGGCAGCCGACGATGGTCAGCTTCACGGCGACGGTCGCCGCGCCCGCCGCGTCGACCGACACGTCGCCGATCATGTCGAGCTCGGTGACCGGTCGACGGATCTCCGGGTCGAGCACCGAGCCGAGCGCCGTGCGCACGCGATCGGCGGCGGAGCTCGTGCCGGCAGCCGAGGAGGCGCCTCCCGCGAGCCCGGTGCCGACGTCAGCCACGAGACGCGTCGTCCGTGCTGCTCGCCGCCGTCGACTCGTCCTCGCGACGGTCGATCTCGTCCAGCAGGCTGCGCAGCTCGGCGCGGATGAAGTCCTTGCTGGCCATGTCGCGGATCGCGATGCGCAGGGCGACGACCTCGCGGGCGAGGTACTCGGTGTCGGCGAGGTTGCGCTCGGCGCGCTGGCGGTCCTGCTCGAACTGCACGCGGTCGCGGTCGTCCTGGCGGTTCTGCGCGAGGAGGATGAGGGGCGCCGCGTACGAGGCCTGGAGCGACAGGATCAGCGTCAGCGCCGTGAAGCCGATGGCCGCGCTGTCGAAGCGGATGCTCTCGGGCGCCGTCGTGTTGTAGACCATCCAGAGGACGCAGAAGCCCGTGAGGGCGAGCAGGAACTGCGGCGTGCCCATCGCCCGCGCGATCGCCTCGGTGGCGCGGCCGAACCGGTCGCGGCCCGCGCGCCTCCTGCCGGGGAGGACGCGGGTGCGGAGGCCCTTGGGGGAGTCGAGGCGGACCGTGCTGCGGTTATCGCGTGCCACCGGTGGTCCTCCTCGGGGTCGTGGGCGTGGTCGGGGTGGTGGTCAGGGGGGCGCGGCGGGCGCGTGACCGAGAGCGGCTGAGCGGTCTGTCCTGGTCGTTGCTGCGCCAGTCGTCGGGCAGCACGTGGTCCAGGACGTCGTCGATGGTCACCACCCCGACGAGGCGGTGGGCGGCGTCGACGACGGGCACGCTGACGAGGTTGTAGGTCGCCATCACCCGGGTGACCTCGAGGGCGGTCGCGTCGACGTGGACGGGCTCGAGCTGCTGGTCGAGCAGCGTGCCGAGCCGCTCGTTCGGCGGGTAGCGGAGCATCCGCTGGAAGTGCACCATGCCGAGGAACCGCCCGGTCGGCGGCTCGTACGGCGGCAGCGTCACGCACACGGCGGCCCCGAGCGCCGGTGCCAGCTCGTGGCGACGGATGAGGGCGAGGCCCTCGGCCACGGTCGCGTCGGCCGAGACGATGACCGGCTCGGTGGTCATCAGCCCGCCGGCGGTGTCGGCGTCGTAGCTGAGCAGCATGCGGACGTCGTCCGCCTCCTCCGGCTCCATCAGCTGGAGCAGCTGCTCCTTGCGCTCGTCGCCGAGCTGGGACATGAGGTCTGCGGCGTCGTCGGGCTGCATCTGGTCGAGCACGCCTGCGGCGCGCTGGTCGTCGAGCTGCGAGAAGATCTCGACCTGCTCGTCCTCCGGCAGCTCCTCGAGCACGTCGGCGAGACGGTCGTCGGACAGCTCGGAGGCGACCTCGAGGCGGCGCTCGGGGGTCAGGTCGAGCAGCGTGTTGGCGAGGTCGGCGGGCACGAGGTCGGAGTAGGCGGCGATGAGGTGCTCGGCGCTCTGGGCCTCGCCGGGCTCGTTCTCCTCTGTCACCTCGTCCCACGTGGCGAACGCGGTGGGGCCCTTGCCGAACGGCGACGGCGTGGTCTTGGGGCGCCGCAGGAACAGCTGCCCGATCTCCCAGTCGCCCTCGCTGACCTCGTCGATCGCGACGTCCTCGACGACGGCGCGGCCGCCGTCGCGACGCAGCGAGACCCTGCGGCCGAGCATCTCGGCGATGACGCGGGTCTCGCCGCCGCGCTGCTCGAAGCGACGCAGCGTGATGGTGCCGCTCGTGATGATCTGCCCCGAGCCGATGCTCGTGACGCGGCCGATGCTGACGAACACGCGACGCTTGCCGGGGACCTCGACGATCAGGCCGACGACCCTCGGCGGGTCGTCACGGCGGTAGACGACGAGGA
Organism: Frigoribacterium sp. PvP032; assembly: GCF_017833035.1. Taxonomy (NCBI): domain Bacteria; kingdom Bacillati; phylum Actinomycetota; class Actinomycetes; order Micrococcales; family Microbacteriaceae; genus Frigoribacterium; species Frigoribacterium sp. PvP032. Next base: position 2,688,073 of record NZ_JAFIBM010000001.1, on the reverse strand, counting down.
CGTCCCTGACCTTGCCCACCTTGTCGCCGGCGGGGTCGAAGACGGAGCACCCGGCGAGACGGGCGACGAAGACTCTGGTGGCGCTCACGCCTCCAAGTTAGTCGCTCAGCCCGACCGTGCCGCGTGCTGTCGCCCGGGTCGACGTGTTTCACTGCTCTCATGACGAACCCGAGCCCGTGGGGCCGCCGAGCGCCGAGCATCCCGACCCTGCCGAGGGGCGACGTCCTCGGGACGTACGCCAGCTACCCCGAGGCCCAGGCGGTCGTCGAGCGCCTGTCGCACGCCGAGTTCCCCATCAAGCAGCTCGCCATCATCGGGAACGAGCTCACCACGGTCGAGCGCGTCACCGGGCGGCTCACCTACGGCCGCGCGGCGCTCGCGGGCGCGGTCACCGGCCTCTGGATCGGCGTCTTCTTCGGGGCCGTCATGCTCCTCTTCTCGCCGGACACCGCCTCCGTCACGACGATCCTCGCGGCCTCGCTGATCGGCGCCGGCTTCGGCATGCTCTACGGCCTCGCCAGCTTCGCGATCAGCCGCCGTCGCCGCGACTTCACCTCGACCCACCAGGTGCTCGCCCGCAGCTACCAGATCGTCGTCGACCCGGAGCTGACCCACCGCGCCCAGCAGATCCTCGCGGAGCCGCAGACCGGGCGCTGACGCGACCGCGCGCACGCCGGCCGGCCAGCCGGTCGGTCGGTCCGGTCGGTCCTGTCAGCCTCGCAGCGCCGCCGCGATCTCCTCGGGGAAGGGCCTGGCGCCTCCGTCGCTCGTCAGCAGCCGCCCGCAGCCGTCCAGCTCGGCGGTCAGGCGGGGGTCCGCCGGCAGGGAGGCGCCCGGCACGTGCTCGGGGAACGTCACGAACGACGTCGCGGTCACTTCGCACTGCTCGAGCCCGGGCGTCGACGGCTGCCCGGCGGCGAGCACCAGCCGGGCCCCGACGCCCTCCGCGAGCGGCACGACCCGCGTGGACGTCCCGCTCGTGACCGACTTCGAGATCGTCCCCGGCGCGGCCGCAGAGCCGGAGCCGTCGCCGGCGCCGAACGGGCTGTCGGCCGGCGCGGTCGGGTCCGGGAGCGGCGGGTCGACCGCGTACACGCAGGCGCGGTCGAGGTCGTCCGGGCCGGGCAGCTCGGTCACGATCCCCGAGCCGCCGAGCATCCACGGCAGGGAGGCCTGCATGCTGCACCCGGCGTCGAGCGCCGCCCGGCTCTGGACGTGGGTGACGCGCACGAGGCGCTCGTCCTCGACGGGCAGCGCCTCGAGGACGTCGTGCGTGCCGGGCAGCGTCTTGCCACAGGGCGTGACAGGCCAGGCCGCACGCATCGACCGGCCGTCGGCGGAGGTCAGCCAGAGGTCGGGCACGATCTCCATGTCGGCGGTGCACATGCCAGAGCCGCCGGTCTCGTCGGGCACGGCGAGGGCGGCGAGAACCCGGTCGAGCCCCTCCGTCCAGGTCGTCTCCCGGCGGGCGGACCAGCGACCCTCGGCGTCGTCGACGCTGTCCGTCGACCAGGCGCACCGCACGGCGGACACCGGCGTGAAGCCGTCCGGCACCGACCCGGCCAGGGGAGGCGGCGGGGCCGACGGCGCGTCGCCCGGCCCTGGCACGATCCAGGCGTCGGTGCTCAGCGCACAGTCGGGCGCACCCTCGACGACCTCGGCCACGGGCCTCGGCGGCGCCGTGCTGTCGAGGGCGCAGCCGCCGGTCGCCAGCAGCACGACGAGCGCCGCCCCGGTCGTCATCGTCCTGCGTCCCCGCTCCATGGGCCGAGCGTAGGAGGCGGTCGGCCGGCCGTGCAGGATCGTTGCGGACCCGTGACCCGCTGTCCCGCAGCCGCAGACCGCCGCAGCGGGCCAGGTCGCTCGGCGTCGACGCACCTCGCCCGCAGCCGCCGGTCGGCGTCCTCCACCCCCGGTAAACTGGCGCGACCGTCCCCGACCCCGAGAGAGCGCCATGGCCCCGAGATGGACGCGGTTCGTCCGCGGCTGGCTGACCGCCGGCTTCTCCGTCGTGGTCGCCGCCTTCTCGCACGTCGCGGGCGGCGGAGCCGAGCCCGGCACGCTCGGGGTCGTGCTCGCGCTCGCCTTCTCGGTGCCCCTCTGCATCGCGCTGACCGGTCGTCGCGCCTCGCTCCTCCGGCTCGCCGTCTCGGTCGCCGCCAGCCAGCTCGCGTTCCACCTCCTGTTCTCGCTGGGCGGCGCCGCGGGCTCGGGCGCCTCCTCCGTGGGCGGGCACCACTCGCCGCTCGTCGTCACGGCCGGTGCGTCCGACCTGCTCGCCGCGTCGGGCGGGCACCAGATGGCGATGGCCGGCGGGCTCATGTGGGCCGCCCACGCGGCGGCCGCGCTCGTCACCGTGGTCGGGCTGCGCTGGGGCGCCCACTGCCTCGAGCGACTGGCCCTCATGGCCGCCGACGGTCTCGCCCGGGTGCGGCGTGCGCTCTCGGGGACGGTGCCGCCCGTCAGCACCGGTCCGCGCCTCCGTCCCGTCCTCGCCCTGCCCGGTCGGCGCGCGCCGCCCCTCCGGGCGATCGGCGCCCGGCCTCTCCGCGGTCCGCCCCTGCCCGTCTGATCCCCGCCCCGTCGTCGCCACCGACGCCGGGACGCACTCCGTCGTCCGCTCGACGACGGAGCCCAGACCAGACGACACCGGCCGCCGTCGCGCGGCCAGACAGGACCACCACCATGACCACGACACGTTCCTCCTCGCGCCCGGCCGTCGCCGCGCGCGTCGGCGCCGCCCTCGGCGCCGCGGCCCTCCTCACGCTCGCCGCGCCCCTCGCGGCATCGGCGCACGTCCGGGTGAACCCGGCACAGGTCGACGCCGGCTCGTACTCCACCCTCACCTTCAAGGTGCCGACCGAGTCGGCCACGGCCGGCACGGTGGGGCTCACCGTCGACCTGCCGACCGACACGCCCTTCACGTCGGTCACCTACCAGCCGCTGCCGGGCTGGACGACGGTCGTGACCACGAGCGCCCTGCCCGAGCCCGTCGAGATCGACGGCGCGACCGTGACGGAGGCGCCCACCGAGGTCACCTGGACGGCCGACCCCGGCACCCAGGTCGGCCCTGGCGAGTTCCAGCAGTTCGTGATCTCCGCGGGGGCCGTGCCCGAGACCGGGTCGATCACGCTGCCCGCCCACCAGACCTACTCGGACGGCACGGTCGTCGACTGGGCGGACGAGACGCCCGCCTCCGGCGAGGAGCCGGAGTTCCCGGCCCCTGTGCTCTACGTCGAGGACGCGCCGCCCGCCGACGAGCACGGCGGCCACGACATGTCGGGCGGCTCGGACGACGCAGCCGTCGCTGCGGGCGACGACTCGTCGTCCGGCGACGCCGGCTCCGGCTCTGCCTCGGACTCGGTCGCCGTGGGCCTCGGCATCGGCGGGCTCGCGCTCGGCGCCGTCGCGCTCGTCGTGAGCGTCGTCGCGCTGACCCGACGACCGCGTGTCGCGGGTGCGACCCGGCCAGGGACCGACGCGGCGGGGGAGCGCCGGTGATCCGCGCCTCCTCGACCACGACGCGTCGCCCGGTGAGCGGCCAGCGTCCCTTCAGGCGTCCCGTCCGCGGGGCGCTCGCGGCCGGCGTCGTCGGCGTCGGGGCGGCGGGCCTGCTCGCGCTCGCACCGGTCTCGTCCGCGTCCGCGCACGACTACGTCGTGAGCAGCACGCCCGCCGAGGGCAGCACGCAGTCCACCGAGCTGACCGAGGCGTCGATCACCTTCAACGACGTCGTCCTCGACCTGTCGGGCACCGGCTCGTCGAACGTGCTCGAGGTGACCGACGCCTCCGGCCGGCACTTCGAGGACGGCTGCTCCACCAGCAGCGGGCCCACCCTCAGCACGGGGGTCGCGCTCGGCGCCGCGGGCGACTACACGATGACCTACCAGGCCGTCTCGGCCGACGGGCACACCGTGTCGGCGTCGCTGCCCTTCACCTGGGCGCCGCCCGCCGGGGCGACCGTCGCCGAGGGCGCGGCCGCCCGGCCCGTCTGCGACACGTCGGACGAGGGCACGGCAGGGGAGGCCGGTGGGCAGCCCACGGCATCCGCCGAGCCAGGAGGCGCGGAGTCGACGAGCGCCGCGGCCCCGTCGGCCTCGGCCGGCCCGGCCGACGACGCCACCGCCGGGGCCTCCGACCAGCCTGCCGACGCGGACGAGTCGAACCTCGGCCTCGTCGTGGGCATCGGGATCGGCATCGTCGTGCTGGCCCTCGCGGCCGTGGTCGTCGTGCTCGTCACCAGCAGGCGACGCGGCGACGACCTGGCGGGGCCCGCCGGAGACCTGGACAGCACGGACTCGGAGGCGGGCGCCGGGCGCGACTGACGCTCGGTGCTCGGCCCGCGCCTCCTGCCAGGTCGTGCCCGGACGCACGAGAGCCCCGGCCCCTCAGGGGGACCGGGGCTCTCGTGCGTGGACGCGGGGCTACGGGCGGGCGATCCAGGCCTCGACGTCCGCGACCGTGCGCGGGATGCCCACGGACAGGTTCTCGGCACCGTCGGCCGTCACGAGGATGTCGTCCTCGATCCGGACGCCGATGCCGCGGAACTCCTCGGGCACCGTGAGGTCGTCGGGCTGGAAGTACAGCCCGGGCTCGATGGTGAACACCATGCCGGGCTCGAGCACGCCGTCGAGGTAGAGATCACGGCGGGCGGCGGCGCAGTCGTGCACGTCCATGCCGAGGTGGTGGCTGGTGCCGTGCACCATGTAGCGGCGGTGGTACTGGTGGTCGGGCTCGAGGCTCTCCTCGGCGCTGACGGGCAGGAAGCCCCACTCGGCGGTGCGCTCGGCGATGACCTGCATCGCGGCCGCGTGGATCTCGCGGAACGCGATGCCGGGGCGCACGATGGCGAACGCGGCGTCGGCCGCCTCGAGCACCGCCTCGTAGACGAGTCGCTGCACGTCGCTGAACCGGCCGGAGACCGGCAGGGTGCGCGTGATGTCGGCCGTGTAGAGGCTGTCGAGCTCGATGCCGGCGTCGATCAGGATCAGGTCGCCGTCGGCGACGGGGCCGTCGTTGCGGGTCCAGTGCAGCACGCAGGCGTGGTCGCCGGCGGCCGCGATGGTGTCGTAGCCGACGGTGTTCCCGTCGGCTCGGGCGCGACGGTTGAAGGTGCCCTCGACGAGGCGCTCGCCGCGGGGGTGCGCGACGATGTCCTCGAAGTCGGCGATGACGTCCGAGAAGCCGCGGCCGGTGACGGCCACGGCCTGTCGCATCTGGGCCACCTCCCACGCGTCCTTCACGAGGCGCAGCTCGCTGGCGTCGCGGGCCAGGACGTCGACGTCGACGGACGTCTCGTCGGCGTCCGTGCCGGCCAGGCCGCTCGCGTCGGCCGCGGCCGCGACGACGGCGTCGACGCGCGCGGTCAGCTCCGGGTCCGCCTCGCGCAGCACGAGGGTGGCGGCGGAGGAGGAGGCGACGACCGCGTCGAGCTCGGCGAGCTCGCGGGTGGCCAGGGCGAGGTCCGCGCCCACCTGCGCCAGCGACGGGCGGGGCCCCGTCCAGAACTCGCCGATCTCGGGGTCGGCGTAGAACTCGTCGGACTCTCGGCCGGCGCTGGCCCGGAAGTAGAGCGTGGCGTCGTGCCCCTCGTCGGTCGGCTCGAGGACGAGCACCGAGCCGGGCACGGTGGCGGAGCCCCAGCCGGTGAGGTGCGCGAACGCGGAGTGCGCCCGGAACGGGTAGTCGCAGTCGTTCGAGCGGACCTTGGCGCGTCCCGCCGGCACGACGAGGCGCTCGCCTCGGTGCAGCTCGGACAGGCGAGCCCTGCGGGCGGCCGCGTAGGCGGCCTCCTCACGGGCGGCGGGCATCACCTCGTCGCGATCGGCCCACCGGGACGAGATGTAGTCCTTGAACGAGTCCGAGCGGGGGGTCGTCGATCGGTTCGTGGTGGCACGGGGTGCCTTCTGTGCGTCCATCCCGCCATTGTCCCGCGAAGTCGCGGGGCGTCCAACCCGGTGCGGCGTGGGGCGGCCTGCGTCAGGGGCCGGGCGTCAGGCGCCGGTCATGGTGAGCTGCGCGACGACGGGTCGGTGGTCGGTCCCGGCCTCGTCGAGGTCGGTGACGACCTTGTAGCCGGTCGGCATCCACGAACGCGTCGCGAGGACGTGGTCGATGGGGGTGCCGAGCAGCGGCGGCAGGTCGGTGGGCCAGGTGCCGAGGCCGGCGTTGGCGGTGGTCACCCCGACGTCACGGCAGCGGCCGAGTGCGCCGCCCGCGGTGCCCAGGCCGGCCATGTGGTCGAGGGTCGCGTTGAAGTCGCCCGCCATGATGACGTTCCCGTCGGTGCAGGCCTCGGCGAGGTAGCTGAGGCCCGAGTCCCAGGCGTCCATCTGCGAGGTGGTCGGCGCGACGGGGTGGGCGGCGACGATCGTCGGGCCCGTGCCCGAGACCGGGGTCGCGACCACCGACGGCATGAGCGGGGTGGTCTCGACGGCCGAGCCGTCCTCCGCGAGGGCCACGGTGTACTCGCCGAGCCCCGCGGCCAGCAGGAGCGAGGTGGGCTTCGAGCCGTCGACGTCGGGGTACTCGACCGTCTTGACGGTCATCGGCAGGCCGGCGGCGCCCATCGCCTCGGCAACGGCCGTCGCGACCTCGGCGCTCGTCTCGGGCAGGCTCACGATCTCCGCGCCCTCCTCGACGGCGAGCCCGGCGATCGCCTCGGCGCCCGGGGCACCGCCCTCGGTGTTCCAGACGACGACCGTGAGGTCGGTCGGCAGCGCCTCGACGAAGTCGTCCCGGCCGAGGCCCCTGGCGGCGGCCACGCCGATCGACACCGCGCCGAAGACGAGCAGCAGCACCCCGAGGGAGGCGGCGATGGACCGCAGGGGGCGGGCGGCGATCCCGACGACGAAGAGGACCACGGCCAGCGCGCCGGCGACGGCTGCTGCCGCCCCGCGGAAGGAGACGAGCTGGGCGAGCGGCCAGGTCCGCTGCAGGTCGAGCTGCTGCGGCCAGAGCGCGACGAACAGGGCGGCGGCGACCGCGAGGACGAGGACGAAGGCGACGAGACGACGGATCATGGCGGGACCGAGCATAGGCGACCGCCCGTCCTGTGCACGGAGGACGCCCGGGCGGGCCGGACCGACGTCGGCCTACGATGGAGGGATGTCCCACCGCCCGATCGACCTGCACACCCACAGCAGCGTCTCGGACGGCACGGAGACCCCCGCCGAGCTCGTCGCCGCGGCCGCGTCAGCGGGCCTCGCGGTGGTGGCGCTGACCGACCACGACTCGACCGGGGGCTGGTCGGAGGCCACGCGGGCCGTCGCGGGCACCGGGATGACCCTCGTGCCGGGCATGGAGATGAGCACGCGGCTCGGCATGAACAGCGTGCACATGCTGGCCTACCTCTTCGACCCGGAGGACGCGGCCCTCGTGGCTGAGACGGCGCGCCTGCGCGACAGCCGCCTGCACCGCGCCGAGCGCATCGTCGAGCGCATCGCCGCCGACTACGACGTGAACTGGGGCGACGTCCTGGCACAGTCGACCCCCGGAGCGACCCTCGGACGGCCGCACATCGCGGACGCTCTCGTCGCCAAGGGCCTCGCACCCGACCGCAGCGCCGCGTTCGCGGGCATCCTGCACTGGCGCTCCGGCTACTACGAGCCGCACGAGGCCCCCAGTCCGATCGACGCCATCCGGCTCATCCGCGCGGCGGGCGGCGTGCCCGTGATCGCGCACCCCGCCACGCGCGGACGCGACACGAACATCTCGGCACGGTCGTTCGACCAGCTCGTCGAGGCGGGACTGCTCGGCGTCGAGGTGCGGCACCGCGAGAACACGGAGGCGGGCGCCGAGCGCCTGCGCGAGCTCGCGGCCCGGCACGACCTCATCACGACGGGGTCGAGCGACTACCACGGGACGGGCAAGCCGAACCGCCTGGGCGAGAACAGCACCGACCCCGAGCAGCTGGCGCGCATCGTCGACGCCGCCACCGGCTGGGGCCCCGTCGAGGGCTGACCGCTCGGCCGCTGCCCCTCGTGGTTCGCCGAGGGCGGGTCGTCTGCGTCGAGGGCGGGTCCGCGGCGACCCGCCCTCGACGCCGGCGACCCGCCCTCGAGCGTTCGGAGACGCGGGAGCGGCATCGGCGGCCGTGCGACGACGGAGGCCCCGCACCGTGACGGTGCGGGGCCTCCTCGGGGAACGCGAGCCGGGGCTACGACGTGGGCGCGTCGCCGGCCGGGCGGCGGCGGCGCGTCCGGCTGCGGCGGCGCGGGGCCTCGCCGTCGCCGGCGGGCGCAGCTGCCGGGGCCTCGCTCGGCGCCTGGTCGCGACGGGGAGCCTGGTCGCGGCGCGAGGACTGCTCGCCGCCGCGGCGACCGGAGTCGGCCTCGCCGCCACGGCGACCCGAGTCGGCCTCCGCGCCGCGGGACCGGCTGCGCGAGCCGGGGTTGCGCTCGCGGGCCGTCGCCGCGCCTCCCTCGACGGCGGCCTTCGGGGCCGACTTGAGGCGGCCCTTCGTGCCGACGGGGATGTCGAGGTCCTCGAAGAGGTGCGGGCTCGACGAGTACGTCTCGACGGGCTCGGGCTGGCCCATGTCGAGGGCTCGGTTGATCAGGGCCCACTTGTGCAGGTCGTCCCAGTCGACGAACGTGACCGCGATGCCGGTCTTGCCCGCGCGGCCGGTGCGGCCGGCACGGTGCAGGTAGGTGTCGTGGTCGTCGGGCACGGTGTGGTTGATCACGTGCGTGACGTCGTTGACGTCGATGCCGCGGGCAGCGACGTCGGTCGCGATCAGGATGTCCTTCTTGCCGGCCTTGAAAGCCGCCATGGCGCGCTCGCGCTGTTCTTGGTTGAGGTCGCCGTGCACGGCGGCGGCGTTGAAGCCGCGGTCGTTGAGCTCTTCGACCAGCTTGGCGGCGGCGCGCTTGGTGCGGGTGAAGACCACGGTCTTGCCGCGGCCCTCGGACTGGAGGATGCGCGCGATGACCTCGTCCTTGTCGAGCGAGTGCGCCCGGTAGACGACGTGCTTGATGTTCGCCTGCGTCAGGCCCTCGTCGGGGTCGGTCGCGCGGATGTGGATCGGCTTCGTCATGAAGCGGCGGGCCAGGGCCACGATCGGGCCGGGCATCGTCGCCGAGAACAGCATGGTGTGCCGCGTGGCGGGCACTTGCTGGAAGATCTTCTCGATGTCGCTGAGGAACCCGAGGTCGAGCATCTTGTCGGCCTCGTCGAGCACCACTTCCTGCACGCCCTTGAGGTCGAGGAGGCGCTGGCCGGCCAGGTCGAGGAGGCGCCCGGGGGTGCCCACCACGATCTGGGCGCCGGCCTTGAGCTGCTCGACCTGGCCCTCGTAGGCCTTGCCGCCGTAGATGCTGACGACCTTCGTGTCGCGGTTGGACGTCGCGACCTCGAGGTCCTCGGCGACCTGGACGCACAGCTCGCGCGTGGGGACGACGACGAGCACCTTGACGCCGGGCTCGGGGGAGAGGCCGATGCGCTGGACGATGGGGAGGCCGAAGCCGAGGGTCTTGCCGGTGCCCGTCTTGGCCTGGCCGATGATGTCCTGGCCGGAGAGCGCGAGCGGGATGGTCTGGGTCTGGATGGGGAACGGTTCGAGGATCCCCTTCGCAGCCAGTGCGTCGACCATGTCCTGGTCGATCTGAAGATCGGTGAAAGTCACGTAGTTGCCCTGTCTCATGTGTAGGCGGATCGCGGACAGTTTAGCCCGTCGTGCGGTCGCGACCCCCGGACCCCGTAAGCTTGCGGCGTGGTGTCATGGAAGGGCCGGAGGTCTCAGCGCGGCGTCCCGTCCATCCAGTGGCCGCGGCCCGCCTCCAAGGTGGTGCCCGTGAACCGGGTCGAGCTCGGCGACTTCACCCCCGATCTCGACGTGTACCTCGGCCAGGCCGCGTACCTCGAGCTGTCGCTCTTCGAGGGCCTCGGCCGCGCCGCCGCCTCGGCGCCGCACGTCCGCGCACAGCGCATGACGGCCCGTGTCGCCGGCAGCACGCTCGACCGGCACCGCGGCCTGCTGGCCGAGATCGAGCGCACAGGAGGCGACCCGACGGCCTCGATGGAGCCTCACCGCGACGCCGTGGACGAGTTCCGGCGCCGCACCGAGGGCGCCGACTGGCACGAGGCGATCCTCGCCTCCTACGTCGCTGCCGGGCTGCTCAACGACGTGTTCGTGCGGCTGGCGGCAGGGCTCTCCTCCGACCACAGGGACCGCATCGTGCGCGTGCTCGAGGCAGGCGACGACGAGCCGGCGATCGTGGCCGAGCTGTCGGCGGCGATCGACGACGACCCGCAGCTCGCCTCCCGGCTCGCCCTCTGGGGGCGTCGCCTCGTCGGCGACACGTTGCTCGTGGCGCGAGCGGCCATCTCCGCCTCGCACGAGTCGGCCGACGACGAGCGTCTCGAGCCGGTCTTCACCGAGCTCGTCGCGGCGCACACGCGCCGGATGGACGCCCTCGGCCTCACGGCCTGATCTCCACGCCCGGCGCTTCTGCGCCTCTGCGCCCCGGCGCCGTCAGCCTCGGGTGAGGCGAGCGAGCAGGTCGCCGTCGCGGCGCCTCCTCACGGTCGCCGCGACGCGGCAGACCACCACCGCCGCGACGCCCGACAGCAGCAGCGCGACGACCCAGATCCAGCCGCCGTCGGGCCGCAGGCCGGCGAGGAGGAGGACCTCCCACACGACGGCCGCGACGGCCGCGCCGGCCGCAGGAGCGAGGAGCACCCCGCGGGTGTCGTGGGCAGGCAGCGCGAAGTGGGCGACGAAGCCCAGCAGCGCGCCGCCGAGCACGACGAAGAGCAGCTCCATGTCAGCTGACGAAGCCGACGCGGCGGTTCTCGTCGGAGCCGACCTCGACGTAGGCCAGGGAGGCGGTGGGAACGAGGTACGTCTTGCCCTTGGAACCGGCGAGGGTGACGTAGGTCTTGCCGCCGTCGAGGGCGCCGGCGACGATGGCCTCGACCTCTGCCGCGGTCTGCGACGTCTCGAAGCTGATCTCACGGGGGCTGTTGGTGATGCCGATGCGAATGTCCACGTCGTCACGATATCCGACCCGGCCGGACACGGCCTCGCGCGTTCACCGAGAGCGCAAGCGCCGCGGCGGGACCAGGGGGCGTCGCTGCTCGGTGTCGGCGGCACCAGCTAGCGTCGAGAGCATGGTGACGACCTCCTTCCGCCCCGTGTCGGGCACCGACGCGCGGCCCGCCGTCGACCTCGACGCGTCCCAGCGGGCGGTGCTCGACCTGGCGGACGGCGTCTCCGCGGCGGTGATCGGCGCCCCGGGCACGGGCAAGACGACCGCGCTGGTCGAGTTCGTCGCCGACCGCCTCGAGACCCGTGGCTGGGCGCCCGGCTCGGTGACTGCGCTGACGCCGTCCCGCACGACGGCCACGCGCCTCCGCGACGTCCTGGCGGCGCGGCTCGACGTGCCGACCCCCGGCCCGCTCGCGCGCACCGTCTCCTCGCTCGCCTTCGACGTGGTGGGCCACGCCGCCCGCCTGGCCGGGGCCGAGCCCCCGGCGCTGCTGACCGGCGGCGACCACGACTCGGTCGTCCGTTCGCTGCTCGAGGGCCACGAGGCCGACGGCACGGGCCCCCGGTGGCCCGACGAGCTCGGCCCTCGGGTCCGCGTGCTGAGGGGGTTCCGCACCGAGCTGCGCGAGGTGATGATGCGCGCGACAGAACAGGGGCTCTCGCCCGACGACCTGCGTCGGCTCTCGGCGGTCCGCGACCGTCCGGCGTGGGCGGCCGTCGCCGACTTCGTCGACGAGTACCACGCCGTCGTCGACGCCATGCCGGGCCGTCGGCTCGACTCGGCCGAGCTCGTCGACTGGGCCGTGGCGGCCCTCGACCGCGGCGAGACCGCCCCGGTCGTCGACGGGCTCCGCGCCGTGCTCGTCGACGACGCCCAAGAGGCCACGGAGTCGACGGTCGCCCTGCTCCGTGCCCTGGCACGGCGCGGGATCGCGGTGATCGCCCTCGGCGATCCCGATCTGGCCACGAGCGCGTTCCGCGGCGGCAGTCCCGACGTGCTGGGCCGACTCGGCCAGCGGCTCGGGCTGCCCGACGCGCAGACGCTCTGGCTGTCGACCGCGCACCGGCACGACCCGCCGCTCCGCGAGCTGGTGCAGCGCGTCACCGCGCGCATCGGGACGGCCGGCGCCGGGCGACAGCACGCAGCTGAGCCCGGCCGGCCCGGGGCAGGCACGCCCGCCACGAAGGGCACCGAGGGGCCCGGTCACGTGGGGGAGCCCGGCCGTCGCGTCCCCCCTGTGCTCTCGGTCCAGGCCGACAGCCCCGCGCACGAGCTCTCGACCGTGGCCCGGGTGCTGCGCGAGCACCACCTCGTCTCCGGCGTCCCCTGGTCGCGCATGATGGTCGTCGTGCGCAGCGGCGGCCAGGTGCCCGGCGTCGCCCGCGGCCTCCAGCTCGCCGACGTGCCGACACGTACCTCGATCGCCGGCCGCGCCGTCCGCGACGAGCACGGCGCGCGTCACCTGTTGCTGGCCGCTTCCGTCGCCGTCGGTCGCGACGAGCTGACGGCCGACCTGGCGAGCGAGCTCCTGCTGGGCCCGCTCGCGGGCTTCGACGCGTTGTCCCTCCGTCGGCTCCGCCTCGCCCTGCGTGCCGACGAGCTCGCCGGGGGCGGCACGCGCTCCGCCGACGCGCTGCTCGTCGAGGCGCTGGCCGGGCCGGGGCGCTTCGCGACCATCGACTCGAGGCCGGCGGCCAGGGCGGGCCGCTTCGCGGCGAGCCTCGACGGCGCGCGGCGCGAGGCGGCGGCCGGGGCGAGCATCGAAGAAGTCCTCTGGGGGCTGTGGGACCGCAGCGGCCTCGCTCGCGAGTGGAGCACCCGTGCCGCAGGCCGGGGCATCGTGGCGGCCGAGGCAGATCGGCACCTCGACGGCGTCGTCGCGCTCTTCACGGCCGCCAAGCGCTTCGTCGAGCGCACTCCCGAGGCGCCGGCGGCAGGCTTCCTCGACGCCCTCCTCGGGGCCGAGGTCCCCGAGGACACCCTCTCGCCGCAGGCGTCCGCCGAGTCTGTGCTCGTCTGCACCCCGTCCGCCGCGGTGGGCCTCGAGGTCGACGTCGTCGTCGCGGCCCGGCTGCAGGACGGCGTGTGGCCGAACCTCCGGGTGCGCGGCGGACTGCTCGGCCCCGACGACCTCGTCGAGGCGGCGCAGGCCGGCCAGGGCCCCGGCGACGTGCCCGCGACGGTCGACGCGCGCGCCGCCGTGCTCAGCGACGAGCTGCGCATGTTCGCGCTCACGGTCTCCCGGGCGCGTCGCCAGGTCGTCCTGTCCTGCACCTCCGACGACGACGAGGGACCCTCCGTCTTCTTCCGGCTCCTGCCGGGCGACGCGCCGTCGCCGACCGCGGGGCATCCGCTGTCGCTCAGGGGGCTGGTGGGGCACCTGCGGCACGTCGTGGTCGAGTCGACCCACCAGGGCAGGGTCGAGTCCGCGACGGCCGGCCTGGCCCGCCTCGCAGCGGCCGCAGTGGCCGGGGCGCACCCTGGCGAGTGGTACGGCCTCGCCGAGCCCAGCACGTCGGAGCCCCTGGTCGACCTGGCCGAGCCCGAGGCCCACGTGGGGGTGTCGCCGTCACAGCTCGGCTCGTTCGAGGAGTGCCCGCTGCACTGGTTCGTCGACCGGTTCGGCGGCTCTGCGCCGAACGCCTCGATGGGCATCGGCACGGTGCTGCACTCCGTCATGGAGCACGCCGTCGACACCGACGTCGAGGCCCTGTGGGAGGCGGTCGAGGCCCGCTGGGACGAGCTCGACTTCGAGTCCCCCTGGATCGCCGAGGCGGAGAAGCGCCGGGCCCGGCAGATGACCGAGAGCCTCGCCTCCTACCTGCGCGACTTCGCGCAGTCGGGCGGCGAGCTGATCGGCGCCGAGTCGTCGTTCACCCTCGACACCGGTCCCGCCCGCCTCCGTGGCTCGATCGACAGGGTCGAGCGCACCCGCGACGGGGCCGCCGTCATCGTCGACCTCAAGACCGGGCGGGCCGCGCCGACGTCGTCCTCGGCGATCGCGGCCCACCCGCAGCTCGGCAGCTACCAGCTCGCGCTGGCCGACGGCGCGATCGAGGCCGTGCCGGAGGGCACGCCGCCGGGCGGGGCGAAGCTCGTGGTCGTCTCCTCCGGGGTGCGGGGCAAGCTCTACCGCGAGCCCGCCCAGGCTGCCTTCGACGCCGAGATGCTGAGGGAGTTCCGCGACCGCGTCGAGACCGCCGCCGAGGGCATGGCGGGGCAGGTGTTCCTGGCCCGCCTCGACGAGCACTGCGAGGGCCGGTCGGGCGGCTCCTGCCGCATCCACGTGGTCGGCGAGGTCAGCTCGTGAGCCTGTCCGCCGTCGACGTCGCGCTGCGGCTCGGCCTCCCCGAGCCCACGCGCGAGCAGCAGGCGGTCATCGAGGCGCCGCTCGTGCCTGCCCTCGTGGTCGCGGGCGCCGGCAGCGGCAAGACCGAGACCATGGCGAACCGGGTCGTCTGGCTGCTCGCCAACGGCCACGTCGAGGTGTCGCAGGTGCTCGGCCTCACCTTCACGCGCAAGGCGGCCGGCGAGCTGGGCGAGCGGATCGAGAGGCGCATCCGCCAGCTCGGCGAGGCGGGGCTGCTGGGCGACGACCCCGATCCCTTCGACGTCCCCACCGTGTCGACGTACAACGCCTTCGCGAACGGGGTCTTCCGCGACGACGCCCTCCGCGTGGGCCGGGAGCCCGAGTCGCAGGTGCTGGGCGAGGCCTCGGCGTGGCAGCTGGCGCGCTCGCTGGTCGTGTCGAGCCGCGACGAGCGCCTCGCCGGGCTCGGGCGCAGCGTCGACTCCCTGACGGAGGCGGTGCTCCGGCTGAGCCGAGCCCTCAGCGAGAACGTGGCCGACGGCGACGACGTGCTCCGTCTCAGCGACCGGTTCCTCGACCTCGCGGGCCTGCCCTCCGCCAAGGGATCGGCCTACAAGTCGGTCGCCGACGCGGTCGCCGCGGTGTCGGCGCTGCCGCCGCTCGTCGCGCTCGCCGAGCAGTTCGCCGACGAGAAGGCGCGGCGGGGCCTCGTGGAGTACTCGGACCAGGTGGCGCTCGCCCTCGACGTCTGCGAGACCGCGCCCGAGGTCGTCGACGCGATGCGTGCGCGCTTCCGCGTCGTGCTCCTCGACGAGTACCAGGACACGAGCGTCGTCCAGACGCGCCTGCTGTCGCGCCTCTTCGCGACCACGGGCGTGATGGCGGTCGGCGACCCGCACCAGTCCATCTACGGCTTCCGTGGCGCCTCCGCGGCGAACCTCGGCCGGTTCCCCGTCGACTTCGGCGCCGAGCCCGACGCGGTCTACAGCCTCTCGACGAGCTGGCGCAACTCGCGCAGCGTGCTCGACGCGGCGAACGTCGTGGTGGCCGAGCTCGCGGCGGCGTCCGAGGTCCCGGTCGGCGAGCTGCGCGCCCGGCCCGCAGCTCCCGCCGGCAGGGTCGAGACGATCTTCGAGCAGACCCTGCCCGGCGAGGCCGAGCAGGTCGCGGCCTGGTTCGCCCGCGAGCTGGCCGACGCGCCCGCCGTCGACGGCGTGCCGTCGACGCGGACGGCGGCGCTGCTGTTCCGGTCGAAGAAGACGATGCCCGCCTTCGTCGAGGCACTCGCCGCCCACGGCGTGCCGTACCGGGTCCTCGGCGTGGGCGGGCTGCTGCAGCGGCCCGAGGTCGTCGACCTGGTGTCGTGCCTCCGGGTGCTGCACGACCCCTCGGCCGGCTCCGAGCTGATCCGCCTCATGACGGGGGCGCGGTGGCGCATCGGACTGCGCGACGTCGCCGCGCTCCGCTCCGTCGCCTCCTGGTTGTTCGCCCACGACCACGCACAGCAGGTGCTCGCCGACGAGGTCGCCGACGGCTTCCGCGCGTCCGTCGCGGCGGGCGAGCACGGGTCGGTCGTCGACGCACTCGACTTCGTCACCACCGCGCCCGACGGCCACGGACAACTCCGGGGGCTCAGCGAGGAGGGCCTCGCCAGGATGCGACGCCTCGGCTCGCAGCTGGCGTTCCTCCGCGGACGCACGGGCCTCGACCTGGTCGATCTCGTGACGCTCGTGCAGCAGGAGATGCTGCTCGACGTCGAGGTCGCGGCCGCCACGGGACAGGGGCACGGCGGCGCGTGGCTGCAGGCCTTCGAGGACGAGCTGACGGGCTACGTCGCGGCCGACGAGAACGCGGCCCTCGGCGGCTTCCTCGCCTGGCTCGCCGCGGCCGAGCGGCGCGACGACATGGGGCCGAGGTCGGACGACGGCGAGCCCGGCACCGTCCAGCTGCTGACGGTGCACGGGTCGAAGGGCCTCGAGTGGGATCTCGTCGCGGTGCCGCGCCTCGTCGAGGGCGAGCTGCCGGGCACGTCCCGCGAGGGCGTCGGCTGGCTCGGCTTCGGCGAGCTGCCCTTCGAGTTCCGGGGCGACGCCGCCGAGCTGCCCGACCTCGCCTGGCGGTCCGTCGACGACCAGAAGGAGTTCGACCAGCGCCTCGCGACCTTCAAGGACGACCTGCGGCGACGGCACCTCTCGGAGGAGCGACGCCTGGCGTACGTCGCGTTCACCCGGGCTAAGGAGGCCCTGCTGCTCAGCGGCTCGTTCTGGTCGTCGACCGTCAAGCCCCGGCAGCCGAGCCGGTACCTGGCCGAGCTGGTGGAGGCGGGTCTCGTCCCGGCCGAGGCGGTGCCGGCCGGGCCCGACGACGAGTTCGACCCCCTGGCCCAGTCGTCACGGGAGCTCGCCTGGCCGGTCGACCCCCTCGGCCCGAGGCGCGCCCGGGTCGAGCTCGCCGCCGTGCGGGTCGGAAGGACCCTGCGGGCCCGAGAAGAGGCGGAGCCCGGCGACGCCATCGGCGACGGCGCGGGCGAGGGCACCGGCGACGCGGCGGCCCGCCGCCGTGACGACACTGGGCCCTGGGCCGACGACATCGACCTGCTGCTGCTCGAGCGCGAGGCGATCCGTCGGCGGTCCGGCAGCATCGACCTGCCGCAGCGCATCCCGGCGTCGCGCTTCAAGGACTACGTCAGCGACCCGTCCGGCGTGGCCTCGGCCCTCCGTCGCCCGCTGCCCGAGCGTCCGTACCGGGCCACGCGCCTCGGCACCCTGTTCCACGAGTGGGTCGAGCGGCGCTACCGCCCGACAGGCCGAGCCGAGCTGCTCGACGCCTGGCGGCCGGAGCTCGACCTCGACGACGACGAGGAGCGCAGCGGGAACGGCCTCGTCGACCCCGACGACGCCCGCCGTCTCGGCGAGCTGCAGGCCACCTTCGAGCGGTCTCCCTGGGCCCGGCTCGAGCCGGTCGACGTCGAGCTCGAGGTGCACCTGCCGCTCGGCCGTCGAACGGTGATCTGCAAGATCGACGCGGTCTTCGAGCGGGAGGGGCGCCTCCAGGTGGTCGACTGGAAGACCGGTCGCGCCCCTGCCGACGACGCCGACCTCGAGCTGAGGCAGCTGCAGCTGGCCCTCTACCGCGAGGCGTACTCCGCGTTCCGCGGCGTGCCCGCGGCCGACATCGACGCGGCCTTCTACTTCGTGGCCGACGACGTCGTGGTCGAGCCCCGGCACATCGCGAGCCGGGACGAGCTCGCGGCGCTCTGGGACGAGGTGGAGGCGGGCGGCTAGCGCGCGGCGTCAGCCGTGCCGGCGCTCGGTGGTCGAGAGCAGCTCCTCGACGCCGTCGAGGTCGAGCGCGGCCGTCGAGTCCGACGAGATCGACACCCCGTCGGGCGACTGCAGCCGGTCGACGAGGGCGGCCATCATGCCCACCGCGTCGTCCACCACGGCGGTGTTCTTCGTCGCCGTGCCGTGCAGCAGCCACTTCGCCGTGTCGAGCTCGCGGTAGAGGGTGGCGCGGCGGCGCAGCTGGTGGTCGCTCGTGCCTCGCGCGTCGTTGTAGGCCGCGAAGGCGGCGTCGACGGCCTCGGGGCCGGCGCCGAGCAGCCAGGCGAGGTCGCGGGCAGGGTCGCCGACCTGCAGGTCCTGCCAGCCCAGGACGCCCGTGACGGTGCCGTCGACCACGAGGAACGACGCCGCGTCGAGGGAGCCGTTGACGACGGTGGGCTGGAACTGCCACAGCACGTGGTCCTGGATCGCCGCCTCCCACCGCTCGAGCAGGGCGGCCGGCAGCAGCCGGGTGGAGGCAGCACGGTCGACGAGCGAGGCCGTCGAGCGCATCGCCTCGAAGGGCGTGTGGCTCGTGAGCCCGGCGTCGGTGACGAAGCTGGTGGGCAGGGCGTGGATCGCGGCCACGCCCCGGCCGAGCGCCGTGGGCAGGCCGGAGCCGCCGGTCACCTGGGCCGTGCGCAGGTGCGTGCCCTGGATGAAGTCGTAGACGATGCCGCGGGTCCGGCCGACGGGCGCCTGGCCCCGGTAGGACGGGACGGCGAAGGGCAGGCGCCCGCGGACGCCGGCGCTGAGCGCCCGCAGCGCCACGAGGTCGGCGGACTGCTGAGCCTCGGCGCGCTGCGATCGCGGGACACGGACGATGAGGTCGTCGCCGGCCCCCGTCGTGAGCAGCGCGGAGTCGACGTCGCCGGTCGACGAGCCGTGCGGGGAGGTCGTGCGCACGTCGAGGTCGGCGACGGCGGCCGTGGCCAACGCGGCTAGAGTGAGGTGAGATCTGGCCATGCCCTCAGGGTAGGCCGCAGTGTCCGGTGCTCCGCCGTTCGCCACGCTGTCAACTCGCGATGATTGGTCGTCCGATGTCCTCGCCGCTCACGTCCCGGCTGCCCCTCGCTCGTCACCAGGTCGACCGTGACTACCTCACCAGAGAACGACCCGACGCCATCCCCGAGCTGCTCGCCGCCGAGGGCACGCGCGTGCTCCCGGTCTGGGGCACGCGCCTGCTGATGGCGGGCGGCGACCGCCTCGCCCTCCTGCCCCCCGGCGACGTCCCCGAGGCGAGCGGCTACCTCTACCTCGGGCGCTCGCTCGACCCCGCCGCGGCCGAACCCGTGGGCACGCCCCTGGTCGCCGCACTGCTCGACGACGAGGCCTCCGCCCAGCTGTCGGCGGCCGACGACGACTGGGGCAGCGTCCGCATGTTCGGCACCCGGCTGAGCGACCGCGACGCCGGCCTGGCGGTCGAGGCCGTCGCGCTCGCGAACTGGCACGACTCCCACCGCTTCTCGCCGCGCACCGGGCGTCCCCTCGTCCGCGACAAGGCCGGCTGGGTCGGCCGCGACGCCGACGACGGCCACGAGGTCTTCCCCCGGACCGACCCGGCGATCATCGTGGGCGTCACGGACGCCGACGACCGCCTCCTGCTCGGCTCGAACGCCCTCTGGGAGTCCAACCGGTGGTCGCTGCTCGCGGGCTTCGTCGAGCCGGGCGAGTCGCTCGAGCACGCGGTCCAGCGCGAGATCTTCGAGGAGAGCGGCGTGAAGGTCGTCGACCCCCGGTACGTGGGCTCTCAGCCGTGGCCCTTCCCCGCCAGCCTGATGCTGGGCTTCACGGCCCGTGTCGACGTCGACGACCCCGGCACCCTCGAGCCCGACGGCGCCGAGATCCTCGACCTCCGCTGGTTCAGCCGCGACGAGCTCGCCGCGTCGCTCGGCGAGGTCCTCCTGCCCGGTCGCACCTCCATCGCCCGGGCCATCATCGAGGACTGGTTCGGCGCCGAGCTCGACCAGTGAGCGACGCCGCGACCCTGCTCGCCGGCCTCGACGAGCAGCAGCGTGAAGCGGCCAGGCGCCTGCTCGGACCGGTCTGCCTGCTGGCGGGGGCCGGCACCGGCAAGACCAGGGCCATCACCCATCGCATCGCCTACGGCGTCGCCACCGGCGTGTACGCGCCGGGGCGCGTGATGGCGCTCACGTTCACGTCGCGCGCCGCGGCCGAGCTGCGGGGGCGCCTCCGTCAGCTCGGGGCGGGCGGGGTCTCGGCCCGCACCTTCCACGCCTCGGCGCTGTCGCAGCTCTCGTACTTCTGGCCTCAGACGATGGGCGGGCAGATGCCGCGGCTGATCGACAGCAAGGGGAAGCTCCTGGCCCACGCGGCCGAGCGGGTCGGCCTGAAGCTCGACACGGCGTCGCTGCGCGACACCGCCGGCGAGATCGAGTGGCGCAAGGTGTCCCGCCTGACGGTCGAGCAGTACGCCGTGAAGGCGCACTCGCGGAACCTGCCCCAGTCGCTCACCGTGGAGAAGGCCGTCGACCTGCACGGTGCCTACGAGGACATCAAGGACGAGCGGCGGCAGCTCGACTTCGAGGACGTCCTCCTGGCGACCGTCGGCATGATGCAGCTCGAGCCGCGCGTGGCGCAGCAGGTGCGTGAGCAGTACCGGTTCTTCGTCGTCGACGAGTACCAGGACGTCTCGCCGCTGCAGCAAGAACTCCTGGAGCTCTGGCTCGGCGACCGCAACGACCTCTGCGTCGTGGGCGACGCGAGCCAGACCATCTACTCGTTCGCCGGCGCCTCGGCGGACTACCTCCTCGGGTTCGGCTCGCGCTACGACGACGCGACCGTCGTCCGGCTCGAGCAGAACTACCGCTCGTCTCGTCAGATCGTCGACACCGCGAACCAGCTGATGCGCGGCCGACCCGGCGCGCTGCACCTTCACCCGGCGGTCGAGTCGACGGGGCCTGTGCCGCCTGTGGTGCAGTACCCGACCGACATGGCCGAGGCCCGAGGCGTCGCGCAGACCATCGCCGACGAGATCGCCAGCGGCGTCGCCCCCGAGGAGATCGCGGTGCTCTACAGGGTCAACGTGCAGGCCGCGGCGCTCGAGCGCGCCCTGGCGGACGTCGGCGTCTCGACGCGCATCCACGGCGCCGCACGGTTCTTCGACCTCCGTGAGGTCAAGGAGGCGGTGATGATGCTCAAGGGAGCCTCGGTCAGCATCATCGGCGAGCCCCTCTTCAAGACAGTGAGCGACGTGCTCCGCTCGCTGGGCTGGACGCAGGAGGCACCGGAGCAGCGCGGCGCCCTGCGCGACCGGTGGGAGTCGTTGAACGCCCTGATGGGCCTGGCCGAGGCGTCGCCGGAGGGCACGACGCTGAAGCAGTTCGTGGAGGAGCTCCTCGCGAGGCAGGCCGGACAGCACGAGCCGACCATGGCCGCGGTGACCCTCGCCACCCTGCACTCGGCCAAGGGCCTCGAGTGGCGGAGCGTCTACCTGGTCGGCCTCAGCGAGGGCCTCGTGCCGATCAGCTACGCGCAGGGGCTGGAGGCGATCGACGAGGAGCGTCGCCTGCTCTACGTCGGCATCACGCGTGCGCGGGAGCGCCTGCGCCTCTCATGGGCGCCGAGCGGGCAGGGCCGTGGCGGCGAGCGCCGACCGAGCCGGTTCCTGGAGGAGCTCCGCACCCGCAGTCGGGATGGGGCTGCACGACCGACGAGCTGACCTCGAGGGTGTCGAGCTCGATGCGGACGACCTCTGCCGGCCCCACGCCGCCCCGGCCGTGGCCGACCCCGTCCGTGCTCGTCAGCGAGAGGACGCGCCGGACGGTCCGGACCGCCGCGTCGCGGAGGACCAGCAGGGGCGGCGAGGCGACCGGGAGGGCCGCCAGCTGACCCGCGATGGCGGGCCACGCACGGTCGTCGTCCCCGTCGTGGAGGTGCAGGCACCGAGCGCAGGCAGTGGCCCCGGGAACGACGACCGGCCCGACGCGGACCGAGCGGTCCCCGACGCGCACGAGGACGTGCGGCACGTCTCGCCGGAGCCACTCGCTCGTGACGACGGGGTCGGGGACGAGCCCGCCGACGACGACGCCGACGTGGGCCCTCGCGCCGTCCGCAGCGTCGTCCGCCGGTCCGCGCGCCGCCGCGGCCGAGTCGCCGTCCTCGGCCAGCACGCCGACGGCGCAGGACTCGAGGAGGCGCCCCACCTCGTCGGCCAACGCACCGTGCCCGGCCAGCCGGACGACGGGGCGACGCGCCGGCTCGGGCTGGTTCGTGGGGGAGCCCCCGATGACGGGACCGAGCCGCCGCACCAGGGCGAGGGCCTCCGACCTGTCACAGCCCACCTGGACCACCACGGCGGAGATGCCCCCGACGCCGAGGCCCGACGAGACCGCGGCAAGGAACTCGGCCTGGCCCGTCGTCACGTGGTCGACCACCGCGTGCACGTGCTCGACCCCGATCTGCAGGGTCGACGGGTCACGCCAGACCACGGGCGCACGGGGAGGGAGACGGAGGGGCGAGAGGTGGGGCACCCGACGAGACTGGACCACGCCTCGCGTCGAGGCGTGGTTGTCCACAGGTGCCCGGTCGACCGGGCGGGCGTCAGGGGGCGGGGGAGGAGCCGGGCTCGTCGGCCGAGCCGTCTTCCGCCTCGCGGGGACGGTCGTCGCTCGTGTCGTTCAGCAGGTCCTCGATGGCCTGGTCGACGTCGTCGAACGCGGGCTCGCTCGAGGTGAGCCGCGCGATCAGCGCCTGCGGGTCGTCGACGTCGGCGCTGGTGGGCACGATGTCCGGGTGCGACCACAGGGCGTCGCGCTGCTCGGCGCCCACCGCCTCCGAGACTGCCGACCACATGGCCGCCGCCTCGCGCAGCCGGCGGGGGCGGAGCTCGAGGCCGACGAGGGTGGAGAAAGCCGACTCGGCCGGCCCGCCCGCGGCCCGACGGCGGCGCACCGTCTCGGCGATCGCGGCGGAGCGGGGGAGCCGCGCGGTGGCCTGGGCCGTGACGACGTCGACCCAGCCCTCGATCAGCGCCAGCGTCGTCTCGAGGCGACCGAGCGCGGCGAGCTGCTCGTCCGTCTTCGGGGGGATCAGGGCGCCGCTGGCCAGGGCGTCACGCAGCTCGCCCGGGTCGGAGGGGTCGAAGTCGACCGCCAGTTCTTCGAGCCTGGCCGTGTCGATGCGGATCCCCTGGGCGAACTCGCGGATGGACGAGATGAGGTGCAGGCGCAGCCACCGCGCGTGCCGGAAGAGGCGGGCGTGCGCGAGCTCGCGCACGGCGAGGTAGAGCTGCACCTGGTCGGTCTCGATGTCGAGGCCCTCGCCGAAGGCGGCGACGTTCTGGGGCACCAGCGCGGCCTGCTGGTCGTCGAGGAGCGGGATGCCGACGTCGCCGCCGGACACCACCTCGGTCGAGAGCTGGCCCACGACCTGCCCGAGCTGCATCGCGAACAGGGTGCCGCCGACGCTCCGCATCACCTGGCTGGCGCCCGCCAGCAGCTGCTGCATCTCCTCGGGCGCCTGCTCGCGGAGGACGTTCGTGAGGGAGTCGGCGATCGACTCGGCGACCGGCTCGGCGAGCTGGGTCCAGACCGGCATGGAGAGCCGTGCCCACTCGGCGCGCGTCAGGAGGCGCGGCGCCACCGTGAGCTCGGAGACGAAGGTGACGTCGTCGAGCCAGAGGGCCGCGACGTGGAACGCCTGCTCGAGGGCCCGCTCGTCGGCCGCGGTGGTCGCGACGGCCGACTGCGTGCCGACGGAGGCGGCCTGCTCGGTCGCGACCGACCAGTCGATCCCGTCGCCGCTGCGGGCCACCGCGGACTGCAGCTGGCTCATCAGCTGCGCCACGAATGCCGGGTCGTTCGGGAGGCCCGCCGCGCCTGCGAGCTGCGACGGGTCGATCTCGGAGTCGCCGGACAGGAACTGGCGGAGCATGTCGCGGAACTCGTCCTCAGGCTCGCGCTGCGGATCATCGGTCATGGTGGCTACGCTAGCTCGTGGCCGCAGGAACAGCCTGGATCCCGGCCGATGCCCCAGGGTCCTTCGCTGCGCCCGTGGCGAACAGCGAGAGGAACGCCCGTGGCCATGTTCACGCCCCCGACCCGAGCCTCCGCGGGCGGTCGACGTCCTGCCCGGCTCGGCTGGTCCCTCCTCGGCGTCGCGCTCGTCTCCGGCCTGGCGCTCACCTTCATCCCGTCGCCCTACCTGATCGAGCAGCCGGGCCCCGTGTTCGACACCCTCGGCACGGCCGAGTACGAGGGCGAGGACGCTCCCCTGATCACCGTCGACGGGGCGGAGACCTACCCCACGGCGGGCTCGCTCGACCTCCTCACGGTGAGCGTCCAGGGCAACGAGTCGGTCCGTCCGAGCTGGATCGAGGTCGTCGGCTCCTGGTTCTCCCCGAGCCGAGCCGTCGTGCCCGTCGAGGCCATCTACCCCTCGGGCGTCTCGAACGAGCAGGTCGACGAGCAGAACGCCGTCGACATGCAGAACTCGCAGAAGTCCGCGATCGCCGCGGCCCTCGTGCACGAGGGCTACCAGGTCCCGAGCACGGTCACGGTCAGCCAGGTCTCGCCCGGCGGGCCGTCCGAGGGCGTGCTCGAGGAGGGCGACGTGGTCGTGAGCGTCAACGGCGAGGACCTGACGACGAACGGCGACGTCGACGCCCTGCGCTCGATCGTGGCCGACAACGGGGCCTCGTCCCCGGCGGAGGTGGTGGTCGAGAGGTCGGGCCAGCGCGAGACCGAGCGGATCACGCCCCAGGAGGTGCAGGGCACCTCCCTGCTGGGGGTCGGCGTCAGCGTCGACTACACGTTCCCCTTCGACGTCACGCTCCGGCTCGACAAGGTGGGCGGCCCCAGCGCCGGCATGATGTTCGCCCTGGGCATCATCGACAAGACGACGCCCGGCGAGCTGAACGGCGGGAAGCGGGTCGCGGGCACCGGCACCATCACGGCCTCGGGCACGGTCGGCCCCATCGGCGGCATCCGCCAGAAGCTCTACGGCGCGCGCGACGCCGGCGCCACGGTGTTCCTCGCGCCGAGCTCGAACTGCGACGAGGTCGTCGGCCACGTGCCGGACGGGCTCGACGTCTACTCGGTCGCGACCCTGGACGACGCGGTGACGGCGCTGGAGACGGTGGCCGACGGCCGCGACACCGGGGCCCTGCCCACCTGCTCGGCGCAGTAGGCACGAGGAGGCGCGTCCAGCTCCCTCATGGACGTGCCGAGGACGATGGGCGGGCTCGCAGCCTGTTCGGGAGCGGCCCCCGTAGGATGGCCGTCCACGTCCCCTGATCCAGGAGCAACCACTTGACGTCACCTGCATCGTCGCGACCCGTACGACGCTCGCCCCGATTGCCCGTCCTGGTGACGGTGGCGGTCCTCGCCGCCCTGGTCATCGCCTTCTTCATCTTCTCGTCGCTCCTGACGGATTACCTCTGGTACGACCAGCTGGGGTTCGCCAACGTGCTGACGACACAGTGGCTCGCCGGGGCCGTGATGTTCTTCGTCGGCTTCGTCGCCATGGCCGTGCCGGTGTGGGTGAGCATCGAGGTCGCCTTCCGGTTCCGACCGGTCTACGCGAAGCTCAACTCCCAGCTCGACCGCTACCAGCAGGTCATCGAGCCCCTGCGCCGCGTCGTCGTGATCGGCGTGCCCGTCGTCCTCGGCCTCTTCGCCGGCATCGCGACGTCGACGAACTGGCAGACGACCCTCCAGTGGCTGAACCGGACGCCCTTCGGCCAGACCGACCCGCAGTTCGGGCTCGACATCGGCTTCTACGTGTTCGAGCTGCCCTTCTACCAGGGCGCGGTCGGCTTCGCCTCGGCGGTCGTGCTGATCAGCGGCATCGCCGCGCTCGCGACGAGCTACCTCTACGGCGCGCTCCGCTTCTCTGGCCGTGACGTCCGCATCTCGCGGGTCGCACGCATCCAGCTCGCGGTGACCGCGGCCGTCTACCTGCTGCTCCAGGGCGTGAGCCTCTGGCTCGACCAGTACGCGACGCTGTCCGACGGCACCAACAAGCTGATCACGGGCGCCACGTACACCGACGTCGCCGCGGGCATCCCCGGCAAGCAGATCCTGGCCCTCGCGGCCGCGGTCGTCGCGGTCCTGTTCGTCGTGACCGCGATCATCGGTCGCTGGCGCCTGTCGGTCATCGGCACCGCGGCGTTGATCATCATCAGCATCATCGTCGGCGGCATCTACCCGTGGATCGTGCAGCGGTTCCAGGTCGAGCCCAGCGAGCGCACGGTCGAGTCGACGTACATCGACCGGAACATCCAGGCCACCCGGGACGCCTACGGCGTCGCGGACGTCGAGGAGCAGCCGTACGACGCCGTCTCCGACGCCGGGGCCGGCGCCCTCGCCGGCGACGCGGTCACGACCGCGAACATCCGCATCATCGACCCTGCCCTGGTCACGGACGCCTTCGCCCAGCTGCAGCAGTACCGCCAGTACTACAGCTTCCCCGAGCAGCTGTCGGTCGACCGCTACACGATCGACGGCGCCACCCAGGACACGGTGATCGCCGTGCGCGAGCTCAACACCGACCAGCTCGGCAGCTCCGCGACGCCCTACAACACGACGTTCGTCTACACGCACGGCTACGGGGTCGTCGCGGCCTACGGCAACCAGCGCTCGGCCGACGGCCAGCCCGTGTTCCTCGAGTCGGGCATCCCCGTCAACGGCGCCCTGGGCGACGCGGACGAGTACGAGCCCCGCATCTACTTCGGCCAGGAGTCGCCCGCGTACTCCATCGTCGGCGGCGACGGCGGCGACGACATCGAGCTCGACTACCCGTCGGGCAGCAACGACAACGGCACCAACCAGACGACGACCTTCAGCGGCGACGGCGGGCCGAAGCTCGACAGCGCCTTCAAGAAGCTCATCTACGCGATCAAGTTCCAGTCGGAGCAGGTGTTCCTCTCCGACGCGGTCAACGACGGCTCGCAGATCCTCTACGACCGCGATCCCGCGCAGCGCGTCCAGAAGGTCGCGCCGTACCTGACCATCGACAGCGCGCCGTACCCGGCCGTGGTCGACGGCAAGGTCAAGTGGATCGTCGACGCGTACACGACCACGCGCGAGTACCCGTACTCGAACCCCCAGGCCCTGTCCGACGCGATCGCCGACACCTACACCGAGCGCCCGGTCTACGCGTCGAACGAGATCAACTACATCCGCAACTCGGTCAAGGCCACGGTCGACGCCTACGACGGATCGGTCGACCTCTTCGCCTGGGACACCGAGGACCCGGTGCTCAAGACGTGGGAGAAGATCTTCCCGTCGACGGTCAGCCCGCTCAGCGACATGAGCGTCGAGCTGATGCAGCACGTCCGCTACCCGCAGGACATGTTCAAGGTGCAGCGCGCCATCCTCGGCACGTACCACGTCACGGACGCCGACTCGTTCTACTCGAGCGACGACGCGTGGGTCACGCCCAACGAGCCGACGAGCAACGCGGCCAGCCCGCCGCTGCAGCCGCCCTACTACCTGACGCTGCAGCTGCCCGACCAGGATCCGGCCTTCTCCATCTACTCGACGTACATCCCGCAGCAGTCGGGGGAGAACGCGAGGAACGTGCTGACGGGCTACCTGGCCGCCAACGCCGACGCGGGCTCGACGCCGGGCGAGATCTCACCCGACTACGGCAAGTTGTCCCTGCTCACCCTGCCGAAGACCGACACGGTCCCCGGCCCGGGCCAGGTGCAGAACAACTTCAACACCGACACGGCGGTCGCGAACCAGCTGGCGCTCCTCACGCGAGGCGACACGAGCGTGGTGCGGGGCAACCTCCTGACGCTCCCCGTCGGCGGCGGCCTGCTGTACGTGCAGCCGATCTACGTCAAGTCGAACTCCGAGACGTCGTACCCGGTGCTGCAGAAGGTGCTGGTCTCGTTCGGCGAGAAGATCGCCTTCGAGGACACCCTCAACGGTGCCCTGGACTCGCTGTTCGGCGGCAACTCGGGAGCAGTCGCCGGTGACGACGACGTGCCCGAGACCGATGACGGCACGGCGACGGGCGGCGACACGGGGACCGACTCGGGCACGACCGACCCCGGCACGGCGACCCCGGCGCCCGACGCAGGAGCAGGCACCACCGGCAACGCGGCGCTGAACGCGGCGCTGGCAGATGCCCAGTCCGCCCTGGACGACCGTGCGGCGGCGTACGCGTCGAACGACCTGGTGGCGGCGGCCGAGGCCGACCAGCGCCTCCAGACGGCCCTCGAGGACGCGGTCGCGGCAAGCGGCGAGTGACCCTCCCGACGTCATGAGGACGGCCGCTCCTCGACTCGTCGAGGAGCGGCCGTCGTCGTTCGTGCAGTCCCGGGGAGCCGCGAAGGGCCCGTGGGACGCGCCTCGCGGCCTCGATTTGTGAGGCGTGGGATCCCGTGATAAGTTTCTTCTCGTGCCGCGGGGTGGAGCAGTTCGGTAGCTCGCTGGGCTCATAACCCAGAGGTCGTAGGTTCAAATCCTGCCCCCGCAACCAACGCAGCACGACGAAAGAAGCCCTGATCATCAGATCAGGGCTTCTGTCGTTTCCACGTGCATCGTCTTCGTGTGCCAGGGTGTCCCTGTGCCAGGACTCGCCGTCGTCGTCGCGCCCGACTCCTTCAAGGGGAGCGCGAGCGCCGCGACCGTGGCCGCCGCCGTCGCCGAGGGCTGGCGGTCCGTCCGCCCGGGCGACCACGTGGCCGAGCTCCCTCTCGCGGACGGCGGAGAAGGCACCCTGGACGCCGTGGAGGCGGCTCTGCCGGACTGCACGCGGCACCGGCTCGAGGTCCCCGGGCCCGACGGCCGGCCCGTCACCGCGTCCTGGCTGATGCTCCCCGACGGCACGGCCGTGGCCGAGCTGGCTTCGGCGAGCGGCCTGGGGCTGATGGCGACGCCGGCGCCGTACGACGCCCACACGCGCGGCCTCGGCCGTGTCCTCGCGGACGCGCTCGACGCGGGGGCCCGGCGGCTCGTCGTCGGGCTGGGCGGCAGCGCCTCGACCGACGGCGGTGCCGGGGTGCTGACGGAGCTCGGCGCGCGCCTCCTCGACTCGCTCGGCGAGCCGGTCGTCGACGGCTCGCACGGGCTGGCCGCGACCGTGCGGGTCGACCTGTCGGGCCTCAGGCCCCTTCCCGTGGGCGGGGTCCAGATCTGGTCGGACGTCACGGCCCCGCTGCTCGGGCCCGGGGGAGCGGCCTCCGTGTTCGGTCCTCAGAAGGGTGCGACCCCCGACGACGTCCTCGCCCTCGAGCGCGCGCTCGAGGGCCTCGCCGTGCTCGTCGACGCCGATCCGTCGGCGGCGGGCGCCGGGGCCGCGGGCGGGACGGGCTTCGGGATGCTGCTCTGGGGCGCGACCGTCGTCTCCGGCGCCGAGGCGGTCGCCGAGATCGTGGGGCTCGACCGCCTCGTGACGGCCGCCGACCTCGTCGTCACGGGGGAGGGCCGGTTCGACGAGCAGACGGCGGGCGGCAAGCTCGTCTCGTGGGTCGCCTCCTCGGCTCACGCCCACGACGTACCGGTCGCCCTCGTGGCAGGCCAGGTGGCTGCCGGCACGGCCGGCTTCGCGGACGTCGTCGACACGTCCGTGCTGGCCGGGGGGACGGCCGGCTCGACGGCCGACCCGCGGCGGTGGCTCGTCGAGGCCGGGGCCCTGCTGGCCGCGCGCGCCACGGCCCGCAGCGACGGGGACGACCCGAACGCCTCTAGTGACGAGGACGCCCCGGGCGACGTCGGCGCCTGAGCCGAGGAGGCGCCCTGCCTGCCCCTCAGACGCGCAGGGCCGCCAGCTGGCTCGCGGCCTGCTCGAGCACCTCCGTGCGCTTGCAGAACGCGAACCGGATGCGTGACGCGTGCTCGACCGCCGCCTCCTCGTGGCAGAAGGCGCTCACGGGGACGCCGACGACGCCGGCGAGCTCTGGCAGGCGGCGACAGAGGTCGGCGGCGTCCGAGAAGCCGAGCGGGGCCGCGTCGGCGACGACGAAGTAGCCGCCCCGGGAGGGGGAGACGGTGAACCCGGCGGCGACGAGCCCGTCCGCCAGGAGCTCCGCCTTGCGCTGCAGCCCGGCGGCGAGGTCGGCGAACCACTGGTCGGGCAGCCCGAGGCCGACGGCGATCGCGGGCTGGAAGACCGAGCCGTTGACGAAGGTGAGGTACTGCTTCACCGTCATCACCTTCGAGACGAGGTGCTCGGGGCCGGTGAGCCAGCCGATCTTCCAGCCGGTGGTGCTGAAGGTCTTGCCGCCGCTCGAGATGCTCAGGGTGCGGTCCGCCGCACCAGGCAGGGTCGCGAGGGGCACATGGGCTGCGCCGTCGAACAGCAGGTGCTCGTAGACCTCGTCGGTGACGACGACGGCGTCGTGTCGGCGGGCGAGATCGACGACCAGCTGCCTCGTCGCCGCGTCGAGCACGGTGCCGGTGGGGTTGTGCGGGTCGTTGACGACGACCAGCGCGGTGCGGTCCGAGAAGGCCGCCCGGAGCTCGTCGTGGTCGACGGCGAACTCGGCCCCGTGCATCGGGACGGTGCGGTGCACGCCGCCCGCGAGGCCGATCACGGCTCCGTACGCGTCGTAGAACGGCTCGAGGGTGACGACCTCGTCGCCGTCGTCGACCAGGGCCAGGATCGTCGCGGCCAGGGCCTCGGTCGCGCCGGCCGTGACGAGCACCTCGCGTGCCGGGTCGAGGTCGATGCCGTAGAACCGGCGCTGGTGCTCGGCGACTGCCTCGAGCAGCTCCGGCCTGCCGCGACCGGGCGGGTACTGGTTCAGGCCCCCGTCGAGGGCCGCGTGGGCGGCCTCGATCACGGCCGGCGGTCCGTCCTCGTCGGGGAAGCCCTGGCCGAGGTTGATCGCCCCGGTACGGGCGGCCAGGGCCGACATCTCGGCGAACACGGTGGGCGCGGCACGGCCCGCGCCGTCGAGCAACATCGCGCCGCGGGCGGCGCGTTCCCAGGGGGCAGGTGCAGTCATGGTGCTGTCACGGTACCCGCACGGCCGGTCGCGTCCAGGGCGACGGGCTGCATCCACCGGGCGGACGCATAAGCTGACCGCAGCCCGCTCCCAGGCGGGTCTTATGCGCTGCACAGCTTGCGCGACCAGGCTGGCGGGGCTTGGAAGGAGCACACCCTCATGAACGAGACCCCCCGAGGCGCGGACGACCACGTCGGTCCCGACCACGACCACGACGCCGACGCGACCCGCGAGGCGCCGACGACCGGGGGCCCCGCCGAGGAGCCGACCGTCACGTTCGGCGCCCCGCCCCTGCCCGGCAGCACGCCGGGCTCCCTCGCCGACGAGGCCGCCGCCCGCGCCGGATCGGCCGACGGGCGACCTGCCCCCCAGCAGCAGCCTGCTCCGTACCAGCAGCAGCAGCAGCAGCCTGCGTCGTACCAGCAGCCTGCGTCGTACCAGCAGCCCGGCTCGTACCAGCAGCCCGCGTCGTACCAGCAGCCCGGCTCGTACCAGCAGCCCGGCTCGTACCAGCAACCTGCGTCGTACCAGCAGCCGGCCTCGTACCAGCAGGCCGCGCCCCAGCAGCAGCAGCCCGGTTCCTACCAGCAGCCAGGCTCGTCCCCGCAGGCGAACCAGTTCGGGCAGGCGTCGTCGCAGCAGCAGCAGACGGACGCCTTCGGGCGCCCGGTCGCCGGTGGAGTCCCCCAGGGCGCTGGGGCCTGGGCACCCCCGGCCACGACCACGACGAAGCGTCGTGGCGGCAAGGGCGTCCTCGCGGCGGCCCTCGCGGTCGGCCTGATCGCCGGCGGCGCGCTCGGCGGGGTCGTCGGCGGAGTGGTCGCGGACGGCCGCGGAGGCACGACCGCCTCCAGCGGTCCGTCGCGTGAGCTCACGGTCAACGACTACGACGACGCCACGGCCATCACGGCGGTCGCGGCGAAGGCCACCCCGTCCGTCGTCACGATCAACGTCGCGAGCGGGTCGTCTGGCGGCACGGGGTCGGGCGTCATCGTCTCCGACGACGGCTACATCGTGACCAACACGCACGTCGTGACCCTCGACGGGGCGAGCGCCTCCGGCACGGTCACGGTCACCCTCAGCGACGGCAACATCCTGCCCGCCGAGGTCGTGGGGCTCGACCCCACGGTCGACCTCGCGGTGCTCAAGGTCGACGCCACGGGCCTGAAGCCCATCACGTTCGCCGACTCGTCGAAGCTCAACGTGGGCGACACGGCCGTGGCGATCGGCGCGCCCCTCGGGCTCTCGAACACCGTCACCGACGGCATCGTGTCGACCCTCAACCGCAGCATCACCGTGCAGTCCTCCGCCGCTCCGAGCGACGGCAGCGACCAGGGCGACCAGGGCGACAACAACGGCCAAGGCCCCTTCTCGTTCAACAACGGCGACGGGAGCACCCAGAACCAGGCCAGCAGCGTGATCTCGCTCCCGGTCATCCAGACCGACGCGTCGATCAACCCCGGCAACTCGGGCGGTGCGCTGCTCGACTCCAAGGGCGACCTGATCGGCCTGAACGTCGCGATCGCGAGCTCGGGCTCGTCGTCGGGCAGCATCGGCGTGGGCTTCTCGATCCCCTCCGCCCTCGTGCAGCGGGTCTCGAAGGAGATCATCGCGAACGGCAGCGCCACGCACGGCCTGCTGGGCGCGAGCGTCGACGACGCCGCCACGGCACAGGGCGCCGACCGGGTCGGTGCGCTGATCGTCGAGATCAGCCAGGGAGGCGCGGCCCAGGAGGCGGGCCTGAGGGCCGGCGACGTGGTCACCGAGTTCAACGGCATCGCCGTCACGAGCCGCACCGACCTGACCGCCCAGGTCCGGTTCCTCGCCGGGGGCGCCACCGCCGAGCTGACGTACGTGCGCGACGGTGCGGAGGCGACCGCCCAGGTGACCCTGGACACGCTCACGAGCTGACCTCGGGGACGAGACCGCTCCTCCTCAGGGCGGGCCAGGGCACCTGCTGCCCCGGCCCGCCCTTCGGCCTTGGTAGGCTCGGCGGGATCTCCGCGGGGCTCCGGTCTCGTCCGTCAGCGCGTCAGCGCCGCATCCCGAGGCCCCTCCATGACCTTTCCCGACAGCCCGGCGCCCGGCGTGTCCTACGTCATGCCCGTGCTCAACGAAGAGCGAGAGATCCGCGCGGCGGTCGAGAGCCTGATCGACCAGGACTACGAGGGGCCGTTCGAGGTCCTCCTGGCGCTCGGCCCGAGCGTCGACCGCACCAACGAGGTGGTCGCGGCGATGTCGGCCGCGGATCCCCGCATCCGCAGCCTGGCGAACCCGGTCGGCTCGACGCCGGCGGGGCTCAACGTCGCCATCCGCGCGAGCGTCCACCCGATCACCGTGCGGGTCGACGCCCACTCGGTCCTGCCGCGCGACTACACGCGCCGGGCCGTCGACGCCCTGCGTCGCAGCGGCGCCGACAACGTGGGCGGCATCATGCTGGCCGAGGGGCGCACGCCCTTCGAGAAGGCCGTGGCCCGTGCCTACGGCAGCCGCGTCGGACTCGGCGGCACCCCCCACCACGTCGGAGGCGCGGAGGGGCCCGCCGAGACCGCCTACCTCGGCGTGTTCCTGCGCCACCGCCTCCTCGAGGTCGGCCTGTTCGACGAGGGCGTCAAGCGCGGTCAGGACTGGGAGCTCAACCGCCGACTGCGGGCCACCGGGGGGACGGTGTGGTTCACGCCCGACCTGGTCGTCACGTACCGGCCGCGGCCCAGCCTCCGCAAGCTGGCCCGTCAGTTCGTCGCCACCGGCCTGTGGCGCGGAGAACTCGCGCGTCGGTTCCCGAAGGCGAACACCCTCCGCTACCTCGTGCCGCCCACGATGGTGGTGGGCGTCGTCCTGGGGGTGCTCGCGGGGCTGGTGGGCATCGTCGGGGCGCTGACGGGCACCGCGGCGGCGTGGGCGCTGCTCGGGCTCGTCGTGCCTGGCCTCTACGTCGCCTTCGTGGTGCTCGCGGCCCTGCTCGTGGCTCGCGGCGACGGCCTCCGCACACGACTGTGGTTTCTCGTAGTCTTGCCTTCCATCCACTTCGGCTGGGGGCTCGGCTTCGTGGCGGGGTTCCTCGACCTGACGGGGAACATCACCGCGCACACGGGAAGATAGCTCACGCCATGACCGCGCTGCCCACGCGTCCCACGTCCATCGCCGAGCTGCGACGGGTGGCCCAGCCGCCCGAGGTCCGCAGCCGTGCCAACGCCGAGCACTGGACCGCCTCGCTCTACCTGCGCGACGTCTCGCCCTACCTCACGTGGTGGCTGCTGAAGACGAGCGTCACGGCGAACGGCGTCACCGGGCTCATGATCCTCACCGGCTGGGCCACCGCGGCCGCGCTCCTCGTGCCCGGGATCGGGGGCGCGATGCTCGCCCTGGTCCTCGGACAGCTGCAGATGCTGATCGACTGCTGCGACGGCGAGGTCGCCCGGTGGCGCGGCACGAGCTCTCCGGCCGGCGTGTTCCTCGACAAGGTCGGGCACTACTCGACCGAGGCGCTCATCCCGGTGGCGCTCGGCGTGCGGGCGGCCGGCTGGCCGTTCGACGTGCCTGCGGACTGGCTCTGGACCACGCTCGGCACGGCGCTCGCCCTCGTCATCGTCCTCAACAAGGCCCTCAACGACATGGTGCACGTGGCCCGTGCCAACGCCGGGCTGACCCGCCTCGAGGACAAGCGCGGGGGCGCGACCGTGCCCAGCGGCCGCATGCTCTCGAAGCTCCGCGCGGCGGCTCGCTTCGTCCCCTTCCACAGGCTGTACCACTCCGTCGAGCTCACCATGCTCGCCTTCGTCGCCGCCCTCGTCGGGCTCGTCGTCGGCGAGCCGCTGGCGGATCGCGTGCTCGTGTCGCTGCTGCTGCCGCTGTCCGTGGTCGCGCTGGTGGGGCACTTCGTGGCGATCATGGCATCGAAGAGGGTCCGCTCCTGACCGCGCCGACGACCGGCTCTGTGCCACGGGTCGGGGTCGTCAGCCTGACGCAGGGCCGTCGGCCTGACGACCTGCGTCGTGGCCTCGAGAGCGTCCTGGCCCAGGTCGGCGTCGAGGTCGACGTCGTCTGCGTCGGCAACGGCGGGGGCCCCGGCCCGGTCCCCGAGGGAGTCTCGGTCCTGACGCTCCCCGAGAACGTCGGCATCCCCGCAGGCCGCAACCGCGGGGCGGAGCGCGTGACGGGCGAGTGGGTCTTCTTCCTCGACGACGACGCCAGCGTCCCGTCCCCGACCTTCCTGGCAGACGCCGTCGCCCTGATGCAGCGTGAGGGCGACGTGGGGCTCGTGCAGCCCCGCGTCGTCGACGCGTCGGGGGCGTCGTCGCCCCGACGCTGGATCCCACGGCTGCGCAAGGGCGACCCTGCCGAGTCGAGTGACGTCTTCTCGGTCTGGGAGGGCGCCACGGTGATGCCCCGTCGGGTCTTCGACGCCTGCGGAGGCTGGGGCGAGCCCTATTTCTACGCGCACGAGGGGATCGAGCTCGCGTGGCGGGTCTGGGCCCAGGGGCTCCGGGTGCGCTACGAGGGCGGTCTCGTGGCTCACCACCCCGTCATCGACCCGGCCCGCCACGCCGAGTACCACCGGCTCAACGCCCGCAACCGGGTCTGGCTCGCGAAGCGGAACCTGCCGTGGCCGCTCGTGCCCGTCTACGTCGCCAGCTGGACGGCCGTGCAGGTGCTGCGCTGGGCTACGACGCCTGCCCGCCTCGGAGCCTGGGCCGGCGGCTGGGTCGAGGGCTGGCGCACGTCTCCCGGCGGACGTCGGTCCATCGGCTGGGCAACGGTCCTGCGCATGTCCAGGGCTGGCCGCCCTCCGGTGATCTAGCCTGGAACAGCTCGGTGCGCGACGGTCGTCGGGCACACCAGTACCACAGGAGGATCCCTCGTGCCGTTGAAACGGGACATCACGCTCGCCAGGGGACTGGCCGCGCGTGCCTGGAAGTCGCGGCGGCAGCGCCGGCGCCTCGAACGGCTCGGCCACGACGGGCGTCGGCCGGCAGCAGGCACCGTCCGCGTCGCGGTGTACTTCGCGGACACCGCGGTGAACATGTACCAGATCCGCCAGTGGTACGCACCGCTGGCCCACCTCGCGAAGACCGTTCCC
This sequence comes from Frigoribacterium sp. PvP032, assembly GCF_017833035.1. Lineage (NCBI taxonomy): Bacteria > Bacillati > Actinomycetota > Actinomycetes > Micrococcales > Microbacteriaceae > Frigoribacterium > Frigoribacterium sp. PvP032. The sequence continues at coordinate 2,652,447 of NZ_JAFIBM010000001.1, read as the reverse complement.
GTCGCGATCGTCGCGCGCTCGCCCGGCGCCATGCTCACCCTGCTCGAGGAGTCGCCCGTCCCCGTCGTCTACGCGCGCCAGGTCGTGGACCTCGAGGAGTTCGTCGAGTCGCACCCCCTCGCCATGACCCTGTACGTCAACCAGAACGCCAAGAACTTCCAGATGATGCGCTACGGGCGCATGTGGCACGTCTTCGTCAACCACGGCGAGAGCGACAAGATGTACATGACCACGAACCAGTTCAAGGCGTACGACTACGCGTTCATCGCCGGCGACGCGGCCCGCGCGCGGCTCGAGCTCGCCCTCTGGGACTACGACCTCGACCGGCGAGCCGTGCAGATCGGGCGACCGCAGGCCGACCACGCGGCAGGGGCTCCTCCCTTCGAGCCGGACGACCGCATCGTGGTCCTCTACGCCCCGACGTGGGAGGGCGACCGCCCGGCGGCGACCTACGGGTCCATCGCGACGCACGGAGTCCGTCTGGCCGAGGCGCTCCTGGCGTCGGGGCGGCATCGGCTCGTCTACCGACCGCACCCTCGCAGCGGGGTGGTCGACCGCGACTACCGTCGCGCGCACGTGGCCGTCGTCGCGGCGATCGAGGCCGCGAACGCAGCGGCGCCCGGGGCAGGGCACATCTACGACACGAGTCCGCAGCTCGGCTGGCAGCTCACGGCGGCCGACGTCGCGATCACCGACGTCTCGGCGATGATCTACGACCGCCTGGCCACGGGCAGGCCCCTCGTGGTGACCAGGCCGGCGTCCGCCGAGGCCGACGTCGACGAACGGGGCTACCTCGGTGCTGCCGAGTGGCTCGACGCGGCGGAGGCCGGCGACGTCGTCGACGTCGTCGATCGCGTCCGTGACGATCCCGAGGCGCGGCGGCGCCTCGACCACTGGGTCCGGCACTACTTCGGCGACACGACCCCCGGGGCCGCCACGGCGCGTTTCGAGGACGCGGTGCACCAGCTCGTCGAGCGGAGGGACGACTTCGCCCGACGCGCCGACGCCTCCGGAGCCGACGACCCAGGAACCGAGGCCTCAGGGAGCGCAGCTTCCCTCTGAGGCACGGGCCGCGTCGAGGCATGTAGCGCTCGTGCACCTGGCATCCAGGCGTCCGGGATCTGGACTCGTACCACCGGTGGGCGTATCCATGAGGCATGCCCGATCCGTCGTCTCCTGCTGCCCTCCTCTTCGGTGAACGAGTTCGTGTCGAGCGCCAGCGCCTCGGGCTGAGCCAGGACGAGGTCGCCCACCTCGCAGGGATGAACGTGTCGAACTACGGCAAGATCGAGCGCGGTGTCGGCAACCCCGTGCTGCACACGATCGTCCGACTCGCGGCGGTGCTCGGAGTCGATCCCGCCGTGCTGGTCGGCGGCATGTCGGGTGAGCACCTCCCGCCCGTGCTCGAGGCCTTCTCGGCCGCCGAGTACGTGGCGGAGCGTCGCGCCCGCGCCGTCAGAAGCTGAACCGCCAGAGGTACTCCTCCCTCGACGGTCGGAACCAGCGGACGACGGCGATCGAGCTCGCGACGAGCTCGGGCCCGATGACGCTCAGCGCCATCGACTGGCCGGGACGCAGCGCGCTGCTGCAGACGGGCACCAGGAGGCCCGAGCCGAGCAGGGTGACCCGCAGGGACGACACCACCTCGTGGCCCTCGTTGACCAGGCGGACGATGCGCGGCCCGCGCGAGCGGTCGAGTCGGAAGGGGACGCTGTAGGCGGTGGGGGCTGTCACGGTCATGCCGCGACGCTAGGACCGACCTCCGACCGTCCTCGTTCCGCCCTGTGGACGGCGCCCGACAGGGGGAGGAGCCACACCGGCGCCGCTCGCCGGCGTCGCGGCGGTCGCCGCCGGGCGGCGCGTCAGGCGCCGAGCTCGATCGGGAAGGAGGCGGGGGCCGGCCCGAAGGCGTCCCTCGCGCTCGCCACGACCTTCCGTCCCAGCAGGTGGTTGCCGGTGCCGCCGACGACAGCTCCGATGCCGAACGGCACGGCTCGGCCGAGGATGGTCGCGGTCTGCGACGCGGCGAACCGACGGACGAAGTGCTTGCGGACGGTGTCGGTGAGCCCGCTGATGGCCGTCTTGGGGAGCTTCTGCGTGACCAGCTCGCCCCAGAACGCGCTGCGGGCGGGAGCGGTGCCCAGCGCCTCCCCGGCGAACTGGCGGACCAGGGTGGCGCCGGGCGCGCCCATCATCATCGTCATGACGAGCGCGCGAGCACGCTCCGGATCGGTGACGGCGATGCCGTGCACCTCGGTCACCGACTGGGCGAAGAGCGCGCTCGCCTCGAGGAACCCGGCGGTCTCGACACCGGAGAGAGCGAGTGAGATGCCCCAGCCGACACCGGGGATGACGGCGCTCGCCCCCACTGCGGCACCGCCCGACGTGACGGCGGTGAGGTACTCGCGCTCGAGGATGCGGATGAGCTTCGCGGGATCTGCCTTGCGGTGTCGCCGCCGGAGGGCCGCGACGTGCTTGACCACCACGGGGCGCTGCACTGCGAGGAGGCGGTCCAGCCGACGCAGCCACGCCGAGTCGACGACCTCGGAGCCCGGTGCCGCAGCGCTGTACGACTCGGGGGGCCTGGTTCCGGGGGCTGCGGGGACGAGATCGTCCTCGGCGGGACGGGGCGAGAAGTGGCGATCGGGCATCACCGGATGCTACGCCGCGGGCCGGGGAGGATGATCGGAGGCGTACCGGGCGAGGGCCTCGTCGAGCGGGCCGTCGAACACGAGCTGACCCTTGTCGAGGTAGAGACCGCGGGCACAGAAGCGCTTGAGGTCGCGCTCGTTGTGCGAGACGAGGAAGAGGGTGCGGCCGTCAGCGAGCATCTGCTCGATCCGCCCGTAGCACTTCTCCCGGAACGCCTTGTCGCCCACCGCTAGCACCTCGTCGACCAGGATGACCGGCTCCTCGAGTCGCGAGATCACGGCGAAGGCGATCCGCACCTTCATGCCGCTCGAGAGGTGCTTGTAGGGAGTGTCGACGAACGCGGCGATCTCGGCGAACTCGATGATCTCGTCGAAGCGCTCGTCGATCTCGTCCCGGCGCATGCCGTGGAGGCCCGCCGTCAGGTACACGTTCTCGCGGACGGTGAGGTCGGCGACGAAGCCGCCGGTGATCTCGATCAGGGGAGCGACGCCTCCTGAGACCGAGACGGACCCCGTGTCGGGGAGGATGACCTCCGCCACGAGCTTCAGCAGCGTCGACTTGCCCTGGCCGTTGCGGCCCACCACGCCGATCGCCTCGCCGGCGCGGACGTCGAAGGAGACGTCGCGCAGGGCCCAGAACTCCCCGGGGCGGGACCGCCGACCCGAGTCGGAGAAGAGGTCCTTGAACGAGCGGCGGCCGCGCCGGTTGCGACGGAAGCGGATGCCCACTCCCTCGACGCGGATCACGGGCTGGTCGGCGGCGGGAGCCATCAGATCTCCTTCAGCACGGCGCGCTCGCTGGCACGGAACACCCCGAGGCCGACGGCCAGGAGGAGGAGGCACATGCCGCCCCCGACGAGGGCCTCGAGCAGGTCGAGCTGCTCGGGGAAGAAGGCGGACCTGTACAGGCCGAAGATCCCGCTGAGGGGGTTGAACGCAGCGAGGACGTGCAGGCTCTCGGGCAGGTCGTTCGTGCCGTAGATGATCGGCGACGCGTAGAAGAGGAACCGGAGGGCGAGCTTGGTGGCGCGCTCGAGATCTCGGAAGAACACGACCAACGGGGCGACGATCAGGCCCACGCCGGCGACGAGCACGGTCTGCATGACCATGGCGAGGGGCAGGAACACCACCTGCCAGTGCAGCTCGGCCTGGCCGAGGATCGCGAACAGGGCGAGGACCGGGAGGCTGAGGGCGAACTCGATGCCCTTCGACCCGACGAGGCGGAACACCCAGATCGTGCGGGGGATCTTGGTAGACCGCACGAGCTTCGCCTCGCGGATGAACGCCCGGGTGCTGTCGGACACCGCGCCGTTGAACCACATCCACGGGAGCAGCCCGCTGAGCAGGAACACGATGTAGGGGTCTTCGCCGACGGAGCGCTTGAAGACCACCTGGAACACGAAGAAGTAGATCCCCGCCATGACCAGCGGGTCGAGGATCGACCAGACGTAGCCGAGAGCCGACGTCGAGTACCGGACCTTGAGGTCGCGACTGGTGAGCAGCCAGAGCGTCTGGCGATAGCGGGCGGCCCCGGTGCGCCGGGGGCGATCGGCCAGGGCTGTGCTCACGGATGTCCTCGGTGTCGGGGGACGCCCCTGCCGGCTGGGCTCGGTCTGTTCGGACCGGCCCCGGTCACACGAAGAGGTTCGCGCGCTCCAGGTCCTCGGCGAAGTCGACCTCGACGGCGTAGAGGTCGGAGATGTCCACGGGCTCAAAGAGTAGCCCGTTCTGCTCGATGGCCAGTTCGATGCCGCGCTCGAAGTAGTCCTGGGCGTCGACCTTGGCGAGCTGGCGCATCAGGACGGCCTTGTCGGCCTTGGCGACGAAGTTGATGCCGACGGCCTCGCCGAGGCCGCCCACGACCTGCTTCGACAGCTGCGCGATGTAGCCCTCGGCGGTGGTCGTGTACTTGACCTCTTCGTCGGACACCTTGGACGTGTTGACGGCGACGAACGACTGCTCGTCGCGCACCTGACGCGCCGCCCGGCGGAGCGCCTCGGGGTCGAAGACCACGTCGCCGTTCATCCACAGGACGCCGCCCGACGTGCTGGCACGGAGCGCGCGCAGCAGGCTCTTGGAGGTGTTCGTCTGGTCGTACTGCTCGTTGTACACGAAGGAGGCGGTGGGGAAGGCCTCGACGATGTGCTCGAACTTGTAGCCGACCACGACGGTGATGCGTGCGTCGGGCCCGAAGGCAGAACGGATGTTGTCGAACTGCTGCTGCATGATGGTGCGGCCGTCGCTGAGCTCGGTGAGCGCCTTGGGCAGCGAACGACCGAGGCGGCTGCCGAGGCCGGCGGCCAGGATCACGATCTGGGGGCTGGTGCTGTCTGTCTTGCTCACGTCTGTCTCCTCGTGGGGCTGACTGTCTGCCTGTCGTGCCGTGCCGGCCGGCGGTGGGGCCGTCGCGGTGCGCCGCCTCGACGTCGGATCGGTGATCCGTGGGGCGGGCCCCGGGTCTCGACAGGTGTCGAATCGCTCTTCTGGGTCGTGCCCCGGGAGGTGCGGTCAGGCGCCGTCTCTGGCGCCTCTCCGTCTGGTGTTCGGGCGGCGTTCACCCTCGGGACTCGATGTGGACACGTCGTCGTGCTCGCCCAGACTACAGCGAGCAGTCCTCGAGCGGCAGGTCCGATCGCGGTCGTGTCCCTTTCGTGATGGTCCTCGCGACGGGCGTGCCGGGCCGCCGCGCTTGGTACGGTGGTGCGATGGCTTCCGCGCGCGACGACCAGGAGGGTGCCCTGCACCCCGACGAGCCGACGCGCAGCGGCGGGGACACGCTTCACCGGGGGGATCAGATGGACGACGAGGCGACGCCGACGGGCGTACCGGACGAGGTGGCGACGGTCGACGAGCCCGGCCGGGGCGCGGGGGCAGCACGAGACCGGACCCCGACCCGCGGAGGCGCCTCTGCCGCCCCGAGGAGCCCCCGGACCACGTCCGCCGGCCGCAAGCCCGCGTCGACACGGACGGCCGCTGATCGATCGGCCGCGGCGAAGAAGGCCGCGGCGACGCGGGCGGCGAACGCCCGTGCACGGGCGGCGGCCGCCACCGCCGCAGCGGCAGAGGAAGCCGCCGCCGCCGAGGTCGCCGCACAGCAGGCGGCCCTCGCCGAGGAGGCCGTGGCCGAGCTCGACGAGACGCTGCCCGACGAGGCGGTCTCCGACGAGACGGCGTCCGCTGAGACGGTGCCCGACGAGACGGCGTCTGACGAGACCGTGCCCGACGAGACGCTGCCGGACGAGTCGGTGCCCGACGAGACGGTGTCCGACGAGACGGTGTCCGACGAGACGGTGTCCGACGAGACGGTGCCCGACGAGACCCCGGCTGACGACGTCGTGCCGGCAGGGGCCGTGGACGAGGTCCTCGAGCAGCCCGCGCCGGACGCCGGCGACCGCGAGGCCGACGCCGTCGACGACGTGGCGGGTCCCGACGAGGCGGCGACGCCTCCTGCGGACGATGCCGAACGACCGGTCGTCCTCTCGATCAAGGGCATCGTGAAGAGGTACGGCAGCACCGTCGCCGTCGAGGGCGTCGACCTCGACGTCAGGGCAGGGTCGTTCTACGGCATCGTCGGCCCCAACGGCGCGGGCAAGACGACGACGCTCTCCATCGTCACCGGCCTGCTCCGCCCGGACGAGGGCACCGTGTCGGTGCTCGGCTCCGACGTCTGGTCCGACCCCGCCGCGGCCAAGCGCGCGCTCGGGGTGCTGCCCGACCGCCTCCGGCTGTTCGACCGCCTCACCGGCGCCCAGCTGCTCTACTACTCCGCGACCCTCCGCGGCCTGGACGGCGCGACGGCCCGCAAGCGCTCGGCCGACCTGGCGGCCGCCTTCGGCCTGCAGGACGCCCTCGGCCGGCTGGTCGCCGACTACTCGGTCGGCATGACGAAGAAGATCGCCCTCGCGGCGGCCGTCATCCACTCGCCCAGGGTGCTCGTGCTGGACGAGCCGTTCGAGTCGGTCGACCCCGTGTCGGCGGCGACGGTGACCGACGTGCTCCAGCGCTACGTCGCCGGCGGCGGCACGGTGCTGCTCTCGAGCCACAGCATGGACCTCGTCGAGCGCATCTGCGACAGCGTCGCGGTCATCGTCGACGGCCACGTCCTCGCGAGCGGCACCGTCGACGAGGTCAGGGCGGGCCGGTCGCTCGAGCAGACGTTCGTCGAGCTGGCCGGCGGCCGAGCCGTCACGGAGGGCATGGAATGGTTGCAGAGCTTCTCCGACTGAGGCTCCAGACGATCGCGAACACGGTGCGGCACGAGCCGCGCCGACTGCTCGTCACGGTCGTGTCGGTCCTCCTCGTCCTCGGCGCCTCCCTCGCCGTCTCCGCCCTCGCGGGCTCGCTCCGCGACGATCCGCTGGCGGACGTGCGCGCCCTCGTGGTGGGTGCGGGGGCGCTCGTCGTCATCGGCTACAGCGTGCTGCCGTTCTCCCGTGTCCGGCCGCCGTGGAGCGATCCCCGCAGGCTGGCCGTCCTCGGCGTGCCCGAGGGGGCGGCGGCCGTGGGCCTCGCCCTCGGCGGAGCCGTCGGGCTCCCGGTGCTCGCGCTCGTCGCGGTCGCCCCCGGCTACGTGCGCTCGTGGGGCGAGGGCCAGGGCATCGCCTCGCTCGCCGTCCTCGCCGTGGTGCTCGCCGGCGCCACCGCCTACCTGGCCTCGCTGGTCGCGGCGACGATCAACAGCGTCGTCCTCACCACTCGTCGGGCCCGTCAGTTCCTGACCGCGGGAGGCGTGGTGGTCGCCGTGCTGCTCGTGCCGCTCGTCATCGACCTGGTGCGCTCGACGCTCCCCGGCGGCCGGACCAGCGGGGTGGTCGCCGACGTGCTCGCCTGGACCCCGTTCGGCGCCGCCCTGGCCCTGCCGGGGCACGCCGCGGTCGGCGAGACGGGGAGGGTCGTCGCGGACCTCGTGGTCGCCGTCGTCACCCTCGTCGCCCTCTGGCTCGCGTGGCGCGCGCTCGTCGCCAGGGCCTTCGTCGACCAGCCGGAGCCCGACGTCGCCGACGACGCAGCCGGCCTCGGCTGGTTCGAGTTCGTCAGGGCGAGCCCGACGGGGGCCGTCGCGGGACGGAGCCTGACCTACTGGATGCGTGACGCCCGCTACCGGATGTCTCTCGTCATCATCCCGATCCTGCCCCTCCTCGTCGTGCCGCTCGGCATCGCGGGGATCAGCTGGCACTGGCTGGCGCTCGTGCCGGTGCCGTTGATGTGCCTCCTCCTGGGGTTCCTGCCGCACAACGACGTGGCGTACGACAGCACGGCGCTGTGGCTGCACGTCGCGGCCGGCACGCGGGGCCTGGCCGACCGTGTGGGCCGGCTGGCGCCTCCTCTGCTCATCGGGGTGCCCCTCGTCGTGCTCGGCTCCGTCGTGGCCACCTGGCTGTTCGGCGACTGGGGCGCGCTGCTGCCCGAGATCGGCGTCTCCGCCGGGCTGCTGCTCAGCGGGCTCGGCCTGTCGAGCGTCGTGTCGGCGGCGATGCCCTACGCGGCGGTCCGTCCCCACGACGACCCGTTCCAGCAGCCCCAGGCGCACGGCAGCGCCTCGGTGGCGGCTCAGGTCACGATGATCGGCGGGGCCGTCCTGGCGACCTCCCCGTCGCTCTGGTTCGCCGGTCGGTACCTGCTCCAGGGGCAGGAAGGCGCCGACACCTGGTCGTTCGTCACGGGTCTCGGGGCCGGCGTCGTCGTGCTCGTCGTCGGCGTCGCGATCGGCTCGCGCACGTTCACGCGTCGGGCGCCCGAGCTGCTGGCCTTCACCCTGCGCAGCTGACGTCGACGACGTACGATGGTCGCCATGAGCGACACACAGACAGGCGGCGGACTCGACGTCATGGACCGCGAGCTCGAGAAGCTCCTCACCGAGGACGCGGTCGACCCCGGCGACCACGAGCGCTTCTCGCACTACGTGAAGAAGGACAAGATCATGGAGTCCGCGCTGAGCGGCAAGCCCGTCAAGGCGCTCTGCGGCAAGAAGTGGACGCCGGGACGCGACCCCGAGAAGTTCCCGGTGTGCCCGACCTGCAAAGAGGTCTACGAGAAGATGAAGTCCGAGTAGTCCGCACCGTCCCTCAGGCAGGGGCGGACCGGCGGCCGACGGCGCCCGTTCACTCGTAGACGGTCGGCAGCACGGGGTCGCCACGCCCGAGGCGGAACGCACTCGGCGGCAGCTCGTCGACAGCGGCCTGACGGTGATCGCGGGCGCGCTGCACGCCCTGCGGCCCGGTCCAGCGCTCGTCGACGACACCGCCGGTGACGAGCGGGACGAGCAGCGGTCGCTCCTCGCCGTCGCCGGGCGTCCCGTCGCCGATGCGGACGAGCTCGGTCGTCGCGACGCCGTCGACCAGCACGCGCACCGGCGCCTTGCGGCCGCCGATCGTCGCCTTGTCCGCGGACTTCTTCGCGACGGACACCCACTCGCCGTCGCCGCCCTGTCGGGCGACCAGCTTGAACACCATCCCGGCGGCCGGGTGGCCAGAGCCCGAGACCACGGACGTGCCGACCCCGTAGCTGTCCACGGGCGCCGCGCGCAGCGCCGCGATCGTGTACTCGTCGAGGTCGTTCGTCACGGTGATCTTCGTGCCCGTGGCGCCGAGGTCGTCGAGCTGGCCGCGCACCTGCGAGACCAGTGCCGGCAGGTCGCCGCTGTCGATGCGGACGGCCCCGAGGCCGGTGCCGGCGACCTCGACGGCCGTCCGCACCGCCTCCGGGATGTCGTAGGTGTCGACGAGCAGGGTCGTGCCGGGCCCGAGGCTGGCCACCTGGGCCTCGAAGGCCTCTCGTTCGCTGTCGTGCAGCAGGGTGAAGGCGTGCGCGGCGGTGCCCATCGTCGGGACGCCCCAGGTGCGCCCTGCCTCGAGGTTGCTCGTGGCGCGGAAGCCCGCGATGTAGGCGGCTCGTGCCGCCGCCACGGCGCTGCGCTCGCCGGTGCGGCGCGAGCCCATCTCGGCGAGCGGCCTGCCGTCGGCCGCCGACACCATGCGGGCGGCGGCGCTGGCCACGGCGGAGTCGTAGTTGAAGACGCTGAGCGCGAGGGTCTCGAGCAGCACGCCCTCGGCGAAGGTCGACTCGACGACGAGCAGGGGCGAGCCCGGCAGGTAGACCTCGCCCTCGGCGTAGCCGCGGATGTCGCCCGAGAACCGGTAGTCGGCGAGCCAGTCCACGGTGCGGTCGTCGACGACGTGGCCGTCGCGCAGCCAGGCGAGCTCGGCGTCGCCGAACCTGAACTGTGTCAGCTCGGACAGGAAGCGCCCGGTGCCGGCCACGAGGCCGTAGCGGCGACCCTGGGGGAGGCGGCGGGCGAAGAGCTCGAACACGCATCGTCGGTCGGCGGTGCCGGCCTTGAGGGCCGCCTCCACCATCGTGATCTCGTAGCGGTCGGTCAGCAGGGCACTGGTCACGAGCCCACCCTAGGCGGGGCGGGGCGTCGCGACCAGGGCACCCGGCTGCGGCGCGCCTCCGTCCGGGTAGGCTCGACGACCGTGACGGACGCACCCATCGGAGTCTTCGACAGCGGCGTGGGCGGCCTGACCGTCTCACGGGCGATCATCGACCAGCTGCCGCGCGAGTCCGTGCTCTACGTGGGCGACACCCTCCACTCTCCCTACGGCCCGAAGCCCATCGCCGAGGTGCGCGAGTACGCGCTCGCCGTCATGGACGACCTCGTGGCCCAGGGCGTCAAGCTGCTCGTGATCGCCTGCAACACCGCCTCGGCGGCCGTGCTCCGCGATGCTCGCGAGCGCTACACGACGGGTGCCGGGATCCCCGTCGTCGAGGTGATCCAGCCCGCCGTCCGGTCCGCCGTCGGCCGGACGCGGAACAAGCGCATCGGCGTCATCGGCACCGAGGGCACCGTCCGCTCGCGCGCCTACGAGGACGCCTTCGCGGCGGCCGCCGACCTGCAGCTCTTCACGCAGGCGTGCCCGCGGTTCGTCGAGTTCGTCGAGGCGGGCGACACCTCGAGCCCCGAGCTCCGCCAGGTCGCCGCCGGGTACCTCGCGCCGCTCCGCGAGGCCGGCGTCGACACCCTCGTGCTCGGCTGCACCCACTACCCGCTGATGTCGGCGGCGATCCAGTACGTGATGGGGCCGGAGGTGCGGCTCGTCTCGAGCGCGGACGAGACGGCCGCGGACGTCTACCGCACCCTCGTCGACCACGACCTCGAGGCGCCCGCCGACAGCGTCCCGCGGTACGAGTTCGAGGCCACCGGCGCCGACGAGGGGGCCTTCCTCAGGCTCGCGAAGCGCTTCCTCGGGCCCGAGGTGTCGCGCGTCGGGCACCTCGAGACCGGCGCCATCGAGCTGCCGGACGGGCTGCGCGCGGGCAGCCCGCGCACCTGACCTGACCAGATGGACCAGACCAGACCGACCAGACCGACCCGACCAGGGGAGACACCATGACCGAGACCACCACCGACCTCGTCCGCGCCGACGGCCGCCGCGCAGACCAGCTGCGGCACGTCACCATCGAGAAGGGCTGGAGCGCACAGGCCGAGGGGAGCGCCCTGGTGTCGTTCGGCGACACGAAGGTGCTGTGCACCGCCTCCTTCACCAACGGGGTGCCGCGCTGGCTGGCCGGCAAGGGCAAGGGCTGGGTCACGGCCGAGTACGCGATGCTGCCGCGCGCCACGGGCTCGCGCAACGACCGCGAGAGCGTCAAGGGCAAGATCGGCGGTCGGACCCACGAGATCTCGCGGCTGATCGGGCGCAGCCTGCGGGCGGTCGTCGACACCAAGGCCCTCGGCGAGAACACGATCGTGCTCGACTGCGACGTCCTCCAGGCCGACGGCGGCACGCGCACCGCGGCCATCACGGGCGCCTACGTGGCGCTCGCCCAGGCGATCGAGTGGGGCCGCGAGAAGAAGTTCATCGCCCAGAAGGCGACTCCGCTGACCGACAGCGTCGCCGCCGTCTCCGTGGGCATCGTCGACGGCGTCCCGCTGCTCGACCTCGCCTACGTCGAGGACGTCCGCGCGGAGACCGACATGAACGTCGTCGTCACGGGCTCCGGCCTGTTCGTCGAGGTGCAGGGCACGGCCGAGGGCGCGCCCTTCGACCGTCGTGAGCTCGGCGAGCTGCTCGACCTGGCCGTCGCCGGCGGGGCCGACCTGACGACCCTCCAGCAGGAGGTGCTGGGCGCGTGACGCAGGTCGTCATCGCCACGCACAACCAGGGCAAGGTCCGCGAGCTGCGGCTGCTGCTGGCCGAGACCGCGCCCGGCGTCGAGCTGGTCGCCTACGACGGCCCCGAGCCGGTCGAGGACGGCGACACCTTCGCCGCGAACGCGCTGATCAAGGCCCGGGCGGCGGCGGCCCACACCGGGCTGCCGGCGCTGGCGGACGACAGCGGCATCTCGGCCCACGCCCTCGGCGACGCGCCCGGCATCCACTCGGCCCGGTACGCCGGCACGCGGGACGACGACGACAACATCGACCTGCTGCTGGCGAACCTCGTCGGCGCGGCCGACCGCTCCGCCCACTTCTCCTGCGCGGCGGCGCTCGTCGTCCCCGCGTCGGCGGACGGCACGGTCGCCGCCCGCGAGCTCGTGGAGCAAGGCGAGTGGCCGGGCGAGGTGCTGGAGGCGCGGGTCGGCACGGGCGGACACGGCTACGACCCGGTCTTCCGGCCCGAGGGCGAGACCCGCAGCGCGGCCGAGCTCACCCCGGACGAGAAGAACGCCGTCAGCCACCGTTCGCGAGCGTTCCGCGCGATCGCGCCGCACGTGGCGGCCCTCGCGGGCTGACCGCCGCCGCCGGACCGGGCGTGGCTGATCCAGGAGGCGGCTCGCCGGGCTTCCTGAACGCTGCAGCAGACAGGAACATCGGCACCTGATCCGCGGGGATCAGGATCGATGTTCCTGAATGAGGAGGCGGTCAGGCCTGGGTCGGCGTCTGGCCGGTGGGGACCTCGGCGGGTGCTGACTCGACGGCCGAGGTGTCGACCTGCGCGTCGGGGGCGGTGCCGTCGGCCTCGTGCTTCTTGGCCGTGTGCACGCCGTGGAGGTAGTGGATCGCCACGGGGATCAGGGTCGCGAGCACCGCGCCGAGCAGGATCAGGTCGATGTACGAGCTGACGAAGTCGGCGACGGGCGGGATGTGGCCGATCCCGAAGCCGAGCATGGTGACGCCGAAGCCCCAGACGATCGCCCCGATGCCGTTGTAGAGCGAGTAGCGCCGGTAGCTCATGTGCCCGACGCCGGCCATGATCGGCGCGAAGGTGCGGACGACGGGGACGAAGCGGGCGATGATCACGGCGAGCGGGCCGAAGCGCTCGAAGAACGCGTTCGTCCGGTTGACGTTCGCCTTGCTGAACAGCCCGCTCTCCTTGCGCTCGAAGATGCGGGGCCCGATCTTGTGGCCGATCAGGTAGCCGAGCTCGCCGCCGGCGAAGGCGGCGATCCCGATGAAGATCGCGATCAGCCAGATCGGCAGGCCGAGGGCGCCGGGGTTGGTCGCCGCGAGGATGCCCGTGATGATCAGCAGGGTGTCGCCGGGGAACAGGAACCCGATCAGCAGCCCGGTCTCGGCGAAGACGAGCAGGCAGACGCCGAGCACGGCCCAGGGGCCGAACGCCGACAGGAGGTACTCGGGGTCGAGCCACGAGATGGTCGCCAGGGGCAGCATGGGTCTCTTTCTCGAGGTGCCGGGAGGCTCAGGGTACTCGCGCTCGGTGCAGGGTCGGCGGTGACCTTCGTCACCTGGACAGCACCGTGCTGATCGCGTGTGTCGTGCGGGAGAAGGGACTTGAACCCTCACGCCCGAAGGCACAGGAACCTAAATCCTGCGTGTCTGCCAGTTTCACCACTCCCGCGGGCAGGACCGAGTGTATCGACGAGCACGGGCCCGACGAGCACGAGGAGGCGCGGGCTCGGCGTCAGCGCAGCTCGCGCGGCACGTGCGGGGAGTACCGCGGCACGTAGCGCAGCAGGATGACGGCCCCGACGAGTCCCAGCACGCCCATCACCCCGCTGGCCAGCGAGATCGAGACGACCGCCGTGAGCCCGGAGATCAGCAGCGGAGCGGCCGCGCTGCCCGCGTCGCCGGTGAAGCGCCAGGCGCCGAGGAACGGGGCCGGATCGGCCCGGTCGGCGAGGTCGGCTCCGAGGGTCATGAGGATGCCGCTGCCGATCCCGTTCGCGAGCGACATGAACATCGCCACGGCGACGAACCAGCCGACCCGGGCGTCGAGGTCGTGCGTGAACGACAGGGCCAGGTACGAGATCGAGAGGCCGACCATCGAGGGGACGGCGCTCCAGAGGCGGCCCCAGCGGTCCATGATCTGGCCGCTCGTGTAGAAGAGCGCGAAGTCGACGGCGCCGGCGATGCCGATGATCAGCGCCGTCTGCGGGGCGCTGATGCCGATGCTCACGGCCCAGAGCGGCAGGATCACCTGGCGGCCGGCCCGCATCGCTCCGATCAGGGCAGCCCCGCTGCCGAGCTTGACGAGGACGCCGCGGTGGCGGGCGAGCGTGCGGAACAGGCCCTCCGCCTCCTTGGCGACCTTGGCCTCGCCCGGGGTCGGCGCGTCGACGGGGACCGCCGCCGCCGCCCGGCGCTCGCGGAGCACCTCGGAGGGGTCGCGCAGCACGAGCAGCACGACGGCGGCGCCGAGGCAGCCGGCGACGTGGATCCAGAACGCCGACTGGGTCGAGCCGGTCAGGTGGATGGTGCCGGCCGCGAGGAACGGCCCGACGAAGTACCCGAGCCGGAAGACGCCGCCGAGGCTCGACAGGGCCCGCGCCCGCACCTCGACCGGCACGAAGCTCGTCATGAAGGCGTGCCGTGCGAGGGCGAAGACGGCCGTCGAGAGCCCGATCAGCAGCACGCCCCCGGCGAGGACCCACTCGTTCGGCGCCCACACGCAGGTGAGCAGCCCGACGATGCTCACGAGGGCGGCGGAGATCATGGCGGTGCGCTCGCCGATGCGCGAGACGAGCCAGCCGCTCGGGACGTCGCCGATCAGCTCGCCCACCAGGATGAGCGCCGCGACGAAGGCGGCGAACGGCAGGGTCGCCCCGAGATCGCTCGCGACGACAGGGATGATCGGGATGATCGCGCCCTCGCCGATCGCGAACAACGCCGCAGGGAGGAAGGCCGACAGGGCGACCGACCGGAACGAGAAGGCAGGGGAGGGCGTCGACGTCATGGCTCCGCCACACTATGCCCGCGGCGCGGCTGCTTACACTTGACGGATGAAGATCCTCGCAGCGATGAGCGGCGGCGTCGACTCGGCGGTCGCCGCGGCCAGGGCGGTCGAGGCCGGCCACGACGTCGTCGGGGTGCACCTCGCCCTCAGCCGGATGCCCGGCACCCTCCGCACGGGCAGCCGCGGCTGCTGCACCATCGAGGACTCGATGGACGCCCAGCGCGCCGCCGACGTCATCGGCATCCCCTACTACGTGTGGGACTTCAGCGAGCGCTTCAAGCTCGACGTCGTCGATGACTTCGTCGCGGAGTACTCGGCAGGCCGCACGCCGAATCCCTGCATGCGCTGCAACGAGCGCATCAAGTTCGCCGCCCTGCTCGAGAAGGCGCTCGCGCTCGGCTTCGACGCGGTCTGCACCGGGCACTACGCGACCATCGTCACCGACGACCAGGGCGAGCGCGAGCTGCACCGCGCCTCCGCGTGGGCGAAGGACCAGTCGTACGTGCTCGGCGTGCTCACGGCCGAGCAGCTGGCGCACTCGATGTTCCCTCTCGGCGCGACGCCGTCGAAGGCCGAGGTGCGTGCCGAGGCGGCCGCCCGCGGCCTCAGCGTCGCGGCCAAGCCCGACAGCCACGACATCTGCTTCATCCCCGACGGCGACACGAGGGGCTGGCTCGCGGAGCGCGTCGGCGCCGAGCAGGGCGACATCCTCGACCGCTCCGGCGCGACGATCGGCACGCACCAGGGCGCACACGCGTTCACGGTCGGGCAGCGCAAGGGCCTGAACGTCGGGTTCCCCTCGGACGACGGCAAGCCCCGCTTCGTGCTCGAGGTGCGACCGGTCGACAACACGGTGGTGGTGGGCCCGAAGGAGGCGCTCGACATCGCCGAGATCGCCGGCGGCTCGTACACGTGGGCCGGCCGCGCGCCGGTCGACCCCACGACGGCGTTCGACTGCGACGTGCAGATCAGGGCGCACGCCGACCCGGTCCCCGCCGTCGCGCGGGTGTCGGTGGTCGAGGGTAGAACGGAGCTCGTGATCACTCCCCACGAGCCCCTCAGCGGCGTCGCCCCCGGGCAGACCGCCGTCGTCTACGTCGGCACCCGCGTGCTCGGCCAGTGCACGATCGACCGGACGGTCAGCGCCGTTCCGGTCCCCGTGCCGTGAGCGACGGGCCCGCGGCCGACGCAGCCGCGACGAACGCGGCGGACGGGTCGGTCGCGACGGACGTCGTGCCGGAGGCGACGCCCGACGACCTCGCCGCCGCGCGTGACGAGGTCGAGCAGCTCACGTCGCGTGTGCTCGAGCTGCGCGACCAGTACTACGAGGGCAACGCCTCGACGGCGTCCGACTCCGACTACGACGCGCTGGTGCGGCGTCTCGCCGAGCTCGAGGGCGAGCACCCCGAGCTGCTCAAGGCGGACAGCCCGACGCAGACCGTGGGCGGCCGGGCCGAGACCACGCAGTTCGCCCCCGTCGAGCACGCCGAGCGCATGCTCAGCCTCGACAACGTCTTCAGCGACGACGAGCTGGCCGAGTGGGCCGGCAAGGTCGAGCGCGACGCCGGAGCCGAGCGCGTGCGGTTCCTCTGCGAGCTCAAGATCGACGGGCTGGCCATCAACCTCCGCTACGAGCACGGCGTGCTCGTCACGGCCGCGACCCGCGGCGACGGCGTCGTGGGAGAAGACGTCACGGGCAACGTGCTGACCATGGGCACGATCCCCGAGCGGCTCGAGGGCACCGGCCACCCGCCGATCGTCGAGGTGCGCGGCGAGATCTTCTTCCCCGTCGCCGAGTTCGACCAGCTCAACGCGCGGCAGCGCGAGGCAGGCGAGCGCGTCTTCGCGAACCCCCGCAACGCAGCGGCAGGCTCGCTCCGCCAGAAGGCCGAGGGCAAGAGCCCCGAGAAGCGCGCACTGATGGACGCTCGCCTGCGCAGCCTGCGGATGCTCGTGCACGGGATCGGCGCGTGGCCCGTGCGCGAGCTCGAGCGCGACACCGACGTGCACAGCCAGAGCGAGGTGTACGACCTGCTCGCCTCGTGGGGGCTCCCGATCTCGACGCACCACCGGGTCTACGACACCGTGCCGGAGGTCGCCGAGTTCATCCGCGACTACGGGGTGCGCCGGTCGAGCGTCGAGCACCAGATCGACGGCATCGTCGTCAAGGTCGACGACCTGGCGCTGCACGACGAGCTCGGCGCCACGAGCCGGGCGCCGCGCTGGGCCACGGCCTTCAAGTACCCGCCAGAAGAGGTCAACACCGAGCTGCTCGACATCGTCGTGAGCGTCGGCCGCACCGGCCGTGCCACGCCCTTCGCGGTGATGCGCAAGGTCGAGGTCGCGGGCAGCGAGGTGCGCCAGGCGACCCTGCACAACCAGCAGGTGGTCAAGGCCAAGGGCGTGCTCATCGGCGACACCGTCGTGCTGCGGAAGGCCGGCGACGTGATCCCCGAGGTGCTCGGCCCGGTCGTCGAGCTCCGCGACGGCAGCGAGCGCGAGTTCGTCATGCCGACCGAGTGCCCCGAGTGCGGCACGACCCTGCGGCCCGCGAAGGAGGGCGACATCGACCTCCGCTGCCCCAACGCCGAGAGCTGCCCTGCGCAGGTGCGCGGCCGCGTCGAGCACATCGCCTCGCGCGGGTCGCTCGACGTCGAGGGCCTCGGCGAGGTAGCCGCGGCGGCGCTGACGCAGCCCGTCGAGCCGTCGACGCCGCCCCTCCGCACCGAGGCCGGGCTGTTCGACCTGACGATGAGCGACATCTTCCCCGTCAAGGTCGTCGTGCGCGACTCCGAGACGGGCATGGAGAAGCTCGAGGCCGACGGCGTGCCCAAGCTCGTCACGCCGTTCCGGCGCCGACGCGCCAAGAAGGACGGCTCGTTCGACGCCGACGCCGCGGAGTTCGCCGGCGACGAGACGAGCGTCCCGTCCAAGACGGCCATCGAGATGCTCGCCAACCTCGAGAAGGCGAAGACGAGCCCGCTCTGGCGCATCCTGGTCGGCCTCAGCATCCGCCACGTCGGGCCCGTCGCGGCCAGGGCCCTCGCCGGCCACTTCGGCTCGTTGGACGCGATCCGTGCCGCGACCCGCGACGAGCTCGCGGCGGTCGACGGCGTCGGGGGCATCATCGCCGACGCCCTGCGCGACTGGTTCGAGGTCGACTGGCACGTCGAGATCGTCGAGCGCTGGGCCGCCGCGGGCGTGCAGCTCACGACGCCCGACCACCCGGGCCCCGGTGCGGCCGTCGAGGCCGGGGGAGTCCTGTCGGGTCTGACCGTGGTCGCGACGGGCAGCCTCGAGGGCTTCAGCCGGGAGGGCGCGCAGGAGGCGATCCTCGCGGCGGGAGGCAAGGCCGGCAACAGCGTGAGCAAGAAGACCGACTTCGTGGCCGCCGGCCCCGGCGCCGGGTCGAAGCTGACGAAGGCCGAGCAGCTCGGCGTCCGGATCATCGACGCCGCCGAGTTCGCTGTCCTCCTTAAGGAGGGCCCAGCGGGGCTCGCTGTCCCCGATTCGGGGGACGAATCCTCAGCTGACTGACGAAAACCCTGGTCAGGCGGCACCTCGCTCTCTTACGATGAGGGCGCGCATCGGCCGGGGCTGTAGGGGGTCGTGGCTCGGGTGCGCACGAGAGGGAAAGACCCGACGTGCTGTTCCTCGCCGCAGCCATCCTGTCCGCATCGATCCACCTCTCCGGAGTCGTGGTGCCGATCGTCGAGCCCGCGACGGGTCACGGCGCCGTCAGCCCCGAGGCGCGCACCGAGCCCTCGACGGCCGACCGCGACGCAGGATCTGCCGACGACCAGGTCGTCTCCGTCTCCGTCACCGGCCGGACCAGGCCGGCCGTGCCGCAGGCGAGGTCGTCCCCGGTCCTGGCCGACGTCTGCGGAGCAGCGTCGCCCGCCGGGTGCCTCGACGCGCTGGCCACGGCGAGCGAGGACGAACTGGACGAGTTCGCCCGCTCGACGGACGCCTCCGGCGACGACACGGCCGCGCTCGTCGACGCGGTCGCCTCCGTCCGGACCGCCGCCGAGGTCGCGTCCTGGTGGGGCGGCCTCACTCCGTCGCGCCAGCTGACCCTCGTCGCCCGGGTGCCCGGTCTCGTCGGCAACCTCGAGGGCGTGCCCTACACGACCCGGGACGAGGCGAACCGGCTGTTCCTCGTCGCGGCGCGCGCCGCCGTCGACGAACGCAGGGGCACCACGGACGAGCGACAGGACGACGACGCCCGCGCGGCCATGCTCGGGCAGGTCGCCGCGGCCCTCGGCGGCCGTGCGGCCGGCGACGCCGACCGGTACCTCGTCGCGCTCGACACCGTGCTGCCAGGGCGCGCGGCCGTCTCGGTCGGCGACCTCGACACGGCCGACGACGTCAGCGTGCTCGTGCCGGGCATGTTCTTCACCGTCGGCAGCCAGCTCGTCGACTGGACCGACACGGCCGGCGAGCTCTACGACGAGCAGCGTTCCTGGACGTACCTCCTGGCACGGGCCGACAGCAGCGGGCTCGACCAGGTCGCCGTCGTGGCCTGGCTCGGCTACCGCACCCCCGACCTGACCAACGTCTACGGGCTCGACCTCGCGAGGGCCGGGGCCGTCCGCCTCGGGGACGCGATCACCGGGCTCGACGCGGCCCGCGCCTCCTCGCCGGCCAGGGTCACGGTCGTGGCCCACTCGTACGGCTCGACGACGGCCACGCTCGCCCTGTCCTCCGGTGCCGTGTCGGTCGACTCCCTCGTGCTGCTCGGCTCGCCGGGCAGCGTCGTCCCGTCCGCGGCCCTGCTCGACGTCACCGGACACGACGTCTACGCGGCGGCGGGCAGCTTCGACCCCGTCGCCGGCAGCGGGTACTTCGGCGCCGACCCCGGCACCGCCGGCTTCGGCGCCGTCCTGCTGCACACCGGGGGAGGCGCGGACGGCTACACGGGACGCGCGCTCGCCGCCGCCCACGGCCACAACTCCTACCTCGTGCCCGGCACCGAGACCCTGCGCAGCACGGCCCTCGTCGGCCTCGGCCGCGGCGACCTCGTCGACGGCGAGCCCGGCGAGCCGCGACCGGTCGCCCCGGAGGCGCCCGACCTCTCGCTCGTGCGGCCCCAGGAGCTGTACGTGCGGGACTGACGCCCGCCGGACGCGACCGCCGGGGCGCAGTCGCCGGGGCCTGCCGGGCCGGGCGCGGCCCCGTAAGATCGTCGGGTACCCCCAGCCGCGGTACCCCAGACGAACCACGTGACGGAGCAGCATGTCTGAAATCACGCGCGAACAGGTGGAGCACCTCGCAGGTCTCGCCCGCATCGCCCTCACCCCCGACGAGATCGACACCATGACCCGGGAGCTCGGGCAGATCGTCGACAACGTCGCCAAGGTGTCCGAGGTCGCGACCGACGACGTCCCGGCGACCAGCCACCCGATCCCGTTGACGAACGTCTTCCGCGACGACGTCGTCGGCGAGACCCTCACGGTCGAGCAGGCGCTCTCGGGCGCGCCCGACCACGACGGCTCGCGGTTCCGCGTGACCGCCATCCTGGGCGAGGAGCAGTAGCCGTGGCCGACTCCTCCTCGATCATCCGCCTCAGCGCGGACGACCTCAGCAGCCGCCTCGCCTCGCGCGACGTCTCGTCCGTCGAGGTCGTCCAGGCGCACCTCGACCGCATCGCCGCGGTCGACGGCGACGTGCACGCCTTCCTGCACGTCAGCGACCAGGCCCTCGCCACGGCGGCCGACGTCGACCGTCGCCGCGCCGCCGGCGACGCGATGGGGCCGCTCGCGGGCGTGCCCATCGCCGTCAAGGACGTGCTCTGCACGATCGACATGCCGTCCACCTCCGGCAGCCGCATCCTCGAGGGCTGGGTGCCGCCGTACGACGCGACCGTCGTGGCGAAGCTGCGCGCCGCCGACCTGGTGCCGCTCGGCAAGACCAACATGGACGAGTTCGCGATGGGCTCGTCGACCGAGTTCTCCGCCTACGGCCCCACCCACAACCCGTGGTCGCTCGACCGCGTGCCCGGGGGCTCCGGCGGCGGCTCGGCCGCGGCCGTCGCCGCCTTCGAGGCGCCCCTGGCCCTCGGCAGCGACACCGGCGGATCGATCCGCCAGCCGGGCGCCGTCACCGGCACCGTCGGCGTCAAGCCCACCTACGGCGGCGTCAGCCGCTACGGCGCCATCGCGCTCGCGAGCTCGCTCGACCAGGTCGGCCCCGTCAGCCGCACCGTGCTTGACTCGGCGCTGCTGCACGACGTCATCAAGGGCCACGACCGCCGCGACTCCACCTCGCTGCGCGACGAGTGGCCGTCGTTCGCCGACGCCGCCCGCCGCGGCCTGGCCGGGGGCGCCCTGCAGGGCGTGCGCGTCGGCGTCGTCCGTCAGCTCGCCGGCGACGGCTTCCAGGCCGGCGTCAAGGCGCGCTTCGCGGAGGCTCTCGCCTTGCTGACGGCCGCCGGTGCGGAGGTCGTCGAGATCGACGCCCCCAGCTTCGAGTACGCGATCAGCGCCTACTACCTGATCCTCCCGGCCGAGGCGTCGAGCAACCTCGCGAAGTTCGACTCCGTGCGCTTCGGCATGCGCGTCGTGCCCGAGGGCCGCGGCACCGTCGAGGACGTCATGGCCGCCACCCGTGAGGCCGGCTTCGGCCCCGAGGTGAAGCGCCGCATCATCCTCGGCACGTACGCCCTGAGCGCGGGCTACTACGACGCCTACTACGGCAGTGCGCAGAAGGTGCGCACGCTCGTGCAGCGCGACTTCGCGGCCGCGTTCGAGAAGGTCGACGTGCTCGTCTCGCCCTCGGCGCCGACCACGGCGTTCCCGCTCGGCGAGAAGACCGACGACCCGCTGTCGATGTACCTGAACGACCTGACGACCATCCCCGCCAACCTCGCGGGCGTGCCCGGCATCACGGTGCCCATGGGCCTCGCCGACGAGGACGGCCTCCCGACGGGTCTCCAGTTCATGGCGCCCGCCCGCGAGGACGCCCGCCTCTACACCTACGGCGCCGCCGTCGAGCAGCTGCTCGAGCAGGGCTGGGGCCACACGCTCATCTCGCGTGCTCCCGACCTGAGCAGCACCGAGCAGACCGCCGCCACCGAGGGAGTCATCTGATGGCCAAGGCAGACCTGATGGACTACGACGAGGCGCTCGAGAAGTTCGAGGTCGTCCTCGGCTTCGAGGTGCACGTCGAGCTGGGCACCAAGACCAAGATGTTCTCGGACGCGCCGAACTTCTTCGGCGGCGAGCCGAACACGAACGTGACCCCGGTCGACCTGGGGCTGCCGGGTTCGCTGCCGGTGGTCAACGAGCAGGCCGTGACCTACTCGATCAGCCTCGGGCTCGCCCTCGGCTGCTCGATCGCCGAGAGCTCGCGCTTCGCCCGCAAGAACTACTTCTACCCGGACAACCCGAAGAACTACCAGGTCAGCCAGTTCGACGAGCCGATCGCCTACGAGGGCGAGGTCGAGGTCGAGCTGCCCGACGGCACCGTGTTCCACGTGCCGATCGAGCGGGCCCACATGGAGGAGGACGCCGGCAAGCTCACGCACGTCGGCGGCTCGACCGGGCGCATCCAGGGCGCCGAGTACTCGCTCGTCGACTACAACCGCGCCGGCATCCCGCTCGTCGAGATCGTCACCAAGCCGATCATCGGCGCGGGCGCCCTCGGCCCCGAGCTCGGCGCCGCGTACGTCTCGACCATCCGTGACATCGTGCGGAGCCTCGGCGTCAGCGAGGCGCGGATGGAGCGCGGCAACCTGCGCTGCGACGCCAACGTGTCGCTTCGACCGCACGGCCAGGAGAAGCTGGGCACGCGCACCGAGACGAAGAACGTCAACTCGTTCCGGTCGGTCGAGCGCGCGGTCCGCCACGAGATCCAGCGTCAGGCGGCGATCCTCGCCGCGGGCGGGACCATCACGCAGGAGACCCGGCACTGGCACGAGGACACGGGGCGCACCTCGGCCGGGCGCCCGAAGAGCGACGCGGACGACTACCGCTACTTCCCCGAGCCCGACCTGCTGCCCGTCGTCCCGTCGCGCGAGCTCGTCGAGCAGCTCCGCCTGGCCCTGCCGGAGGCGCCGGTCGCGATGCGCCGCAGGCTCAAGGCCGAGTGGGCCTTCGCCGACCAGGAGTTCCAGGACGTCGTCAACTCGGGGCTGCTGCAGGAGCTCGTCGACACCGTCGCGGCCGGCGCGTCGCCCCAGGCGGCCCGCAAGTGGTGGACCGGCGAGATCGCCCGCACCGCCAACGCGGCAGGCGTCGAGCCGTCGTCGCTCGTGTCGCCCCTGCACGTGAGCGAGCTGATCGCCCTCGTCGAGTCCGGCGAGCTGACCGACCGCCTCGCCCGGCAGGTGCTCGAGGGCGTCGTCGCCGGCGAGGGGTCGCCCGCCGAGGTCGTCTCCTCGCGGGGCCTGGCCGTCGTCTCGGACGACGGCGCGCTCATCGCCGCCATCGACGAGGCGCTCGCGCAGCAGCCCGACGTGCTGGCGAAGATCCGCGACGGCAAGGTCCAGGCGGCCGGTGCCGTCATCGGCGCCGTCATGAAGGCGATGAAGGGCCAGGCGGACGCCGCGCGCGTCCGCGAGCTCGTGCTCGAGAGGGCGCAGGCCTGATCACCCACCTCGACGCCGCAGAGGCGGCCCGGTCGCGATGACCGTGCCGCCTCTGCTCCGTGCCGCCGCTCCGATGGGCCTCGCCCTCGCCGCGGCGGCGCTCGTGCTCGTGACCGCCTCGCAGCTGCTGCCCGACCGCGTGACGGTCGTGCACCTCCGGGACGGGGCCACGGGGCTGGCTGCCAGCCGCTCCGATCTCGTGTTGATCGCCTCCTCGTTGCTCGTCGGCCTCGTGCTGGCGTGGCTCGTGACGGCGGCGGCGCTCGCGTGGACGCCGGTGCGGCACCTGCTCGTGCCGCACGCCGAGCACTGGAAGGCGCAGCCGCACCGTCGGGAGCTGCGCCTGCGACTGGCGCGCTGGGCTGCACGCGCGTTCGCGACGGCCGTCTGGTTCGTCACGGCCCTCGTGGTGCTGGCGATCGGCGGTCAGGGCGACGGTCCGCTCGCGACCTGGTGGCTGCCGCTGCTCGTCTCGGGCCTCTACGTGCTGACCGTCGTCGGCGGGTTCGCGTGGGCCCTCGGGCTCGGCTTCGCCGTGGACGGCGACGTCGCCCCGACGGCGGCTGCCAGGTCCGGGGCCGCGGGTGACGCCGAGGGCCCGGCCGCCGTCGCCCGGCCCGCCGTGACGCCCGCCCGCGCGACGACCCCTGCCCGTGCCGGGACCGCGACGCCGGCACGAGCCGCTCCCGGCCCGCGCGCGACGACGCCCGTGCCGTCGCGAGGTGCGCCGGCACGCCGGCCGACGACCAGCCGAGCCACCGGCGGCGATCCCGACGGCAAGGGCCCGCCTCGCCCCTACCAGCCCCGACCGAACCGAGGAGGACCGCCCCGTGGATGACGATCGATACGGACACGACGTGCTCAGCGGCGACTGGAAGAAGCGCGCGGCCCCGGCGGCGCCCACGCCCACCGACGCCGTCCGCGACCTCGTCGTCGAGGAGGTGCGGAGCGGCTTCACGGGAGCGGTCGTGCGGGTCGAGGCCGGCACCGTCGAGCTGGAGGACTGGAAGGGCCGCGTGCGGGCGTTCCCGCTCGGCGGGTCGTTCCTGATCGACGGCTCGCCCGTCGCGCTCCGGGTGCCCAGGGCCACGCCGCAGGGCCGCGCCCGGACGGCGTCGGGCTCGTTCGCGGTCGACCGGGCGAGGGCGCGGGTCGCGCGCGAGAGCCGGATCTTCGTCGAGGGGCGGCACGACGCCGAGCTCGTCGAGAAGGTGTGGGGCGCCGACCTGCGGGTCGAGGGCGTCGTCGTCGAGTACCTCGAGGGCGTCGACCACCTCGCCGAGGTGCTCGCCGAGTTCCGGCCGACCGCGACGCGCCGGGTGGGCGTGCTCGTCGACCACCTCGTGACCGGGTCGAAGGAGAGCCGCATCGCGGAGTCGATCGCCCGGGGGCCGTCCGGCGCGCACGTGCTCGTCGTGGGGCACCCGTTCGTCGACGTCTGGCAGGCCGTCAAGCCGGGCCGCCTCGGGCTCGAGGCGTGGCCGACCGTTCCCCGCTCGGTCGAGTGGAAGCACGGCATCTGCGAGCACCTCGGCTGGCCGCACGACGACCAGGCCGACATCGCCGCCGCGTGGCAGCGCATCCTCGGCCGTGTGCGGACGTTCGGCGACCTCGAGCCGGCCCTGCTCGGCCGCGTCGAGCAGCTGATCGACTTCGTCACGGTCGACTGACGCCCTGCTGTTACGCTCCTCCTCATTCAGGAACACCTGTCCTGATCCCCGCGAGGAGGGGCACGATCGTCCTGAGCCGTGCACGGATCAGGACTGCGTCCGGGCTCGTTCCTGATCCCTGCGACGGCGGAGCTGCGGGAATCGCCCGACGGCAGCGGCCCCCGGACGGCTCCGCGCCCTAGATTCGTCGCATGGCCGATTCGATCGAGGGGCAGGTGCGCGGGGCGGTCGACGCCTGGCTGCGCTGGCTGCCGCGCTGGCGGATCGGCACCGCCCGCGGCCGCACCCGGGTCTGCCGCACCTGCTTCGGCTCCCCGGTCGCGATCGCCGCGGGGCTCGACCACGACGTGCCGCACGCCGTCCAGCACGCGCTGCTCAACCGCCTCCGGCACATCGTCGACGCCGAGGTCGACACCTACACGACCCGCAACCTGCCCCTCGTCGACCGCGAGCTGCGACGCGCCGCCGCGGGCGAGCCCGACGGGTACCGACCTGAGGCCGACCTGGCGCCGGAGTTCGACGGCCTGGACGTCGACCCCGAGCCCGA
Source organism: Frigoribacterium sp. PvP032 (assembly GCF_017833035.1). Taxonomy (NCBI): domain Bacteria; kingdom Bacillati; phylum Actinomycetota; class Actinomycetes; order Micrococcales; family Microbacteriaceae; genus Frigoribacterium; species Frigoribacterium sp. PvP032. The sequence continues at coordinate 2,626,855 of NZ_JAFIBM010000001.1, read as the reverse complement.
CCCGACCCAGCCGTTCCTGTTCACGCTGGCGGGCCTCGCAGCCGAGGACGCGCCTCCTGCGGGCGGGACCGACGAGGAGGCGGCGGCCGAGCCGGAGTTCACCGAGCAGGCCAAGCAGGCCCTCCGTCGCGAGCTGGCCCTCGCCGACGAGCACGCGCAAGCGGTCGGCACGGCGCTCTGCTTCGCCGTCGCCGGCCATCGCGAGCGGATCGCCGAGGCGCTGGCGCGTCTCGTCGAGCCCCAGGTCGACGACCTCCTCGCGGAGCTGTCGCGCACCCTGGAGCAGCCCCGATGACCTCGCGCAGGTCGCCGTGGTGGGCCTTCGTCGCCGATCTCGTCCTCGTGGTCGCGTTCGTCCTGATCGGGCGCCGCAGCCACGACGAGGGTTCCGCGCTCGTCGGGGTGCTGACCACGCTGTGGCCCTTCGCCGCCGGTCTCGTCGTGGGGTGGGCGCTGGTGCTGGTGCGAGGGCGGTCGCTGCCCGCCCTGACTTCCGGCCTGCTCGTGTGGCCTGCCACGGTGGTCGTCGGCATGGTGCTGAGGGTGATCAGCGGTCAGGGCACCGCGGTGAGCTTCGTGATCGTCACGGTCGTGGTGCTCGGGACCTTCTTGCTGGGCTGGCGAGCGCTCGCGAGGCTTCGTGGCCGTCGCGCACGCGGCTCGCGTCGCTGAGGGACCAGCCAGCGGCCCAGCGGCCGGCGGCCGCTACTTGCGCTTGGCCGAGTTGTCGAGGCTCGGCTCGTCGGTGAGCACCAGCCCGGACGAGCTGTTGGAGGAGGCGGTCAGCTCCGCCAGCCACTCGCGGCTGATCGTCGGCACACGGCCGCCCGAGTACTTGAAGTACAGCGGGATGCCGGCGTCGAGCCAGATGCTGCTGCGGCCGTCGCCGACCTTGAGCGTGTCGCGCCACGAGAAGAAGAACGACTCGCGTCGTCGCAGCTTGGTGGCGATCACGATCTGGAGGTGCTCGAGCGTCCTGTCGTCGAACTCGATCTCGATGCTCGACGTGCCGTAGATCAACGATCCCATGGTGTACCCGTTCGTTCCTGTCGTCCGTGCCGCACCGAGACTCGGACGAGCGGAGCGGTCTGAGCCAACCTACAGTGCACCCCCGACACGGACACTCCTCGTCCGGTCGTGTCCCCGCGTGCAGGTGCGGGGCGGTCGTGCACGATGTGCAGAGTCCGGGGCTGTCCCCAGCCGTCCCTGCCATGCTCGACGAGCCGATCCGAGCCCTCACGGGCCACGAACCGACCCAGGGACCCATGACCTCCATCGCCGCCAGCCCGCTCCTCCTCGCTGCTCCCGCTGCCTCGACCGCCTCCGGTGCGCCCGGCTCGCTGACCGAGAGCGACGGGATCGTCGGCATCGCCTCACGCGTCATCGACGCCGCCGGCGAGTGGGGCGTCGGCCTGCTCACGTTCGTCGAGACCGTCTTCCCGCCGATCCCGAGCGAGCTGATCCTGCCGCTGGCCGGCGCGCTCGCGGGCAGCGGCGACATGAACGTCGTCCTCCTCGTGGCCACGGCCACGCTCGGTGCGTACGTCGGCGCCCTGGTCCTCTACTGGCTGGGAGCCGTGCTCGGCCTCGAGCGCAGCATCCGCTGGCTCTCGAAGCTGCCGCTCGTCGACCGCGAGGACTTCGACGCCGCCGCCGGCTGGTTCCACCGTCACGGGCGGTCGGCGGTGTTCTTCGGACGGTTCATCCCCGGTGTGCGCAGCTTGATCTCGCTGCCCGCGGGTGCCGACCGGATGCCGCTGGTCACCTTCTCGCTGTTCACGATCATCGGCAGCGGCCTGTGGAACACGCTCCTGATCGGGCTGGGCGTCGCCCTCGGCACCCAGTACGAGCTGATCGACCGCTACGCGAAGTACCTCGACTACGCCGTCTACGCGGCGATCGCCGGCGTCGTCGTCTGGCTCGTCGTCCGGGCGGTCCGCCGACGCCGCAGGGCCGGGCGGCCCCAGGGCTGACCCCGCACCGAGGCGCGCTCGGAGCGGATCCCCACGACCCGTCCAGGCGCGCCGAGCGGGTCGTCCGTACTGTCGGAGGCCCGGGAGGCACCCGGGCGACCGGAAGGAACGGCACACCATGGGATTCCTCGACAAGCTCCTCGGACGCGACGACCCGCAGGGCGGCGTCCCGCAGCAGCAGCAGACGGCGCCGCAGGCTGATCAGCGACGTGCCCCGCAGCAGGCCGGTCAGCGGACCGACGACGAGATCGCCGTCGAGCGCTACCGCTACCTGCTCCGCACCGCGCCGCCGGAGACGATCGAGCAGGTGCACGCCGAGGCGTTCGCGACGCTGACGCCCGAGCAGCGCCGCACGGTCTTCGACGAGCTCAGCCGGCAGTCGCCCCAGGGCGAGCAGCCCCGCGGCGACGACGCGGGCTCGCTGGCGCAGGCGGCCACGCGCTCCGAGCTGCGTCGCCCCGGCACCCTCGAGCAGACCCTGGGAGGCGGCCAGCCGGGCGCGCAGGGCGCTGGCGGCCAGGCACAGGGCCGACCTGGCGCAGGCCTCGGCATGGGGTCGATCATCGGCGGCTCGCTGCTCGGCACGGTCGCCGGCTACGTCATCGGCTCGGCTCTCGTGAGCTCGTTCCTGCCCGACGGCGGCGACGCGACGGCTGACGGCGGCGACGCGGGCGACGCCGGTCCGGACGGCGACGGGGGCACCGACGGAGGTGCGGACGCCGGCGCCGACGCAGGTTCCGATCCGCAGCTGGCAGGCGGCGACGCCACCGGCGGCGACCCGGGCGCGGCAGGCGACTTCGGCGGAGGAGACTTCGGAGGCGGGTTCGGCGGAGGAGACTTCGGCGGTGGCGGCGACTTCGGCGACTTCGACATCTGAGCAGGAGTCCCGACCAGGACTACCGTCGACCACCCGCACCCCGACGACCCCGTCGCAGACCGTCTGAGGAGACCCATGAGCAAGCTCGACCCCACCATCTCTCGCATCGCCGTCGTGACGGGGGGCAGTGCGGGTCTCGGCCGGGCCGTGGTGCGCGAGCTCGCCGACCGGGGCTGGGACGTGGCCGTGCTCGCGCGTGGTCAGGAAGGGCTCGACGGCGCCGTCGCCGACGTCCGTGCCGCCGGTCGACGGGCCCTGGGCCTCTCGACCGACGTCGCCGACCGTGAGCAGGTCGAGTCCGCGGCGACGCGCGTCGAGGCTGAGCTCGGCGACATCGGCCTCTGGGTGAACTGCGCCATGGTGGGCGTCTTCGGGGAGTTCCTCGAGACCGACCCCGACGACTTCGAGCGCGCCACCCAGGTCAACTACTTCGGCTTCGTCAACGGCACACGTGCGGCGTTGTCGCGGATGACACCGCGGGACAAGGGGCACGTGATCCAGGTCGGCTCTGCGCTCGCGCACCGCGGCATCCCGCTGCAGGCCGCATACTGCGCCTCGAAGCACGCCGTGCAGGGCTTCACCGAGTCGGTCACCACCGAGCTGATCCACAACGGCAGCAGCGTCGTCATCTCGACCGTCGACATGCCGGCCCTGAACACCATCCAGTTCAACTGGGTCCGGTCGCGCCTGCCCGAGCACCCGAAGCCCGTGCCGCCGATCTTCCAGCCCGAGGTCGGCGCGCGCGCCATCGCCGACGTCGCGGACAAGCCGCGTCGACGCTCGTGGATCGGGGAGCCGACCGTCATGACGGTGCTCGGCAACCGGTTCGTGGCGAACTGGCTCGACGTCTACCTCGCGAAGACCGGCTACAGCGGCCAGCAGGCGCCCGAGAAGTCGGAGCCGATGTGGCCGGACAACCTGTACAGCCCCGTCGCCGGAGACCACGGCGCGCACGGCATCTTCGACGACCAGGCCCGTTCGACGAGCCCCCAGGTCTGGTACACCCGCAACCGCGGCGTCAGCTACGCGCTCGCCGCGGCCGGCGCCGTCGGCGCGGGCGCAGCCCTGGTGCGGGCCGTCGCCGGCAGCAGGCGCCGCCCGTGACGGCGGCGTTCGACGCGGTCGTCGTCGGGGCGGGGCCGAACGGCCTCTCCGCGGCGGTCGTCCTCGCCAGGGCAGGGCTGCGCGTGCAGCTGCTCGAGCGGGCCGACACCATCGGCGGCGGCACCCGCACCGCCGAGCTGACCCTGCCGGGGTTCCGTCACGACATCTGCTCTGCCGTGCACCCCATGGCGATGGCCTCCGGGTTCTTCCGTCGCTGGGGGCTGCAGCAGCGGGTCGAGATGATCGTGCCGGAGGTCTCGTACGGCCACCCGCTCGACGGCGGCACGGCGGGCGTCGCGTACCGCGACCTCGACCGCACCGTCGACGGCCTCGGCGTCGACGGGCCCACCTGGCACCGGATGTTCTCCCGCCTGGTCGACCTCGAGCCCGAGCTGTCGCAGTTCACCCTCTCGCCGATCCTCCAGGTGCCGCGCCATCTCGGGACGACCCTCGAGTTCGGCCTGCGCATCCTGCACCAGGCCGGCCCGTGGTGGGACGCCGGGCTCCGCACCGAGGAGGCGCGGGCACTGCTGGCAGGCGTGATGGCCCACGCGATCCGCCCGATGCCGAGCCTCAGCGCGTCCGCTGCCGGCCTCGCCCTCGCGGTGCACGGCCACGGCGTCGGCTGGGCCGTGCCCCGCGGCGGCAGCCAGGCGATCGCCGACGCGCTCGCCGACGACCTGACAGCACACGGGGGGGTGATCGAGACCGGCGTGGAGGTCACGAGCCTCCGCCAGCTCGACGCGTCCGTGCGCCTGCTCGACGTGACGCCGAAGCAGCTGATCGCGATCGCGGGTGACGAGATGCCGGCCGGGTACCGACGCCGGCTCGAGCGGTTCCGGTACGGGGGAGGCGCCTCCAAGGTGGACTTCGCCCTCAGCGGTCCCGTGCCCTGGCAGGCGGAGGAGCTCCGCCGCACGCCGACCGTGCACCTCGGCGGCGACCGCGCCGCCGTCGCCCGCGCAGAGCGCGACGTCGCCCGCGGCGTGCACCCCGCAGAGCCGTTCGTGCTCGCGGTGCAGGCCGGCGTGGTCGACGACACCCGGGCGCCCGCCGGGCAGCACGCCCTCTGGACCTACGCCCACGTGCCGAACGGCAGCACCGTCGACATGACCGAGGCCGTCACGCAGCAGATCGAGCGGTTCGCTCCCGGCTTCCGCGACCTCGTGCTCGCCTCGCGCGCCCACACGGCGTCCGACCTCGAGGAGCACGACCCGAACTACGTCGGGGGAGACATCGCCTCCGGCGCGCCCACGATGCGCCAGCTGATCGCCCGTCCGGTGGTCTCGACCGACCCGTGGCGCACGCCGGTCCCCGGGACGTACCTCGCCTCCTCGTCCGTGCCCCCCGGCCCGTCGGTGCACGGCATGGGAGGCGCCTACGCAGCGCTGAGCGCGCTGCGCCACGAGTTCGGGATCGACCACCTGCCCCGGCTGGGGCCCGACGGAGGGGCGACCCAGTGAGCCGCGATCAGAGGTTCTTCGAGGCGTCGCCGCGCGACGTCTTCGATGTGCTGAGCGACGGCTGGCTCTACCCGAGCTGGGTGGTGGGCGCCTCGCGCATCCGCGACGTCGAGCTCACGTGGCCGGCCGTCGGGGCGCGGATCCACCACTCGTTCGGCGTCTGGCCGCTCGTCGTCGACGACACCACGAGCGTGCTGGTGTGGCACCCGCCGCACCGGGCGGTCCTCCGGGCGAGGGGCTGGCCGCTCGGCGAGGCGCAGGTGACGCTGACCGTCCTCGAACGTACCGGCGGCTGCCTCGTCGTGATGGAGGAGGAGGCGGTCACCGGGCCGGGCGCGCTCGTCCCCGACGCCGTCCTCGACCCGGCCCTCGGCATCCGCAACCGGGAGACCCTGCGGCGCCTGGCGTGGCTGGCCGAGGGCCGCCTGCGCGACCGCGTCTCGCCTAGCTAGAGCGGGGCCGTCTCGCCGTCGCGCGGGGCCCTCAGCTGGCTCAGCGCCGGCGCGTGCAGCGGCGTCGTCTCCCACCGGACGTCGGCGGCGCCGCCCTCGAGCACGAGGTGCAGACGGTGCGGCGTCTCGACGAACACCACGTCGACGTGCAGCGCCGAGCCGCGCCGGGCAGCGGTGACCGCCAGGGCGTCGGTGACGGTCCACGTGCCGAGGGCCACCTCGGCGTCGAGCACGTCGTCGCCCTCGTGCAGCAGCAGGCGCCACGACGCCCCGTCGCCTGCGACCTCGACCGACGTCAGCGACGGCTGCTCGCTCGACGACGTCGGCGCGAAGGAGGCGGCGCGGAGTTCCGCAGACCCGTTCGCCTCGTCCTCGAGCGGTGCCAGCCCCAGTGCGGCCGTCCGGCGGGCCAGCGCGTCGTCGGCCGCCGCGTCGCCCGGGCTGTCGAAGGCGGGAAGGAGGTGCTGCCAGGCGAGGTCGAGGACGGCCTGCATGTCGACCGTCTGGCCGGTGAGGGCGAGCACGACGTCGTGCTCGGGCAGCACGACGCAGAACTGGCCGTAGGCTCCGTCGCCGCGCCAGCCGTGCCGGGCCATCCAGAACTGGAAGCCGTAGCCCTGGCTCCAGTCGGCGTTCGCCTCGTCGGGGTTCGCGACCTGCACGCGGGTCGCCTCGTCCACGTAGGAGACGGGCAGCAGCTGCCGGCCCTGCCACATGCCGCGCTGCAGCCACAGCTGGCCGAGCAGCGCCACGGCCTCGGTCTGAGCGTGCAGGCCGCTGAAGCCGATCTCGCGGCCGCTGCCGTCGCGCTGCCAGCTCGCGTGCCCGATGCCGAGCGGCTCGAACAGCCGGGGGCGCAGGTACTCGGTGAGCGACAGGCCGGAGGCGCGCTGCACGATCGCGGCGACCGCGTACGTGCAGGGCTGGTTGTAGGCGAACACCGAGCCGGGCTCGGCCTCCGGCGGCGTGAGGAGGAACCCGCGGACGAGGTCGGCCGGGTCGGCCTCGAGCGCGCGGCCGAGGGCCTCTGCGTGGTGGCCGCTCGACATGGCGAGCACGTCCCGGACGCGCATCGACCGGCTGCGCGGGTCGGTCACGTCGGCGTCCAGCTCGGGGAAGTGGCTGAGCACCGTGTCGTCGAGGCCCAGCAGGCCCTCGTCGACGGCGAGGGCGACCGCGGTGGAGGTGAAGCTCTTGCTGAGCGAGTAGAGCAGGTGGACCCGGTCGGCCGAGTACGGTGCCCACCAGCCCTGCGTCACGACCGAGCCGTGGCGCACGAGCACGATGCTGTGCGGCTCGACGCCGGGCGTGGACTCGAGCCCGTCGAGGAAGGCCTCGACGCCGGCGGCGTCGATCCCCTCGGCGGAGGGCGTGCTGGTGGGCAGAGCGTCGATGGTCATGCCGTCGAGGCTAGCGCCGGTCGGCGACGCCACGGCGGCGACGTCGGGTCGAGCCGGCTCAGCGGTCGGCGAGCTCGTCCCGCACCTTGCGGCGCAGCACCTTGCCGATCAGCGACTTCGGCAGCTCGTCGACGACGACGATGCGACGCGGCACCTTGTAGGGCGTGAGGTGCTGCCGCGCGAAGGCGCGGAGCGCCTGCACGTCGACCTCGGCACCCGGGTGCAGCACGATCGCGGCCGCGACCTGCTCGCCGCCGGGGGACGGCAGGCCGACCGCCGCGGCCTCGGCGACTCCCTCGTGACGGAGCAGCACCTCCTCGACCTCGGACGGGCTGACGTTGAAGCCGCCGGTGATGATCAGCTCCTTGATGCGGTCGACGACGCGGACGAAGCCGTCAGGGTCGATCGTGACGATGTCGCCGGTGCGGAACCAGTCGCCGTCGACGAAGACCTCGCTCGACTCCTGGGGCTTGCGCCAGTAGCCGCTGAACACCTGGGGGCCGCGCACGATCAGCTCGCCGCTCTCGCCGGCAGGCACGTCGACGGTCGGGTCCTCGGGGTCGACGACGCGCACCTCGGTGCTCGACAGCGGCAGGCCCACGGTGCCGGCGCGACGGGTCGGGCCGACGGGGTTGGCCATCAGCACGGGCGAGCACTCCGAGAGGCCGTAGCCCTCGACGAGCCAGCCGCCCGACTGCTCCTCCCAGGGCTCGACGACCTCGGCCGACAGGGGCATGGCCCCCGAGATCGCGACCTCGACGCCCTTCAGCGAGACCCCGGCGTCGTCGGCGGCCTTGCGGAGGCGCGTGTAGATGGGCGGGACCGCCGGCAGGAAGGTCGGCGGCCGCTTCTTCATCACCTTGAGGACGAGGGCCGGATCGAAGGCCGGGAACAGGACGAGACGCGCGCCCATGCTCATCGCGAAGGTGAGGCAGAGCGTGAGGCCGTAGGCGTGGAACATCGGCAGCACGGCGTAGACCGTGCAGTCGCCGCGCGTGATCGTGGGCACCCAGGCGCGGGACTGTGCCGCGTTCGAGAGCAGGTTCGCGTGCGTCAGCTGGGCGCCCTTCGGCGTGCCGGTGGTGCCGCTCGTGTACTGGATGACCGCGAGGTCGGACGTGTCCGGCCGGGGGTGCTTCGCCTTGATGCGGGACGACCCGACGATCTTCTCCCACGGGACGGTGCCGCGGACGGTCGTGGTGAGCCGGTCGCGGGACTCACGGGCCTTCTTGATCGGCAGGCGGAGGGCGGTGCGCGTGGCGAGGGGCATGCCGCGCGTGACGTCGATCGACACGATCGAGTCGAGGGCCACGTCGGACGGAAAATCTTGCAGGGTCCCGACGACCTTGTCCCACGCGATGGCGATCTTCGCGCCGTGGTCCTCGAACTGGTGGCGCAGCTCGCGCGGCGTGTAGAGCGGGTTGTGCTCGACGACGATCGCCCCGAGGCGCAGCACCGCGTAGAACGCCACGACGTGCTGGGGGCTGTTCGGCAGCACCAGGGCGACGGTGTCGCCGTGCCGGACGCCGAGCTTGCGCAGGCCCTCGGCGGCACGCGTCACCTGGTCGACGAGCTCGGCGTACGTGGTGGTCGCGCCGAAGAACTCGAGCGCCACGGCCTTCGGGTACTCGGCAGCCGTCCCCTCGACGATGTCGAGGAGGGAGCCCGTGACGGGCTCGATGTCGTGCGGGACGCCGGGAGCGTAGGAGGCCAGCCAGGGACGAGCGGTGTCGATGGTCACACCGACCACTCTAGGCCGAGATGCGCACCCTCCGAGCTGGCTGTGCGCGCGTCGGGGAGGCCAGGCGTTCAGTGGACCCGCGCTCCCGACAGCGCGACCGCGCGAGAGCGCGACACCACACGACGAGAGGAACACCGTGAGCAAGGTCTGGTTCATCACCGGCGCGTCGAAGGGCTTCGGCCGAGAGTGGGCCGAGGCGGCCCTCGAGCGCGGCGACAGCGTCGCCGGCACGGCCAGGAAGCTGGAGGCGGTCGACGCGCTCGTCGAGCAGTATCCCGACACGTTCCTGCCCCTCCAGCTCGACGTCACCGACCGTGCCGCCGACGTGGCCGCCGTGCAGCAGGCCGCCGAGCACTTCGGCCGTCTCGACGTCGTCGTCAACAACGCCGGCTACGGCCACTTCGGCATGGTCGAGGAGATCACCGAGGAGGAGGCGCGCGGCCAGCTCGAGACGAACCTCTTCGGCGCCCTCTGGGTCACGCAGGCGGCACTGCCGATCATGCGCGAGCAGGGCTCAGGCCACATCGTGCAGGTCTCGAGCATCGGCGGCATCAGCGCGTTCCCGACGGTCGGCATCTACCACGCCTCGAAGTGGGCCCTCGAGGGCATCAGCCAGTCGCTGTCCCAGGAGGTCGCCGGCTTCGGGATCAAGGTCACGCTCGTCGAGCCCGGCGGCTTCTCGACCGACTGGTCTGGCCCGTCCGCCTCGCGCAGCGACGAGAACGAGGCCTACGCCGAGGTGCGCGAAGCGGCGTCCAAGCGCCCGTCGGCCGCCGACCCCGGCGACCCCACGGCCACCCGCACGGCGATCCTCAAGGTCGTCGACGCCGACGAGCCGCCCCTCCGCGTCTTCTTCGGCAAGGCGCCGCTCGGCATCGCGAAGAAGGACTACGAGTCGCGCCTCGCGCTCTGGGAGGAGTGGCAGCCCGTCGCCGAGGAGGCGCACGGCAACTGACGCCTCCCTGCCTCGTCCACCCGCGCCTCCTCGTCTCGACACCAGGACGAGGAGGCGCGGTGCGTGTGGGCAGCATCGGCCGGACTGACTCGACGTCGAGACGTCGACGGTCGCCGGGAGCAGGCGCCCAGCCCCCGCGGCGCATGATCGGAGGATGCCCGCCCTGACCGAGCCGCTCCGCGCCCGCCTGCAGTACACCTTCAACGGCCAGTACACGGGCACGCCCCAGTGGGTCACCGACCTCGAGAAGGGCGACGACGCCGGGTTCTTCCCGCCGGGCTCTGCCGTCTGGGCGGTGCACGGCTCGAACACGGCGATCCTCGCCGGGGTCAGGGCCCTGCTCGTCCAGGCGCTGCACCCCGGGGCGCTCGCCGGCGTGCACGACCACTCCCGGTTCCGCGAGGACCCGCTCGGGCGCCTCGCCGGCACCATCCGCTGGATCTACACCGTGACCTACGGCAGCCAGGAGGCGGCGACCCACGCCTCCCGGTGGGTCAGCCGCCTGCACACGAAGGTCGTGGGCAGCTACGACGACCGGAACGGCGTCTCGCACGACTACGCGGCGAACGACCCCGAGCTGCTGAGCTGGGTGCACATGGCCTTCGCCGACTCCTTCCTCGCCGCGTACCTGGCGTGGGGCGAGGGCGAGGTGCCTGGTGGTCCCGACGCGTACGTGCGCGAGTGGGCGACCGCCGGCGAGCTGATGGGCGTCGTCGACCCGCCTCGATCCGTCGCCGAGATGCAGGAGCAGCTGATGGACTTCGACCGGCGCGGGATCCTCGAGCGCACCGCCAGGACGGAGGAGGTGGTGGGCTTCATCAAGCGGCCGCCCCTGTTCCCGGTGCTGCGCGTCGGCTACCCGGTGCTGTTCAACGGTGCCGTGGGGACGCTGCAGCCTCGGTTCCGCGAGCTGCTCGGGCTTCGCTCGCCGCACGTCGGGCCCGTCGACCTGCCGACCACGCGGCCCGCCGGGCTGATGCTCGGGGCGATCGGCCGCGTCCTCGGCGACAAGCCCGTGGCCGAGGAGCACTCGCTCGCGCGGCTCGAGCGCCTGCGGAAGGCCGCGGCGTAGATCCGCCACGGGGGAGGATGGGGGCGTGACCGATCCTGCTGACGCCGCCGCGCCTCCTGCGACCCGGCGGGCGGGCGGGCTGCGCTGGCTGCGCGACCTCGTCGTGATCGTGCTCGTCGCGCTGCTGGTGTCGTGGGGCGTGCGGACTTTCCTCGTGCGGTCGTTCTTCATCCCGTCGGCGTCGATGGAGCAGACCCTGCTGATCGGCGACCGCATCCTCGTGAACGAGCTCGTGCCCGACGTCATGGACCTGCACCGCGGCGACGTCGTCGTCTTCGAGGACCCGGGCGGCTGGCTGGGCCCGGCCGAGGGCGACGACCTCGTCAAGCGCGTCATCGGCCTCCCCGGCGACACCGTCTCGTGCTGTGACTCCGCGGGGCGCCTGCTCGTGAACGGCGAGCCGCTCGACGAGCCGTACCTGGACGTGCCGGAGGGCGACCCGGCGTCGCTGGCGCCGTTCGACGTCACCGTGCCCGACGGCGCGCTCTGGGTGATGGGCGACGACCGCGAGCGCTCAGCGGACTCGCGGTCGCACGTGACCGGCCCCTACGAGGGCTTCGTGCCGCTCGACCACGTCGTCGGCCGCGCGACGGTCGTCTTCTGGCCGCTCGGCCGCTGGGCGGTGCTGTAGACCGAGGAGGAGGCCCGACGTCAGCGGGCGGCGATGAGGGCGTCGCGGACCTCGCGGCGGAGGACCTTGCCGATCAGCGACCGGGGCAGCTCGTCGACCACGACGACGCGACGGGGCACCTTGTAGGCCGCGAGCTGTTCGCGGCAGTGGTCGCGCACCTCCTCGGGGTCGACCGTGCTGCCGGGCTCGACGACGATCGCGGCGACGACGTCCTCGCCGCCGCCCTCACGGGGCAGGCCGACGACCGCGGCCTCGGCGACGCCGGCGACGCCGCGCACCGCCTCCTCGACCTCGGACGGGGCGACGTTGAAGCCGCCGGTCACGATCAGCTCCTTGATGCGGTCGACGATCGTGACGTAGCCGTCGGCGCTCATGCTGACGATGTCGCCCGTGCGGAACCAGCCGCCCGGCAGGAACGCCTCCGCCGTCTCGTCGGGACGGTTCCAGTAGCCGCGGAACACCTGCGGCCCCCGGAGGATCAGCTCGCCCGCGGCGCCCGGCGTGACGGGGCGCTCGGGATCGGGGTCGTCACGGTCGACGACGCGCGCCTCGGTCGAGGGGAAGGGCACGCCCACGGTGCCGGGGCGGCGGGTCGGCCCCATCGGGTTGCCGAGCGCGACCGGCGACGTCTCGGTGAGGCCGAAGCCCTCGACGAGCATGCCGCCCGTGACCCGCTCCCAGGCCGTGACGGTCGAGAGGGGCAGGTTCATCGCGCCGGAGATGGCGAACCGCGCGCTGCGCAGGTCGACGCCGCGCTGCTCGGCGGCCTCGGCGAGGCGCTGGTAGATCGGCGGCACGGCGGGCAGGAAGGTCGGCGGGTGCTTCGCCGCGGCCTTGAGCACGAGGTCGACGTCGAACTTGGGGAACAGCACGAGACGCGCGCCGATCCGCATCGCGAACGTGAGGCAGAGCGTCAGGCCGTAGGCGTGGAAGAACGGCAGCACGCCGTAGACCGTCTCCTCTCCCTCGACGATCCCCTGCACCCAGGCGCGGCCCTGCTCGGCGTTGCTGCGGAGCGACCGGTGGGTCAGCACGGCGCCCTTCGGGGAGCCGGTGGTGCCGCTGGTGTACTGCAGCAGCGCGACGTCGTCGAGGGCGGGACGAGGGTGGCGCTTCTTCAACGGACGACCCGAGACGAGGTCAGGCCAGGTGACGTCGCCGACCGCGCGTGCGGTGAGCGCGTCGCGCGACTTCCGCGCGGCGGGGATCGGCAGCTTGAGGGCGAGCCGGGTACCGAGGGGCATGCCGCGCGTCACGTCGACCGAGACGACCGTGTCGAAGCGCAGGTCGCCTGGCAGGTCGCGGAGGCGCCCGACGAGCTTGTCCCAGGCGATCGCGACCTTCGCTCCGTGGTCCTCGAAGAGGTGGCGGAGCTCGCGGTCGGTGTAGAGCGGGTTGTGCTCGACGACGACCGCGCCGAGGCGGAGCGCGGCGTAGAAGGCGACGACGTGCTGCGGGCTGTTCGGCAGGAGGATCGCCACGCGGTCGCCTGCCGTCACGCCGAGCTTGCGGAGGCCCTCGGCGGCCCGGTCGATCTCGTCGCCGAGATCGCGGTACTTGGTCTCGCGCCCGAAGAACTCGAGGGCGACCCGCCCGCGGTGGGCGGCCACCGCGTCGTCGATGAGGTCGACGAGCGTGCCCGTCACGGGCTCGATGTCGGCGGGGACGCCCGGGGCGTAGCTGTGCAGCCAGGGGCGGGCGTCGGACTCGGCGTCGGCGGTCATGCCGACATCGAACCATCCCGAGGTCCGGGCGACCTGCGAGGGCGCCCGCTCCGCATGCTCTGCGTCGGCGGGAGGGGGCGGCCTGCGTCAGCGCGCGTCGCGGCCCGTCAGCGCGAGCAGGCGCACGAGCATCGGGGCGTCGTCGTCGACGGGCACGGGCGAGGCGAACAGGCCCGAGGCCTCCAGGGCGTCGCGCTGCGGCTCGAAGACCGACCAGACGGCGGCGACGAGGTCGTCGTCCAGCTCCTCGTCGGAGCCGATCGCCCGGGCGAGGTCCCACGCGTGGATGGTGACGTCGGCGACCTGCTCGGCGAGGTACTCGTGCACGGGCACGACGTCCGAGCTGAGCCGGACCGACGCGTCCGGGTCCGCCTCGCGCCACGCCTCGGCCGCGGCGCGCGACGACCGGTGCCAGGCGTCGACGAGGTCGTCGCCGAGGGGCTCGACCGACGCCTGCGCCTCGCTGGGGTCGCCGCCCTCGAGCAGCACGGGCACCCACTGCTGCTCGCGGGTCACGTGGCGGACGAGATCGCGCACGGCCCACTCGGTGTCGGGCGTCGGGGCGTCCCAGTCGGTGACCGCCTCGACGCGGCGCGCGAACTCGGCGTGCGCCCGGTGCTGCAGGGTGATCCAGTCGTGAGCCATGCGGGTCCTCCTCGGAGCAGGTGTGACGGTGACAACGCAGGAGGCGCGCGAGCCTTCCCAGGGAAGGCCGCGGCATGCGAGGTCCGCCGTCAGCGTACCTACCGGGCGCCCCGGCGTGTCCTCTAGTGTCGGGTGCATGACCTCCCTGCTCGAGCTGCTGGTGCGCGTCCTCGCGCCGCTCGAGCTCGCGCTCGTGACCGGCCTCGCCGTCGGCCACGGCGGGTCGCTGCCCGCGGCCGTCGTCGTCGGCCTCGTCGGCGCCGCCGCGGTGCTGGCGATCGTGGTCGTCGCCCGCGCGGTGCTGGCGCTCGCGGGGCTGGGCGCGGCCGTGCCGGGGACGGTGCTGACCGAGGGCGCCGACGTGCGCCTCCTCGTCTTCGCCCGCGACCCCGACGCCGACGGACACGTGCGCGCACGGGCACCGGGACGGCTCCTCCCGGCCGTCTGACCGCTTCCGCGGTGCCCGACGGCCAGAAGAGACCATCCCCCTTCTGCCGTGAGGAACACCACCATGGACCTGTCCGCCTTCCCGCCCGTCGCCGTAGTCCTCGACGGCCTGCACACCGTCGTCGTCGCGCTGAGCGACCTCGTCGAGCCCCTCGCCGGCGCCTCGTCGTCCGCGCTCGCCGTCGTGCTCCTGACCCTGCTGGTGCGGGTGCTGCTCGTGCCCGTGGGGGTGTCGCAGGTGCGCGCCGAGATCGGCCGCCGCCGACTCGCCCCCGCCCTCGCCGACCTGCGCCGGCGCATCCGCGACCCCCAGGCGCTGCAGCGCGCGACCGCGGCGCTCTACACGTCGGAGAAGGTGTCGCCGCTGGCGGGCTGCCTGCCGACACTCGCCCAGGCCCCGGTGCTGACCGCCGTCTGGTCGCTGTTCTCGCACCCCGTGATCGCCGGGCACGCCAACGCGCTGCTCGGGCACGCCTTGGCGGGGGCGGCCCTCGGCGCCTCCCTCGTGGGCTCGGCCGGTGCCGTCGTCGGCGGCCTCGCGGCGGGCGCCGTCTGGCCCTTCGTGGTGCTGCTGGTCGTGCTCGCGGTCGTCGTCGAGCTGAGACGCCGGGCCGACCTGCGGGCGGCCGGCCCGGCGGCCGCGACGTCCGGGCAGGAGGCGCTGCCCGGCCTCGCGACGGCGGCCCGCGTGCTGCCCTTCGTCACCGTCGTCGTCGCGGCGTTCGTCCCGCTCGCCGCCGCTCTCTACATGGTGACGAGCGCGGCCTGGACGCTGGGGGAGAGGGCGCTGCTCCGCCGGGTCCTGGCGTAGGGAGGAGCGGACGCGAGGAGGCGCCGGGCACGACGAAGGGCCCGCCCCTGCGAGTGCAGGTGCGGGCCCTCCGGTCACGGTCGCGCCCGGGGGCGCGTCGTGCGTGCGGCGTGGACTACGGCGCGAGGACGAACTGGATCTCGAGCGTGACGGTGACGTCGTTGCCGAGGGTGAAGCCGCCGGCCTCGAGGGCGGCGTTCCAGGTGACGCCGAACTCGGTGCGGTCGATCTTCGTGGTCGCCGAGAAGCCGAGCTTGGTCTGGCCGTAGCCGTCGACGACGAGGCCGCCGAGCTCGCTCTTCAGGGTGACGGGCTTGGTGACGCCGCGGAGGGTGAGGTCGCCGTGCACGAGGAACGCGTCGTCGCCCTTCTCCTCGATGCTGGTCGAGACGAAGGTCATCTTCGGGTGCTCCTCGGCGAGGAAGAAGTCGCCGGTCTGGAGGTGGCCGTCGCGGTCCTTCTGGTTCGTGTTGACCGAGGCCACGTCGATGGACGCGGTGACCTTGCTGGCGGTGTGCTCCTCGTCCGTGACGAGCGAGGCGTCGAACGACTCGAACGAGCCCTTGACCTTGCTGATGGCGAGGTGGCGGACGCTGAACGAGACCTCGCTGTGCGTGGGGTCGAGGGTCCAGGTGCCGGCGGGGATCTTCTCTGCGGTGATGGCCATGGTGTTCTCCTGCTGTTCTGTGGGCTGTTCGATGAGCTGTTCGATGAGATCTAGATCGGTGACGTGTCACCGAAGGTCGGTACGAGTATATGCAAGCGCATCCTCCCGCGCGACATTCCCGATCCCTGGCAAGAGATCGGGAGCGTCGTCACGGGAGGTCGGCCGAGCAGGTCAGGCGGGTCGCTCGGCCGGCGAGACCGTCTTGGCGGGGTCGCGCTCGGCGAGGTCGCCGAGCGCCTCGTCGATCGCCGTCATGACCTCGGCGGGCAGGGTGACGCCTGCCGCCTTGACGTTGTCGGCGACCTGCTCGGGGCGCGAGGCCCCGATGATCGCCGAGGCGACGTTGTCGTTCTGCAGCACCCAGGCGATGGCGAGCTGGGCCATCGAGAGCCCCAGGTCGGCGGCGATCGGCTCGAGTGCGGCGACGCCGGTGAGGACCTCGTCGGTCAGGAAGCGCTTGATGGTGTTCGCGCCGCCCTTCTCGTCCGTCGCGCGGCTGCCTGCGGGCAACTCGGCGCCGGGCTTGTACTTGCCGGTCAGCACGCCCTGGGCGACGGGCGACCAGACGATCTGGCTCAGGCCGTGCTGCTTGCTCGCCGGGACGACCTCCTGCTCGATGACCCGCCAGAGCATCGAGTACTGCGGCTGGTTGGAGATCAGCTGCACGCCGAGCTTCTCGGCGAGGGCGTGGCCGGCACGGATCTGCTCGGCGTTCCACTCGCTCACGCCGATGTACAGCGCCTTGCCCTGGCGGACGACGTCGGCGAAGGCCTGCATCGTCTCCTCGAGCGGGGTCTCGCTGTCGTAGCGGTGCGCCTGGTAGAGGTCGACGTAGTCGGTGCCGAGCCGCTTCAGGGAGCCGTCGATCGACTCGAGGACGTGCTTGCGGCTGAGGCCGGTGTCGTTGTGGCCCGCCGGGCCCGTCGGCCAGTAGACCTTCGTGAAGATCTCGAGCGACTCACGGCGCTCGCCGGCGAGCGCCGCGCCGAGCACCGTCTCGGCGCCCGTGTTCGCGTAGGCGTCCGCGGTGTCGAAGGTCGAGATGCCCGCGTCGAGGGCGGCGCGGACGCACTGCGTCGCGACGTCGTTCTCGACCTGGGAGGCGTGCGTCAGCCAGTTGCCGTAGGTGATCTCAGAGATCTTGAGACCGCTGTGTCCGAGGTATCTGAATTCCATGGGCCCACGCTACGCGCGTCCCGGGCGCGAGGCGAGCGACAGCCGGGACGGCCGTGTGAACAGCACGTGACGTCAACCTGGCAACCAGCACACAACGTCGTACCCCAGGCAAACCCCCTTCCGGGGGGCCCCCGAACCGGTGTCATGCCCGACGCCACTGCCCTCGACGAGAGGGTGACCACCCGACCGGCCGACGCTCCCGGCGTCGACCCTGCCGCCGCCTCCTCGGCGACGTCCTCCGTGCCCGCCCGCGCCGCCGTCTCGGTGCGCGTGGCCAGCCGTCTCCGCGAGCTCGCGACCTTCGGCCTCGTCGGCGGCATCGCCTTCGTCGTCGACGTCGGCGTGTACAACCTGCTGCGCGTGACCCTGCTCGACGACAAGCCGATCGGCGCGAAGGTGATCTCGGTGATCATCGCGACCGCCGTCGCGTGGCTCGGCAACCGGTACCTCACGTTCCGTGCCGACCGAGGCCGGGCCGTGCTCAAGGAGGCCGTCGTCTTCGCCCTCGTGAACGTCGGGGGGCTGGCCATCGCCTCCCTGTGCCTCTTCGTGTCGCACTACGTGCTCGGCCACACCAGCCAGCTCGCCGACAACATCGCGGCGAACGGCGTGGGGCTCGTGCTCGGCACGGCGTTCCGCTACGTGGCCTACCGCTGGTTCGTCTTCGCGCCGGCCACGGCCGACGCCCGCTGACCGCACCACCCGCACCACCCCGCTCGCGGCACCCGACCGTCGTGATCCGGACACCATCGCCCACCCTCACCCGACAGGAGAACGACCGTGTCGACTGACCCGACGCACCCCGTGCACTCCCTGCTCGCCGCCGGCGAGCCCCAGCCCCTGCTGACGCCGCAGGCACCCACGAGCCCTGACCAGTTCGTGCCCAACCGCGGCACCGGCTCCGGTGCGGGAGAGGCTCTCTCGGGCTTCTCGCTGCCCGACTGGAGCCCCTTCGAGTGGATCGGCTACTCGTCCCTCGTCCTCGTGTCGCTGCTGCTGACCGCCGTCGCCGTCTCGACGCTGTGGTGGATGCTCCACGCCTGGCGCTCGAAGGACAACCTCGAGGGCAGCCAGTTCAGCTCCGACCCGCTCGACGCGCGCCACTCGTTCACCCTGCTCGTCCCCGGACGGCACGAGGAGGAGGTCATGGGCCAGACCCTCGACCGCCTCGCGCTGCAGGACCACCCCGACTTCGAGATCATCGCGATCGTCGGCCACGACGACCCGGGCACCGAGCGCGTCGCCCGTGAGGCCGCGGCTCGCCACCCCGACCTGATCCGCGTGGTGGTCGACTCGAGCGTCCCCAAGAACAAGCCCAAGGCGCTCAACCTCGCCCTGCAGACCTCGCGCGGCGAGATCGTCGGCGTGTTCGACGCCGAGGACGAGGTGCACCCCCGCCTCCTGACGCTGGTCGACTCGCGCTTCAGCGAGACCGACGCCGACGTCGTCCAGGGCGGCGTGCAGCTGATGAACTTCCAGTCCAGCTGGTGGAGCCTCCGCAACGTGCTCGAGTACTACTTCTGGTTCCGCTCGCGCCTGCACTTCCACGCCAAGGAGAAGTTCATCCCGCTCGGCGGCAACACCGTCTTCGTCCGCAAGGACTGGCTGGACTGGTCGGAGGGCTGGGACGCCGAGTGCCTCGCCGAGGACTGCGAGCTGGGCGTCCGCCTGTCGAGCGCCGGCGCGAAGGTCGTCGTCGCCTACAGCCCCGAGGTCGTCACCCGCGAAGAGACCCCCGGCACGTTCGTCTCGCTGCTCAAGCAGCGCACCCGCTGGAACCAGGGCTTCATGCAGGTCTACGGCAAGGGCGAGTGGAAGAAGCTGCCGCGTCTGCGTCAGCGCCTGATGGCCCGCTACCTGCTGACCATGCCCTTCATCCAGGCGGCCACCGGCCTCCTGATCCCGATCTCCGTCATCCTGATCTTCACGATCAAGGTCCCCACGGCCATCGCGCTCGTCTCGTTCATCCCGCTGGCGCCGACCCTGGTGCTGCTGGCCGTCGAGTTCACCGGACTCCGGGAGTTCGGTCGCACCTACGGCCAGAAGGTCAGGGCGCGCGACTACTTCCGCCTGATCTGGGGCCTCATCCCGTACCAGATCTTCCTCGCCCTCGCCGCCGTGCGAGCCGTCTTCCGTCAGATCCGGGGCATGAACGCCTGGGAGAAGACGGAGCACACCGGGGCCCACCGCCCCGCCGAGACCCCCGCCTCGCAGGAGGCGCCCCGCGCCTCCCAGCAGGAGCCCGCCCTCGCCATGACCGGAGGTGACCGATGACCAGCACGCTGAACCGTCCGACGACGGTCGACGACCGCATCGCCTCGGCGCCCCGTCGTCCTGCGACGACTCCGCAGCAGGCACCCGAGCGCAGGCCCGGGTGGCTCCGCCGCCACGGCGCCAGCCTCGTCTGGCTGCTGCCCCTGATGGCGATCGCCGCCGTCGTGCAGGCCTTCAACATGGCCGGCTCGCCGCAGCGCATCGACGACGAGGGCACCTACACGGCCCAGGCCTGGGCCGTGCAGAACCTCGGGGAGCTCGCCCACTACACCTACTGGTACGACCACCCACCGGTGGGCTGGCTGCAGATCTCGGCCTACACGGCCCTGACCGGCGCCTTCGACCGCTACGACGTCGCGGTGCTGGCCGGCCGTGAGGCGATGCTCGCCTTCACCGTCGTCGCCGTCGCCCTGCTCTGGCTGCTCGCCCGCAAGCTCGGCCTCAGCCGCCCCGCCGCGGCCGTCGCCGGCCTCGTGTTCGCCGTGTCGCCGCTGGCCCTCCAGTTCCACCGGACGGTCTACCTCGACAACGTCGCGACGCCGTGGCTCCTGGCCGCGTTCGTCTTCGCCCTCAGCAAGCGCTACCAGCTCGCCGGCTTCGCCGCCGCCTCCGTCTCGTTCGGCATCGCGGTGCTCTCGAAGGAGACGTACCTGCTGGCCCTGCCGTTCCTGGCCTGGATGATGTGGCGCGGCGCCGACAAGTCGACCCGCCGCTACACGCTCTCGATCGCGGGCAGCCTGCTCGTGCTCGTCGGCCTCGGCTACGTCGCGCTCGCCGCGGTCAAGGGCGAGCTGCTGCCGGGCGCCGGCCGCGTCAGCCTGCTCGAGGGCATCCAGTTCCAGCTCGCGACCCGCGAGGCGAGCGGCTCGGTGTTCGACACCGGCAGCCTCTTCTTCGCGACGGTCTCGCAGTGGTGGCAGCTCGACCAGGTGCTGATCGTGGTCGGCACCCTGGCCTCCGTCGTCGGCCTCTTCATGAAGCGGGTCCGCCCGATCGCCGTGATGATGGTCTTCCTGATCGCGTTCATGTTCCGTCCCGGCGGCTACCTGCCGGTGCCCTACGTGATCATGCTGCTGCCGTTCGCGGCGCTCCTGATCGCCGCCGTCACCGACGCCGCCGTGAAGTCGGTCCGCGCACGCCGGTCCGGTGCCGTGTCGACGGCAGCCGTCCGCACCGGCTCCGTCACCTGGATCGCGCTCACCGTCGCCGCCGTGGTCGCCCTGGTGCCCCTGTGGGCCGTGCAGCTGCGCGGGTTCCTCGACTCCGACCTCGACGCGCCGATGCGCAACGCCGAGACCTGGGTCGAGACCAACGTCCCCAAGGACAGCCGCCTCCTCGTCGACGACGCGGTGTGGGTCGACCTGGTCCGTGCCGGCTTCGCCAGGGACAACGTGATCTGGTTCTACAAGATCGACACCGACGGCGCCGTCCAGGCGCAGTCGCCGAACGGCTGGCGCGACTCGGACTACCTGTTCGAGACCGAGTCGGTCCGGACCTCGGGCGCAGGGTCGCCCGACGTCCGTTCAGCCCTCGAGAGCTCGACGGTCGTCGCGTCCTTCGGCGACGGGGACCAGCAGGTGAACGTCCGCCGCATCGACAGCGACGGCGCCGCCGAGGCGCAGCGCTCCGCCGCCGCCTCCGCCTCCGCGCGGTCCGCCGCCGGTGCCGAGCTCGCCGAGAACCCGTCCCTGCAGGTGTCGGCCACGTTCGACCAGGCCCTACGTGACGGTCGTCTCGACCCCCGCGCCCTGATCGTGCTCGGCCAGCTCGCGGCGGTGGCCCCGATCTCGGTCGCCGACCCGGCAGCCCTGCCGGGCGAGCAGGAGTCCGTGTTCCGCCAGTTCGACGTCACGCCGCAGGGCGGCGAGACCGTCGCGCAGCTCGACGCCCTCCTCCGGGGACTCGGCGACACCTACGAGCCTGCCTCGATCGAGCCGCAGGGCGACGGACTCCGCATCACGTTCTCCGCCGTCGCCCCGTCGGGCGTCCTGTCCGACTGACCACCTCGCCGGGGGTCGTGCGCACGGCCCCCGGCACCGCTCCTCACCGCCGTCGCGCCCCCAGGGACGCGGCACCCGACCGGAAAGGAACCATCCTCATGGCACCACTCCACAGCAGCACCAGCAGCACCGCACGCACCGCCGACGCGGCCGTCGCCTCCTCGACCACCGCCCCGAGGCGCCGTCTCGTGACCGTCCTCGCGCTGACCGCGGCGACCGGCGTCGCCCTCGCCGGCTCGCTCGTCGGCGCCTCGCCCGCGCACGCCGCCGAGGGCGACGGCTGGGTCCGGGTCGGCCACCTCTCGCCCGACACCAAGTCGGTCGACGTGACCCTCACCTCCCTCGCCGGGGGCCAGGTCGTCATGGACCTCGACGACGTCACCTTCGGCCAGGTCAGCCCCTACCAGGCGCTGACGCCCGGCACCTACGTGGTCTCGATGACCGCCGCCGACGCGCCCGCCGACACGAAGCCGGTCATCACGACGAACGTCACCGTCGACAGCGGCCAGCCGATCACGGCCCTCGCCTACGGCCCGAACGACGACCTCGAGACCCGCGTCGTCAAGGACGACCTCACGCCGCCCACCGACGGCCAGGCCAAGGTGCGCCTGTTCCAGGCCGCGACGGTGAGCAAGGACGTCTCGGTGTCGACCACGACCGGCACGACGATCGCCGACAAGGCCAGCTTCGGCAGCGCCAGCGGCTACGCCGAGGTCGCGGCCGGCCCCTGGAGCCTGGCCCTGACGGGTCAGAAGGTCACCGGCAAGAGCGACGTCGACCTCGCGGCCGGCAGCATCAACACCCTGTTCGTGCTCGACAACTCGACCGGCGGCCTCACCGTCGTGCCGGTCGTGGACAGCGCGGCGACGGCTCAGGCCCCCGTGGGCGGCGTCCAGACGGGCGGCGGCTACCTCGCCGAGCACCCCGTCAAGGACGAGCCTGCTGGATTCTGGGCGACCGTCCGCAGCTGGTTCGGAGCCTGAGGCGCCGGGGAGGCGCGGTGAGCGACGATCGTCGCCGCTCCTCCTCCGGACCTGCCCGCAGCACCCCGTGACGCACACCGAGACCCTCAGAGGAACGACATGACGAAGAAGACGAAGGCACTGCTCGCCGCAGTGGTCGTCGCGGCAGTGGCCGTGACCGCCGGCATCGCCCTCCTCGTCGTCGGAGCACCCGGCGGCGCCCCCGACCGCACCGCAGGGGGGCCTGCCGAGAGCAGCGACCCCGGCACCGGCGACAGCACTCCCGACGCCCGCACCGCCACGCAGATCGGCCAGGACTTCCTCGACGAGTGGGTGGACGACGACGGCCGTGTCGTGCGACGCGACCAGGGCGACGACACCGTCAGCGAGGGACAGGCCTACGGCATGCTCGTCGCGGCGGCCGTCGGCGACGAGGACCGCTTCGCCGCCATCTGGGACTGGACGAAGGAGGAGCTGGTCAGGCCGGACGGACTGCTCGCCTGGCGCTGGGCCGACGGCGCCGTCGTCGACGACATGCCCGCCAGCGACGCCGACGTCGACGCCGCCAGGGCCCTCGTGGTCGCCGGGAAGTCGTTCGACCGCCCCACCTGGACCGCCGAGGGCGTCCAGCTCGGGTCGGACGTGCTCGACGAGATGACCGCCAGCACCGACGTGGGGCGCATCCTGCTCCCCGGCCCCTGGGCCGCCGGCTCCGGCCCGTGGTCGTACAACCCCTCCTACGCGGCGCCGGCCGCGTTCGCTCAGCTCGGCGAGGCCAGCGGAGACCCCCGCTGGGCCGAGCTCGAGCAGGGCTCGCGCGCCGTCACCACGAACGTGCTGACCGCCACGGCGCTGCCGAGCGACTGGGCGCAGGTGCAGCAGGACGGCACCGTCGTCCCGCTGCCGAGCGCCGACGGCTCGTCGGGCACCGTGCAGTACAGCTACGACGCCGGCCGCCTCGCGCTCCGCTACGCGGAGTCGTGCGACCCGGTCGACGTCGCGCTCGCCGCCCGGCTCGCACCCGTGCTGCAGCGCTACCCCGACCTGCCGATGCAGCTCGACCTGGGCGGCCAGCAGGTCGGCCAGGACCAGAGCCCGCTCGCCTACGCCGCCCGTGCCGCCGCGCTCGCCAGCGCCGGCGAGCCCGACGCCGCCGCGGAGGACCTCGGCCGAGCCGACGCGCTCGCGCAGTCGA
Organism: Frigoribacterium sp. PvP032; assembly: GCF_017833035.1. Lineage (NCBI taxonomy): Bacteria > Bacillati > Actinomycetota > Actinomycetes > Micrococcales > Microbacteriaceae > Frigoribacterium > Frigoribacterium sp. PvP032. The sequence continues at coordinate 2,603,286 of NZ_JAFIBM010000001.1, read as the reverse complement.
CGCCGACCTACTACGGCGCGGCCTGGGCTGCGCTGGCCGCCCTGCAGCTCGACGGCGAGGGCTCGGCCCTCGGAGCCTGCTCGCCCCTGGCGGTGTCCCGATGAGCGTCTCGCAGTTCGTCTCGTCGCACCGTCGTGCCGCGATCGCGCTCGGCGCGGCCGTGCTGCTGCTCGCCGGGGGCGCGACCGTCGCCGCCGTGGCGGCGCAGCCGGGAGGAGGCGGGGCCGGCGCGGACGCGCAGGGTCCGGCCTCGACGGCGGCCACCGCCGAGCCGACGTCGTCCGCCTCGACGGGTGCCGACCCCGGCAGCGGAGCCGCTGGCTCGTTCCAGGACCCGGCGGCGCAGTCGTACACCGCGCCTCCTGCGGGGGCGACGCCCGAGCGCGTGCAGATCCCGGCCATCGGGGTCGACTCGGGACTCGAGGACCTCGGCCTCGGAGCCGCCGGCGAGCTCGACCCGCCCCAGGCGTGGGACTCGGCGGGCTGGTACCGCGACGGCACCGTGCCCGGCGCCGTCGGACCGGCCGTCATCGCCGGCCACGTGGACTCGGGCAGCGGACCTGCCGTCTTCGTCGACCTGGCGAAGCTGGCGGTCGGCGACGAGATCCAGGTGACCCTGTCCACCGGCACGGTCGAGACCTTCCGCGTCACGGGCAGCGAGCGGACGCCCAAGGCGACGTTCCCGACCAGCGACGTCTACGGCTCGACGCCGACGCCGAGCCTGCGGCTGATCACCTGCGACGGCACGTTCGACCGCTCGACCGGGCACTACGTCGACAACCTCATCGTGTTCGCCGACCTCGTGCCGACGAGCTGACGCCCCGGACCGACTCCACCGCACGCCCCTGCGGCCGACGCACCCGACGCACCGGCCGGCACCGCACCTCCCTCACCCGACCCGCACCGCCCTTCTCTCCGACCCGACCGGAAAGGACCACCCCGTGAACGACGCGCTCGTGATCATCCCCACCTACGACGAGAGGGAGAACCTCGACATGATCGTCAGCAGGACCCTCGCGTCCGGCGCCGCCGTCGACGTGCTCGTCGTCGACGACGGCTCGCCCGACGGCACCGGCGCCCTGGCCGACAACTGGGCCGCCCGCGAGCCCCGCGTGCACGTGATGCACCGCACCGAGAAGGCGGGCCTCGGCGCCGCCTACCTCGCAGGCTTCGCCTGGGGCCTCGAGCGGGGCTACGACGCGATCGTCGAGATGGACGCCGACGGCTCGCACCACCCCGAGGACCTGCCCCGCATGCTCGGCCTGCTCTCGGACGACGACCTCGTGCTCGGCTCGCGCTGGGTGCCGGGCGGCGAGGTCGAGAACTGGCCGCTGCGGCGCGAGCTGCTCAGCCGCGGCGGCAGCTGGTACACCCGCGGGGCCCTCGGGATCCGCGTGGCCGACACGACGGGCGGGTTCCGCGCGTTCCGGGCCTCGGCCCTCCGCCGCATCGACCTCGACGCCGTCGAGTCGCGTGGCTACTGCTTCCAGGTCGACCTGCTCTGGCGCGCCCTCCAGGCGGGCCTCCGGGTCGTCGAGACTCCGATCACGTTCACCGAGCGCGTCCACGGCGCCTCGAAGATGAGCGGCTCGATCGTCAGGGAGTCGCTGACCAAGGTGACCCTCTGGGGTCTCCGCCGACGAGGGCGTGCCCTCGTCGAGCTGGTCGTGCGACACCGTCGCCTGCCGAGCGTCCGCGCGACGTCGCACCGGGTCGGGCCCGTCGTGCGCCACGCGCAGGCGCGCTAGCAGGGAGGCGGCACCGTCCGCACGGCAGGGGTGGTCAGCCCCGGCCGTGCGGACGTCGTCAACAACGTCGAGGGCGGGTCGCCGTGCTCGAGGGCGGGTCGCGAACGACCCGCCCTCGGAGCAGGCGACCCGCCCTCGGCCGTGAGGCCCGTGCGGCTCGTGCGGAGCGGTCAGCGGACCACCGCGACAGAGTGCGGCGGCAGCACCAGCTCGGCGCCGGCCGCGATCGAGTCGTCACTGGCGAACAGGACGGAGGAGGCGCGCACGCCAGGCCGCGCCTCCTGCGTCCCGAAGTTGACGGCCACCCGGATCGTGCCCCTGGTCATCACGAACCAGCCGGCCTCGGCGTCGTGCTCGACTGAGGTGAGCCCGAGGCGCGGGTCGGTCAGCTCGGGCTCGGCCCGGCGCAGCGCCGTGAGCTGCTGGTAGGCATCGAGCAGCAGGGCGTGGCGCCCGCGCCCGAGCTCCGACCAGTCCAGCTTCGAGTCCTCGAACGTCTGCGGGTCCTGCGGGTCGGGCACGACCGACTCGTCCCAGCCCGACTTCGCGAACTCGGCGATGCGGCCCTTCGCGGTCGCCTCGCCGAGCTCCTTCTCCGGGTGCGACGTGAAGAACTGCCACGGGGTCGACGCGCCCCACTCCTCGCCCATGAACAGCATCGGCGTGTACGGCGAGGTCAGGGTCAGTGTGGCCGCGATCTGCAGCTGCCCGTCGTCGAGGGTGGCCGCGAGGCGGTCGCCCACGGCCCGGTTGCCGATCTGGTCGTGGTTCTGGTTCGCGACGACGAGACGCCAGCCGGGCATGTGCTCCACGTCGACCGGGTGGCCGTGGTCGGCCTCGCGGAACGACGACCAGGTGCCGTCGTGGAAGAACCCCTTCGTGACGACCTTCGCGAGCGAGTCGAGCGACGCGAAGTCGGCGTACCAGCTGTTCGTCTCGCCGGTCAGGGCGACGTGCAGCGCGTGGTGGAAGTCGTCGCTCCACTGCCCGTCGAGCCCGTAGCCCTGCCGGTGGTCGGGACCGAAGCCGCCGCCGTCACGCGGCGTGACGAGCCGTGCGTCGTTGAGGTCGCTCTCGGCGATCAGCGTCAGCGGGCGGCTCAGGTGGGCGCTGAGGGCGGCGGTGCGCTCGCCCAACTCCTGCAGCAGGTGCACGGGGCTGTCGTCGACGAGCGCGTGCACGGCGTCGAGCCGCAGGGCGTCGACGTGGAACCGCTCGAACCACATCAGCGCGTTGTCGAGGATGAACTCGCGCACCTCGTGCGAGCCCTCGTCGTCGAGGTTGACGTTGTCGCCCCACGTGTTCGCGTGCTTGCTCGACAGGTACGGGCCGAACACGGGCAGGTAGTTGCCCGAGGGGCCGAGGTGGTTGTAGACGACGTCCTGCACGACGCCGAGGCCGGCGGCGTGCGCGGCGTCGACGAAGCGCTGGTAGGCGTCGGGGCCGCCGTAGTTGTCGGTGACCGTGAACCAGTCGACCCCGTCGTAGCCCCAGTTCCAGCGGCCGTTCACGCCGTTGACCGGCAGCAGCTCGACGAGGTCGACGCCCAGCTCGACCAGGTGCGGCAGCTTCTCGATCGCCGAGTCGAGCGTGCCGTCCGGCGTGAAGGTGCCGACGTGCAGCTCGTAGATCACCGCGCCGGCGAGCTGACGACCCGTCCAGGAGGCGTCGGTCCAGTCGAAGGAGTCGCCGTCCCAGGTCTCGCTCAGGCCGTGCACCCCGTCCGGCTGCCGCCGCGACCGCGGGTCGGGCAGCGGCGTCTCGCCGTCGTCGACGAGGAACCCGTAGCGGTGGCCGGGGGAGCGGTCGAGGTCGGCGGCCGCGCGCCACCACCCGGTGGAGGCCTCGTGCTCGAGCGGCAGCACGTCGCCGTCGAGGTGCAGCTGCACGGTGGTCGCGGTGGGTGCCCAGACGTCGTAGACGCTCATCGGTCTCCTCGGGAGGTGTGGTGGTGGGGGAAAGGTGCAGGTGGTCGGGTGACTGCGGGCGGGACGACGAACCGCCGACCCGCAGGGGGTCGACGGTAGTCGTGCGGACGGCGGCTGTTCGTGCCCTGCGGCGTCCTTACTGCTCTTCAGCAGGGACGAGCAGCGCGACGGGGTACGTGTCGAGCACGTCGGCGAGGCGCAGGCGCCCGCCCTCGTGCACGCGCCCGGTGAGCACGTCGCGCCAGCGGCGGCCCTGGACGAGGACGACGGTGTCGCCCCAGCCCCCCGCCTGCTCGAGGGCGACGGGCAGGCGCGTCGCGATCGTCAGCGCACCGCCCCGGTCGGCGGCCACGGCCGAGTCGACCTGGTCGCCGAACACCGGCAGGGCGCCGTAGCGCGTGAACAGCTCCGGCCGGTCGCGACGCAGCGTCAGGGCCCGGTGCGTGACGAGAAGCTTCGCCGCACCGGTCTCGTCGACCGGCGGCGTCTCGCCGGCCGCGACCTGGTCGAGGAGGCGGCGGCGCAGCGCGAAGTCGACCTCGCGTCGGTTGTCCGGGTCGACGAGCGAGTGGTCCCACAGCTCGCCGCCCTGGTACACGTCGGGGCTGCCCGGGCCGGTCAGCTGCAGCAGCGCCAGGCCGAGCGAGTTGCTGCGACCGGGGGCGCGGACGACGTCGACGATCCTCTCGATCTCGTGCCGCACCTCCTCGTGGTCGAAGACGGCGTCGATCGCCGCGTGCATGCGCTCCTCGAAGGCCTCGGCCTCGGCGGTGCGGTCCGTCCACGTGGTCGAGGTGCTCGCCTCGCGGCTCGCCTTCTCGGCGTAGTCGTGCAGGCGCTGACGCGAGGCGGGCCAGGCGCCGACGACGCTCTGCCAGAGGATGTTCTCGAACGGGCCGTCGCCGATCGGGGCGAGGTCGCGGAGGCGCTCGAGCGTCGCGGTCCACTCGTCGCCGATCTCGGAGAGCACGGTGATGCGCGAGCGCACGTCGGCGCTGCGCTTCGTGTCGTGCGTCGACAGGGTCGTCATGCCGAACGGACGCTCGGCGAGGCGGGCCTGCTGGCGAGCGTGGAACTCGGCGGGCGTCAGAGAGAACTCGGCGGGGTCGGCCCCGACCTCGGTGAGGGTCGCGAGGCGGCTGTAGCGGTAGAACGCCGTGTCCTCGACGCCCTTCGCCATGACCATGCCGCTCGTCTGCTGGAAGCGGACGGAGGCCGGGTGGGCCTCGTCGGCGAGGACGGCGACGACGCGGGCGATCACTTCCGCGAGGTCGGGACGGCTCTCGGTCGCGACCTCGGCCGCGCGCGCGAGCTGGTCCGCACCCTGCGGGAGGTAGCTCCGGTAGACGGGGAACGCCGCCGCGAGCTCGGCGAGCGCGTCGACGACCTGCTCGTCGGCGCGGCCGTCGTCCGAGACCAGGCGGGCCAGGCGACGGATCTCGCTGCCGAGGATGCCGTCGGCGATGCCGCGCTTCGTGCCGAGGATCATGCGCTGCCAGTCGACCGCCTCGTCCGAGGCGCGGGCGTCGCCGTCCGCGGGGGAGTGTGCGCTGTCGTCGTCGGCGCGGAGGCGCGAGTCGAGGCCGTCGAGCGCGGCGGCGCCGCGCGGGTCGACGAAGACGCGGTCGAGGTCGGCGAGGGCGTCGTAGCCGGTGGTGCCGTCGGTCGCCCAGTCCTCAGGGAGACGCTCGTCGCCCTCGAGGATCTTCTCGACGAGCACGTGGGCGCCGCCGGTCAGCGCGGCGAGCCGGTCGAGGTAGCCGCCAGGGTCGGCCAGGCCGTCCGGGTGGTCGACGCGGAGCCCGTCGACGAGGCCCTCGCGGAACCAGCGGCCGATCTCGGCGTGCGACTCGTCGAACACCCAGCCTTCTTCGACGCGGATGCCGGCGAGGGTGTTCACCGCGAAGAAGCGGCGGTAGTTCAGGTCGGTGTCGGCACGCTTCCAGTGCACGAGCTCGTAGTTCTGGCGAGCGTGCACGGCGGCGGCGTCATCAGCGGCGTCGCCGAGCGTCCCGGGCGCGATCGGGTACACGTTGTCGTAGTAGTGCAGCTCGCCGTCGACGACCTCGAGGCCCTCGATCCGGCCGTCGGGGCCCGCGGGCTCGCCCAGCACGGGCAGCAGCACCTTGCCGCCGCCAGCCGCCCAGTCGATGTCGAAGGCGTCGGCGTACTTGCTGTCCCGACCGTGCGTCAGCAGGTCCCACCACCAGGTGCTGGCCTTCGGGGTCGCGACGCCCACGTGGTTCGGCACGATGTCGACGAGCACGCCCAGGTCGGCGCCGTGGGCCTTCTCGGACAAGGCGTCGAGGCCGGCCGCGCCGCCGCGAGCCGGGTCGACCCGGCTGTGGTCGACGACGTCGTAGCCGTGGTCGCTGCCGGGCTCGGCCTCGAGCACGGGCGACAGGTAGACCCAGTCGGCGCCGAGGTCGCGCAGGTACTGCACCTGGTCGGCCGCTGCGAACAGGTCGAAGCCCGCCCTGATCTGCAGCCGGTAGGTGGATCGGGGGTGGTCGTGTCGGGTCACGCGTGCTCCTCGGCCGTGGCTCGGAGGACGACGAGGGAACGGCCCGCCACGGGGAGCCGGTCGCCGGCGAGCAGCGCGGCAGGGACCTGCGGCGTGCTGGGGGGCTGGGTGGTGGTCGCGGCGCGCGTCGCGGTCGGCGTGCGCGGGGCCGACTGGGCAGGGGGCGGAGGCGCGGCGACGGTGCTGTCGACGACCACCTCCCAGCCCTCGGCGTACTCGTCGGGCGGCAGGACGAAGGTGACCGTCTCGGCGCTCGCGTTGAAGTACAGGACGAAGTTCACGTCGGTGATGCGGCCGCCGCGCTGGTCGCGGCCCCTGATGCCGTCGCCGTTCAGGAACATGCCGATCGCCTTGGCGTACGACTCGTTCCACTCGCCCTCCTGCATGGCGTCGCCCTCGGGCGTCAGCCAGACGATGTCGGGCAGGGGCTCGCCCTCGCCCCGGGTGACGGGGCGGCCGTTGAAGTAGCGCTGACGACGGAACGTGGGGTGGTCGTGCCGCAGCTTGATCACCTCGGCGACGAACTCGACGAGCTCGCGGTCAGCCGCCTCCCAGTCGATCCAGCTGATCTCGTTGTCCTGCGCGTACGTGTTGTTGTTGCCGCGCTGGGTGCGTCCGAGCTCGTCGCCGTGCAGCAGCATCGGGACGCCCTGGCTGAGCAGCAGCGTGGCCAGGAAGCTGCGCTGGCGCTGCTCGCGGAGGGCCCGCACCTGCGGGTCGTCGGTCTCGCCCTCGACGCCGCTGTTCCACGACCGGTTGTGGCTCTCGCCGTCGGCGCCGCCCTCGCCGTTCGCGTCGTTGACCTTGTCGTTGTAGCTGACGAGGTCGCGCATCGTGAAGCCGTCGTGCGCGGTGACGAAGTTGATGCTCGCGACGGGTCGGCGGCCGTCGCGCTCGTAGAGGTCGGCCGAGCCGGTGATGCGGCTCGCGAACTCGCCGAGCGTGGAGGGCTCGCCGCGCCAGAAGTCGCGGACGGTGTCGCGGTACTTGCCGTTCCACTCCGTCCACTGGGGCGGGAAGTTGCCGACCTGGTAGCCGCCGGGGCCGACGTCCCACGGCTCGGCGATCAGCTTGACCTGCGACACGATCGGGTCCTGCTGCACGAGCTCGAAGAAGGTCGACAGCCGGTCGACCTCGTAGAACTCGCGGGCGAGGGAGGCGGCGAGGTCGAACCGGAACCCGTCGACGTGCATCTCGGTCACCCAGTACCGCAGGCTGTCCATGATCAGCTGCAGCGAGTGCGGGTGACGGACGTTCAGGCTGTTGCCGGTGCCCGTGTAGTCCATGTAGTGCTTGGCGTCGCCGTCCATCAGCCGGTAGTAGGCGGCGTTGTCGATGCCCTTGAACGACAGCGTCGGCCCGAGGTGGTTGCCCTCGGCCGTGTGGTTGTAGACGACGTCGATGATGACCTCGATGCCGGCCGCGTGCAGCACCCGCACCATCGTCTTGAACTCCTGCACCTGCTGGCCGATGTCGCCGGTGGCCGAGTAGGCCGCGTGCGGCGCGAAGAAGCCGATGGTGTTGTAGCCCCAGTAGTTGCTGAGGCCCTTCTCGAGCAGCGTGTTGTCCTGCACGAACTGGTGCACGGGCATCAGCTCGAGGGTCGTGATGCCGAGCTTCTTGAGGTGCTCGATGATCGCCGGGTGGGCGACGCCGGCGTAGGTGCCGCGCTCGTCCTCGGGGATGTCGGGATGGGTCTCGGTGAGCCCCTTGACGTGCGCCTCGTAGATGACGGTCTCGTCGTAGCTGTACTTCGGGGGGCGGTCGCCCTGCCAGTCGAAGAACGGGTTGATGACGACGCCGAGCATCATGTGCGGGCCGCTGTCGTCGTCGTTCCGCGAGTCGGGGTCGCCGAAGTGGTACGCGAAGAGCGACTCGTCCCAGTCGATCTCGCCGCAGGTGGCCTTGGCGTAGGGGTCGAGCAGCAGCTTGGCGGGGTTGGCCCGCGAGCCCGTCGCGGGGTCGTAGTCGCCGTGCACGCGGTAGCCGTACTTCTGCCCGGGCTGCACCGTCGGCAGGTAGGCGTGCCAGACGTAGGCGTCGACCTCGGTGAGGGGCACGCGCGTCTCGGCGCCGTCGGCGTCGAAGAGGCACAGCTCGACCTTGCTGGCCGCCTCGCTGAAGATCGCGAAGTTGGTGCCGCTGCCGTCGTAGGTGGCGCCGAGCGGGTAGGGGTTGCCTGGCCAGGTGTGCAATCGGACCTCCGGGTCGTGGACCACGTCAGCCTACGGGCAGCGGGCGCACCGGGGCCGCCGCGCCTAGCGTCGGGGCATGACGACCGCAGCGCTGCCGACGACGGCAGCTGTCCTCGACCCCCGCCCGCGCCTCCTCGTCGAGGCCTCGTCGTGAGGGTCGTCGTGATCGGCGCCACCGGCCACGTCGGCGGCTACCTCGTGCCCCGGCTCGTGCTCGCCGGGCACGACGTCGTCGCCGTGTCGCGCGGCACCTCGGCGCCCTACCGCGAGCACGCCGCCTGGTCGGGCGTCGAGCGGGTGCAGCTCGACCGCGACGCCGGCGACGCCGACGGCTCGTTCGGGCGGGCGATCGCCGACCTGCACGCCGACGTCGTCGTCGACCTGATCTGCTTCACGCCCGCCTCCGCCCTGTCGCTCGTCGAGGCGCTGCGGGGCAGCGGCACCGTGCTGCTGCACTGCGGCACCATCTGGGTGCACGGCCCGTCGGCCGAGGTGCCGGTCACAGAGGAGGCGCGGCGCACGCCGTTCGGCGAGTACGGCACGCAGAAGGCCGAGATCGAGCGCCTGCTGCTCGCCGAGTCGCGACGGCCCGGCGGCGTGCAGAGCGCCGTGCTGCACCCCGGGCACATCACCGGGCCCGGCTGGCCGATGATCAACGCCGTCGGCAACCTCGACCTCGACGTGTGGGAGGCGCTCGCCGCGGGCCGCGAGGTCGTCATGCCGGGGCTCGGGCTCGAGACCGTCCACCACGTGCACGCCGACGACGTCGCGCAGGCATTCCAGCGGGCCGTCGAGCGTCCGGCACAGGCCGTGGGGGAGTCGTTCCACGTCGTCAGCGAGCGCGCGGTGACCCTGCGCGGCCTCGCCGAGCAGGTCGCGAGGACCTTCGGGCAGGAGGCGCACCTCACGGTCGCGTCGTTCGAGGACTTCCGAGCCCAGCGCAGCCCCGAGTCGGCGGACGCGTCATGGGAGCACCTGTCGCGCAGCCACTCGATGAGCATCGACAAGGCGCGCCGTCTGCTCGGCTACGCGCCGCGGTGGACGTCGGTCGAGGCGATCGTCGAGGGCCTCGAGTGGCTGCGCGCGGACGGCCAGCTCACCCTCGCCTGACCTGCCTCCTCATTCAGGAAGATCGCGCCTGATCCCCGCAACGGAGGTGCCGATCGTCCTGAACCGTGCACAGCTCAGGAGGCGCGAGCGCTCTCTTCCTGATCTGTGACGAACGCCCGTCCACGCGGCCGGGCCGCAGCGGCGCTATGCTCGGCGGCACACACACGGGAGTCCGGTGATCCGGGCTGAGAGGAAGCGATCCACGCTTCGACCGTCGAACCTGATCTGGATCATGCCAGCGCAGGGAGGAGAGAACATGTCTGTTTCCGTGTCCGCGAACGAGGCTCAGCCCGATCGCCAGGATCGCCCCACAGCCTCGGGGTCGCAGAGGTCGCAGAGGTCGCAGAGATCGCCGAGGCCGTCGCGTCGCTGGCGCGTCGTCGACATCGTCGTCGCCAGCGTGATCGGCGTCGCCTGCGGCGTCGTCTTCTGGGCCTGGGGCCTCGCGTGGGAGCCGCTCAGCAACCTGCTGGCCTTCACGCCCGGCCTCTCGGGCCTGCTGTCGGGAGGCTGGCTCTTCGCCGGCGTGCTCGGCGGGCTGATCATCCGCAAGCCGGGCGCCGCGGTCTACACCGAGGTGATGGCGGCCGTCGTGTCGATGCTGATCGGCACGCAGTGGGGCTTCTCCACGCTCATCTGGGGCGTCGTCGAGGGTCTCGGTGCGGAGCTCGTCTTCGCCGCGTTCCTCTACTCGTCCTGGCGCCTCCACGTCTCGATGCTCGCCGGTGCGGGTGCCGGCCTCGCCGTCGCCCTGCTCGACACGTCGCTCTCGTCGATCGCCGCGACGACCCTCGAGTACAAGCTCGTCTACGGCATCAGCGCCGTCACCTCCGGAGTCGTCCTCGCGGGCTCCCTCTCCTGGCTCGCCGCTCGCGGGCTCGCCCGCACCGGCGCCCTCAGCCGATTCGCCTCCGGCCGGTCGGCCGAGGCGCGAGTCTGAGCGGCACGCCGTCGACGACGTGACCACCGCCTCCGGCGCCAGGGTCGACGCCCGCGGCTGGGGGTGGCGGCACGCCGGCCGTCTCCGCCCGGCCGTGTCCGAGCTCGACCTCGTCGTCGAGCCGGGCGAGCGCGTGCTGCTGCTCGGTGCCTCGGGGGCCGGCAAGTCGACGCTGCTCGCCGGGCTCGCCGGCGTGCTCGGCGGCGACGACGAGGGCGACGCCCGCGGCGAGCTGCTCGTCGACGGGCGGCCGCCGGCCGAGCAGCGCGGCCGCGTCGGCCTGGTGCTGCAGGATCCCGACTCGCAGGTCGTGCTCGCCCGCGTCGGCGACGACGTGGCCTTCGGCTGCGAGAACATCGGAGTGCCGCGCGGCGAGACCTGGCGCCGTGTCGACGACGCCCTCGACGCGGTCGGGCTCGACCTGCCGCGCTCGTGGCCGACCGCCCAGCTCAGCGGCGGGCAGAAGCAGCGCCTCGCGCTCGCCGGCGCCCTGGCCATGCGCCCGGGGCTCGTGCTGCTCGACGAGCCGACGGCGAACCTCGACCCCGGCGGCGTCGTCGAGGTGCGCGACGCCGTCGCCCGGGTCGCCGAGCGGACCGGGGCGACGCTCGTCGTGGTCGAGCACCGCGTCTCCGTCTGGCTGCCCGTCGTCGACCGCGTCGTCGTGCTCGCCGCGGACGGCGGCGTGCTCGCGGACGGGGCTCCCGAGGAGGTGCTCGACCGGCAGCGAGGTCGGCTCACGGAGGCGGGGGTGTGGGTCCCCGGGGTCGTGCCCGAGCCGCCCGTCCGACACCGCGCCTCCTCGCGGGGGCCGCTGCTCGAGGCAGCCGGGCTGGCCGTCGGCCACCGCGGCCCGCGGGGCCGTGCCGTCGCCTCTGGCGTCGACTTGACCGTCCACGACTCCCGCACGCTGGCCGTCACGGGCGCGAACGGCGCGGGCAAGTCGACGCTCGCCCTGACCCTCGCCGGTCTGCTCGCCCCCGTCGCGGGCGAGCTGCACGCCACGCCCGAGCTCGCTGCCGGAGCCGGCAGCGTGCCCGTCCGCTGGCGTTCGCGCGAGCTGCTGACCCGCGTCGGCACGGTGTTCCAGGACCCGGAGCACCAGTTCCTCACCCCGACCGTGCGGCGCGAGCTGGCGGTCGGGCCGGAGGCGCTCGGCGAGCCGGCCGCGCAGGTCGCCGAGCGCGTCGACGAGCTCCTGGCGCGCCTCCGGCTCGACCACCTCGCCGGTGCCAACCCGTTCACGCTGTCGGGAGGGGAGAAGCGGCGCCTGTCGGTCGCGACCGTCCTCGCCTCCCGGCCGCGCCTCCTCGTGCTCGACGAGCCGACCTTCGGGCAGGACGCGCGCACCTGGCGGGAGCTCGTCGCCCTCCTGGCGGGGCTCGTCGACGAGGGACGCAGCATCGTGGCCGTGACGCACGACGCCGAGTTCGTCGAGGCCCTGGCCGACGACGTCCTCGTGCTCGAACGACCTGTCGTCGCCGAGGCTGCACGATGAGCCTGCTCGAGGCGATCGAGACCGACCGCGTCGTCGGGCGGATCAACCCCGTCGCGAAGCTGCTCGCCGCGCTCGTCGTCTCGGTGGTGCTGCTGCTCTCGATCGACTGGGTGTCTGCGGGGGTGGCGCTCGGGCTCGAGCTGTTGCTGCTGCCCTGGGCGGGACTGTCGGCACGACAGCTGCTGCGCCGCACCGCGCCCCTGTGGGTCGCCGCGCCGATGTCGATCGTCGTCACGACCCTCTACGGCCGGGACGACGGCGCCGTGCTGCTGCAGTTCTGGTGGATCAGCGTGACGGAGGGGTCCGTCTCACTCGCCTTCGCGATCGGCCTGCGCATCCTCGCGGTCGGCATCCCCGGCATCGTCCTGCTCGCCACCACAGACCCCACCGACCTCGCCGACGGCCTCGCGCAGGTGCTCCGGCTGCCGGCCCGGTTCGTGCTCGGCGGACTCGCGGGCCTCCGGCTCGCCGGGCTGTTCGCGGACGACTGGCGTCAGCTGGCACTCGCCCGTCGTGCCCGGGGCGTCGCGGACGCGCGCGGGCCGGTCGCCGTCGCTCGTCGACTCGCGGGGCAGGCCTTCGCGCTGCTGGTGCTCTCGGTGCGCCGGGGCAGCAAGCTCGCGACGGCCATGGAGGCGAAGGGCTTCGGCTCGGACACCTCGCGCACCTGGGCCCGGCCGTCGACCGTGGGGCTCCGCGACGCCGTGCTCCTCGCCATCGGCGTGCTGATCGCCGCGGCTGCGGTCACGAGCGCGGTGCTCGCGGGGACCTGGGAGTTCGTCCTTGCGTGACGGACGGTCACCTGGTCGACGGTCTCCTGACGTCGTCGTCGACCTGCTGTGCCGGGCGCAGGAGGCGCGGGTCGACCGGTCGCGCGTCATCGTGCTGATCGACGGCCGCTCCGGCTCGGGCAAGACCACGCTGGCTCGCCGCCTGGTCGCTGCCTGGCCGGTCGACCGCCTCGGGCCGGTGCAGCTCGTCCACCTCGACGACGTCTACCCGGGCTGGCACGGGCTCGAGGCCGCATCGCGGATCGTCGAGTCGTTCGTCCTCGCGGCGGCGGACCCGGGGTGGACCACGTGGGACTGGGAGCATGGCGTGCCGGGGGAGCGGCGGACGCTCGACCCGGCCGTCTCGGTGGTCGTCGAGGGCGCCGGGGCGCTGACCCGCGCCTCCTCGGCCCTCGCGACGCTGCGTGTCTGGCTGGAGCTCGACGACTCGACCCGGCGAGCCCGCGCGCTGCGCCGGGACGGGGCGACCTACGAGCCGTGGTGGGACGTCTGGGCCGAGCAGGAGGAGCGCCACCTCGCGGCCGAGGACCCACGCGGCCTGGCCGACGTCGTCGTGGACGTCAGGCTCGGCGACTCGATCGGGGAACGCGCCGACGGCTCGGCGGGCTAGGCCCAGCCGAGCTCGTGCAGCTGGGCGTCGTCGATGCCGTAGAAGTGGGCGATCTCGTGGACGAGCGTGACGTGGATCTCGTCGCGGAGCTCGTCCTCGGTGTCGACGACGGCGAGGTGCGGCTCGCGGTAGAGGATGATCCGGTCGGGCAGCTCGCCGAAGCCGTAGGTGCCGCGCTCGGTCAGGGCGACCCCGTCGTAGAGGCCCAGCAGGTCGAGGGAGCCGTCCTCGGGGCGGTCGTCGGTGACGAAGACGACGTTGTCGAGGCCGTCGACCATGTCGTCGGGCAGCTCGTCAAGCTCGGCCACGACGAGCTCGTCGAACCGCGCGAGGCTCAGCGTCGCCGGGTCGATGCCCGCTGCCGCCGCCGCCTCAGCGCTCTCAGCTCTCTCGTCGTCCACGAGCCCAGCGTCCCACAGACCCCCTGGACGCCGACGGCGGGTCGCCTGCGCCGACGGCGGGTAGTGACCGACCCGCCCTCGCCGCAATCGACCCGCCCTCGCCAGATCACTGCGTCCCGGTGCCGCGCCTGCGGCCACCAAGTACCCCCGCGAATAAGTACCCCCGCGAAAGCGACGAACCCCCGCGGAACATCGCGCCGTCTCGTCGCTCCCGAGTAGCTTCTCGGCCGAAGGCGCAACAAGCGAAGCGACGTTGCCCTCCGCCCGGCCACCGATGCACCTGCCCGGCCACCCCCGACGTCTTCGACGCGAAGCGTCGCAGACAAGAAGGCGCCGAAAACCCCGAAAAGCCCTGCCGAGTAGGGCAGGACTTTTCCATTGGGGTGAGTAACGGGGCTTGAACCCGCGGCCTCCTAGACCACAACCAGGCGCTCTACCAGCTGAGCTATACCCACCATGCGCGACTGCCGGAGCGATCGCAACGAGAAGACTCTACTACAGCCGGGGCGCCCATTCGTCCACGACGGCCTTCGAGATCGCCTGGACGTCTTCGGTGGTCGGGCCGGGGTCGGCGACGAAGCCGGCCCGGCGGTAGTACTCGAGCTCGCGGATCGACTCGAGGATGTCGGCGAGGGCGCGGTGGCCGCCGTGCTTCTGGGGCGCGTTGAAGTAGACACGGGGGAACCAGCGGCGGGCGAGCTCCTTGATGGAGGAGACGTCGACGCTGCGGTAGTGCAGGTGGCCGTCGACGCGGGGCATGTACTTGGCGAGGAACGCGCGGTCGGTGCCGATCGTGTTGCCGGCGAGGGGGGCGTGCTGCTCGGTGGGGACGTACTTGAGGATGTACTCGAGCACCTCGTACTCGGCCTCGGCGAGGCTCGCGCCGTTCGGGATCTCGTCGATGAGCCCGGAGGTCGTGTGCATCTCGGTGACGAAGTCGCCCATGTTGTCGAGGGCGGACTGGTCGGGCTTGATGACGATGGTGAATCCGGGGTGCACGGGCACGAGGTCGAAGTCGGTGACGACGACGGCCACCTCGACCAGCTCGTCGACGGCGATGTCGAGACCCGTCATCTCGCAGTCGATCCACACCAGTCGGTCGTTCGTCGTAGCCATGCCGCCACTCTAGTCCGGGCCTCCGACACGACCCGGCCCGCACCTCCTCGTCTGGTGATCGAGGAGGCGCGGGCCGGGCAGGGCGGGCGAGCAGCGGCTACGAGACCTCGCCGGCCGAGATCGCCTCGGCCTCGACGCGCGCGGACTCGGGCCCGTCGTCGACGCGGCGGAGGGCGCGTCGCCCGGCGATGATGATCACGAGTCCGACCGCGACGCTCGCCGCGGCGAAGACGTACGCGGCGCTCGGCGCGATGGTGTCGGCGAGCAGCGTGGCCACCGGCGGGGCGATGGCGCCGCCGATGAACCGCACGGCCGAGTACGCGCTCGACGCCACCGACCGGGGCAGGTCGGTCGCCTCCATGACGCTCTCGGTGAGCACGGTGTTGAGCACGCCGAGGACGAGGCCGCCGACGACGACGCAGGCGACCAGGGCCGCGGGCGTCCCGACGAAGAGCGCCGCCGCCAGCAGGTCGAGCGTGAGCAGGGGGAGGGCGATGCGCAGCACCGTCGTCCGCTTCATCCGGGCGGTGAGCAGCGGGGCGACCCAGACCGAGGTGATCGCGAGGCCGACGCCCCAGCCGAAGAAGGTCAGGCCGATGCCCATGGCGCCGAAGCCGAGCGGGTACGGCGTGTACGCCAGCAGCACGAAGAAGCCGATGTTGTAGAAGAACGCGGTCGCCGCGAGGGTGCCGAGGGCGGGGACGGCCAGGGCGCGGAACGGTGCGGACAGCTTCGTGGGCGTCGGCCTCTCGATCGCTCCGCCCTTCAGGAAGACGGCGATGGCGATGAACGCGATCGCCATCAGCACGGTGACGCCGAAGAACGGCCCGCGCCAGCTCACGGAGCCCAGCAGGCCGCCGATGAGCGGCCCGATCGCGATGCCGAGGCCGAGCGCCGCCTCGTACAGGATGATGGCGGAGGCGGTGCCCCCGGAGGCGGCGCCCACGATCGTCGCGAGGGCGGTCGAGATGAAGAGCGCGTTGCCGAGGCCCCAGCCGGCACGGAAGCCGATGACCTCCCACACGTCGCCGCTCGTGGCGGCGAGCACGGCGAAGACGACGATCAGGGCGAGCCCGATCATCAGGGTCTTCTTGGCGCCCAGGCGGCTCGAGACCCAGCTCGTGAAGAACATCGCGATGCCGGTGACGGCGAGGTAGCTGGTGAAGAGCAGCTCGGTCTGTGTCGGGGTCGCCTTCAGCGACTCGGCGATGGCCGGCAGGATCGGGTCGACGAGGCCGATGCCCATGAAGGCGACGACGCACGCGAACGCGATGGCCCAGACGGCGGTGGGCTGCTTGAGGATGCTCGGCTTCGCGGTGCCGGTGCCGGTGCCGGTGCCTGCGGCCGTGTCGTGGCTCGCGGCGCTCACGCGGACACCGCCTCGGACGCGACGCGGGTGCTGAGCAGCTGGGCGGCGTGGTCGAGCACGCGCCACTCGTCGTCGTCGAGGTCGTCGAAGAGGTGGCCGAGCGCGGTCGCGAGCTGGCCCTTCCACTCGGCCAGCGCCTCCGTGCCCTTGGGGGTGATGGCGATGAGCCAGGCGCGGGAGTCGTCGACGTCGGCGATGCGGCGGACGAGCTCGTCGTCGGCCAGGCCGTGGATGAGCTTGGTCATCGTCGGCTGGCTGACGCGGCTCGTCCTGGCGAGGTCGCCGACGCGCATCGAGCCGTCGGTCGTGAGGATCGAGAGCGTGCGCCAGACGGCGGGCGAGGTCGTGCGGCCGGTCTCCTGCGCGGCGATCCGCGTCAGGCGATGGGTCGACGTCAGGAGGTTCTCCAGGATGTCGGTCGGCTGTGAAGTCATCCCGCAAGTGTATAGCCAATCTATATAGCTTGGCAATATGAATGGTTCGCGCGACCCCGTCGGTGGGCGGATCCCGGGGGAGGCGCGCCCAAGCTGGGCGCGGGATCGGTGCCCCCTGGTAGAACGGCTCCATGACAGACAGCAAGCCCACCGTGGCCGAGGGATCCGAGTACGTCGTCTTCTTCGAGGGCGGACCGAGCGACGGCCGGACCGACACGCGCATCAGCACCAACGGCTCCTACGACGAGGAGATCGTCGACTACGTCCTGATCGACGGCCTCGAGACGGGCTTCGTCTACACCGCAGGCGAGGCGAAGATGGTCGGCGAGCAGCTGCAGGTGCACTACTCGCTCGACGTGAAGGACAGCGACCCCGTCGACGACCCTGAGGACCGCAACGACGACCTCGACAACTGAGGCAGGCCGTCGGCTCCGCAGGGAGACGACGCGACACGAGGAGGCGCCGGGGAACATTCCCCGGCGCCTCCTCGTTGTCCTGGCCATGAAGCTCGAGCTGTACACGTGCGCGTTCTGCGCCCCCTGCCACGCGGCCCGCGCCGTCGTGGCCGAGGCGCAGGCCCTCGTCCCTGCCCTGGCGGTCGACGAGGCGGACGTCGCCGCGCGCCCCGACCAGGCGGAGGCCCGAGGCATCACGAGCACGCCGACCATGGTCGTCCTGACGGACGGCGGCACCGAGGTGTTCCGTGCGGCGGGCGCACCGCGGCTCGACCAGGTGCTGAGCGCGCTGGCCCTCGCGGTCTGACGGCGTCGCCGCCCGGGCGGACCGAGCCCACGCGCTATCGTGGGGGCACGCCCTCGTAGCTCAGCGGATAGAGCAGGAGCCTTCTAATCTCTTGGTCGCAGGTTCGATTCCTGCCGAGGGCACCGTGACGTGAAGGTCAGGCGTCAGGCGTCGTCCGACGGCGGACGTCCTGGGCGCTGACCTGCTGGCCGTACGACGTCGTGTCCGGGTCGGAGTCCGTGTCGTCGTCCGGCGACTGGGTCGCGACCATCGTGGTGCGGGTCTCGGCAGCGGTCTCGCGAGCCGGGGTCGGCTCGTCAGCAGGACGGCCCGCAGGGGAGACCGGCGCGCGCCACTGCTCGTAGGCCGGCGCACCCGTCTGCGCGGGCTGTGCGACCTGTGCGGGCTGCGCCGACGTGGTGGGTCGTGCGCCGCGAGACGCCGCGGCCGCCTGCTCGGCGTCCCAGGCCTTCTGCCGTGCGTCGAGGCCCTTGTCGACGTCCGCCTCCTCGTAGCTCCACCGCTCGAGGTCTGCCCTGAAGAGCTTCTTCGCAC
The DNA here is from genome assembly GCF_017833035.1 of Frigoribacterium sp. PvP032. Taxonomy (NCBI): domain Bacteria; kingdom Bacillati; phylum Actinomycetota; class Actinomycetes; order Micrococcales; family Microbacteriaceae; genus Frigoribacterium; species Frigoribacterium sp. PvP032. The sequence goes on along the minus strand of NZ_JAFIBM010000001.1, from coordinate 2,585,326 downwards.
GCCCGGGCTTGGCCTGCCACTCGATCAGTCGGTCGCGCAGCTCGTCGAGGGCGTGCCCCGAGTCGTAGCTGAAGCTGGCGGAGTTCCGCTTGAGCTCGGCGATCTCGTGCTCGGCCCAGCTGGCCGCCGTGCCGGCACCGGAGACGGGCAGGAGGCGCAGTCGCACCTCGCTCTCCTGGGCGAGGTGGTCGGCGTAGGCGCGCTCCTCCGGCCCGAGCGAGCTCCAGATCGCCGCCTTGCGAGCGGCCGAGACGATGCCGGCGACCGCCGTGGCCTTCGCCTCGTCGTCGTGCATCGCGACCACGCGTCGCATGGCCGCACGGCCGATCAGGGCGGCGATCACGCCCGCCAGGACGATGGCCACGAAGGGCACCACGGCCCCCGAGACGATGCGCCACCCGGCGTCCGACGACGCCCACTCCACGAAGCTGTTCCACCACTGCATGCGGCGAACTCTACAGCTGAGGTCGAAGGTCGAGCGGGCACGGACGGGAGGGCAGCCGAGCGTGTCGCATGCGACCGAGGATCGAGTTGCCCGAGAACGTCGCTCGGGGCCACTGCAGCCGACGTTCCGGGGCAAGTCGACGACCCCGCCCGCGCGCCGCTCAGCGTGCTCAGGCGAAGCGGAAGCAGTCCGTGGCGTCCGACCGGCTCCAGAACTCGCCGATCTCGACGAATCGGCGCTCACGGGCGACGAAGCGCTTGGCGCGCCAGCGGTCGCCGAGCGGGTCGTCGAGCCGCTCCACGTAGCCGAGCACCTCGCCGCCCGCCCGGGTGACCCTGGCGAGGTCGTCACGGACCTGCACGAGGCGGAGACCGCCGCGGGTCTCGGTGAGGGGCTCGGGCGCGACTCCGGAGGTGCGGCGAGGCGCGGGCGCGCGGGTGTCGACGGGGCTGATGGTCGTGGTGCTCGTGAGGGTCACGTCGTGCTCCTGAGGGTCATCCGGCCGATGCTGTCGAGGACGAGCACGACGCTACGGACGACCACCGACATCGACGACGCAGCCCGCTCCCCGAGGGGAGCGGGCTGCGTGCTGTCGCAGGACCCGTGCGGGGCCGGCGCGTCTCAGCGGTCGGTGCCGTCCACCGCGAACGGCTCGATCGCCGCGACCTCGTCGTCGCTCAGCGCCGACCCGTGCAGGGCGTCGAGGCTGTCGTCGAGCTGCGCGACCGACGACGCGCCGATGAGCGCGCTCGTCACGGCGGGCTGGCGCAGCACCCAGGTGAGGGCGAGCTGTGCGAGGGACTGGCCCCGCGCCTCCGCGATCTCGTTCAGCCCGCGGACGCGCTCGAGGTAGGTCTCGTCCAGGGCGTCCTCGGTGAACCAGCGGCCCTCGGCGGCACGCGACCCGGCAGGGGCCTTGCCCGACAGGTACCGGTTCGTCAGCAGGCCGCCGGCGAGCGGCGAGAAGACGATGGAGCCGACGCCGTTCTCGAGCAGGGTGTCGAAGAGCCCCTTCTCGGGCGCCCGGTCGAACATGTTGTAGCGCGGCTGGTGGATGAGCAGCGGCACGCCCTCGTCGGCGAGGGCGTCGATCGCCGCCTGCGTCTGCTCGGGGCCGTAGTTCGAGATGCCCGCGTAGAGCGCCTTGCCCTGATGCACGGCCGTGGCGAGCGCGCCCATCGTCTCCTCGATCGGCGTCTCGGGGTCGGGGCGGTGCGAGTAGAAGACGTCGACGTAGTCGAGTCCGGTGCGCTCGAGGCTGGCCTCGAGCGAGTTCAGCAGGTACTTGCGCGAGCCGCCGTCGCCGTAGGGCCCGGGGCGCATGTCGTAGCCGGCCTTGGTGGAGATCACGAGCTCGTCGCGGTAGGGCACGAGGTTCGCGGCGTGGATGCGGCCGAACTGCTCCTCCGCCGAGCCGTAGGGCGGCCCGTAGTTGTTCGCGAGGTCGAAGTGGGTGACGCCGCGGTCGAAGGCGCGCAGCACGATGTCGCGCTGCGTCTCGAGGGCGCGGTCGGTGCCGAAGTTGTTCCAGAGGCCGAGGGAGATGCGGGGCAGCTTGAGGCCGCTGCGCCCGGTGCGGACGTAGTCCAGCTTCGAGTACCGCTCGTCGTCGGCGACGTAGGGAGTGAAGGGTGATCTCATGTCGTCAGCCTAGGGCGGGAGTACCCTCGCCGACATGACCACGTTCGTGCTCGCCGGCGGCTGCTTCTGGTGCCTCGACGCGGTCTTCCGCACGCTCGACGGGGTCTCGGCGGTCGTGTCCGGCTACACCGGCGGCCGAACGGAGCACCCGTCGTACGACGACGTCTGCACGGGGACGACCGGGCACGCCGAGGCCGTCGCGGTGACGTTCGATCCCGAGGTCCTCCCGACGGACGTCGTGCTCGACGTGTTCTTCACGCTGCACGACCCGAGGCAGCTCGACCGGCAGGGCGCCGACGTCGGCACGCAGTACCGGTCGGCGATGTTCGCGGCCGACGACGAGCAGGTCCAGCTGTTCGAGGCGGCCCGCGACCGTGCCTCCGAGACGTGGGGCGGAGGCGTCGTCACGACGATCGAGCGGCTCGGTCCGTGGCACGAGGCCGAGCCCGAGCACCAGGACTTCTTCGAGAAGAACCCGGGCCAGGGGTACTGCACCGCGGTCGCCCTGCCCAAGGTGACGAAGGTCCGCAAGAGCTTCGCGAGGTGGGTGCTCGCGACCTGAACGTGCCCCGCGCAGCTGTCCGGGGCGCCACGAGAGAACCGACAGAGAGAGGTGCTCGACGATGAGCGACCACACCAGCACGAGCAGCACGACCAGCACGAACGCCGCCGGGGAGTCCTCCGGCCAGACCTGGGTCGCCGTGGGCCCGGCCGGGACGGTGGGGTCGATCGGGCGCACGGGCGACGGCTTCGCCGTCCGGCTCGCCGGTCGGTCAGGGCAGAGCGGCGAGTACCCGACCCTGGCCGTGGCGAAGAGCGCGCTCTTCGCCGCCCTCGGCCCTGGTGCCGAGTACCCGGAGTTCCACGAGCACTGAGGCTCGAGGGGCGACGATGCTCGTCCCTCCCCGGCGCGACGGGCGAGGCACCCCCTCCACAAGGAGGCGCGGTGCACGCCCGCGCACCGGCTCGGTCCCGTGAGACTCCCCGCATGACAGACACCATCACCCTCACCGGGATCATCGCCACGGACCCTCGGGTCGTCACCACCGAGGCCGGCCTCGACATCGCCAGCTTCCGGCTCGCCTCGACCCACCGGCGCTTCGACCGCGTCAAGGACGAGTGGGTCGACGGCGACACGAACTGGTACACCGTCACCGCCTTCCGAGCGCTCGGGGCCAACGCGGGGCAGAGCCTCCACAAGGGCGAGCGGGTCGTCGTGCTCGGTCGCCTGCGGGTCCGTGCGTGGGAGGCCGGCGACAAGTCGGGCACGACCGTCGAGGTCGACGCGGACGCGATCGGCCACGACCTGCGCTGGGGCCGCTCTGCCTTCGTCCGGTCGACGTCGACCGCCGCCGCGCCTTCGGCCGGTCCCGACGCGGCCGCAGGAGGCGCGGCGGGCGACGCCGCGACCGCCCCCGGCGTCGGGACGCCCGCCTCCTCGCCCGCCGCCCCGACCGGCTGGGCTGCTGACGACAGCCCCGCCCTCGACGAGCGAGGCCCTGCGTCGCCCGGCGCCGCGGAGGAGCCCGGCGACGGCGACCCCGCAGACGCGGTCGCCCGGGTGGGCGTGCCTCCTTTCTGACCCGCCAGAGGGCGGCGGCGTGAGGTCCGGGTCCGCGTCGTAGGATCGTCTCGGCCCTGACCGGGCCCGCCGAGGAAGGCCCCCAGTGACCCGTCTCCCACTCGCCGCCCTGCGCGCGGGCGTCGTCGTGCTCGTCGCCGTCGCCCTCGCCGGCTGCACGTCCGACGAGGTGGCCCCGAGCCCGACGCCCACCGCGGACGGCGCGACGCCAGCGCCCGACCCCTCGCTCACGGCCGAGTCGACGACCGACGAGGCCAAGGCCTTCTTCGACCTGACCGTGTCGCGGCACCTCGACGGCGGAGGCGCCGGTGACGGCAGGACGATCGTCGACACGCTCGCCGCAGCCGGCTTCGACAAGGCCGCCATGCAGGTGACGCCCGACTCGACGTCCATAGGGCGTGCGGCCGACACCGTGCAGTTCTCGGTGCTCTGGGGCACCGACTGCCTCGTGGGGCAGACGGGCGCGACGGGGTTCGCCAGCGAGGTGGCGCCCGTCCTCGGCACCGGCTCCTGCCTCGTCGGCACCACCCGCACGATCGACTGGTGACGGCGCCCCACCGATAGACTCGTGGGCATGGCCGAATACATCTACTCCATGGTCCGTGCCCGCAAGGCGGTCGGCGACAAGCTGATCCTCGACGACGTGACCATGTCGTTCATCCCCGGCGCCAAGATCGGCGTCGTCGGCCCCAACGGAGCCGGCAAGTCCACGATCCTCAAGATCATGGCCGGGCTCGACACCCCCAGCAACGGCGAGGCGAAGCTCTCGCCCGGCTACACCGTCGGCATCCTCATGCAAGAGCCCGAGCTCGACGAGACGAAGACCGTCCTCGAGAACGTGCAGGAGGGCGTCGGCCCGATCAAGCAGAAGCTCGACCGCTTCAACGAGGTGTCGGCCGCGATGGCCGAGCCCGACGCGGACTTCGACGCGCTGCTCGCCGAGATGGGCACCCTGCAGGAGGACATCGACGCCGCCGACGCGTGGGATCTCGACTCGCAGCTCGAGCAGGCGATGTCGGCCCTGCGGACGCCCCCGGGCGACTCCGAGGTCGCGAACCTGTCGGGCGGCGAGAAGCGCCGCGTCGCGCTCTGCAAGCTCCTGCTGCAGAAGCCCGACCTGCTGCTCCTCGACGAGCCCACCAACCACCTCGACGCCGAGAGCGTGCTCTGGCTCGAGCAGCACCTCAGCAAGTACCCCGGCGCCGTCCTCGCCGTGACGCACGACCGGTACTTCCTCGACCACGTCGCCGAGTGGATCGCCGAGGTCGACCGCGGTCGCCTCTACCCCTACGAGGGCAACTACTCGACGTACCTCGAGAAGAAGGGCGAGCGCCTGCAGGTCCAGGGCAAGAAGGACGCGAAGCTCGCCAAGCGCCTCTCCTCCGAGCTCGAGTGGGTCCGCAGCAACGCGAAGGGCCGCCAGGCCAAGTCGAAGGCGCGCCTCGCCCGCTACGAGGAGATGGCGACCGAGGCCGAGCGCACGAGGGTCCTCGACTTCGAGGAGATCGTGATCCCGGTCGGGCCGCGCCTCGGCTCGCAGGTCATCGACGCGAAGAAGCTCCGCAAGCAGTTCGGCGAGCGCGTGCTGATCGACGACCTCACCTTCACGCTGCCCCGCAACGGCATCGTCGGCGTCATCGGCCCGAACGGCGTCGGCAAGACCACGCTCTTCAAGACGATCGTCGGCCTCGAGCCGCTCGACGGCGGCGACCTCCGGGTCGGCGAGACGGTCGACATCTCGTACGTCGACCAGAGCCGCGGCGGCATCGACCCGAACAAGAACCTGTGGGAGGTGGTGTCCGAGGGGCACGACTACATCCAGGTCGGCAAGACGGAGATCCCCTCGCGGGCCTACGTCTCGCAGTTCGGCTTCAAGGGCCCCGACCAGCAGAAGAAGGCCGGCGTGCTCTCCGGTGGTGAGCGCAACCGCCTGAACCTGGCGCTGACCCTCAAGCAGGGCGGCAACCTCCTGCTGCTCGACGAGCCCACCAACGACCTCGACGTCGAGACGCTGGGCAGCCTCGAGAACGCGCTGCTCGAGTTCCCCGGCTGCGCCGTGGTCATCACCCACGACCGGTGGTTCCTCGACCGGATCGCCACGCACATCCTCTCGTGGGAGGGCCTGAACGACGACGGCACCCCCAACTGGTACTGGTTCGAGGGCAACTTCGAGTCCTACGAGGAGAACAAGGTCGAGCGCCTGGGCGCGGACGCGGCGAAGCCCAGCTCCGCGACGTACCGCAAGCTGACGCGCGACTGAGATGACCCGCCTGCACGTGCCGACGAGGGTCCGCTGGAGCGACCTGGACGCCTACCGGCACGTGAACAACGCGTCGATGCTGCGCCTCCTCGAGGAGGCGCGCATCGACGCGTTCTGGGTCTCGGACGGCACCGTCGGCGAGACCTCGGGCGCGGCCGTGCTCGACGGCCGGCCGGACGCCGCGACGATGACGCTCATCGCCCGTCAGGAGCTCGAGTACCTCGTGCCCGTGCCGTACCTGCGGGCGCCGCTCGACGTGCAGATCTGGATCGGCCGTCTCGGGGGCGCCAGCCTCGAGGTCTGCTACGAGGTCTGGTCGCCCGCGGCGGTCGAGCCGGCCGTGCTCTACACGAGGGCGTCGACCTCGATCGTCCTCGTCGACACGGCCTCCGGCACGCCACGGCGGATCACCGACGACGAGCGAGCCGCCTGGACGCCGTTCGTCGAGGAGCCCCTGACGTTCCGACGTCGCTAGCCCGACCGGTTCAGGAGCGGGGGACCCGCACCATCCCCTCCTGGGCGACGCTCGCGACGAGGGTGCCCGAGCGGTCGTAGATCCGGCCGAGCGACAGCCCGCGCCCGCCGACGGCGGTCGGGGACTCCTGCACGTAGAGCAGCCACTCGTCGACGCGTGCCGGACGGTGCCACCACATCGCGTGGTCGAGGCTCGCGACCTTGAGCCCCGGCGTCACGAGCGGCACGCCGTGGCGGCGGTAGATCGGCTCGAGCAGCGTGTAGTCGCTGGCGTACAGCAGGGAGGCGCGGTGCAGGTCGGGGTCGTCGGGCAGGGCGCCCGTAGCCCGCAGCCACACGGCCTGGTGCTCGACCCTGGCGCCCTCGACGCTGAAGTAGACCGGGGACGGCACGTGGCGCATGTCGAAGGCGCGGTCGGCCGCCCAGGCCTGGGCGATCGGGTGGTCGACGGCGCCGAGCAGCTCGGCGTCGCTCGGCACGTCCTCCGGCTCGGGCAGCCCCTCGGGCATCGCGACCTGGTGCTCGAGGCCGTCGTCCGGGGTCTGGAACGACGCGATCATGGAGAAGATCGGCAGGCCGTCCTGCGACGCCTGAGTACGGCGGGTGGCGAAGGAACGACCGTCGTGGATGCGGTCCACCGTGAACGTGATGGGGATCGTGAGGTCGCCAGGGCGGAGGAAGTACCCGTGCAGCGAGTGGACCGGGCGGTCGCCCACGATGGTCCGCTGGGCGGCGACGAGCGCCTGCGCCATGACCTGGCCGCCGAAGACCCGGCCGAGCGGCTCGGGCTGCGACGTGCCGGTGAAGACGTCCTGTCCGCCGACGATGCCGGCCGGCGCGAGGTCGAGGGTGGCGAGCAGGTTCTGCAGGGGATCGGCGCTCATCCGATGTAGTTTAGGGGGCCGATGAGCCGTACATTCGCCCTCCCTGATTCCCTGTCCCTCAGCGACCTCGCGACCTTCCTCGGCCGTGCCGGACGTGTCGAGGACGGCTCCGTGCGCCTGGTCGCCGGTTCCGGCGTCCTCGCCGTGTACGCGGCCGTCTTCTACCCGCTGGGCCTGCTCGACTCGAGCCCGACAGTGCTGGGCCTCCGCACCTTCCAGCTCGACGACGCCCCCGAGTTCGACGCGGTGGTGCCCGTCCGATCCCTGAAGGAGCGGCTTGTCCGGCTGCAGAACGACGTGGTCGACCCGACGGCACCGGTGACCGTCACCCTGCCGATCGAGGTCGCGACCGTCACCTGGGCCGCGATCTCGCCGCCCCGCGGGGGCTGGGTGCCCCAGGGCGCCGCCGACGCCCAGGCGCTGGACGCCGCGGCGACGGCAGGGATCGACGAGATCGCCTCCGCCCTGCCCGAGAACGCGGGCGAGCAGATCGTGCACCGTGTGCGGTCCGAGGTGTGGTCCCGTCCGGTCGACGGCGTCGAGTCCGTCCCGGCCGGTGCTGCGTTCGCAGCCCTCAGCCTCGGCTTCCTCGGCGAGGGCGAGGCCGTCTCGCTCTACGAGACAGGTGCTTGGACCCGGCTGACGACCGGGCGCGGGCACGTCCTGGTCAAGCGCCGGGCGCGTTGACCATGGCGTGGGCCGCCCGGTCGAGGTAGGCCCACAGCGTCGCGTCGTGGAGGGGCGAGAGCTCGAGCTCGTCGACTGCGGTGCGCATGTGGTGCAGCCACCTGTCCCGCGCCTCCGGCGTGATCGTGAACGGCATGTGCCGCATCCGCAGCCGCGGGTGGCCACGCTCGTCGCTGTAGGTGGTCGGGCCGCCCCAGTACTGCTCGAGGAACCCGGCGAGACGCTGGATCGCGCCCTCGAGGTCGCCCTCCGGGTACATCGGCCAGAGCACGTCGTCGGTCTGGACGCCCACGTAGAAGCGACGGACGAGTCGCTCGAAGGTCGCTCGCCCGCCGATCTGCTGCCAGAAGTTGCCCTGGGCGTCGTCGCGGCCCATGCCGCTCCGGAGCGTGATCGGTTGCGACGAGCCCGCAGGAGGCGGGCCGACGGGGAGATCTGTCACGAGCGCTTGCCCTTCGTGGGTCGGACGTGCGGGGTGGGCACGGTCTGCGGGGGGCGTGCGCCCTGCACCGAGGAGGCGCCGTCGAAGCCGGTGAGGACGACGCTGCTGAGGGACGGCAGCGTGATGCCGAGCTCGTCCGTCGCCTTCTTCAGGCGCGACCGGAGCTCGCGGTCGACGTTGTCGCGCTCGGACGAGCGGGCCTTCGACACGATGCGGATGACGACGTGCTCTTCTGCGATCGACTGCAGGCCCCAGATCTCGGGAGAGTCGATCATGCTGCGCCCCCACTTCGGCAGCGCCGCCATGTCGGTGGCGGCCTTGAGCATCGCCTCCTGGACGGCGTCGACGTCCGCCTCGTAGGGCACGGCGAGGTCGATGACGACCCGGGTCCAGCCCTGCGACATGTTGCCGACCCGGAGGATCTCGCCGTTGCGGACGAACCAGAGCACGCCGTTGACGTCGCGGATCTGGGTGACGCGGATGCCCACGGCCTCGACCACGCCGGTCGCCGGGCCGACGTCGACGACGTCGCCGACCCCCAGCTGGTCTTCCGCGACCATGAAGATGCCGTTGAGCAGGTCTTTCACGATGTTCTGCGCGCCGAAGGCGAGGCCGGCGCCCACGACGCTGGCCGCGCCGACGATGGCGACGACGTCGAAGCTCAGCTCGCCGAGCACGAGGACGAGCGCGACGCCGGCGATCAGCACCGTGACGACGTTGTTGAGCACGCTGCCGAGGGTGCGCGTGCGCTGCACGACGCGGACCGCCTGCAGGGGCGACGCGATCAGGGCCTGGGTGTCGTCGACGTTCTGCTTGCGCTTGATGCCGCTGACGACCTGGTCGACGACGCGGCGGATCATGAAGTGCAGCGCGACCCTCAGCAGCACCGCGACGACGATGATCGCGAGGATGCGGATGGGCACGCCCCACATCGTCCAGAAGGCCGCCCAGTCGAACTCGACGGGGGGATTGTCGGTGGGCGCCGCAGCGAGGAAGTCGATCATCCCGTCAAGCTTCGCACGAGCCGCCGACGCCGACCGAGAGCAGCCTGGACGCGAGAACGGCGGACCCTGTGAACAGGGCCCGCCGTCCGACGGTGACGCAGGAGGCGCGCGCTGTCCCGAGGGACGCCCGCGCCCCGTGGCTAGCGCGCGTCGACCGCCTGCACGCGGAGGGCGCGCTCGACGCCGGAGAGGCTCTCGATCACGATGCGCCGGAGCGCCGGCACGTCGGGGTTCGCGTCGAGCCAGGCGCGCGTCGTCTCGACCAGCTGCTGGTCGGCGAGCCCGGCCGGGTAGAGCCCCGAGACGAGCGTGTCGGCGATGTGGTAGCTGCGTGACTCCCAGATGCCCGTGAGCGACGAGAAGTAGCGCTCGACCACGGGCCGCAGCACGGCAGGGTCGTTCGTGTGCTGGAAGCCCTGGGCGGTCGCGCGCACGATGGCGTTCGGCTGCTCGGCGCTGTCGACGACCGACGCGAAGGCGGCGAGCTTGCCCTCGGCCGTGGGGATCGCGGCGCGGGCCCGAGCGGCTGCCTGCGCGCCGTTGGCGGTGTTGTCCGCCTCGAGTGCTGCGTCGATCTCGGCCTCGTCGGCGGCGCCGACGAGCACGAGGCCCTCGAGCAGCTCCCAGCGCAGGTCGGTGTCGACCTCGAGCCCGTCGAGAGCCAGCGAGCCGTCGTGCAGGGCGCGGAGCGCCTCGGCGTGCGCCGGGGTCGACACTGCGGCGGCGAGGAACTTCACGAACTGGAACTGTGCGTCCGACCCGGCCTCCGCCTCCTTCGCCAGCTCGAGGAGGCGGTCGCCGACCTCGGCGAGCACCTCGGCCCGGCGAGACGGCGCGACGTAGCTGCGCGCGGCCTGCACCAGCTGCGTGAGCGTCGTGCGGATCGTGGTCGACTCGGTCTCGCTCGCGATGTTCGACAGCACGAGGCGCACGTAGTCGGAGGGCGAGGTCTCGGCGTCGCGCGTCGCGTCCCAGACCGAGCCCCACACCAGGGCACGGGCCAGCGGGTCGGAGATCGCCGACAGGTGCTCGATCGCGGTGGCGAGCGACTGCTCGTCGAGGCGGATCTTCGCGTAGGCGAGGTCGTCGTCGTTGGTGAGCACGAGGGCTCCGCGGCGCTGGCCGACGAGCTCGGGCACGTCGGTGCGGGTGCCGTCGACGTCGATCTCGACCCGGTGCGTCCGCACCAGGGCGTCGCCGTCGAAGTCGTAGAGGCCGACCGCGAGGCGGTGCGGACGGATCGTCGGGTAGTCGGCCGGCGCCTCCTGCAGGAGGGCGAACGAGGTGATGACGCCGTCGGCGTCCGTCTCGATCTCGGGACGCAGCGTGTTGACGCCGGCGGTCTCGAGCCACTTCTCGCTCCAGCTCGTGAGCTCGCGCCCCGAGGTGGCCTCGAGCTCGACGAGGAGGTCGCGGAGCTCGGTGTTGGAGTGGTGGTGCTTCTGGAAGTACGCGGCGACGCCGGCGTAGAAGGCGTCGATTCCGACCCAGGCGACGAGCTGCTTCAGCACCGAGCCGCCCTTGGCGTAGGTGATGCCGTCGAAGTTGACCTGGACGTCCTCGAGGTCGTTGATCGTCGCGACGACGGGGTGCGTCGACGGGAGCTGGTCCTGGCGGTAGGCCCAGCTCTTCTCCATCGCCTGGAACGTCGTCCACGCCTCGGTCCACTCGGTGGCCTCGGCCGTCGAGATGGTCGACGCCCACTCGGCGAACGACTCGTTCAGCCAGAGGTCGTTCCACCACTTCATGGTGACGAGGTCGCCGAACCACATGTGGGCGAGCTCGTGCAGGATCGTGACGACCCGGCGCTCCTTGATGGCGTCGGTCACCTTGCTGCGGAACACGTAGGTCTCGACGAAGGTGACGGCGCCCGCGTTCTCCATCGCGCCGGCGTTGAACTCGGGCACGAAGAGCTGGTCGTACTTGTCGAACGGGTACGGGTAGCGGAACTTCTCCTCGTAGTACGCGAAGCCCTGACGCGTCTTCTCGAAGACGTAGTCGGCGTCGAGGAACTCGGTGAGCGAGCGACGCGTGAAGATGCCGAGGGGGATCGTGCGGCCGTCCGAGCTCGTGAGCTCGCTGCGCACGACGTCGTAGGGGCCGGCGACGATCGCCGTGATGTAGCTCGAGAGCACCGGGGTGGGCGAGAACGCCCAGGTGGCGACCTCGCCGTCGACCGCGGGCTCGGGCGTCGGCTGGTTCGAGACGACCTGCCAGCGGGAGGGGGCGGTCACGGTGAACTGGAACGTCGCCTTGAGGTCGGGCTGCTCGAAGACCGCGAAGACGCGGCGGCTGTCGGGCACCTCGAACTGCGAGTAGAGGTAGACCTCGTCGTCGACCGGGTCGACGAAGCGGTGCAGGCCCTCGCCGGTGTTCGTGTACTCGGCGTCGGCGACGACCTCGAGCACGTTCTCGGCGGCCAGGTCGTCGAGCTGGATGCGCACGCCGTCGTTCACCGCGGCGACGTCGAGCGCCGTGCCGTTCAGCGTGGCCGAGTGCACCGTGCGCGTGAGCGCGTCGATGAACGTCGAGGCACCGGGCGTCGCGGTGAAGCGGACCGTCGTCGAGCTGCCGAAGACCTCGGCCCCGCGGGTCAGGTCGAGCTCGATCTCGTACGACTGCACGTCGACGACGCTCTTGCGCTCCTGCGCCTCGAGTCGGGTCAGGTTCTCTCCGGGCACGCTTGCTCCATCCGTCTTGAGGTGTCGTTGCGGGACTCGTGGTCCCCGGACGAGCCTAGACCGGGCCCCCGACGCCGGGGTGCTCGCGGGGAGGTGTTCACTGGGGGCATGACAGACACCGTCGCCCCCGCGCCCCACACCTCCGTCGACTTCTGGTTCGATCCCTCCTGCCCCTGGGCCTGGATGACCAGCCGGTGGGTCGACGAGGTCGCCCGTCATCGCGACCTCGACGTGACGTTCCACATCATGAGCCTGGCGGTGCTGAACGAGGACAACGACGTGAGCGACGAGTACAGGGCGGCCTTCGCGCGGATGCTCCGCTACACCCGCCTCGTCACCGCCGCCGGGGAGCTGCACGGCCAGCAGATCGTGAAGCCGCTCTACGACGCCCTCGGCACCCGCATCCACCCGGGCGGCGAGACCGACGCCGACGTCGTCATCCCCGGCGCGCTCGCCGAGGTCGGCCTGCCCGCGGACTTCGCCGCCCACGCGGACTCGGACGAGTACGACGAGCAGATGCGCGCGAGCCACTTCGACGGCATCGGACGGGTGGGGCAGGACGTCGGGACCCCCGTGATCGCGGTGAACGGCACGGCCTTCTTCGGCCCGGTCATCTCGCCGGCGCCGAAGGGCGAGGTCGCGCTGACCCTGTGGGACGGCGTCGTCGCGGCCGCCTCCTACCCGGGCTTCTTCGAGATCAAGCGCACGCGCACGGTCGGTCCGATCTTCGACTGAGGCCGTCCTAGGATCGTCACCATGCGCATCCACGTGGCGACCGATCACGCCGGTCTCGACTTCAGCAAGACCGTCATCCGTCACCTCTCCGACGCCGGCCACGACGTCACCGACCACGGTCCGACCAGCTACGAGCCGCTCGACGACTACCCGTCGTTCTGCATCGCGGCGGCCCGCGCCGTCGTCCGTGACCAGCAGGCCGGGCACGAGGCCCTCGGCGTCGTCTTCGGCGGCTCAGGCAACGGCGAGCAGATCGCCGCGAACAAGGTCGAGGGGGTCCGCGCCGCCCTGGTCTGGAACGACTCGACCGCGAAGCTGGCGCGTCAGCACAACGACGCGAACGTGATCGCGATCGGCGCGCGGCAGCACACGGAGGCGGAGGCGCTGGCCTTCATCGACGCGTTCGTCGCGGAGCCCTTCAGCCACGACGAGCGCCACGTCCGCCGCATCGCCCAGGTCGGCGAGTACGAGACCACCGGGGCGATCGCCGGGCACCCGGTCGACTGACGACGTAACGTCGAGAGCGGCGGGGCCTCCGGGCCCCGCCGCTCCGTCGTCCCCCGTCGGACCGGCCACGGCCGATCCACCCAGCCAGTGAGGTGCCGCCGTGCCCGAGGGCCATTCCGTCCACCGCATCGCCAACCAGTTCGAGCAGACCTTCGTCGGGAGCCGGTGCGAGGTGAGCTCGCCCCAAGGGCGGTTCGCCGCGGGCGCCGAGAAGCTCGACGGCGCGACGATGGTCGACGCCAAGGCCGTCGGCAAGCAGATGTTCCTCGAGTTCGACAACGGCCTCTGGCTGCACGTGCACCTCGGCCTCTACGGGGCGTGGGACTTCGCGGGCGACATCGCCACGGGCCACTCGATGGCCGAGTCGCGGACGCGCAGGGCCCGCACCCGCAAGGCGGAGAACGCCCCCGACGACGACGGCGAGGACTCGATGGCGAGCATCGGGGCACCGCGTCGCAGCCGCGTGCGGATGGCCGAGCAGGAGAAGGCCGAGGACGACATCGAGTCGTTCCCGCCCGAGCCCGTCGGCCAGGTGCGCGTGCGCCTGCTCACCGACACGGCCGTCGGCGACCTGCGCGGCCCCACGAAGTGCGAGGTGCTCGACGCGGCCGGGGTCGACACGGCGATCGCCAAGCTCGGCCCGGACCCCCTCGTCGACTCGCCGAGGAAGGGGAGCGACCGCTTCGTCACGACGGTGCGCAAGAAGCGCACCCCGATCGGCCTGCTGCTGATGGACCAGAGCGTCGTGAGCGGCATCGGGAACATCTACCGTGCCGAGCTGCTCTTCCGTGCTCGGCTGGATCCGCACACCCCCGGCAACCAGGTCCCGGAGGACGTGCTGAAGGCGATCTACAAGGACTGGACCAAGCTGCTCCGCAGCGGCGTCGAGCTCGGCCAGATGATGACGATGGACGGCCTCACGAAGGCGCAGCACGCCAAGGCACTGCGCAGCCGGGCCGACCGGCACTGGGTCTACCACCGCGAGGGCCTGCCCTGCCGGGTCTGCGGCACGAACATCGTGATGGAGATGGCCGCGGGTCGGAAGCTCTACTGGTGCCCGGTCGACCAGACTTGAGCCCATGCGCCACACTCCGCACTTCGTCCAGTCCGACGTCGACGAGGTCAGACGGCTGATCCGCGAGAACCCGTGGGCCACGATCGTGGCCTCGACCGCGGAGGGCATCGTCGCGTCGCACTACCCGGTCGTGCTCGAGGACGACCGTGCCGACCCCGACGCGATCGTGCTGGTCAGCCACGTGGGCCGGCCCGACGAGCGCTCGCTCGAGCTGGGCACCGCCGAGGTGATGGTGATCGTCCAGGGCCCGCACGGCTACGTCTCGCCGGGGTGGTACCCCGCCGAGCAGATCATCCCGACCTGGAACCACGTCACGGCGCACCTCTGGGGCACGCCGGAGATCCTGTCGGACGACGAGAACTTCCGCGTGCTCGGCGAGCTCGTCGACCACTTCGAGCGCGTCATGCCCGAGCCGTCGACCCTCACGCTCGACGAGGAGGGCTCGCGCCGTGTGGCGAAGGGCACCGTCGGCATCCGGCTGCGGGTCACCCGGTTCGACGCGCGCGCCAAGCTGAGCCAGAACAAGGCGCCCGAGGTCGTCGACCGCATCGTGGACGAGCTCGAGCACGGCGAGCACTACGCGCAGCCGGCCCTGGCCGCCGAGATGCGTCGGGTCCGCGACCGATGAGCAGCAGCCAGCAGAGTGCCGGGACCTCCTCCGGACAGGGCGCCGGCACCGGCAGCGGGCCCGAGGAGGCGCCCCCCGTGCTCCTGAGGAACGCCCGCCTCACCGGCGTCCACAGCTCCGTCGACGCCGATCGCGTCGACGTCCTCCTGCGCGACGGCGTCGTCGCCGAGATCGGCCGGGGGCTCGCGGTCGTCGACGGCGCCGAGGTCGGCGGGGCCGCCGAGGTCGTCGACCTCGACGGCCGGTGGCTCGGGCCGGGCCTCTGGGACTCCCACGTGCACATGGACCAGTGGGCGCTCGTGCGTCGTCGCCTGGACGTGTCGGCGGCCGGGTCGGCCGCCGAGGCGGCGTCGCTCGTGGGGGAGCGTCTCCGCTCGCAGCCCCCGGCGCCCGGGCAGCCCCTGATCGGCTACGGGTTCCAGGACGCGCTCTGGGCCGACGAGCCCACCAGGGCCCTGCTCGACGCCGTCTCCGGCGACGTCCCCGTCGTGCTCGTCAGCAAGGACCTGCACTCCGTCTGGCTCGACTCCCGGGCCCTCGCGGCCCACGGTCACGCCGGCCACCCGACGGGCCTGCTGCGCGAGGCGGACGCCTTCGCCGTGAGCACCGCGGTCAGCGCCGTCTCGGAGGACCAGCTCGACGAGTGGGTGGGCGAGGCCGCCGAGGCCGCCGCCGCGAGAGGCGTCGTGGGGATCGTCGACCTCGAGATGACCCTCTCGGTCGACCGCTGGGCCCGCAGGGTGGCGGCGGGCACGACGTGCCTCCGCGTGCGGGCCGGCGTCTACCCGGCCGACCTCGACGAGGTCGTCGACCGCGGCCTGCGCACCGGCGACGTGATCCCCGGCACGCACGGCCTCGTCGAGATGGGGCCGGCCAAGATCATCACCGACGGCTCGCTCGGCACCCGCACCGCGTGGTGCCGGGACGCCTACGTCGGCATGGAGGGCGACCCCGCGGCGCGGGGCGTGGCGACCTACGGGAAGGAGGCGCTCGTCGCCTACCTGAGACGCGCCTCCTCGGCGGGCCTGGTGCCCGCGGTGCACGCGATCGGCGACGCGGCGAACGCGTCGGCCCTCGACGCCCTCGAGGAGGTCGGCTGCGCCGGCTCGATCGAGCACGCGCAGCTGCTCGACCCCGACGACGTCGCCCGCTTCGCCCGGCTCGGCGTCGTGGCGAGCGTCCAGCCCGAGCACGCCATGGACGACCGCGACGTCGCCGACCGGCTGTGGGCGGGCCGCACCGGGCGCTCGTACGCCTGGGGGAGCCTCGCCGAGGCAGGGGTGCGCCTCCAGCTGGGCTCGGACGCCCCGGTCGCGCCGCTCGACCCCTGGGTGGCGATGGCGGCAGCCGTCTGGCGTGCCAGGGACGGCCGCGACCCGTGGCACCCGGAGCAGCGACTGGCAGCCCGGACGGCTCTCGCCGCGTCGACCGGCGGCCGGACGAGCGTCGAGATCGGCTCCGCGGCCGACCTGGTCGTGACGGAGGCCGACCCGCTCACCGCGACGGACCACGGGCTGCGCGCGATGGTCGTCTCGGCGACCCTGCTCGGAGGCAGGTTCACGCACCGCGCCCTCTAGGGTGCCCGGCCCCGGCCCCGGCCCCGGCCCCGTGTCCGAGTCAGGACGGGACCGCGCACGACGAAGGCCGCCGCCCCGAGGGGCGACGGCCTCCGTTCGTCAGGAGGGGCGGGCTCAGCCGGCGACGTGCGCGGCGAGGAACCAGCGGTCCTTCTCGAGACCACGGGAGATCTCGATGGCCACGTCCTGGCTGGACGCGTCGAGCTCGCCGAGCTCGTCGATGGCCGTGCGGACGGCGACGAGCGAGGCGTCGATCTGGGCGACCAGCTCGGCGATCGTGCGGTCGATCTGGTTGAAGCCGGGCGAGGTCGTCGGGATGCTGGTCTTGGCGGCGACCGTCTCGATGCGGGCGTCGACCGGCAGGCCGAGGGCGACGACGCGCTCCGCGGCGAGGTCGGCCCACTCGCGGGCGTGGTCGACGACCACGTCGATCAGCTCGTGCACGGCGACGAACGCGATGCCGCGGACGTGCCAGTGCGCCTGCTTGCCGTTGACCGACAGCGCCGTGAGGTCGGTCACGATCGGGCTGAGGAACTGGGCGACGCCGGCGGCGACGTCGGGGTCGACGGAACCCTGGGGGACGGTGATGGTGGTGGCGTCGGTCATGGCGGTGTCCTTTCCTAGACGATCTACCCCACGGTAGAGGGCTGAGGAAATTCCGCAAGCAAGCTGAGGCTCGGCTCACCGAGGGCAGCCTGGCCTCACCTCCCCGTGCGGGGGATAACCCCACCAGTCTCTCGGGCGCTGGCACCATGGGTCCTGGCCCGCGCCTCCGCGAGGCTCGAGGCATGACCCAGGAGAGCACCATCAGCGCCCCCACGAACCCCTACCTCTCGCCGCCGGCCCCGCCCGGCGGCTACGGGCGTCGCTGGCGTGCGCTGCCCCGCGAGCTCGGCTACGTCGCGCTCTCGGCCGTGCTGGTCGTCGTGATCGGCGGCCTCTCCACCTTGTTCTTCCGCTCGCTCGGCCAGGCCGACAACTCGGTCGTCGGGTTCGTCTTCCTCGCCCTCGTGGTCTTCGCGAGCCTGTGGCTGGCGCGCTGGTTCGGGACCTTCGAGGTGATCCGCCTGCGCTGGGCGATCGACCGGCCGGTGCGGCCCGTCGACTGGACGCCGAACACGACCTGGGGCCGCTCCGACAACCGGGCGGTCCGCGCGCTGTCGGCGTTCGCGAACCCGCACTACTGGCTCTACCTGCTCTACGGCCTCGTCGTGTTCCCGGCCGCGGCCGCCCTCACGACGACCGTCATCGTGCTGCTGGTCGCAGGCCCCGCCCTGCTGTTCGTCTTCGGCGGCGTCGTCGTCGGGAGCGTGCCCGGCGGCAACGGCCTGCACACGGTCTTCGGGGGCGGCGCCGGGCTGCTGCTCCTCCTCCTGGGGGCCGTCGTGCTCGCCGGCGTCGTGCTGCTGATGCCCTTCGTCGTGCACGGCTTCGTCGTCATGCACCACGCGATCGCGGCGGCCATGCTCGGCGGCTTCCGCAGCGACGAGCTCGCCGTCGAGCTCGCCGACCGCGAGATCTCCCGCACCGCGGCGCTGTCCGCCGAGGGCACGGCCCTCCGGCGCCTGGAGCGCGACATCCACGACGGGCCGCAGCAGCGCCTCGTCCGGCTGCAGATGGACCTCGCCGCGGCGGCCAGGGCCGTCGACTCCGACCCGGAGAAGGGCAAGGCCCTGATCGAGGAGGCGCGGGCCCAGTCGCGCGAGGCCCTCGAGGAGCTGCGCGCCCTGTCCCGCGGCTTCGCGCCTCCTCTGCTGCTCGACCGGGGGCTGGTCGCGGCGCTCGAGTCCCTCGTCGACCGGGCCGTCATACCGACGGCGCTCCTGAACCGGGTCCCCGCCCACGTCGTGCTGCCCGCGGACATCGAGCGGAACGCCTACTTCATCGCCTCCGAGCTCGTGACCAACACCGGCAAGCACTCGTCCGCGAGCTCGGCCGACCTCGCGCTGCGCACGCGGACGGCGCCCGACGGCAGGGGCACCCTGCTCGAGCTCGTCGTCACCGACGACGGACACGGCGGCGCGGGCCTCCGCGACGGGCACGGCCTCGCCGGGGTGCAGGAACGCCTCGTCGGCCTGGGCGGGTTCCTCGACATCTCCAGCCCGGCAGGCGGACCGACCATCGTCACGGTGAGCATCCCGCTCGTCGACGACTCGGCCGCCGAGGCCGAGCCGACTGCTCCCTAGACTGACGGGGTGCCCGAGCGACCTGTGACCCCCGCCCTGCGCGTCGTCGTCGCGGACGACTCGGTGCTGCTCCGCGAGGGGCTCGTCCGGCTGCTCGACGAGATCGGGGCCGACGTCGTCGGGGCCTACGGCGACGCGGACTCCCTGCTCGCCCAGCTCGACGAGAAGGCGCCGGACGTCGCGGTGCTCGACGTGCGCATGCCCCCGACCCACACCGACGAGGGGGTCCGTGCCGCGATCGAGGCCCGGCGCCGCCGTCCCGGCCTCGGGATCCTGCTGCTCTCCCAGTACGTCGAGGTGGCCTACGCCCGCGACCTGCTCGAGGCGGGCAGCGGAGGGGTGGGCTACCTGCTCAAGGACAGGGTCGCCTCCGTGGACGAGTTCGGCGACGCGCTCGGCCGGGTGGCCGACGGCGGCACGGTGCTCGACCCCCAGGTCGTCTCGCAGCTGCTCGGGCGTCGGGGCGATCCGCTCGCCGCGTTGACGCCCCGGGAGCGCGAGGTGCTCGGGCTGATGGCCGAGGGGCGCACCAACGCCGCCATCGCCGCGGCCCTCGTGATCGGCACCGGCGCGGTGGAGAAGAACGTCACCTCGATCTTCCAGAAGCTGCTGCTCGAGGACAGCGGCAGCGACCACCGTCGGGTGCTCGCCGTGCTCGCGTTCCTGCAGCGGTAGCTCGCGGCGACGGCGACGAGTGGTTCCCTAGCTCGTCGCGGACGTGCTTGCCGGTGCGTCGTCGACCGCGGGTCCGGCCTGCAGCAGGTCGTCGCGCGGGTCGCCCACGTCGAGGATCGTCTCGCGGAGCGACTCGCCCAGTCGCTGGTAGCCGGCCGTCGTGGGGTGGATGCCGTCGGGCGACGTGCCTGCCGCGAAGACGAGGCCGTCGCGGGCGAAGCCCCACGGGTCGGTCCAGGTCCAGCCCTTCTCGAGCACGTGCCGCTCGAGGGCGCGCTGGTACACGGCGGCGGCCGCGGGGGAGCGGTCGTAGGGCGGGATGGCCGCGACGACGACGTGCCGAGGGGCGATCGTGGCGACGACCGCGTCGTACGAGGCCGCGGACTCGGCGAAGCCGATCCCCTTGCGCACGTCGTTCGTGCCCGACATCAGCACGAGCACGTCGACGTCGGCGACCGGGGTCACGACCGCGGCCTGCTCCTGGATCGTGCTGCCGCCCTTGGCGTACCCGCCGACCCACTCGACGCCGTCGCCGCGCGCGTACGTCATCCACGTGTTCGCGTCGAGGCCGTCGCTGAGCAGTCGCCCGCCGCCGGCGGTCAGCGAGTCGCCGACGATCGCGACGCGCACGGCGTCTCGGTCCTCGTCGGCCGCGTGGTCGCCGGGCACGGCCGACGCGGCGGCCTGCGGGGCAGAGGCCGGGGCAGACCCGAAGGAGGCGGTGGTCGCGGGGGCGCTGCACCCCGTCGCGAGCAGGGCCAGGCCCGCCGCCGCGAGCGCGGCCCCGGCGATCTTCGCGCGATCCATCCTCAGATCATGAGGCATCCCCGCGGCGGCTCACGACCAAGCCGCAGCTGCAGGCATCCCCTCTTCGGGGGCAGCAGACGAGAATTCGGAGGGGATGACGGGAATCGAACCCGCGCCATCAGTTTGGAAAACTGAGGCTCTACCATTGAGCTACATCCCCGGAGTGACCTGCGCCACATGGGTGCTGCCAACTATAGGGCATGTCTCCGACCGGCCCCGCACGGGCGCCCGTCAGGTCGGCTAGACTCCTACGAGGCTTGTCTCCACCCGACCTCAACGGGACCAACGGAGCTCGTCGTGACAGGTGATATACGGGGCGTAGCGTAGTGGCTAGCGCGTCCGTTTTGGGGGCGGAAGATCGCAGGTTCGAGTCCTGTCGCCCCGACGATCGTCTACCTGCTGTCTCGGACGTGAGTTCAGCACAACCAACACAGGAGAAGCCCCACATTGGTCCAGACCACCGTTGAGAAGCTCAGCCCCACGCGCGTCAAGCTCAACATCGTCGTCAGCCCTGACGAGCTCAAGCCCAGCGTCACGCACGCCTACGGCCACATCGCGGAGTCGATCAACATCCCCGGCTTCCGCAAGGGCAAGGTGCCGCCGCCCATCATCGACCAGCGCGTCGGTCGTGAAGAGGTCCTGAACCACGCGGTCAGCGAGAGCCTCGACAAGTTCTACCGCGAGGCCGTCTCCGAGACCGAGATCCGCGTCCTGGGTCGCCCCGAGGCCGATGTCGTCTCCTGGCCCGACGTGAAGGACTTCTCCGGCGACCTGACCATCGCCGTCGAGGTCGACGTGCGTCCCGACTTCGACCTGCCCGACTACGAGGGCATCGAGCTCACGGTCGACTCGGTCGAGATCAGCGACGACGAGGTCGACGAGGAGCTGTCGAACCTGCGCACGCGCTTCGGCACCCTCGTCACCGTCGACCGCCCGGCCACGACCGGCGACTTCGTCCAGATCGACCTGACGGCCACCATCGGCGACGACACCGTCGACACCGCCCAGGGCGTGTCGTACGAGCTCGGCTCAGGCGAGCTCATCGAGGGCATCGACGAGGCCCTCGAGTCGCTGACCGCCGACGAGAGCACCACCTTCGAGTCGAAGCTGCTCGGCGGGGACCGCGAGGGCGAGACCGCCCAGATCGCCGTGACCGTCACCGCGGTCAAGGAGCGCGAGCTCCCCGAGGCCGACGACGACTTCGCGCAGATCGCCAGCCAGTTCGACACCATCGACGAGCTCAAGGGCGACCTGAAGGAGCAGCTGGCCAAGTCGAAGACGTTCGGCCAGGGCGCCCAGGCTCGCGACCAGGTCGTCGAGAAGCTGCTCGAGTCCGTCGAGATCCCCGTGCCCGAGAAGCTCGTCGAGGACGAGGTGCACCGTCACCTCGAGCAGGAGAACCGCCTCGAAGATGCTGAGCACCGCACCGAGGTGACCGAGAGCAGCGAGAAGGCCTTCCGCAACCAGATCCTCCTCGACGCGATCGCCGAGAAGGAAGAGGTCAAGGTCGAGCAGGACGAGCTGACCCAGTACCTGATCCAGGGCGCCGCCCAGTACGGCATGGAGCCCGGCGAGTTCATCAAGGTGCTCGACCAGAACGGCCAGATCCCGGCCATGGTGGGAGAGGTCGCCCGCAGCAAGGCCCTCGCGGTCGTGCTGTCGAAGGCCAAGGTCGTCGACGGCGAGGGCAACGAGGTCGACCTGTCTGCCTTCACCGCCACCGCGGGCGTCGGCGGCGACGACGACCACGAGGGTCACGACCACGCGTGAGCTGAGCTGACGCGTCGCTGACGAGTCGAGAGGGCCGGGTGCTTCTGCACCCGGCCCTCCGTCGTGCGGGGCGGAAGTTATTGCCGTGGGCGAACAGCCCGGAACCCGTGCGCCCCACCGGATAGATTCGACGACAAGCGACAACGAATGGGAGCTCCACCATGGCCGACGTGACACTGCCCAACAGTGTTTTTGACCGACTTCTCAAGGACCGCATCATCTGGCTCGGTTCTGAGGTGCGCGACGAGAACGCCAACGAGATCGCAGCGAAACTCCTGCTCCTCGCCGCTGAGGACAGCGAGAAGGACATCTACCTCTACATCAACTCGCCCGGCGGGTCGATCACCGCGGGCATGGCGATCTACGACGCCATGGAGTTCGTGCCGAACGACATCGTGACGGTGGGCATCGGCATGGCGGCCTCGATGGGCCAGCTGCTCCTGACCGCCGGCACCAAGGGCAAGCGCTACATCACGCCGAACGCGCGCGTGCTGCTGCACCAGCCGCACGGCGGCTTCGGCGGCACCAGCTCCGACATCCAGACGCAGGCACAGCTCATCCTCTCGATGAAGCAGCGCCTCGCCGAGATCACCGCGGCCCAGACGGGCAAGACCGTCGAGCAGATCAACGAGGACGGCGACCGCGACCGCTGGTTCACCGCCGAGGAGGCCCTGGAGTACGGCTTCGTCGACCACATCCGCGGCTCGGCCATCGACGTCGTCGGCGGCGCCGGCACGGACCAGTCGTAGACCTCCCTCCCCGATCGTCAGCAGAGAAAGAGACACACTCATGGAACTCCCGATGATGGGCGGCGCAGGCCGACTGCAGACCCCCAGCTCCCGGTACATCCTCCCCAGCTTCGAAGAGCGCACGGCCTACGGCTACAAGCGCCAGGACCCGTACGCCAAGCTCTTCGAGGACCGCATCGTGTTCCTCGGGGTGCAGGTGGACGACGCCTCGGCCGACGACATCATGGCCCAGCTGCTCGTGCTCGAGAGCATGGACCCCGATCGCGACATCACGCTCTACATCAACTCGCCCGGCGGCTCCTTCACGGCCATGACGGCGATCTACGACACGATGCAGTACATCCGTCCCGAGATCCAGACGGTGTGCCTCGGCCAGGCGGCGTCGGCCGCGGCCGTCCTGCTCGCCGCCGGTCAGCCCGGCAAGCGCCTCGCCCTGCCCAACGCCCGTGTGCTGATCCACCAGCCCGCGACCGGCGGCAGCAGCGGCGGCCAGGCGTCGGACATCGAGATCCAGGCGAAAGAGGTGCTGCGCATGCGCACCTGGCTCGAGGAGACGCTGTCGAAGCACTCGAACAAGACGCCGGAGCAGGTCAACCGCGACATCGAGCGCGACAACATCCTGGGTGCCGACGAGGCGCTGGCCTACGGCCTGGTCGACCAGGTGCTGACCTCGCGCAAGAACCAGCCCGCGCTCACGCGCTAGCTGACCACGCGCCGTTCCGCGGCACGACGACGGAGCCCCGGGCACGCTGCCCGGGGCTCCGTCGCGTCCGGACCGCAGGTCGGTCCCTCAGTGTCGGGGGATCGGGTTAGGCTCGGAGGACGGCGTCCGACAGGGGGCGTCGACGATCTCGTAGGGAGGCCGGGCATGGCACGCATCGGTGAGAGCGCTGACCTGCTGAAGTGCTCGTTCTGCGGCAAGAGCCAGAAACAGGTGCAGCAGCTGATCGCCGGTCCCGGCGTCTACATCTGCGACGAGTGCGTCGAGCTCTGCAACGAGATCATCGAAGAGCGGCTGGCCGAGGCCGGGGACGAGCCCGCGAGCGAGTTCGACCTCCCCAAGCCCCGCGAGATCTACTCGTTCCTCGAGGAGTACGTGATCGGACAGGACGCCGCCAAGCGCGCGCTGTCCGTCGCGGTCTACAACCACTACAAGCGCATCCGGGCCGCCTCGACGCTGACGGCGGCCGAGTCGCTCGCGGACGAGGTCGAGATCTCGAAGTCCAACATCCTGCTGATCGGCCCGACGGGCTGCGGCAAGACCTATCTCGCCCAGACCCTGGCCAAGCGGCTCAACGTCCCGTTCGCCGTCGCCGACGCCACGGCCCTCACCGAGGCGGGCTACGTCGGCGAGGACGTCGAGAACATCCTGCTCAAGCTGGTGCAGGCCGCCGACTACGACGTCAAGCGGGCCGAGACGGGCATAATCTACATCGACGAGATCGACAAGATCGCGCGCAAGGCCGAGAACCCGTCGATCACCCGCGACGTGTCGGGCGAGGGCGTGCAGCAGGCACTGCTCAAGATCCTCGAGGGCACCGTCGCGTCGGTGCCTCCCCAGGGCGGTCGCAAGCACCCGCACCAGGAGTTCATCCAGGTCGACACGACCAACGTGCTCTTCATCGTGGCCGGCGCGTTCTCCGGTCTCGAGGACATCATCTCGAACCGTGCGGGCAAGCGCGGCATCGGCTTCGGCGCCCCGCTGCACAGCAAAGAAGACGAGGCGGCGCTGTTCAGCGAGGTCCTGCCGGAAGACCTGCACAAGTTCGGGCTCATCCCCGAGTTCATCGGTCGCCTCCCGGTCGTGACGACGGTGACGCAGCTCGACCAGGCCGCGCTGATGCAGATCCTCACCGAGCCGAAGAACGCCCTCGTGCGGCAGTACCAGCGAATGTTCGAGATCGACGGGGTCGAGCTCCAGTTCGAGCACGAGGCTCTCGAGTCGATCGCCGATCTTGCCGTCCTGCGACAGACCGGCGCCCGCGGGCTCCGCGCGATCCTCGAAGAGGTGCTCGGGCCGATCATGTTCGACGTCCCGTCTGACGACACGGTCGGCAAGGTCGTCGTGACCCGCGCCTCCGTGCTCGAGAACGCGGCGCCGACCATCGTTCCCCGCCTCGTCGACGAGCGCATCGAGAAGTCGGCCTAGCCCGCGCGCCGTCGCCGCACCTCCTGAACGCCCTGGTCCTCGCGGCCCAGGGCGTTCTCGTGTGCCCGCTCCGAAGTCGGCGGGTTCCTGCCCTCCCCGGCGGGTCACCACGCCTCCGCCACTGATGTCGGCGGGTTCCCGTCGTGCCCGGCGGGTCAGCGCCCGCCCGCCGGGGGCGAGCGGAACCCGCCGGCCGGGACGGGAACCCGCCGGCCAGGGCCGAGCGGGGCGGGAGGGGGGTCAGGCGAGCCCGCGACGCTCCAGCAGGGGCTCGACCCGGGCGTCGCGGCCGCGGAAGTCGCGGTAGGCCTCGAGCGGGTCCCTCGACCCGCCGACGCCGAGCAGCCGCGCGCGGAACCGGTCGCCTGCCTCCCGGCTCAGGCCGCCGTTCTGCTCGAACCACTCCACGGCGTCGGCGTCGAGCACCTCGCTCCAGATGTACGAGTAGTAGCCGGCGTCGTAGCCGCCCGCGAAGGTGTGCGCGAAGTACGTGCACGAGTAGCGAGGGGGCACCTGCGCGAGGTCGAGGCCCACCGCGGCCAGCGCCTCCTGCTCGAAGGCCTCGACGTCGTCGACCTGGTCCGCCTGCTCGGGCGAGAGCGTGTGCCACGCCTGGTCGAGCAGGGCGCTGGCGAGGTACTCGCTCGTCGCGAAGCCCTCGCCGTAGCTGCGGGAGGCGACGAGCTTCTCGACGAGCTCCTGCGGCATGCGCTCGCCGGTGACGTGGTGGACGGCGTAGTTCTCGAGGACTTCTGGCCAGAGCATCCACATCTCGTTGACCTGGCTCGGGAACTCCACGAAGTCGCGGAACACGTTCGTGCCCGAGAACGACGGGTAGGTCACCCGGGCGAGCAGACCGTGCAGGGCGTGGCCGAACTCGTGGAACAGCGTCGTCACCTCGTCGAGCGTCAACAGGGTCGGCGAGCCCGTCGAGGGCTTCGAGACGTTGAGGTTGTTCACGACGACCGGGGGCAGGCCGAGCAGGTCCGACTGCGACACGAGCGGGTTCATCCAGGCCCCGCCGCGCTTCGAGTCCCGGGTGTACAGATCGAGCACGTACAGGCCGACCGGCTCGCCGCCGTTCTCGGTCACCTCGAAGACGCGGGCGTCCGGGTGCGGGCCGACGAGATCGTCCCGCTCCGCGAACTCGAGGCCGTACAGGCGGGAGGCGGCGTGGAAGACGCCGTCGTGCAGCACCCGGTCGGCCTCGAAGTAGTCGCGCATGACGGTCGTGTCGACGTCGAAGCGCCGGGCGCGGACCTTCTCGGCCCACCACGCCCAGTCGGAGGCACGGACGTCTGTGCCGGAGGACTCGTCCGCAGCGAGCTCGCGGAGGTCGACGAGTTCGGCGGCGGCGTTCCTGGCCGCGGGCACCGCGAGCCGGCCGAGCAGGTCGGCGACGGCCGTAGGGCTGCCCGCCGTCTCACCGGCCGTCACCCAGGAGGCGTGGTCGGGGAATCCGAGGAGGACGGCGCGCCGGGCCCGGAGCCGGGTGATCTCGAGTACGAGCGCCCGGGTGTCGTTCTCGCCTCCGCGCCGCCCGCGCGACAGCGACGCGGTCATCACGCGTTCCCTCAGCCCCGGGTCGTCGAGCGACGCCAGCAGCGGGTGCCCCGTCGGCAGCACGAGCGACACCACCCAGGCGTCGTTGAGCCCACGTTCGCGTGCCGCCTCGGCCGCCGCGCCGAGCTGGCCCTCGCTGAGGCCGCGCAGCTCGTCGGGGTCGCGCACGACGACCGCCAGCTCGTTCGTGTCAGCCAGGAGCGCCTTCTCGAAGCGGGTGGTCAGGGTCGACAGCTGTTGGTTCAGCTGGCGCAGCGCCTCCTTGTCGTCATCGCCGAGGGCGGCACCGGCCCGGACGAAGTCGGCCACGGTGCGCTCGAGCAGGTAGCGCTGCTCGGCGGTGAGGTCGAGCTCGGCGCGTCGCGCGTGCAGGGCGTCGAGGCGCCGCCACAGCCGCGGGTCGAGGCGGATCGCGTCGGCGTGGGCGGCGAGTCGGGGAGCGAGCTCGAGCTCGAGGGCGTTCGTGACGTCGTTCGAGTCGCTCGAGGCCTTGTCGAAGAAGGCGTGCTCGACCCGGGCGAGGATCCGGCCGCTGCGCTCGAGCGCCTCGAGCGTGTTGGCGAACGTCGGCTCGGCGGGGTCGGTCGCGATCGCCTCCAGCTCGGCTCGCTGCTGCTCGAGGCCGGCCTCGAAGGCGGGCAGCCAGTCGTCGTCGGTGATCTCGGCGAAGGGCGGCAGCGCGTACGGCAGGGAGCTCGGCTCGAGGAACGGGTTCGTCATCAGCCCACACTAGGAGGCTCGCTAGGGTCGGGCGCATGAGCGAACCGACAGCACCGCGCGCGACGTACACCCACGGGCACCACGAGAGCGTGCTGCGGAGCCACGCGTGGCGCACGGTCGAGAACAGCGCGGCCTACCTCATGCCGCACCTCCGTCCGGGGCAGTCGCTGCTCGACGTCGGGTGCGGTCCCGGCACGATCACGGTCGACCTCGCCGAGCGGCTCGCGCCGGGCCGGGTCGTCGGCGTCGACGCGGCGGCCGGGATCGTGGCGCAGGCCGCCGAGCTCGCGGCAGCCAGGGGCGTCGAGAACGTGGAGTTCGTCACGGCCGACCTGTACGAGCTGCCGTTCGACGACGACACGTTCGACGTCGTGCACGCGCACCAGGTGCTCCAGCACGTGGCGGACCCGGTCGGCGCACTCCGCGAGATGCGCCGCGTCGCCCGGCCCGGGGGAGTCGTCGCCGCTCGCGAGGTCGACTACCACGGCACGTTCTGGGCGCCCGAGTCGGCGGGCCTCGACCGCTGGATGGACGTCTACCAGCAGGTGCACCGCGGGAACGGCGGCGAGCCCGATGCCGGGAGGCGCCTCAAGGGCTGGGCGCTCGAGGCCGGCCTCGAGGCGGTCTCGAGCAGCGCCTCCTCATGGTGCTTCGCCTCGGACGAGGAGCGGACCTGGTGGGGCGACAGCTGGGCCGCCCGTGCGACGGAGTCGGCGTTCCACGGGGACGCGATCGCCAAGGGCGTCGCGACCGACGCCGAGCTGCGCGCGATCGCGGACGCCTGGCGGGCGTGGCGCGACACCCCCGACGGGTGGCTGCTGATGCCGCACGGCGAGATCGTCGCCCGCGCCTGATTCCGGCGCACTTGATATACATCGTTCCAGATGTGACCTAGTCTGCGATCGGGCGCACAATTGCCCTCGATCGGAAGGAACGACATGCCAGTCATCCGCAAGATCTCGAGACTCGGGCTGGCCACGGCCCTGGGAATCTCACTGACGCTTGGGTGTGCGACAGGCGCATCCGCGAACGAAAGGGTGGCGACGGCCGCCGGTGAAGTCGGAACGGAACGGGCCCTGGACGGGCGCGGCGAGGGCGGGGCGGTGGATGATCCCGCGAACGGAACCGAGATCGCGTTCCTCCCGATCATCCTCGGCGTCATCGCCGTGGGCGGAACACACCACGCGATGGGGTCCGCAGCGGCGCAGAAGGTGTACCACGCAGGTCTCAGGAACGCTGAGTACCAGAGGATCAAGTGGCAGATCCGCGCCGCCATCATGGTGCCTCTCGGTTCGACAGGGGGCCCCATCTTCACGGTCGGGTTCGAGAACGAGTTCTACTCGCTGGTGTGACGATGACGCGCGCCGAACTCCAGATCTCGGCTGTCTTCTTGTGCGTGCTCGTCATCGTCGCGAGCATCAGCGCCGCATGGTCGTCAGGCGGAGATGGAGGCGGCACGGTCTCGTACGTGGTCATCATCGCGATGGTCGGCATGATCACGTGCGTCTTCAGGCCAGACCGCACTGTCCGAGGAACTGCGGATCGTGCTCATGCTCGGACCCCCTGTGAAGGCAACGGGTCGCATTCGGATCCCGGAGCCTGACCTACGTCCCGCGGGCAGAGCTCCGCAGATGCCGACCGCGCCCCGTCCAATAGCGGGAGATCCGGGTACTGGAGGTGGTGAGCGGGCTCAGCGGTCGGCATTTGCGGAGGACCAGGGGCGCGGGGGCGCAAAGCGAGAGGGATCCGCGGCCGCGAGAGCCGTCTGCGGGGCAGGCCGGGCTCGGCGGGGCGGATCCCTCTCGAATTACGGGGGCTGTACCGGAGGTGAGGCCGGGCTAGTCCTCGTCGGAGGCGTCGGCGTCGTCGGGGGCGTGCACGTGCGCCTCGCCCGTCACGGCGTCGACACGGATGACCGTGCCGTCGTCGAGCTCGACGACGGGCCGGTGCTCGAGGTACGTGAGCGTCCAGCGCCAGGACGACGCGTCGACGCCCTCGTCGGCGAGCTCGCGCTCGACCTGGGCGACCGCGCCGAGCACCGGGGCGGGGAGGCTGGCCGGGGCCGCGCCTCCCACGCTCCAGCGCGTGCCGAGCTGCATCAGGCGCCCGCTGCCGGGGTCGGTGCGGCCGAGGAGCCAGCAGCAGCCGCAGCCGCACCCGCAGCCGGGGCAGCAGCAGCCGCCTCCGGCAGCTCGCCGAGCTCGATCGCGGTCACGGCCAGCGACTCGCCCTCGACGAACTCGAGCGACTGGATCTTGCCCACCGCGGCCAGGTCGGAGGACGCCCCGCGGAGCACCTCGAGCTGGGCGGCCGGCGCCGAGATCGTCGCCGACACGACCGGCGTCTTCTGCGACGCCTTCGCGTCCGACTTCGCACGGCGGACGCCGATCAGCGCCTCGCCGACGAGGCCGAGCAGGCCGGTCGGCGCGCCCACCTCGCCGAGCTCGGCAGCGGTCGGCCAGGAGGCGCGGTGCACGGAGTCGTCGTGCGTCCACGACCACACCTCCTCCGTCGCGAACGGCAGGTACGGCGCGAGCAGGCGCAGCAGGCCGTCGATGGTGGTGCGCAGGGCGAGCACGGCCGAGGCCTGCTCGGCGGGCGTCGTCGCACCGTACGCGCGCTCCTTGACGAGCTCGAGGTAGTCGTCGCAGAAGGTCCAGAAGAACTTCTCCGTGACCTCGAGCGCCCTGGCGTGGTCGTAGCCCTCGAGCGCCTCGGTCGCGGTCGACACGACGGCGGCGAACGACGCGAGCAGGTCGCGGTCGAGCGGCTCGGTGATCGAGAACTCGCCCGACGGCAGCTCGAACGAGTAGACGAACTTCGCCGCGTTCAGGACCTTGATCGCCAGGCGGCGGCCGATCTTTATCTGCTTCGGGTTCTGCGGGTCGAAGGCCGCGTCGGTGCCGAGCCGGCTGGAGGCGGCCCAGTATCGGACCGCGTCGGAGCCGTGGTCGTCGAGCATCGCGGCCGGCGTGACGACGTTGCCCTTCGACTTCGACATCTTCTTGCGGTCGGGGTCGACGATGAAGCCCGAGATCGACGCGTCCGTCCACGGGACCGTGCCGTGCTCGAGCTGCGAGCGGAGCGCCGTCGAGAAGAGCCAGGTGCGGATGATGTCCTGGCCCTGGGGGCGCAGCGAGTACGGGAACACGAGCTCGAAGAGCTCGGGGTCGGCCTCCCAGCCGCCCGCCAGCTGCGGGGTGAGCGACGACGTCGCCCAGGTGTCCATCACGTCGAGCTCGCCCTGGAACCCGCCGGGCACGCCGCGCTGCGACTCGTCGTAGCCGGGTGCAGGGTCGCTCGACGGGTCGACGGGCAGCGACGCCTCGTCGGGCACGATCACGTCGTCGAAGACGGGGTTGCCGTCGGCGTCGAGCGGGTACCAGACGGGCAGCGGCACGCCGAAGAAGCGCTGGCGCGAGATGAGCCAGTCGCCGTTGAGGCCGTTGACCCAGTTCTCGTAGCGCACGCGCATGAAGTCGGGGTGGAAGCCGACCTGGCGGCCGCGCTCGAGCAGCGACTGCTGCAGGGCCTCGTCGCGGGCGCCGTTCACGATGTACCACTGGCGGGTCGAGACGATCTCGAGCGGCTTGTCGCCCTTCTCGAAGAACTTGACGGGGTGCGAGATCTTGCGGATCTCGCCGATCAGCTCGCCCGAGGCGGTCAGCTGCTCGACGATCGCGGTCTTCGCGCTGAAGACGGTCTTGCCGGCGAGCTGGGCGTAGGCCTCGCGACCCGCCTCCGACTCGATCGCGGCGGGGGCCTCGCTGACGAAGCGGCCGTCGAAGCCGATCACGGCACGGTTCGGCAGCTGCAGCTCGCGCCACCACACGACGTCGTTCGTGTCGCCGAAGGTGCAGACCATCGCGATGCCGGAGCCCTTGTCGGGCTGCGCCAGGTGGTGCGCGACCACGGGCACCTCGACGTCGAAGAGCGGCGACCGGACGGTCGTGCCGAAGAGGGCCTGGTAGCGCTCGTCGTCGGGGTGCGCGACGAGGGCCACGCAGGCGGGGAGCAGCTCGGGTCGCGTCGTGTCGATGAGGACGTCGCCCTCGCCGTCCGTGCGGTGGAACGCGAGCTTGTGGTACGCGCCCGGCACCTCCTTGTCCTCGAGCTCTGCCTGGGCGACCGCGGTGCGGAAGGTCACGTCCCACAG
Organism: Frigoribacterium sp. PvP032; assembly: GCF_017833035.1. Lineage (NCBI taxonomy): Bacteria > Bacillati > Actinomycetota > Actinomycetes > Micrococcales > Microbacteriaceae > Frigoribacterium > Frigoribacterium sp. PvP032. Next base: position 2,553,929 of record NZ_JAFIBM010000001.1, on the reverse strand, counting down.
CGTGGGCGCGTCGGCCTGGTAGGCCTCACCTCGGGCGAGGTTGCGGAGGAAGGCCTTCTGCGCCATCGCCTGCGACCGGTCGTCGATCGTGCGGTAGCTCTGCGTCCAGTCGACCGAGAGGCCGAGCTTCCGCCAGACGTCCTCGAACTGCTTCTCGTCCTCGACGGTGAGGCGCTCGCAGAGCTCGACGAAGTTGCGGCGCGAGATCGGCACCTGGTCGGCGGCCTTGGCCGACTTGCCGTCGCCGCCCTCGAAGGGAGGCGTGAACGAGGCGTCGTAGGGCAGCGACGGGTCGCAGCGCACGCCGTAGAAGTTCTGCACGCGGCGCTCGGTGGGCAGGCCGTTGTCGTCCCAGCCCATCGGGTAGAAGACGCTCGCGCCGCGCATGCGCTCGAAGCGCGCCTTGACGTCGGTGTGCGTGTAGCTGAAGACGTGGCCGATGTGCAGGCTGCCCGACGCGGTCGGCGGCGGGGTGTCGATCGAGAACACGGAGGCGCGGGTCGCCTGGTCACGGTCGAACCGGTAGGTGCCCGACTCTTCCCAGGCCTGGCCCCAGCGGGCTTCCAGCCCCTCGAGGGCGGGCTTCTCGGGCATAGGTGACGTCATGGGCTGCTCCGGTTCTGTGGGCGGCGCCGTGTCGGTGGGGAGGCGCCTGGTTGTGGGACTGCCCCAGTGTACGCACCGGGCGGGCGGCGGCACGGAAAGGTGCGGTCAGGGCAGTGTTGCGATGACTGCACTGGAACTGACATGCCGGTCTCTGTTAGCCTCGTCCGGTTTTGCCCGACACCGTGGTCGCGCTCCGTCCGATCACCCGGAGGTATCCCGACACATGTCTGCCCGCAAGAACAGCCCGAAGGCCACGCGCCGCGAGCTCACCACCGACGACGTCACCGTCGTCGAGGAGTCGATGCTCAAGCGCGCCGTCAGCGCCGCTGCGCTCGGCAACGCCATGGAGTGGTTCGACTTCGGCGTCTACGCCTACATCACCACGACCATCGCGCAGGTCTTCTTCCCGCCAGGGAACGACGCCCTGAACATCCTCTTCACGTTCGGCACGTTCACCGCGGCCTTCGTCGTCCGCCCGATCGGCGGCGCGTTCTTCGGCCCGCTCGGCGACCGCATCGGCCGGCAGAAGGTGCTGGCCATGACGATGATCCTGATGGCCGCGGGAACGCTGGCCATCGGCCTCATCCCGTCGTACGCGACCATCGGCATCTGGGCGCCGATCCTGTTGCTGCTGGCGCGCCTCCTGCAGGGCTTCTCGACCGGCGGCGAGTACGGCGGCGCCGCGACCTTCATCGCCGAGTACTCGCCCGACAAGCGCCGCGGCTTCATGGGCTCGTGGCTCGAGTTCGGGACCCTCGGCGGCTACGTGCTCGGCGCCTCCCTCGTGACCGCCCTGCAGCTCGGCCTGAGCGAGGAGGCGCTGCTCGGCTGGGGCTGGCGCATCCCGTTCATCGTCGCCGGGCCGCTCGGCCTGATCGGCCTCTACCTGCGCCTCAAGCTCGAGGAGACCCCCGCGTTCCAGAAGCAGCAGGCCGAGGCGTCCGAGCGCGAGCACCAGAAGGTGCCGTTCCTCAAGCTGTTCCGCGAGAACTGGCGTGCGCTGATCGTCTGCGTCGGCCTGGTGCTGGTCTTCAACGTGACCGACTACATGCTGCTGTCGTACATGCCGACGTACCTGACCAACACCCTCGGCCGCGACGCCACCAGCGGCCTGCTCTTCATCATCGTCGTGATGGTGCTGATGATGCTCGTCATCACGTTCGGCGGGCGGCTCAGCGACCGCTTCGGTCGACGGCCCGTGCTGTTCGCCGGCTGCATCGGGTTCCTGGTGCTGTCGTTCCCGGCGCTCCGCATGGTGCAGAGCGACAACGGCGTGCTGTCGTTCGCGGGCCTGCTCGTGCTCGGACTCGTGCTCGTCACGTTCACCTCGACGATGCCCTCGACGCTGCCCGCGCTGTTCCCGACGATCATCCGCTACGGCGCCCTCGCGATCGCGTTCAACGTGTCCGTCTCGCTGTTCGGCGGCACCACGCCCCTCGCCACGGAGGCGCTGGTCGTCTGGGCAGAGGGCCGCGGCTTCGGCTGGGCCCACGACATCCCCGCGTTCTACCTGATGGCCGCCGCGGTGATCGGCCTCGTCGCCGTCTGGTTCACCAAGGAGACGGCCAACGAGCCGCTGATGGGCTCCGGCCCGTCCGTCGCCACCGACGCCGAGGCCCAGGAGCTGATCGCCGCTTACTCGGACGAGTCGAGCGAGGTCTCGAAGTCGGAGTGGGCGCTCGCCTTCGCCGAGTCGGGGCCGATCCAGGTCGTGCGCCCGCCGGCCGACGACGAGACGACGGCCGAGGCCTCGGCGAGGGCCTAGCGCCGCACGCATTCGCCAGCACGTCGAGACCCCTCGGACCCGCGCGTACCCTCGCGCGCGCCGAGGGGTCTCTGCGGTTCTGGAGGGTGTCGGCGGCCAGGGGGGTGCTGGTGCGGCGGTCGGCGCAGGGCGCTAGGGACGCGCGGCCAGCAGCGCCCGCGTGTGCTCGTGCTGCGGCGCCGCGAAGACCTCTGTCGTGCGGCCCTGCTCGACGACCCGGCCGTCCTGCATCACGGCGACGCGGTCGGCCATGTGCCCGACCACGTCGAGGTCGTGCGAGATGAACAGGTAGGCGAGCCCCTCCTCGCGTTGCAGGTCGTCGAGCAGGTCGAGCACCTGCGCCTGCACCGAGACGTCGAGTGCTGACACCGGCTCGTCGCAGACGATCACCTGCGGGCGCGGCGCGAGGGCACGGGCGATGGCCACGCGCTGCCGCTGACCTCCCGACAAGGAAGCGGTGCCCCGGTCGACGAGGTCGGCCGCGAGCCCGACACGGTCGAGCAGGGCGAGCACGTCGCGACGGAGCGCGCCGCCGCCGACGCGCGTGCGCTCGCCGCTCGTGAGCGCGTCGGCGAGGAGCCGGCCCACGGGCAGCCGGGGGTCGAACGAGCTCGCCGGGTCCTGGTAGATCGCGCCGAGCAGCGGACGCCGTGCGCGGCGTTCCCGTTCGCGGAGGGGTGCCCACGCCTCGCCGAGCAGCTCGACCGTGCCGGCGTCAGGGTCGTCCAGCCCGAGCAGGAGGCGCGCGGTCGTCGTCTTGCCGCTCCCGGAGGCGCCCACCAGGCCGAGTGTCTCGCCCGCGCGCAGCTCGAGGGAGACGTCGTCGACGGCGACCCTGTCGGGTGCGCCGCGGCGGCCCGCGAACACGCGGCGGAGCCCGCTCGCGGCGAGCACGACCGACGCGGGCGTCGCCGACGATGAACCACGTTCCGAACCATGAACCGGGACATGTCCCGGTTCATGGTTCGGAACGCGGTTCATGGAGGAGGACACGGCTGGGTGAAGCGGCGCCTGAGGCGCGGGCGCGGGCGTTGGTGCCGGCGGGGACGCGGGCGCGGGCGTCGGTGCCGGCGGGGAGGCGGCAGCGGCCGGCGCGGAGAGCCGCGCACCGCGGGGCGCACCGCCCGGCAGGGCGGCGACCAGCATCCGCGTGTACTCGTGCTGCGGTGCGTCGAGCACGGCGGCCGTCGGCCCCGTCTCGACGACCTCGCCCGCCCGCATCACGACCACGCGGTCGGCCAGGCGCCGCACGACGCCGAGGTCGTGGCTGATCATCAGCACGGCGGTGCCGCCGTCGCGCAGCGCCCGCAGCCGGTCGACGACGACCCGCTGCACCTCGGCGTCGAGCGCCGTGGTCGGCTCGTCGGCGACGACCAGCTCGGGGCGCACGGCGAGGGCCGCCGCGATCAGCGCCCGCTGTCGCAGCCCGCCCGACAGCTCGCCGGAGCGGGAGCCGAGCCGCGCCTCCGGGTCGGGCATGCCCACCTCGGCCAGCACCTCCAGGGCCCGTTCCCGTCGCTGTCGCGGGGTCAGGCGGGTGTGCAGCCGCAGGGCGTCGTCGATCTCGCGGCCGATCGGGCGGAGGGGGTCGAGCGAGACGAGGGCGTCCTGCAGGACGAGGCCCACGCGGGCGCCGCGCACGCGTCGCCAGCCTGCCTCGCGCAGGCTGCCCAGGTCCGTGTCGCCGAGCGTCAGACGGCGGGAGGCGACCGTCCCGCCGGGGAGCCCGAGCAGGGCCCGCGCCGTCACGCTCTTGCCCGAGCCCGACTCGCCCACGATCGCCACGCACTCGCCGGCCGCGAGGGAGAACGAGACACCGTCGACGACCGGGCCGGAGCCGAACGAGACCCGGAGGTCGTCGACGACGAGCAGGGGAGCGGCGGCGGTCACGAGGCTCCTCCGCCCCGGCGTGCGAGTCCTCTGCCGAGCACGGTCGCCGAGGCTGCGGTGAGCACGACGGCGAGCCCGGGGAACACGGTCATCCACCACGCGCTCGTGACGTAGAGCCGGCCAGCCGAGAGCATCGCGCCCCACTCCGGTGCAGGAGGCGGGGCCCCGAGCCCGAGGTAGCTCAGCGACGACGCCCAGACGACCGCCTGGCCGAGGCCCAGCGTCGCGAGCACGACGACGGGTGCGAGCGCGTTCGGCAGGACGTGTCGCCAGAGCACGACGCCCGGACGGCGGCCCAGCACGACGGCCGCCTCGACCATCGCCGAGCGACGGACGCGCACGACCTGGCTGCGCACGATGCGCGCGTAGCCCGGTGCCGTCGCGAGCCCCACCGCGACGGTCGCGGGCAGGGCGCCCGGCCCCGTGAACGCGATCACGACGAGCGCGAGCAGCAGCCCCGGCAGGGCGAACATGACCTCGAGGAGGCGCGACACCGCCACGTCCGCCACTCGCCCCGGCAGGCGGCCGCCCCCGAAGCCCGCGGCCACGCCGAGGACGACGCCGAGGCCCGTGCCGATGATCGTGGCAGCGACGCCGATCGACAGGCTGGCGCCGGCGCCGTGCACCATGCGCGTCCAGATGCCCCGGCCGGACTCGTCGGTGCCGAACGGGTGCGCGAGCGACGGGGGCGTGAACGCGTCCGTCGGCGAGACCGCCAGGGGATCGGCGGGGGCGAGCAGGCCGGGCGCGACGGCCGCCACGACGACGAGGCAGAGGGCGACGGCGGCGACGAGCTCGGGGGCGCGGAGCCGGGTGTGGACCAGGCGGGCGAGAGGCGTCCGGGTGCGCGGCAGGACGCTCACGACGCTCGCTCCCGAGGATCGACGAGCCGCTCGGCCAGGTCGCCGAGCGCGACGACCACGACGTACGACAGGGCGGAGACGAGGGCGACCCCGGTGACCAGCGGGATGTCCCGCAGCGTCACGGCGCCGAGCAGCGTGCGGCCGAGACCCGGCCGGGCGAAGACGGACTCGACGACGACGGCACCGCTGAGCAGCGAGCCGAAGGCCCAGCCGGAGAGCGCCAGGCCGGGCAGCGCGGCGTGCCGCAGCAGGTGCCGTCCGAAGAGCCCGGAGGTCGACTCGCCCCTGGCACGCGCGGACAGGGCGAAGGGCGACGACGCCGCGTCGAGCAGGGAGTCGCGGGTCACCTGGCCGAGGAACCCTGCCACCGGCACGGCGAGCGTGACGACGGGCAGCACGAGCCCGATCGGCGTGCCGGTGCTCACCGGCGGGAGCAGGCCGAGCTGGGTGCTGAGCACCAGCACGAGCACGCTGCCCAGCCAGAAGTGCGGCACCGCGGCCGCGACGACCTCGAGGCCGGACGAGACCGCGGCGGCCACGCGGCCGCCCAGCGTCGCCCACCAGGCGGTCCCGAGCGCGATCAGCCACGCGACCACGAGCGCACACGCGGCCAGCACGATCGTGCCGGGGAGCTGGTCGAGCAGCAGGGCGCCGACGTCGGTGCGCAGCGAGTACGACGTGCCGAGGTCGCCCGTGGCCAGCCGGCCGAGCTGGGCCAGGTACTGCAGGAGGAGCGGGTCGTCCAGCCCGTACTGCTCCCGCACCAGGGCCAGCGCCTCCGCCGACGCCTGCGAGCCCGGCCCGCCGAGGATCGCCTCGGCCGGGTCGCCGGGCACCAGGCGGATCGCGAAGAAGACCATCGTGGCGACCGCCCAGAGCACGACGACGCCGCCGACGACGCGACCGAGCAGCCACCGGGCCGCCGAGGAGACGCGACCTCTCCCGGCGGCCCGCGTCAGGCGTGCGCGGCGGCCCGGCCGCGCGTCGCGCCCCGCCTCAGTCGGTACGGGAAGCGTCATACAAGGTGACGGCCGAGACCGGCGGCAGGGCGCGGACGCCGGTCACGGACGAGCGCACGAGGTAGTGGTTCTGCTGGTCGTAGAGCGGCAGCACCGTGTAGCTCTCGAGGATGGTCTGCTGGGCCTGCTGGTACAGGTCTGCCCGCTCGTCGGTGTCGCTCGTCTGAGCGGCGTCGGTCAGGAGCTCGTCGAGCGCCGGGTCGCTCAGCTGCGCCAGGTTGGCGAAGTAGCCGCTCGGGGCAGGCGTGATGCCGGCCGTGTCGTAGAGGATGCGCAGCACGTCGGGGCCGACCTTCGTGTACGGGGCGCTCACCAGGTCGTAGTCGTTCGCGGCGAGGGCGCCGTACCAGCTCGAGAGGTCGAGCGGCGAGAGCACGACCTCGATGCCCAGCTGCTTGGCCCCTGCCTGGATCTGCTCGAAGAGCGACTGCTCGGCCGGGATCGACTGGTTCGTGCTGACGGGGAACTCGAGGGAGAGGCGCTCGCCGCCCTTGGTGCGGTAGCCCTCGGAGTCGCGCTCCGTCCAGCCTGCCTCGTCGAGCAGGTCGCCGGCGGCGTCGGGGTCGACGTCGAAGAGCGACTCGTCCGACCACGCGAGCGGCTCGACGCTCGAGAGGGGCGAGTAGGAGCGCTTCGCCGTGCCGAAGAAGAGCGAGTCGATGCCGTCGTTCACGTCGACCCCGGTGATGAAGGCCTGTCGCACGCGCTCGTCGTCGAAGGGCGCCTTGCCCGAGTTCAGCTCGATCCGGTTCGCGGCGCCCGGACGGGGCGCGTCGATCTCGTCGAGCGTGTCGTCCTTCGCGGCGGCGACCAGGGTGTCGGGCTGGACGTTGTCGATGACGTCGACCTGGCCGGCCTGGAGGGCCGCGTAGCGAGCGGCGGAGTCGGGGATGAAGCGCCAGACGACCTCGTCGAGGTGGGCGGGGCCGTCGTGATCGGCGTCGGCAGGCGGCGACGAGTAGTCGTCGTTGCGGCTGAGGACGACGCGGTCCTGCTTCGTCCAGGACTCGACCACGAACGGGCCGGTGCCGACCGGCGACTCGCAGTTCACCTCCTGGGATCGCTGCAGCGCCTCCGGCGACTCCATGGCGAGCCACGGCTGGGTGAGCGACTCGAGCAGCGCGCTGTCGGGCTCGCTGAGGTCGAAGCGGGCGGTCCGAGCGTCGACGGCCTCGACGCCCGTGACCTTCTGCAGGGCGAGGTAGCCGGTCGACGAGAGCGTCTCCGGGTCTTGCAGGTGCGCCACGTTGGCCGCGACCGCAGCAGCGTCGAAGGGCGTGCCGTCCGTGAACTGGACGCCGTCGCGCAGCGTGAAGGTCCAGCTGAGGCCGTCGTCGGCCTCGACCCACGAGTCGGCGAGCCACGGCACGATCTCCCCGTCCGCGTCCTTCGACACGAGCGACTCGAGGTACTGGGTCGAGACGAGCGCCTGCGGGTAGTTCCCGCCGACGTGCGGGTCGAGGCAGGTGGGCTCGGCGTCTCCGGTCGCGTAGGTCAGGGTGCCGCCGGCGCGCGGGGTGCCGTCGTCGGTGGCAGCGCCGCCCGGGGTGCAGCCGGCGAGCAGCAGGGCTCCCGCCGAGGCGAGGGCGAGCAGGGAGAGAGGGCGCGTGCGCATGGGGCTCCGAACGGGGGATGACGGGACGTGCCTGCTTGTTGCACTCGGTACAACAAGGCCGCCGTCGAGTCTAGCGGCATGATGGACCCCATGTCAGGCGACGTGGGACCCCGCACCGGTCGATCCTCGGGGCGGCCACGCCGGTCGTCGGCGGACGTCCTGGCGGACGCCGCGGCCGAGCTGTTCCTCGAGCAGGGCTGGTCGCGCACGACGGTCGACCAGATCGCCCAGCGGGCCGGGGTCAGCCGCGGCACGTTCTTCAACTACTTCGAGTCGAAGGCGGACACCTTCTGGCTCGACCTGGACGCGACCGCGGCCGGCCTCGGCGACGCGCTCCGCGCCTCCTCTGGTGCCTCGCCCGTGCGCAGGGTCGAGTCGGCGCTGGTGCAGCTGGCCGCTGCGCACCCCGCCGACCGGGTGCCGTGGGCGCTGACGCAGTCGGACGCGATGGGGCTCGGCGACGACCTCGTGTCGTCGGCGGCCGTGCGTCTCGTCCGGATCCGCGCGACGTTGACGTCGTTCCTCTGCGAGACGGCCGGAGCGCCCCGCGGGGACGCCAGGGCCGAGGTGGCGGCGTCGGCCCTGCTGGCCGCGGCGGCCACGGCCGTCGTCACGTGGGCGCGGGCCGGCGTGCACAGGCGAGCCCTCGACCAGGAGGTGGCGGAGGCCCTGGCCCCCGTGGCCGACGGCCTCGCGGGCGCCGGGAGAGCCGCCGAGGGCTAGGCCGTGGGGGTGGAGGCGGTCGAGGGCGAGACGGGGGACAGCACGTCGTCGAGCTGGGCGCGCTTCGGGAACACGAACTTGTTCATGGCCCAGTAGCGGAAGACCATCGCGAGCATCGTGCCGATCACGGGGCCGCTGACGAAGTCCGCGATCTCCTGTGTGGTGCGCGAGACCTGGGGCACCTCGAAGCCGAGGCCGTAGCGCGACAGGTAGAGGGGAGCGGAGTTGATGGCCACGCCGATGACGCTCACGACCACGAACAGGAGCATCTCCTGGCCGGTGTGTCGATCGCCGCGGTCGTCGAACGACCACTTCTTGTTCATCCAGTACGACACGATCGTCGCCACGATGATGCCGAGCGACAGCGCGGTCACCGGGTGCTGGGGGATGACGAAGAGCTTGAGCCCGTAGTTGATCGCCATGGTGATCACGAAGCCGATGCCGCCGACCACGAGGAAGCGGAGGGCGGAGGGGTTGGCCTTGGCCAGTCGGATCATCGTGCGCACGGGCCGACGATACAGGGCGTCCCTAGGAGGGCGCCGGGCGTTGTCCCCTGGACGCACGCGGGCTGAGCGACAGCCGTACCTCTCCAGGATGATGTTGCCCGACGTGAGGACGAGGATCGCTCATGGCGCGTCCTGGGGGCGTCTCGGGTCGGTACGTTCTGATCACCGGCAGGCATCGACGCCGCCGGGGCCGGCGCTCCGGGGGTGGGGAGGAGCGCTGCGGCCTTGCTTCCCACGGGGACGGACACATCATGAAGGACTACAAGGCGGTCGCGCTCGCGCTTCCGACGATCGTCGCGCTGGCTCTCGGGGGAGTCGCCCTGACGGCTGCGCCCGCGCTGGCCGAGCCGGCGCCGATCGGGACCACGGAGGCGGTGTCCGCCGCTCCCGAGGACGCGGTCGCGGCGGACGAGGGTGCGGGGGCGCCTGCTGTCGAGGTGCCGACCGAGGTCGTCGAGCCGGAGGAGGCGGCAGCGCCTGCCCCCGAGGCTGTCGAGCCCGAGGAGGCGGCAGCGCCTGCCCCCGAGGTCGTCGAGCCGGAGGAGGCGGCAGCGCCTGCCCCCGAGGCACCTGCCACGCAGGGCACTGGGGCACAGATCGCCGCAGAGCCCACGGAGTTCTCGGTCACGAGCCCGCTCGACGGCACCGTGCTGCCGTCCGCCGGCGTCGTCGTGACCGCGGAGGTGCCGGAGGGCAGCGCGGTCAGGATGAGCAGCTCGCCCGGCGGGGGCGGCCGCTACGAGCCGTCGTCCGGCACGAGCATCTCGCAGGCGTTCTTCCTCGACGCGTCCACGGTGCCCGTCGAGCACGTCGTCACCGTCCAGGTGACGAGCCCTGACGGACGAGACCTCGGCTCCGTGCAGCGCCGGGTCGTCGCCCCGGCCCTGGCGCCCCTTCCTGCGCCGGTCCTCGTCACGCCGGCCACGGGGGCCGCCGTCGTGGGCGTCCCGTACTCCTCGGGCGACTTCAGCACCGGCGCGATCGAGCTGACGGGGACGGGGGCGCCCCGTGCGGTCATCGACGTCGACCTGCTCGCGCTGGACCCCGTCGTGCCCTGGGGCTACGACGACGAGGCTCCCCTCGTCGCCGCGGACGGATCGTGGCAGGACGTGGTCTGGATGCCGTACGGATCGTGGCGCGTCTCCGCCGCACAGCAGTCGTTCGACGCGAACGGCTTCGCGACGTCGCTGCGCTCGAGCTTCGACTCGACCGACGTCCTGGTGGTCGAGCCCGCGGCTGCTCCGGCCGCCCCGGTCGTCCTGCCCGTCGTGGAGGCGACCGCCGTCGTGCCCGTCGTGCCGGCGCGGTCGGTCGTCCCGTCCCTGCCTCGTGCTCTCGCGTCCACCGGCACGGACGAGGCCACGCCGTGGGCCGGACTCGTCGGCGCGGGCCTGGTCCTGCTCGGAGGGGCCTCGCTGTTCGTGGCCAGGAGGGCACGCCGGGCCTGACCTCACGTCCGGTCGAGCCGGAGCTCGAGGCCCGTCTCCTCGCGGGAGGCGGGCCCTCGTCGTCGGCAGGCCGAGCGGGGCGCGGTCAGCGACGCGGCTGCAGGCTCGGCTCGTCCGGTGTCGAGAGGGTGAGCACCGCCTCCTCGACGACGTCGTGCTCCTCGAGCTCGCGCTCGACGCGGCGGAGTGCGACGGCGACGTGCTCCTCGGTGTCGTCGCCGGTCATGTCGACGGCGGCGACCAGGTAGAGGCGGCTCGGCCCGACGAACTCCGTGTGCAGGTAGGTGACGCGGGCGATCTCGGGCCGGGCGAGCAGCCGCTCGAGCACCGTCGTCTCGAGCTCGTCGCTCGGGCTCTCGCCGACCAGGAACCGGCGGTTGCGGTCGACGAGCACCAGCGCGACGACGCCGAGCAGCACGCCGACGAGGATCGACCCGACCGCGTCGAACACGGCCGAGCCGGTGACCTGGTGCAGGAAGATGCCGAGGAACGCGATGAGCAGGCCGACCAGGGCGGCGGCGTCCTCGGCGAAGACGGCGCGCAGCGTCGAGTTCGAGCTCCGCAGCACGTAGCGCAGCGTGGGCACCTGCCCGGCCCTGGCGCTGCCGCGGGCCTGGCGGAGGGCCTGGAGGAACGACGTCCCCTCGAGCAGGAAGGCCACGCCGAGCACGACGTAGTTGACGAGGTAGTCCTCCGCCTCCTCGGCCGCGCCGAGCTGCGAGATGCCGTGCTGGATCGACACGACGGCGCCGACCGTGAAGAGCCCGAACGCAGCGAACATCGACCAGACGTACGTCTCCTTGCCGTAGCCGAGCGGGTGGTCCTCGTCCCTCTCCTTGACGCCGCGCTTGTCGGCGATGAACAGGAAGATCTCGTTGCCCGTGTCGGCCCACGAGTGTGCCGACTCCGCCACCATCGAGGCGGAGCCCGTGAGGAAGGCCGCCACGGTCTTCGCGACGGCGATCAGCAGGTTCGCGAGGAATGCCACGATCACCGTCGTCGTGCTCTCCGGCTTCGCCGCGGATCCGGCCTCGGTCGCCGCGGGCGCCGCCGCAGGGGGCTCTGGTGTCATGCTCCCGATTCTGCACTGCCTGCAGCTGATCGCGTCGCGCCTCCTCGGCTCGTATGATGGACGAGCACTGATCCGGCCATCACCGGGGAGCACTCGGCAGAACGCGTCGACCGTCCCGACACCTGGGGCAGGAGGCGTCACTAGACCCGAGCGGGGCAGGCCCGTCACAGCCGCAGCAGAGAGGTCGTCCCGTCAGGGGCGGCAAGCGAGGTGGTACCGCGCAGACCGAGAACCCTCGGCAGGCGTCCTCGTGGACGGACATCCGCAGCACCTGGAGCCCCCATGGCCTACAAGCCGGTACCCGCATCGCCCCGGTTCCCCGACGTCGAGCAGGGCGTGCTCGCCTTCTGGCGTCGCGACGACACCTTCCAGGAGTCGATCCGCGCCCGCGAGGGCCGCGACGAGTGGGTCTTCTACGACGGCCCGCCCTTCGCCAACGGCCTGCCGCACTACGGCCACCTGCTCACGGGCTACGCGAAGGACGTGTTCCCGCGGTACCAGACCATGCGCGGCAAGCAGGTGCACCGCCGCTTCGGCTGGGACACCCACGGCCTGCCCGCCGAGCTCGAGGCGATGCGCCAGCTCGGCATCACCGAGAAGCACCAGATCGACGAGATGGGCATCGGCGCGTTCAACGCCGCGGCCCGCAGCTCGGTGCTGCAGTACACCGACGAGTGGCAGGGCTACGTCACCCGCCAGGCCCGCTGGGTCGACTTCGACGACGACTACAAGACCCTCGACGTCAGCTACATGGAGAGCGTGCTCTGGGCCTTCAAGCAGCTCTGGGACAAGCAGCTGGCCTACGAGGGCTTCCGCGTGCTGCCCTACTGCTGGCACGACCAGACGCCGCTGTCGAACCACGAGCTGCGCATGGACGACGACGTCTACAAGATGCGCCAGGACCAGACGGTCACCGTCGCCTTCCCGCTCGTCGGCGCCAAGGCCGAGTCGCTCGGCCTGACCGGAGTCGAGGCGCTCGCCTGGACGACGACCCCGTGGACGCTGCCGACGAACATGGCGCTCGCCGTGGGGCCCGACATCTCGTACGTGACGGTGCCGCACGCGCTGCTGCCCGGCGAGCGCGCCGGCGACCAGCAGCTGCTCACGGGCAGCGTGTTCCTGCTCGCCGCCGACACGCTCGCCGCCTACGCGAAGGACCTCGGCTACGAGTCGGCCGAGGCCGCGCAGGCCGCCGTGACGGCGACCTTCGCGGGCGCCGAGCTCGAGGGCGTCGAGTACGACCGCATCTGGGACGTCTACGCCGACACGGAGGCGTGGGGCACCGAGAACGCCTGGCGCCTGCTGGTCGCGGACTACGTCGCGACCGGCGAGGGCACCGGCATCGTCCACCAGGCGCCCGCCTACGGCGAGGACGACCAGCTGGTCTGCGCCGCCGCCGGCATCCCCGTCATCGTCTCCGTCGACGAGGCCGGTCGGTTCCTGCCGATGTTCGACGAGCTCGGCGTCGCCGGGCTGCAGGTGTTCGAGGCCAACAAGGTGCTCGTGCAGCGCCTCCGTGCCGACGGCCGCCTGGTGCGCCTCGCGAGCTACGAGCACAGCTACCCGCACTGCTGGCGCTGCCGCAACCCGCTGATCTACAAGGCCGTCTCGAGCTGGTTCGTGCGCGTCACCGACGTGCGCGACCGCATGGGCGACCTCAACCAGGAGATCACCTGGGTGCCCGAGAACGTGAAGGACGGCCAGTTCGGCAAGTGGGTCGCGGGCGCCCGCGACTGGTCCATCTCGCGCAACCGCTACTGGGGCTCGCCGATCCCGGTGTGGCGCAGCGACGACCCCGCGTACCCGCGCACCGACGTCTACGGCTCGCTCGCCGAGCTCGAGGCCGACTTCGGCCGCCTGCCGACGAACGAGCAGGGCGAGCCCGACCTGCACCGTCCGTACATCGACGACCTGACCCGGCCGAACCCCGACGACCCCACGGGCCAGAGCACGATGCGCCGCATCGAGGACGTCTTCGACGTCTGGTTCGACTCGGGCTCGATGCCGTTCGCCCAGGTCCACTACCCGTTCGAGAACCAGGAGTGGTTCGAGACCCACGCCCCCGCCGACTTCATCGTCGAGTACATCGGGCAGACGCGCGGCTGGTTCTACGTCATGCACGCGCTCTCGACGGCGCTCTTCGACCGGCCCGCGTTCTCGAACGTGATCAGCCACGGCATCGTGCTCGGCTCGGACGGCCAGAAGATGTCGAAGAGCCTCCGCAACTACCCCGACGTCTCCGAGGTCTTCGACCGCGACGGCGCCGACGCCATGCGCTGGTTCCTCATGTCGAGCTCGGTCATCCGCGGCGGCAACCTCGTCGTGACCGAGGAGGGCATCCGCGAGGGCGTCCGGCAGTTCCTGCTGCCGCTGTGGAGCACCTACTACTTCTTCACCCTGTACGCGAACGCCGCCGACGGCGGCAGCTCGGGAGGCGAGGGCCGGCACGTCGCGGACGGCCTCGTCGCGACCTGGCGGACCGACTCGACCGACGTGCTCGACCGGTACCTGCTGGCGAAGACGCGCCTCCTCGTGACCAACGTCGAGCGACACCTCGACGCGCTCGACTCGCCGCTCGCTGCGGCCGCCCTGCGCGACTTCGCCGACGTGCTCACCAACTGGTACGTGCGCCGCTCGCGCGACCGGTTCTGGGCCGGCGACGACCGTGACGCCTTCGACACGCTCTTCACCGTCCTCGAGACGGTCACGCGGGTGGCGGCGCCCCTGGCGCCCCTCGTGACGGAGGAGATCTGGAAGGGCCTCACCGGCGGTCGGAGCGTGCACCTCACCGACTGGCCCGACGCCTCCGCGTTCCCCGAGGACGAGGCCCTCGTCGCCTCGATGGACGCCGTCCGGGCGATCGCGTCGTCCGGCCTGGCGCTGCGCAAGGCGACCGGCCTGCGCGTCCGCCTGCCGCTGGCGCGCCTCACCGTCGTCGCGCCCGACCCGGCTGGCCTCGAGCCGTTCGGCTCGATCCTCCGCGACGAGCTGAACGTCAAGGAGGTGGCGTTCACGCCCCTGACGGAGGAGAGCCTCGGCGAGTGGGGCGTCACCCGCAAGCTGACCGTCAACGCCCGCGCCGCCGGCCCTCGCATCGGCAAGCAGGTGCAGCAGGTCATCCCGGCCGCGAAGAAGGGCGACTGGGCCCCGGCGGGCGAGAACGTCGTCGTCGGCGGCGTCGAGCTGCTGCCCGGCGAGTTCACGCTCGAGCTGGCGGTCGACGACCCGTCGGCCGCGATCGCCTTCGTCGGCGACGGCGGCTTCGTGCTGCTCGACACCGCGACGACGCCCGAGCTCGAGGCCGAGGGCCTGGCCCGCGACGTCGTCCGGGCCGTGCAGCAGGCACGCAAGGCCGCGGGCCTCGACGTCTCCGACCGCGTCGTGACGACCGTGACGACCGACGCGGTCGCGGCCGCGGCGCTCGGGACGCACCGCGACATGGTGCAGGCCGAGACCCTGACGACCGAGCTGGTCGTCGACGTGCAGGACGACGTCGCGGGACGCGACGGGAAGGTCGCGGTCGGCTCCGGCTCGGCCGTGACGGTGGAGGTGCGACGAGCGTGAGCCCGAAGAAGAACAAGAAGGACGACGGCGCCGGACACGACGACGGCGAGTTCGCCGCCGAGGCGACTCGGGTGCACGACGAGCTGCTGGCCCGGGTGGGGGAGTCCGCCCCCGAGCCGCGCCTCTCGGCCACGCGCCGTGCCGTGGAGCTGCTCGGCGACCCGCAGCGCGCCTACCCCGTCATCCACATCACCGGCACGAACGGCAAGACGTCGACCAGCCGCATGATCGAGAGCGTCCTCCGGGCTCACGGGCTGCGGACCGGGCTGATGACCAGCCCCCACCTCGTGCGCCTCAACGAGCGCATCGTCGTCGACGGCGAGCCGATCAGCGACGAGCGCCTCGTCGCCAACTGGGACGACATCCAGCCCTACCTGACGATGGTCGACACCGAGCTGGCGGCTGCCGGCGAGCCGACCCTCACGTTCTTCGAGGCCCTGACGGCGCTCGCCTTCGCGTGCTTCGCCGACGCCCCGGCCGACGTCGTCGTGCTCGAGGTCGGCATGGGCGGCGAGTGGGACAGCACGAACGTCGCCGACGGCCAGGTCGCCGTCTTCACGCCGATCGCGCTCGACCACCAGGCACGACTGGGCTCGACCGTCGAGGCCATCGCGCGCACCAAGGCCGGCATCGTCAAGCCGGCCGCCTCCGTCGTCAGCGCGGCCCAGCTGCCGGAGGCGCTGGCCGAGCTGCAGCGCGCCGCCGAGCTCACCGAGTCGTCGCTGGCCGTCGAGGGCGTCGCCTTCGGCGTCGAGTCGACGACGGTGGCGGTGGGTGGCCAGGTCGTCACGATCCGCGGGGTCGCCGGTCGCTACGAAGACCTGCTGCTGCCGCTCTTCGGCGACCACCAGGCCCAGAACGCGGCCGTCGCCGTGGCCGCGGTCGAGTCGTTCCTCGGCAGCGGCAGCCAGGCGCTCGACCACGACGTGCTCGCCGAGGGGCTCGCCGCGGCGACGTCACCGGGGCGGCTGCAGATCGTCGCGAACGAGCCGACGATCCTGGTCGACGCGGCGCACAACCCGCACGGCGCCCGCGCCCTGGCCAAGGCGATCGACGACTACTTCCAGTTCGGGCGCGTCGTCGCGGTGCTGTCCGTACTCGCCGACAAGGACGCCGCCGGCATCGTGCGTGCGCTCTCCGGCACGGTCGACCAGTTCGTCGTCACGCAGAGCGGCTCCGACCGCTCCGTCGACGCCGACGAGCTCGCCGCCGTCGCCGTGGGCGTCGTCGGCGCGGCACGGGTCGTCGTCGAGACCGATCTCGTGTCGGCGCTCCGCACGGCGCGTGACCTCGCCGACGAGGCCGAGGGCGACGAGCCCGGCGGCGTCGTCGTGACCGGCTCGATCACGCTGGTCGGCGACGTCATCGCGCTCTCGCAGTCCGAGGGCGGGCTCTCGTGACCGAGGCACCGCCTCCTGAGGGGCCTGCCGGCCCCGCTCGCCCGACCCGCAGGGCCCGTCGTCGCGGCGCCGCGGAGAGCCTGCTCTCGATCGTGCTCGTGCTCGAGGCCATGTCGCTGTTCTTCGTCATGCTCGTCGTCAACGGCCGCGACCTGCTGCCCACCGGCGTCGCGTTCGGCGGCGGCCTCGGCGCGATCGTCCTGATCCTGCTCGTGTCGCGCACCCTGCGCTGGCGCTGGGGGATCGTGCTCGGCTGGGTCGTCCAGCTCGGGCTCGTCGCCTGCGGGCTGCTCGACCCCGTCATGTACGTCGTAGCGGCCCTGTTCGTCGCGATCTGGACCTACTGCCTCGTCAAGGGGACGCAGCTCGACCGCATGAACGCGGCGCGCTTCGGCCCGCAGCCCTGACGGCCCGCACCGGCGCGCCAGGCCAGCAGCCACCAGCCACCCGAACCACCATCCGTCCCACACGAAGGAGCACCAGTGACCGACCTCCAAGAGACCCTCGTCCTCGTCAAGCCCGACGGCGTCGCCCGCGGCCTCACCGGCGAGATCCTGCGCCGCATCGAGGCGAAGGGCTACTCACTCGTCGACCTGCGCCTCGTCCAGGCCGACCGCGACCTGCTCGCGCAGCACTACGAGGAGCACGTGGGCAAGCCGTTCTACGAGCCCCTCGTCGAGTTCATGCAGAGCGGCCCGACCGTCGCCATCCGCGTGGCGGGCAACGGCGTGATCCCCGGCTTCCGCTCGCTGGCCGGCACGACCGACCCGACCACCGCGGCGCCCGGCACCATCCGCGGCGACCTCGGCCGCGACTGGGGCCTCGCCGTGCAGCAGAACCTCGTTCACGGCAGCGACAGCCCCGAGAGCGCCGCGCGCGAGCTCGCTCTGTGGTTCTGATCGTCTGAGACGAAGGAGGGGCGGTGCCGGTCTCCGAGACCGGCACCGCCCCTCCTTCGTCGTTCGCGACAGGGCGTCGGTCAGGGGGACGGCGTCGCAGTCGAGCCGGGCAGCTCGCCCGTGCTCGTGTCGCCGGTCGGCTGGCCGCCGGCGACCTCGGCCACGAACTGCGCGAACGCCGCAGCGTCGGTCGGCGAGCCCTGGTACTGCTGCCCGTTGACCAGGACGGTGGGCGTCGCGGACACCGCGGCGAGGTCGGAGTTCGGCAGCGGGTCGTTCAGCGCCCGCTCGGTCGCGGAGGCGACCCAGTCGGTGAACTGCCCGTCGGTGATGCAGGAGGCGACGGCAGGGTCGTCCGCACCGGCGCCCTGCACGAGCGTCACCAGCTCGTCGTTCGTCAGGCCGGTCGTGTTCTCAGCCGGCTGCTGCGCGAACAGGGCGGTGTTGACGTCGAGCGCGGTGTCCGGCTGGTAGTTCGCGACGCAGGCCAGGGCGTTGGCCGACCTGGTCGAGTACTTCGACCCGAGGCTGGCGTTGTCGAGGAACCCGAGGGGGTGGATCTCGAGGTCGGCCACGCCCTGGGTGACCCAGGTCTCGAGCTGCTCGGCGTTCGTGGTGTCGAACTGGCCGCAGTAGGGGCACATGTAGTCGAGGTAGACGACGATGCTCGGCTTCTCGGCCGTGCCCGCGGCGGACGGGGTGGGGGAGCCGTCGGCGGGCGTCGCGTCCGTCTGCACGGCGGAGACGGTCGTGCCGTCGCCCGAGAGCACGATGCCGTCGCTGGCCATGTTCAGGGGGCCGGGGCCCGCCGGCGCCAGGGACCGCGTGATCACGAGGGCCACGACGGCGAGCACCGCGAGGACGCCGACGACGAGGCCGCCCTGCAGGGCCCACTTGTTGCGGCGTCGTCGCTTGGCCTCCGCCTCACGGGTGACACGGGCCTTCTCGCGGGCCGACTCCCGTCGCTCGCGCTTGGTCTCTCCGGGTGCGGCTGGTGGCGTCATGAGTCCTCGCTCGTCGGTGTTCGTGGCCTCGTCGACCCTCTCGCACCTCCCCATGGGGAGGCTGAGCGGACTAGCCGAGCAGGGTGGGCAGGAGGAGCGGGAACTGGACCAGGATCACCGTCGCGACGACGATGTAGTTCAGCACGGGCAGGACCCACGAGAACGGCAGGAACGCCGCGGCGGCCCGCTGGAGGCGGCCGTGCGGCACGGTCACGCCGCGGGCGAGCCCCCAGACCAGCAGGATCCAGAAGAGCGGGATGGTGACGGACCAGACGAGCATGCACCACGGGCAGAGGGCGCCGATGACGAACACCGTCTGGGTGAACAGCCACGTGATGAAGACCCAGGCCAGGAACACGCCCGTGGTGAAGGCGATCCAGAACCACCGGGCGAACCTGCCGCTGGCGAGCAGGCCGAGGCCGACGGCGACCGGAGCCGCGAAGCCGACCAGGCCGAGGATCGGGTTGGGGAAGCCGAACAGCGACGCCTGCCAGCTGTTGATGACGGGCGAGCAGCCGACGAACGGGTTGACGTCGCAGCCGAGTGACGCCGTCGGGTTCTCCAGCAGCCGGAACTTGTCGACCGTGAGGGCGAACGACCCGAGCAGCCCGACGAGCCCGGCGATCACCAGGAGGACGGCCGGGACGACGACGGGTCGACCCGTCGACGGGTGGGTGCGCTGAGGCGCTCTCTGCTCGGTCACGACGACGATCATCTCACCGTCCAGAGCGTGGTCCGAGGCGAGGCGTGCGATAATCGAGCCAGTCGCGGGGCGAAGGTCCCGGGATCAAGACTTTCCGGGCCGTGCTGCACCGCGGGGCCGTCTGCAGGTCGGCCTCCACGAGTGGCCGTCCCGGCGGGCGGACACCGTCAGGTGGCAGCTAGATCCGGGCCAGGGCGCAGTCGCCCACCGCCGGACAGCCAGTTCCGGACAGAGCAACGAAGAACCTGACGTCGACGAACGACATCCGGGGAGACGCCCGCAGAGACGGGCGCCGGCTCCGGCTGACCGAACGCGACGTCGCTGACGATGCGCGCCGTGAGAGGGCGCGGTGGCCGCAGGCAGGTGCAGGGCGCCTCCCGGCCACGACACGAGACCACCCGGCGACGGCGATGCCGACGGCGGGTCGAGGAGCACACCAGCAGTGGTGGACAAGAACGAACACGACAGAGACGGTCAGCCGAAGAAGAAGAGGGGCCTGTTCGCCGGGCTCCTGTCGCGCCAGGTGCCCGCACCGGCGACGACCGCGCGCCGCGCGCTCGGCACCGCCCCCCACGACCGGAACGACGACGCCCAGGAGGCCTCACCCGTGACCAGCGAGAAGGAGGTCGGGGCCGAGGCCGCGACCAGCAGCGACAGCACCAGCACCGACAGCGCCATCACCGAGATCGACACCGCCAGGCCCGCGCAGACGGAGGCCGTGGTCGACACCGAGGCCGTCCAGGCCGACATCGCGGCCGTCGCGCCGCCGCGCGCCGAGGCCCCCGTCGACGACGCGGACGCCGCCGTCGACGCCGAGGCGGGCCCCATCCCGGCCCAGCTCACCACCACGAGCCTGATCTTCCACGCGCCCGAGATCCTCCCGCTGCCGGCCAGGCCGGGGCGTCGTCGCCACGACGACGAGTGGGACGACCGCGACGACCGTGACGACCGCGACGACGACGACCGCGACCAGCGTGACGACGACGGCGACGACGACGACCGTGACGAGCCTCAGCGCGGCACCTCGCGCCGTCGTCAGCGCGGCCGTTCGCAGGACCGCGAGGAGCGCGACTCCGAGCAGCGTCAGGGCAGCGACCGCGGCGATCGTCGCGAGCGCCCGCAGCGCCAGGTCGAGCTCATCACCGAGCCGCAGCGCATCAAGGGCTCGACCCGTCTCGAGGCGAAGAAGCAGCGTCGCCGTGACGGCCGTGACGCCGGCCGCCGCCGCACGGTCATCACCGAGGCCGAGTTCCTGGCCCGCCGCGAGAGCGTCGACCGCAAGATGATCGTCCGCTCGTCGGGCGACCGCATCGAGATCGGCGTCATGGAGGACGGCACGCTCGCCGAGCACTACGTCGCCAAGGCGCAGAACGTCTCGCTGATCGGCAACGTCTACCTCGGTCGCGTGCAGAACGTCCTGCCCAGCATGGAGGCGGCGTTCGTCGACATCGGACGCGGCCGGAACGCCGTGCTCTACTCGGGCGAGGTCGACTGGGACTCGCTGTCGAACGGCAACCAGCCGCGCCGCATCGAGCTCGCGCTGAAGCCCGGCGACCGTGTGCTCGTCCAGGTCACGAAGGACCCGGTGGGCCACAAGGGCGCCCGCCTCACGAGCCAGATCTCGCTGCCCGGCCGCTACCTCGTCTACGTGCCGAACGGCTCGATGAACGGCATCAGCCGCAAGCTGCCCGACACCGAGCGCGCGCGCCTCAAGAAGATCCTGAAGGAGGCGCTCCCCGAGAACGCGGGAGTCATCGTCCGCACCGCGGCCGAGGGCACCACGGAGGAGCAGCTCACCCTCGACATCACGCGCCTGACGAACCAGTGGGCCGACATCAGCAGCAAGGTCGAGGTCGGCAACGCCCCCGCGCAGCTGCACTCGGAGCCCGACCTGCTGATCAAGATCGTCCGCGACGTCTTCAACGAGGACTTCCACGAGCTGGTCATCGACGGCGACGACGCCTACGACACCCTGCAGTCGTACCTGTCGGCCGTCGCGCCCGACCTGCTCGACCGTGTCAAGCGCTACGAGGGCGACCGTGACGCCTTCGACGAGTACCGCCTCAACGAGCAGATCGAGAAGGCGCTCGACCGAAAGGTCTGGCTGCCGTCCGGCGGCTCGCTGGTCATCGACCGCACCGAGGCCATGACGGTCGTCGACGTCAACACCGGCAAGTTCGTCGGCTCGGGGGGCAACCTCGAGGAGACGGTCACGAAGAACAACCTCGAGGCCGCAGAGGAGATCGTCCGTCAGCTGCGCCTCCGCGACATCGGCGGCATCATCGTCGTCGACTTCATCGACATGGTCCTCGAGTCGAACCGCGACCTCGTGCTCCGTCGCCTGGTCGAGTGCCTCAGCCGTGACCGCACCAAGCACCAGGTCGCCGAGGTCACCTCGCTCGGACTCGTGCAGATGACGCGCAAGAAGCTCGGGCTCGGCCTCGCCGAGTCGTTCGCCGAGGCAGGCAGCGCCGCACGCGTGCAGGAGCAGCAGCCCCGCAAGGGCCAGGAGCAGCGTCGCCGGGGCGGAGCGCAGGCCGGCAAGCAGGGCGGCACGACCGGCGCCTCCGGCGGTCAGGGTCGCGGCTCGAACGGCCAGGGCGGCCAGGCGGGCTCGTCGGCACACCCGACGACCGGCACCCACGCCATCACCGACGACGTCAAGAACGCGCTCTCGCGCATCGCGGCGTCCACGATCGCGCACGCCGAGGACGGCGACCGGCCGGCCGACAGCGACAGCGCCGCCACCGCGGCGGCCGCCGTCGAGGCGGCCATCGACGCCGCCGCGGCGTCGGTGTCGTCCAGCCGGCCCGACGAGGCCCAGGACGACTCGTCCGACGAGCCTCGCCGCAGCCGTGGCGGCCGCAAGGGCCGTCGTGGCTCCCGGTCGCGCGACTCCGAGCAGGGCGACCAGCCGAGCCGCGAGGCGTCCCCGTCGGTCGAGGCGCCGAGCTCGGCGCCCGTCGACGAGGCACCGGTTGCCGACGTCGCTCCCGTGGCGGCACAGCCGGCAGCCGCGGCCGCGGCGCCCGCAGCGACCGAGGCCCCGGCCGCCCCGGCGAAGCGCGGCAGCCGCCGTGCGGCGTCGACCGCCACGGTCACCCCCGAGGCGTCCGTCGCGATCCTCGACATCCCGGTGGCCGCGACCCGTCGCGAGCCCCGCAAGATGAGCACGCAGGACGCCGAGCAGATCCTCGACAGCGTGCTCGGCGCGCTGCCCGAGCCGAAGCAGCCCGGACAGGGCCGTGGCCGCTCGCGCCGCGCCTCCAGCTCGGGCACGACGACGCCGGCCGCGGCGGCCGACTCGTCCGAGCAGGGCGAGGGCGGGCCGTTCATCCTGGGCGTGGGGGTCAGCTCCGACGAACTGTGACTCGTCTAGGGTGACAGCGTGACTTCGACACCGCAGCCCGACGCGGCGACCGACCGGTCGTCCCGTCGGGCTGCGGTGTTCCTGCGCCGGGCCGTCGTCGAGGTCCGCGGCCTGCGGTCCGACCAGGGCAGGCGCCGCCTCCTGGCCGCCGCCACCGCCCTCGGCGTCGTCCTCGTGGCGCGCTTCGCCCTGGGCCTCGCCGCGCTCGTGGGCTCGGCGCTCGGCTACTCGGTGACGCCCTGGCCGAGCGACTTCACGGCGACGCCGGTCGGGCAGTTCCTCGGCAGCTTCGTGCTCTATCCGTTCCCGTTCTACCTGGTCGCGTTCGTGGTGCTGCTCGTGGTGTGCCCCGTCGATCCCGACCTGCCGCTGCCCAGAGTGCTGCGCCACGGCGTCGTCGCCGGCGCCGCGGGCACCGTGGCCCTGGCCGTGGTCGGCATCGTTCCCGGCGTGGCGGCGTCGCTGAGCGGGGGCACCTGGGTCAACCTCGCGCTGTACCTCACGACCATCCCCTTCGCCGCCGGCGTCGTCGACACGGCCCTGCTGCTGGTCGGCGTGGTGGTCGCGTGGCACGGGTCGCGCGCGGGCACGCCGTCTCTCGACGATGCCGCCGAGACCGCACCGGCCGAGACCGCACCCGCCGCGACCGCGACGGTCGAGACCCCTGCGGTCGAGGAGGCGCCCGTCTCGGCCGCGGACCGAGTCGCGCACCCGGAACGCGACCCTGCTCCCGCGACCCGGCCGACGCCTCCTCGGGGCACCTCCGCCGCCGACGACTGGTCGCGCTTCGCGCCCCCCGCCGCCGACGACGGGGACGAGCGGTGACCGCGCCCCTCCGCGAACGCGACGTGCTCCGCCGAGCCGCCGACGACGGGGACGAGCGGTGACCGCGCCCCTCCGGGAACGCGACGCCCTGCGCAGGGCCGCCCACGAGCACGCCCCGGCCCGACGGTCGAGGCGCGGGCCTCTGCTCGCGGTCGGGATCGGCATCGCGGTGGTGCTCCTCGTGCTGCGCCTCGCCAGCCCTGCGCTCGGCTCGCAGCTGCTGCCCGACACCCTGCAGGACTTCGTCACCCTCACGATCAGCGTCATCGTCGAGTCGGTGCCGTTCGTGCTGCTCGGCATCGTGCTGTCGATCATCGTGCAGGTGTGGCTGCCGCAGGCCTTCTTCACCTCGTGGCTGCCCCGCCAGCCCCTGCTGCGCCGTGCCGTCATCTCGTTCCTCGGCATGTTCCTGCCGGTCTGCGAGTGCGGCAACGTGCCCCTGGCGAGGGGGCTCGTGCTCAAGGGCTTCACCGTGTCCGAGTCGATGACCTTCTTGCTGGCCGCCCCGATCCTCAACCCGATCACGATCATCACGACTCACCAGGCGTTCGGCTGGAGCGACGGCATCCTCGTCGCCCGGCTCGCGGGCGGGTTCCTGATCGCGAACCTGATCGGCTGGCTCTACAGCCGCCACCCCGACCCCGAGAGCCTGCTCACCCGGTCGTTCGCGGCCGAGTGCGCGTTGCCGCAGGAGCACGGCCACAGCGGTGCCTCCAAGCTGCGCGAGAGCGTCGAGCTGTTCCGTCGCGAGATGTCGACGATGATGCCCGCGCTGTTCATCGGCGCCGCCGTGGCGGGCGGCATCCAGACCGCGGTGCCGCGCTCGGTGCTCGTCACGCTCGGCAGCAACCCGGTCTGGTCCGTGCTCGCGATGATGGTGCTCGCGTTCGTCATCTCCCTCTGCTCGAACGTGGACGCGTTCTTCGTGCTGCCGTTCGCGTCGACCTTCATGCCCGGCGGCATCGCCGCTTTCCTCGTCTTCGGGCCGATCATCGACGTCAAGATGCTCGCCCTGCTCCGCACGACGTACCGACCGCGCACCCTCGCGCAGCTGACCCTCGTGGTGGCGTTGACCAGCGCCGCCATCGGACTGGTGGTGAACTACTTTGCCTGACCCCTCCTCCCGTGCTCCCGGCGCTTCCCGCACGCCGCTCCGGCTCGACGCCGTGTCCCGCCTCGCCGATCGCTGGCAGGGCGTGCTCCTGACCCTCGTCGTCGGCATCTCGACCCTGTGGCTGTCGGCGACGGGGCAGCTCGTGCTCTACATCCACCCGCGCTACGTCGTGTTCACCGTGATCATGATCGCGATCGGCATGGTGCTGTCGCTCGGGGTCCTCGTCCTCGCCCCGTCCTCCCGCGACGCGGGCGACGACGGCGACGGGCACGACCACGGGCACGACCACGACGGGCACCCGCACGCGCTCGAGGACGAGCTCCGTGCCCCCGCCGAGCGCCCGCGGCGGCGTCGACGGGGTCGTGCCGCAGCCCGGACCGCCGCCGTCGCCGCGGGCACGCTCGTCACCACTGCGGTCGCCGTGTCGCTCGTCGTCCTCCCGCCTGCGACGCTCACGAGCGCGACGGCCGGCCAGCGCGACGTGAACTCGTCCACCGCCTCCCTCGCCGGCACCAGTGTCGAGGACGCCGCGTCGGCCGACGCCGACGCCTACGCGGCGTTCTCGGTGCTCGACTGGGCGGGCCTGCTGCGGCAGACCAGCGACCTGTCGTTCTTCGAGGGCAAGACCGCCGACGTGGTCGGCTTCGTCGTGCCGGCCGGCGACGACCCCGACGTCTTCTACGTGTCGCGCTTCGTCGTGACCTGCTGCGCCGTCGACGCCCAGCCGGTCGGGGTGCCGGTGCACCTCGTCGACTGGCAGAGCCAGGTGTCGGCCGACGAGTGGCTCGACGTGTCCGGCGGCTTCCAGACGAACCCGAGCCGCACGTCGAGCGACCCGATCGCCCTCGTGCCCGACGAGCTCGAGAAGGTCGGCCAGCCGAGTGACCCCTACCTCTACTGATCTCTGGGCGGCCGACGGCGATCTCGACGAGGCGGACAGGCACGCCCGGCAGCGGCGTCGCTTCGTCGCGCTCGTCGTCGTGCTCGCGCTCGTCTGCACAGTGTTCGGCGTGCTCACGCACCTGCAGGGCCCGAAGCTGACCGACGTGCAGGTCGACACGACGGCGGTCGTGGACCGGTCCGGCCAGCAGCTGCGCCTGTTCGCGAACCAGCCCGTCGCCCACGTCGACCCCGGCCAGGTGACGGTGTCGCCGGCCGCCGACTTCCGGGTGCAGACCTCGGGCGACGTGGTCGCCGTCGAGTTCGCGGACCGGCTGCGCTACGGCACCGACTACACGGTCACGGTGCAGGGCGTCTCGAGCGTGTACCAGCGCCAGGACTCCACCCTCAGCACGACCTTCAGCACGGACCCGGCCGTGACCTTGCGAGTCGTGCACGGCGGCGAGGGCGCCGACGACGTGCTCGAACGGGCCCCCCTCCTCGGAGGCGGCGACAGGACCCCGATCTGGTCGGCGCCCCGGATCCAGGCCTTCGAGGCCTTCGACACGGCCGTCGCCGTCGTGACCGACGACGGCGAGCAGTCGACCCTGAGCCTGGTGTCGGACGACGGCGTCGCCGCCGAGACCCTCCCGCTGCCCGAGGGCACGGGGCTGATCACGAAGCTCGGCGCCGACGCCGCCACGACCACCCTCGCGTTCTCCTGGCGGCCGCAGGGCTCCGAGCGGGAACTGCTCTACACGCTGCCGCTGCAGGGCCAGCGCGCCGTCGCCCCGGTCCTCTCGCTCTCCGGCCAGCCCGTGTCCGTGCTCGACTGGGCGGTCGTCCCGGGCCAGGCGAGCCTCGTCGCCCAGGCGGGCGACGAGCAGGTGGCCCTGTACGACCTGGCCGGCACCGCGCCTCCTCGTCCCCTCGGCACGTTCGTCGCCCTGCAGGGCGTCTCGCTCGACGGCCGCGGCATCGTGGCGGCCACGGCGCTCCAGGCGTTCCGTGTCGACCTGGCGACCGGCGAGCAGACGCCGATCCCTTTCTCGGCCGTCGAGGGCGGCACGCCCTACCGCGGCGACCTCGTCGCCGTCGCCGCGACCGAGTACGTGCAGCAGGTGGCCGTGCCGGCCGACGGCGGGGCCAGCTTCACCAACCTCATCGTGCTGGACGACGAGGAGGAGGCGCGGGTGCTGTTCCGCCCCGCGGGCGAGTCGTCGCAGATCGAGGGCTTCTCCGTCTCGCCGAACGGGCAGTACCTGGCCGTCGAGACCGCCTCTGCGGACGACACCACCGACTACAGCTACACGATCGACCCCGTGCCGGAGGGGACGACCACGACGGTGGTCGACGTCGAGACCGGGACCGTCGTCGCGAGCTTCACGGGGCACGCCGCGGCCTGGTGAGCCGCAGGGGAGCCGCGGGTGCAGCAGCTGTCGGCGGCGGCCACGCCGCGGGTGCGGTCAGAGCCCGCGCCGGCGGCCGCGCCGCGGGTCCGGTCAGAGCCCGCGCTTGACCCGTTGTGAGACGCGCAGCCCGCTGCGCTCGAGCCGGCGGGCGAGGTCGAGCCCGGTGACCGGCTGCGCGCCGGCGGCGACGAGGTCGTGCCAGCGCGACTCGGGCACGTCGTAGTGGTCGTGGTCGAAGCCCCTGCGGGGGATGTCCTGGGCTGCCGCGAAGGCGTGCAGCTCGTCGTACGACGCGTCGCTGACCAGGTGGGCCCAGACGGTGTCGTGCGCGGGCCACACCGGCTCGTCGATCAGGATGGTCACGGGCCGATGCTAGCCGGACGGTCGTCGTCGCGTTGACCGGCCCAGACAGGCCCTGTATCATGACAGGTTGGTGCTCACCCGGCCCAGGTGCGCCCGGCTCCGCGGGAGTCCGCGAGGCCACAGGTCCTGTCGGACACCCAGGGCCTCTCGACACCATCGTCGCCTCCGTCCGCCGACGGCGAGGCACCACCGCACGGCCCGTCACCGGTCGACCGTGCGCGTCAGACCCGGGGCAGCGCGCGCCGGCACCAGAGCTAGAAGAGATCGATACATGGCCACATTCGTCGACCACGTGACCCTCCACCTGCGAGCAGGCAACGGGGGCAACGGCTGCGTCTCCGTCAAGCGCGAGAAGTTCAAGCCCCTCGCCGGCCCCGACGGCGGCAACGGCGGCAACGGCGGCGACATCGTGCTCGTCGCCGACGCCGGCGTCACCACGCTGCTCGGCTTCCACCGTGCGCCGCACCGCTCGAGCGACAACGGCGGCCCCGGCATGGGCGACCACCGCAGCGGCACCCAGGGCCAAGAGCTCGAGCTCGCGGTCCCGCTCGGCACCGTCGTCAAGACGGTCGACGGCGACGAGCTGGTCGACATGACCGAGCACGGCATGCGCTACGTCATCGCCGAGGCCGGCATCGGCGGGCTCGGCAACGCCGCGCTCTCGTCGACCAAGCGCAAGGCCCCCGGCTTCGCGCTGCTCGGCACTCCCGGCTGGCAGGGCGACGTCCTGCTCGAGCTCAAGGTCGTCGCGGACATCGCCCTCGTCGGGTACCCGTCGGCCGGCAAGTCGAGCCTCGTCGCCGCGCTCTCGGCCGCCAAGCCGAAGATCGCCGACTACCCGTTCACGACCCTGCACCCGAACCTCGGCGTCGTCGAGTCGGGCGAGACCCGCTACACGGTCGCCGACGTCCCCGGCCTGATCGAGGGCGCCAGCGAGGGCAAGGGCCTCGGGCTCGAGTTCCTCCGCCACGTCGAGCGCTGCTCGGCGCTGCTGCACGTCCTCGACTGCGCCACGCTCGAGCCCGGCCGCGACCCGCTGACCGACCTCGAGATCATCCGTCGCGAGCTCGAGGCGTACCCGGTGCCCGAGGGGCAGACGCCCCTGCTCGAGCGTCCCCAGCTGATCGCGCTGAACAAGGTCGACGTGCCCGACGGGCGCGAGCTGGCCGACTTCGTCACGCCCGAGCTCGAGGCCCGCGGCTACCGCGTCTTCGAGATCTCGGCCGTCAGCCACGAGGGCCTCCGCAACCTCTCGTTCGCCCTCGCCGAGGTCGTCGAGCAGAGCCGCGCCGAGATCGCGGCCCGGCCCGCGCCTCCTCGTCTGGTCATGCGCCCCCGCGCGGTCAACGAGAAGCCGTTCGTCATCAAGGTCGAGGGCGGCACGTACGGCAACGTGTACCGCATCCTCGGCCAGAAGCCCGAGCGCTGGGTCGTGCAGACCCAGTTCAACAACGAGGAGGCGGTGGGCTACCTCGCCGACCGGCTCAACGCGATCGGCATCGAGGACGCCCTCTTCAAGGCCGGTGCGCAGGCCGGCTCGACCGTCGTCATCGGCCCAGAGGGCGGCATCGTCTTCGACTGGGAGCCGACGCTGACGTCGACCGCCGAGCTGATGACCTCGGCCCGCGGCACGGACCCGCGCCTGATCAAGAACGACCGCCCGACCCGCAACCAGCGCCGCGAGGACTACTTCGAGCGCATGGACGCCAAGGCTGAGGCCCGTGCCGAGCTTCAGCGAGAGCGCGCCGCCGGACTGTGGACCGACGACGAGGGCTTCCTCGTCAAGGAGGGCGACGAAGAACGATGAGCGCCGAGGGCCCTGCCGAGACCCTGCTGCGCCCCGGCGGCGAGCCGGTCGTCGCCGCCAGGGCGGACATCGCCCTGGCCCGGCGCATCGTCGTCAAGGTCGGGTCGTCGTCGATCAGCGGCGAGGCCGCCCACCAGATCGAGCCGCTCGTCGACGCCCTGGCCGGTGCCCACGCCCGCGGCGCCGAGGTTGTGCTCGTCTCGTCGGGCGCCATCGCGACCGGCATGCCGCACCTGCGGCTCGACTCGCGGCCGACCGACCTCGCCACGCAGCAGGCAGCCGCGGCGGTGGGCCAGAACGTGCTCATCTTCCGGTACCAGCAGAGCCTCCGCCGCCACGACATCGTCGCGGGCCAGGTGCTGCTCACTGCCGGCGACATGGCCGACCCGACGCCGCGCAGCAACGCGCAGCGGGCGATGGGGCGCCTCCTCGAGCTGGGCATCCTGCCGATCGTCAACGAGAACGACACGGTCGCGACCCAGGAGATCCGCTTCGGCGACAACGACCGCCTCGCCGCGCTCGTCTCCGAGCTGATCGGCGCCGACGTGCTGGTGCTGCTCAGCGACGTCGACGCTCTCTACACACGCCCGCCGCACGAGCCGGGCGCGGTGCGCATCGACGACGTGCCGCAGGGCGACGACCTGGCCGGGGTGACCTTCGGCGACGCGGGCGCGGCCGGCGTCGGCACCGGGGGAGCAGGCACGAAGGTGGCCGCCGCGCGCTACGCGGCCGCAGCCGGCACGCCCGTGCTCGTCACGTCGGCGGCCAACGTCGCCTCGGCCCTGAACGGCGCGTCGGTCGGCACGTTCTTCGCGGCGGCGCCCCGCCGCTGACGGCGCCGCTGACGGCGCCGTCGATGCGGTGGCGGAGCCCCTCGCCGTAGGATCCGGGGATGTCGTCGACCGTCGCCCCGTCGTTCACCGAGACCCTGCGTGCCGCGAAGGCGGCGTCCGTCCGCCTCGCGACCCTGACCGCCGCAGAGAAGGACGCCGCCCTGCACGCCGTCGCCGCCGCGCTCGTCGCCGAGGGCCCACGGATCGTGGCCGCGAACGAGCTCGACCTGGCGCGCGCGCTCGAGGAGGGGGTCGGTGAGGCCCTGCGCGACCGCCTGCGCCTCGACGAGGTCCGGCTGGAGGCGCTGGCCGACGCCGTGCGGCTCGTCGCCGGGCTCGTCGACCCGGTGGGCGAGAGCCTCCGCGGCCGCGTGCTGCCGAACGGCCTGCGGCTCGACCAGGTGCGCGTCCCGTTCGGCGTCGTCGGCGTCATCTACGAGGCCCGCCCGAACGTGACCGTCGACATCGCCGCCCTCGCGCTCAAGAGCGGCAACGCGGCCGTGCTCCGCGGCGGCAGCGCGGCGCGCGAGACGAACCGGGTGCTCGTCGACGTCCTGCAGGAGGCGCTGGTCGCCTCTGGCCTGCCCGCCGACGCGGTCGTCACGGTCGACGAGCACGGTCGTGCCGGGGCCGCCGAGCTGATGCGGGCACGGGGGCTGGTCGACGTGCTCGTGCCGCGCGGCAGCGCCGAGCTGATCGAGACCGTCGTGCGCGAGTCGACCGTGCCCGTGATCGAGACGGGGGCCGGCGTCGTCCACGTGTTCCTCGACGCGTCCGCCGACGAGGAGATGGCGGTCGACGTCGTCCTCGACGCGAAGGTCAGCCGGCCGAGCGTCTGCAACGCGCTCGAGACCCTGCTCGTGCACGAG
Organism: Frigoribacterium sp. PvP032; assembly: GCF_017833035.1. Taxonomy (NCBI): domain Bacteria; kingdom Bacillati; phylum Actinomycetota; class Actinomycetes; order Micrococcales; family Microbacteriaceae; genus Frigoribacterium; species Frigoribacterium sp. PvP032. The sequence continues at coordinate 2,523,380 of NZ_JAFIBM010000001.1, read as the reverse complement.
GACGCGGCCGACCGCCTGCTGCCGCCGGTGCTGGCCGCCCTCCGCGCCTCCGGCGTGACGGTGCACGGGGACGAGCGCGTCCTGCGCGCGTTCCCCGACGCGGTCCCGGCGACGGACGCCGACTGGGCCGCCGAGTACATGAGCCTCGACCTGGCGGTCCGCGTCGTGGCCGACGTCGACGAGGCGATGGCGCACATCGCCCGCTGGTCGACGCACCACACCGAGTCGATCCTGACGAACGACCACGCGGTGGCCGAGCGGTTCCTCCTCGAGGTCGACAGCGCCGTCGTGATGGTGAACGCGTCGACGCGCTTCACGGACGGGGGCGAGTTCGGCTTCGGCGCCGAGGTCGGCATCTCGACGCAGAAGCTGCACGCCAGGGGCCCGATGGGCCTGCCGGAGCTCACCAGCACGAAGTGGGTCGTTCGAGGGCAGGGCCAGGTGCGCAGCCAGGTCCGGACGCGCGGCTAGACTGTCCGAGATCGCCCCTCGGAACGGAGAACCCATGCTCGACGTCGCCCTCCTGGCCGCAGCCCACGAAGAACTCGCGCCCCTGATCGCGCCCCCCGTCGTGATCAGCGCCGTCTTCGGCCTCTTCTTCCTGTTCCTCGGCTTCGTCGTCTGGAGCTACCGCGACGTCGCCAACCGCTCGCCCCGCAAGGCGTCGACGCAGGCGCACCACGCCGGCCCGATCGACGAGTTCGGGCACCCCGAGCAGCACTGACCCGGCGGCACCGCAGCATGGTCGGCACGACGCCTGCGACGAGCACCCCCGGGGCGTTCGTCACCGGTCGTCGACCCCGCGTGGGCATCATGGGCGGCACGTTCGACCCGATCCACCACGGGCACCTCGTGGCCGCGAGCGAGGTCGCGCAGTCGTTCCACCTCGACGAGGTGCTGTTCGTCCCGACGGGACAGCCTTACATGAAGTCCGGCGTCAGCGACAGCGAGCACCGCTACCTGATGACCGTCGTGGCCACCGCCTCCAACCCGATGTTCACCGTCAGCCGGGTCGACATCGACCGTGACGGGCCGACGTACACGATCGACACCCTCCGCGACATCCGCGCCCAGCGGCCCGACTCCGAGCTCTTCTTCATCACCGGGGCCGACGCCGTCTCGCAGATCCTCGACTGGAAGGACGTCCGCGAGCTGTGGGACCTCGCGCACTTCGTCGCGGTCACCCGCCCGGGCCACGACCTCAGCGTCGGCAGCCTCCCGGAGAGCGACGTAAGCTTGCTCGAAGTCCCCGCCCTCGCCATCTCGTCGACCGACTGCCGTGCCAGGGTGGGACGCGGCTTCCCGGTGTGGTACCTGGTCCCCGACGGGGTCGTCCAGTACATCTCCAAGCACCACCTGTATCGGAGCAACGCATGAGCACGTCCGACGAGCAGCCGCTGACCCGGCGCCAGATCCGCGAGCGCGAACGTGCCCGCGAGGCAGGTCGCGCCGTCGCCGAGGGGACCGCAGGAGGCGCCCCCGCCTCGGGCCCGTCGCCCGCGTCCGCAGCGGCCCGGCCGGTCCCGGCCTCGGCCCCGCAGGCAGCTGCGACGTCCGCGCCGGCTGCCGCGCCGGTCCCCGCGTCCGCACCCACGCCTCCTCCGGCCTCCGTCGCCGGTCCGGACGGGCTCACCCGTCGGCAGATGCGTGCACAGCGTGCCGAGCAGACCGGGCCGTCGGCCCCCGTCCCGCTCCAGGCTCCCGGGCCCGAGCCGCGCCGCCGCCTGGTCGACGCCCTGAGCACGGTCGACGAGATCGTGGCGCCGCTCGACGAGAGCGCCCCGGCCAGCGCGCGGCAGACGGCCGGCGACGACGCGTCCGTCGTGCCGGGCCCCGCCGCCGACGGCCGAGTCCCCGAAGTCGACGACGACGGGCGCGCACCCGGCCCGCGTCGCACCGGACAGCCGACTGCGCCGTCCTCCGGGCCTGCAGCCGCGCCCACGTCCGCGCCCTCCGTGTTCCCCCTCGACCTGGGCGGTTCTCGTCCGGGCTCCGCGTCGACTCCGGTCGACGGCGACTCGGCCGCCGCCTCGTCCACGACCGCCGCCGACAGCTCCGAGCCGTCCGCGCCGGCAGCCGCCGCGGCCGAGCCGGCACCCGCGTCCGTCCCCGAGCCGAGCGGCTTCGTGCCGCCCGTCGGCCACTGGACGACCCAGTCCGACGAGCCCGACGACGACACCGTCCCCGGTCGTGCCCTCGGCACCCACACGGGCCAGACGAACGCCTTGATCCTCACCGACCAGCAGGTCGCCGACGTCACCGGGGCCCTCAACGCCACGGGCGAGATCATCATCACCGGCTCCATCGACCTGCCCCGCAGCCTGGGCGCCACCGGCTCGCAGGCCCGCATCGACAACTCCGACATCGACCGCCTGCTCGAGCAGGGCGACGCCGAGAGCGCCGAGACCGACGCTGCCCCCGTCAGGGCCAGCCGGGCCATCAGCACCCACACCTCGACGCGGTCGGTCGTGCTCGCCGCCTCGCAGCCCGCCTCCAGCAGGCTGCCCCTGATCCTCGGGATCGGCGGGGGCGTCCTCGGAGCAGGTATCATCGGTGTCGTCATCGCCGGGTTCGCCACGGGCATCCTCGGCGGCTGACGCCGCCGTCGTCCCGTCCCGGGGCGACCCACCCCGAAGGAATCCGTGACAGCCACCCCTCGTGCCATCGAGCTCCTGCAGATCGCAGCCCGCGCCGCCGACGACAAGCAGGCCGACGACCTCGTCGCGCTCGACGTCTCCGAGCCGCTGGCCCTCACCGACATCTTCCTCCTGGCCTCCGGTCGCAGCGAGCGCAACGTCGTCGCCATCGCCGGCGAGATCGAGGACAAGATGCTCGAGGCCGGCGCACGCACCCTGCGCCGCGAGGGTCGCGCCGAGGGCCGCTGGATCCTGCTCGACTTCGGCGACGTCGTCGTCCACGTCTTCCACGACGAAGACCGCCAGTACTACTCGCTCGAGCGCCTCTGGAGCGACTGCCCGGCGATCCCGCTCGACGTGGTGACCGCCTCCTCCGCCGAGGCCGCCTCGGCTCCGGCGTCGTCCGAGGCCTAGCCCGGCACCCTCTCGGCCTCGCGCCGAGGGTCCGCCGTCGGTGGTCCGTGCGACCCTGACGGCATGATCATCGACCGGGTCCACGTGCCACATGAGCGGGTGGTCGACCCCGACGAGTGGCCGTTCACCGTCCCGGCGGTCGCGGCGCTCGTGGGTGCGGGCGTGTCCCTCAATGCCCCCGTGACCTTCCTCGTCGGCGAGAACGGCAGCGGCAAGTCCACGATCGTCGAGGCCCTCGCCGAGGCGTGGGGTGCCGATGTGCGCGGCGGTCGCTCGCACGGCAGGTACTCGTCCGAGCTCGAGCCATCCGAGCTGGGTGCCGTCCTCGCGCTCGGTCGCACGCCGACCGGCAGCCGCATGGTGGGCCGGAAGGCGAAGGGCTGGTTCCTGCGGTCCGAGACGGCGCTCGACATGTTCTCGCGGTACGAGAAGTGCGACCCGGGGTTCCACGACGTGAGCCACGGCGAGAGCTTCCTGCACGCCTTCGACGCCCGGCTGGCCGAGAAGGGGCTGTACCTGCTCGACGAGCCAGAGGCCGCGCTCTCGTTCTCGGCCTGCCTCCAGCTCATGGGCACGCTGGCAGACGTCGTCGACGCCGGCGGGCAGGTCGTCTGCGCGACCCACTCGCCGGTGCTCACGGCGCTTCCCGGCGCGTCGGTGCTGCAGCTCGGTGAGCGGGGCATCGAGCGGACGACGTGGGGCGAGCTCGACCTCGTGCAGCACTGGCGGGCCTTCCTGGACGAGCCGGGGCGGTACCTGCGACACCTCTGAGCTGCGGTGGCGGGCCTCGCGGCCGGTGTACTTGCAGCCTCGGATTCTGTAGTAAGGTTGACGAGTTGCTTCGGCAGCGGCAACACGAGCAAGACAGCAACACTTCCTGGGTCTGTGGCGCAGCTGGTAGCGCACCTGCATGGCATGCAGGGGGTCAGGGGTTCGAGTCCCCTCAGATCCACCGAGAAGCAACAGCAACACCGAGCATCACCGCGAATGGCCTCACCTCCGGGTGGGGCCATTTCTCGTTCTGCAGCCGTGCCGCCGGCTGCGGTGCGGCCCTCAATTCAGGAACGTGAGTCCTGAGTTGGTGTTGTGCAGGACTGCGGATCCTGACTCGTGCACTGTTCAGGACTCGGGCGCACGCGGTTCCTGAACTGCGCGAGCGCAGGCCGGCGCAGGCGAGCGCCGGAGGCGCGGGTCGGCGGTGCAGGAGGGGAACGTCCATCTGGACGTGCGCTGTGCATCGGCTCCACGCGGCTGGCTGACGGGGTAGACATCATGCATGAGCAACGAGCAGCCTGGCCAGACTCCCGTCCCCGACGACGACGCGACCCGCGCCTCCGGGACGCCGACGGGTGCGGACCGCCCCCGTCCTGCGTACGGCGAGTACGCGCCGACCCCTGCCGGCGGCCCGACCGCGCCGGCCGACCAGCCGACGACCGCTCCGGGCGCACCTCAGGGCGCTCCCTACGGCGCACCCCAGCAGGGTGCGCCCTACGGTGCCCCGCAGCAGGGCGCGCCCGCCTCGTCCCCGACGACCGGCGCCCCCGGCCCCAAGGGCATCGGCGCCTTCGCCGGCGAGGGCCACCCGCAGACGCTGGCCACCTTCACCCGCTACGAGGACGCCCAGTCCGCGGTCGACCTGCTGAGCGACGAGGGCTTCCCCGTCGAGAGCGTCTCGATCGTGGGTCACGACATCCGCACGGTCGAGAACGTCGCCGGCCGCCTCACCACCGGCAAGGCTGCTGCTCGCGGCGCTGCCGGCGGTGCGTGGTTCGGCCTCCTGCTCGGCCTGCTCTTCAGCATCTTCGCCCCCGGGGTCGCGTTCATCGGCGTGCTGCTGATCGCGCTCGGTGCCGGAGCCCTGTGGGGCGCCCTCTGGGGTGCGGTCGGACATGCCGCCACTCGCGGCCGTCGCGACTTCGCCTCGGTCAAGACCATGGAGGCGGGTCGCTACGAGGTCCTCGTGCGCGGAGAGCTCTCCGCCCGCGCCCACCAGGTGCTCGCCCAGGGGCGCAAGGTCGCCTAGCTGCAGCCTCGCGGACACGTACGAACGACGAAGGGCCCCGCACCAGCGGGGCCCTTCGTCGTGCCGAGACCGAGCCCGACGGCTCAGCGCCTCACGGCGTGACCATCCCGCCGTTCACGTTCAGCGTCTCGCCCGCGACGAAGCTCGACTCGGCGCTGGTGAGGAACACGTACGCCGGAGCCTGCTCGGCCGGCTGGGCTGCGCGCCCCATCGGCGACTCGCTCGAGCCGAACTCGGGCAGGGTCTCGGGGTCGACGCCCTGCGTCACCTGCAGCACCGACCAGGTCGGCCCGGGGGCGACGACGTTCACGCGGATGCCCTTCCCGACGAGCTGCTGCGCCAGGCCCTTCGAGAAGTTGTTGATCGCGCCCTTGGTCGTCGCGTAGTCGAGGCGGTCGGGGGCGGGCGTGTAGGCCTCGAGCGAGGCCGTGTTGACGATCGTGGAGCCGGGCTGCAGGTGCGGCAGTGCGGCCTTGATGATCCAGAACGGCGCGTAGACGTTGGTCTTGAAGGTCCGGTCGAACTGCTCGTCCGTGATCTGGTCGATCGACTCCTGCCAGACCTGGACGCCGGCGACGTTGACGATCGCGTCGAGCCCGCCCATGCCGTCGACGGCCCGCTGCACGAGCTCGCGGCAGAAGGAGGCGCTGGTCAGGTCGCCGGGGACGGCCACGGCCTTCTGCCCGGCCGCCTCGACGAGCGACACGACGTGGCGGGCGTCCTCCTCCTCCTCGGGCAGGTACGAGAGGGTGACGTCCGCGCCCTCACGGGCGAAGGCGATGGCCACGGCCGCGCCGATGCCGGAGTCGGCGCCGGTGATGAGCGCCTTGCGGCCAGTCAGGCGGCCGGTCCCGCGGTAGGTGTCCTCGCCGAGGTCGGGGACGGGCGTCATGCGCGACTGGAGCCCGGGCTCCGGCTGCTGCTGCACCTCCGGGCTGATCACGGGGTAGCGGGTGCGGGGGTCGTCGAAGGTGTACTGATCGCGGGTCATGCACCCGTGATACGCCGTGGGGCTGGCCGCCTGCTCAGGGCAAGCGGGTGCCGGGGTACGCGGGGGCCGCCTCCTCGGCCATAGCTTGGCGTGCCAATGATTGGTACGCTCAGCACATGGCGACGAAGAGATCACGGCGACACGGCGACGAACAGGGCGATGCGCAGGGCCGCGAGCCCGGGCACGAGCACGGCAGCTGGTTCGGCGACGCCGTCGAACGGATGAACTCCCGGCTGCGTCCCTACATCGGCGGCGCCCAGCTCGGCATCCGCGACGAGGCTCCGATCGTCGCCCCCGAGCACGGCGGGGCCTGCCCGCTCTGCGGCCGCCCGATGGACGAGCACGTCGTCGACCGCTCCGGACCGCGCACGATGCTGCACTGCCCTCGGGACGCAGGCGAGTGAGCGCCGCGGACCGCGCCTCCGTGCCGGTCGACCCCGTGCCCGTCGACTCGGCGCCGGTCGACCCGGTGCCGGCCGACCCGGCGCCGGTCGACCCGCTCGCGCTCGAGAGCCAGATCTGCTTCGCGTTGTCGGTCGCCTCCCGCAGCGTGGTCTCCGCCTACCGGCCCGTGCTCGAGCCGATGGGGCTCACGCACCCGCAGTACCTCGTGATGCTCGCCCTGTGGGAGCGGCAGCCGCTGGCGCTCCGCGACCTGGCCGAGCTGCTGAGGCTCGACCCTGGCACGCTGTCGCCGCTGGTCAAGCGGCTCGAGGCGCAGGGGCTGGTCACTCGCGGGCGCAGCGCTGAGGACGAACGAGCGCTGAGCATCGAGCTGACGGCTGCCGGGGCCGCCCTCCGAGAGCAGGCCGAGTCGATCCCCGAGCGGATGATGGCCCGGCTCGACGTCACTCGCGACGAGCTGGTGCTGCTGCACCGCACCATGTCGAAGCTGATCGCCGCCGCTGAGAGCTGAGAGCTCGGGGCCGAGAGACGAGCTCAGTCGCGGGGCAGGCGCGGCAGCGGGCGCTCGAGGAGCCACGCCGCGAACAAGCGCTCGAGCTCGCCGGCGTCGTGGCCGCTGACGCGCACGCTGTGCCGCACGAAGTCGTCGGTCGACACGGCGCCGTACCGGTTCTCGTCGGTCCAGCTCCGCAGCACGGCGAAGAACGCGTCGTCGCCGATCGTCAGCCGGAGGGCCTGCAGCGTCAGCGCGCCGCGCTTGTAGACGCGGTCGTCGAACATCGCGTCCGGCCCGGGGTCGCCCACCGTGATGTCGTGTGTCGGCAGGGCGAGCCGCAGGTGGGTGCGGCGGGCGTGGGTCGCGACCGACGCGCCTCCCGACCACTCCGACCAGAGCCACTCGGCGTAGCAGGCGAAGCCCTCGTTGAGCCAGATGTGGCGCCACGACGCCACGCCCACGCTGTTGCCGAACCACTGGTGCGCCAGCTCGTGCGCGATCAGCCGGTCGCTGCCCGACCGCCCGTCGGCGTGGTTCGCCCCGAAGACGGCGACGCCCTGCGCCTCCAGCGGTATCTCGAGGTCGTCGGCCGTGACCACCACGGTGTAGCCGCCGAACGGGTAGGGGCCGAAGGAGGCGGTGAAGCAGCGCACCATCTCGGGCACGGCGCCGAAGTCGTGGTCGATGCGCGTGCGCAGGTCCGCCGGGCCGACGAGGGCGCCGTGGACGGGCTCGTCGTCGGTGCCGAGGGCCAGCTCTCGCGACTCGTAGCGCCCGATCTGCACCGTCGCCAGGTAGCTCGAGGTCGGCTCGGGCTGCTCGAACGTCCAGGTGACCTTGCCGGGGGTCGATCGGCGCGAGACGAGGTCGCCGTTGCAGACGACGTGGTAGCCGTGCTCGACGTCGATCCGCGTGCGGTACGTGGCCTTGTCGTCCGGGCGGTCGTTGCACGGGAACCAGGTCGCGGCGCCGTTCGGCTGTGCCGCGACGATGACGCCGTCCGTCAGCTCCTCCCAGCCGATCTCGCCCCACGGTCCGCGGCGTGGTGCCGGCCGGCCCGAGTAGTCGACGACGGTGCTGAACCGGGTGCCTGCCTCCGCCGTGTCGGGCAGCGTGACCGTCAGCTTCGTCGCGCTCTGGCTGAAGCGCGCCTTGTGGCCGTCGACGCGCACCCGCGAGACCCGCAGGCCGACGAGGTCGAACACCGCGCGACGCAGCGGCGCCGTCGCCACCGCCGAGATCGTCGCCCGGCCGTCGAGCCGGTTGGTGGCGACCCGGTACGAGAGCTCGAGGTCGTAGGAGGCGACGGTGAAGTCGTCAGCGCCGCTGTCGGGCGTGTAGCTGTCGGGCACTGCGTTGGCAGGCACTGCGGTGTCGGGCACAGTGTCATCGAACACGCTCTCGTCGGCCGCCGTGTCGTCGGACGGTGCGGCGCCGTCGACAGGTGCCTTCACGAGGTGGCCGCGTGGTAGTCGGAGTGCCGGACCTCGCGCCACGGCCCGATCGGGTTGCCGCTCCAGCGGCTGCCGTCGGGCACGCCCTCGCCGCGCATCACGAGCGAGGCAGGGCCGACGGTGGCGTGGCTGCCGACCACGGCCGCCGGCAGGACGACGCTGTGCGGGCCGAGTGCGGCACCGGCGTCGAGGGTCACGGTGTCCATCGACATGATCCGGTCGTGGAACAGGTGCGTCTGCACGACGCAGCCCCGTCCGACGGTCGATCCGTCGCCGAGCGTCACCAGGTCGGCCTCGGGCAGCCAGTAGCTGTCGGTCCAGACGCCGCGGCCGATGCGGGCCCCGAGGCTGCGCAGCCACCACACGAGGGCAGGCGTCCCCGTCGCGGCCCGGGCGAACCAGGGCGCGGCCAGCATCTCGGTGAACACGTCGGCCACCTCGCTGCGCCAGACGAACGACGACCAGAGCGGCTGTTCACCTGCCCGTACGCGCCCGATCAGGGCCCACTTGGAGGCGGTGGTCACGACGGCGGCGACGAGCCCGGCCGCGATCAGCACGAGTCCGCTCGCGAGCCCCGCCAGCAGCGGTCCCCGCGCGGCGGCGAGGCCGGCGAGGGCGAGGAGCACGGCCGTGCCGAGCAGCACGGTGACGACGACGGGCACGATGCGGCCGAGCTCCCACACGGCCCGCGCGACCCGCAGCCGGGTGGGCGGGCGGAACGTGAGCGCCTCGTCGGCAGCGGCGACCGTGCGCCGCAGCCGGACGGGCGGCGACCCGAGCCAGGACGAGCCGGGGCGCGACTTCGGGGGAGCGGCCGAGAGCACCGCGACGAGGCCGTCGTCGGGCACCCGGTGTCCGGGCCCGGCCATGCCCGAGTTGCCGAGGAAAGCGCGTCGCCCGATCTCGGCCCTGGCCACCCGGAGGTGCCCGCCGCCGAGCTCGTACGAGGCGACCAAGGTGTCGTCCGCGAGGAAGGCCCCGTCGCGGACGGTCGTCATGACGGGCAGCAGCAGCACCGTCGACGCCTCCACGTCGCGGCCGACGCGAGCCCCCAGGAGGCGGAGCCAGACCGGGGTCGCGAGGCTCGAGTAGATCGGGAACAGGTACGTGCGGGCGAGGTCGAGCAGCCGCTCGGTGCTCCAGACCTGCCAGCCGACGCGGCTGCGCACCGGCCACGTCCCCTCGGCCACGCCCACGCCGAGCAGGCGGACCAGCACGACGACCGCGACCGCCGCGACGACGCCGGCCACGACCGTGCCGGGCACGACCCAGGCGACCGCGCGCCACCAGGCCTCGCCCAGGGTCGCCGAGCCGCGCATCCCGGCCGCGACGACGAGGGCGCCCGCGACGAGCGAGACGCCGGGCAGCAGGGACAGCAGCACCGACGAGGCGCCGTAGGCCCACAGCCAGCGGGTCGCGCGCGGCGGACGCTCGGCAGGCCACCAGGCCTTCGCGCGGCCGCTGCGGGCGGCGGGCGACCCCGACCACGCCTGCCCGGCCGGCACGCGTCCGAAGACGGCCGAGCCGGGGGCGACGGTCGCGTTCTTGCCGATGCGGGTGCCGGGCAGCAGCGTGCTGCGCATGCCGACGGTGCTGCCCGCGCCGATGCGGACGGCGCCCAGGCGGAGCACGTCGCCGTCGAGCCACCAGCCCGAGAGGTCGACCTCCGGCTCGATCGAGGCGCCCCGGCCGATCCGCAGCATGCCCGTGACGGGCGGCAGGGCGTGCAGGTCGACGTCGGGGGCGATCCGTGCGCCGAGCGCCCTGGCGTAGTAGCTGACCCACGGGGCGCCCGCGAGGCCGACGGCGGCCACCTGCTCCTGCACCTGCTCGGCCGCCCAGAGCCTCAGGTGCACGCTGCCGCCGCGCGGGTGGTCGCCGGCCTGGACGCCCCGCAGCAGGAGGCGCGCGGCGACGACCGAGATCAGCATCCGACCCGGCGGGGTCACGAACAGGACGAGGCCGACGACCAGCAGCCACGGGGAGGTGCGGGGCAGGAACTCGAAGCCGTCGACCGTCCGCAGCACTGCCGACGCCGTGAGCGCCCAGACCAGCCAGCGCAGGCCGCTGAGCGTCTGCAGGGGGAGCGCGAGCAGGGTCTGCAGCCACTGCGCGCGCAGGGGCGTCGGCGCCGAGCGCCGGTAGTCGTCGCGACCGGTGCCGGCGCCGCCCGCCGAGCCCGCGCCTCCGCCCGTCTCGCCCCGCTCCTCGGCCCGCGAGGCGAGGTCGGCCGCCATCGAGCCGAGCCGGGGGTGCGAGTAGACGTCGGCCACGGTGTACTCGGGGTCGCGTGAGCGGATCCGGGCGACGAGCTGCGCCGCCGCGAGCGAGCCGCCGCCGAGGTCGAAGAAGTCGGCGGCAGTGTCGACGACGGGCAGCCCGAGCACGGCCTGCCAGTCGGCGGAGAGGACGGCCTCGTCGGCGCGCAGCCCCGTCTCGGCGGCAGCCTGCTCCGGCAGGGGCCAGGGCAGTGCCTCGCGGTCGATCTTGCCCGACGTCTTCGTCGGCAGGTCTCCGTCGACCACGGCGAGGAGCGGGACGAGCGCGGCGGGGAGCTCCGCCCGGAGCCGGGCCAGCGCCTCCGTGCGGTCGAGGGAGGCGCCTGCCCCGAGGGCGAGGTAGCCGACGATCACCTGGTTGCCGGCGTCGGTGGTGCGCACCGCGGCAGCCGCGCCCGCGACGTGCGGCAGCGCCTGCAGGGCCGCCTCGATCTCGCCCAGCTCGATGCGCCGCCCGCCGACCTTGACCTGGTCGTCGGCGCGGCCCTGGAAGACCAGGCCCTCGCGCTCGAGGCGCACCAGGTCGCCGCTGCGGTAGGCCCTGGCCCAGCCGAGCCCGTCGTGCGGCGCGTACTTCTCGGCGTCCTTCGCCGGGTCGAGGTAGCGCGCGAGGCCGACGCCGCCGATGATCAGCTCGCCGACCTCGCCCTCGGCGACCGGGCGGCCGGACTCGTCGACGACGGCGGCGTCCCAGCCGTCGAGGGGCACCCCGATGCGGACGGGCTCGCCGGGCACGACCAGGGCGCCCGTCGCGACGACCGTCGACTCGGTCGGGCCGTAGGTGTTCCAGACCTCGCGGCCGTCGGCGCAGACCCGGCCGACGAGGTCGGACGGGAACGCCTCGCCGCCGAAGATCAGGAGGCGGACCGACTCGAGCGCCTCGGCCGGCCAGAGCGCGGCGAGGGTGGGCACGGTCGAGACGACGGTGATGCCGTGCGTCACGAGCCACGGCCCGAGGTCGGCGCCCGACCGCACCAGGCTGCGCGGCGCGGGCACCAGGCAGGCGCCGCTCCGCCAGGCGAGCCACATCTCCTCGCAGGAGGCGTCGAAGGCGACCGAGAGACCGGCCAGCACCCGGTCGCCCGGCCCGAGCGGCGCCTCCTGCAGGAACAGCCGTGCCTCGGCGTCGACGAAGGCGGCCGCGGCGCGGTGGCTGGCGGCGACGCCCTTGGGCGTGCCCGTCGAGCCCGAGGTGAAGATGATCCAGGCGTCGTCCGAGGGGCGCGGGGCCGCAGCGGCGACCGACGGCACCCCCTCCGTCGTCGTGCTCGCGTGCGGCACCCGCCCGCTGAAGAGGGCCGCGCCCTCGAGGTCGCCCTGGCCAGGGGTCCGGTAGACGCCGCCGGCCCCGACGACGCCGGCCACGTCGGCCTCGCCGAAGACGAGGGCGGCGCGCTCCTCGGGGTCGTCGGCGTCGACCGGCACGTACGCGGCGCCCGCGGTGAGCACGGCGAGGATCGCGAGGTGGAGGCGGCGGTCGCCGGACGGCATCCGCACGCCGACCCGGTCGCCCCGGCGCACGCCGGCCGACACGAGCACGCCGGCCGCCGTCGCGACCTGCGCGGAGAGCTCGCGGTAGCTCAGCGCCCCGCGCTCGTCCTCGAGGGCCGAGGCCTCGGGGTGCGCGAGGGTCGTGGCCCGCAGCACCTCGACGAGCGTGCGCGGCTCGGCCGCGAGCGGCGATCGGAGGAAGGCCTCGGCGGGCAACGGGGCGGGCGTCGGCGTCGAGGGGGTGTCCGGCATCGGTCGTGCTCTCCGGGTGGGCTCGGGGGCGCGGGCTGCCCGGTCGTGCGGGCTGCCCGGTCGTGGGGCGGCTCGCGGCGGGCGGCGTGGTCGCCTGGGAACCTAGGCCGCCGCGGTGACCGGGAGGTGAACGCGGACGCGGGCTCGGTCGAGCCCCGGGCCGGCGACGGCGGCGACGAACGGCCCCGGCAGCGCGAGGTCGGCGACGGTGCGGGCCGGGCCGACGTCGGGGCCCCCGGCGTCCTCGTCGGTCCCGTAGGTCTCGTCCGCGACGTCGTGCTCGCCCCAGACTCCCGGCGCCAGCGGCCGCAGCGTCACGGCGTCGGGGTCACGGGCCAGGCCCTCGCCCGTGGACTTGAGCAGCGCCTCCGTGCGCACCCACCGGGCCAGGCCGTCGGACGCCGACGGGCCCGTCGTCGCGGTCGCAGCCGGGGTCGGGCTCGCGGTCTCGAGGTCGACGCCGACGTCGAGCCCGCGGCGGAGGGCGATCAGAGCGTGCCCCTCCGAGCGGCTGAGCGAGAAGCGCAGCGGTCGGCCGGGCGCCAGCGCCGGGCGGCCGTGCGGGCCGCCGCAGCGCGGACACGCCTCACGGACGACCTCGACCGCCGACGGGTGCACCTCGAGCGACGCGCCCAGCAGGAGGCGGAGAGCGACGTGCGAGATCAGCCAGCGATGACGGTCGGTCGCGTCGTGCAGCCGCGCGGCCCTGACCCGCTCGTCGGCGTCGAGCCACGACGCAGGGTCGCCCTCCGGCCGCGCGAGCCGGAGCGACGCGACGACGCCGTCGGCCGTGTCGTCGAGCGGCACCAGCCAGGTCGACACCGGTGCCGGCGGGAACAGGACGGTGGTCACGAGGTCAGCGCAGCGGCTGCGGGGCGACGGCGGGACGCGACCAGCGGACGTCGACGGGCCGGCCGACGACCCGCGACTCGATCTCGCTGCGGAACGACTCGACGAAGTGCGCGGCCGAGCGCTCGTCCGAGACGACGACGTCGAGGCGCAGCGAGCGCAGCTCGTCGGTGACGAGCACGGGGCCGTCGCAGAAGCGCAGCAGGTACTGGTGCGACTTCACGGGGATGCTCTCCCAGTGCCGCCGCAGGCTGGTCTCGAGCTGGCGGACGGAGTCGATGCCGTCGGCCTGCCGCACCTCGGCGCTGATCGCGATCATGCGGAGATGGTGCACCCGGCGGGCGACGCGCACGTGAACGCGAGGTGACGGTCTGCTGTGCGGTCGACCAGTCGCTGCGAGATGGCCCGGTGCGCTCATTCGTAATACCATTGCACAGGGAGCTGCCCCGACGCCTCACCGGCATCGGCGGCCCGCAGCCCCATCCGACGACGAGATCGCATGGTCGCGACCTCGAGAGGACACGACATGACGAGCCCGATCCCCGCGCCCTCCCGCCTCGCCGCTGACGAGGCACGCTGATGGCGACCCTCGAGAACGCGGGCGCCGCCTCCTCGGCCCCGCTCGTGCCGGGGTCGGCTCGCCACCCGGCACACGACTCTGACCCGGTGCTCGTCGTCATGGGGGTGTCGGGGTCGGGCAAGTCGACCGTCGCCGCGCTCGTCGCCGAGCGCCTCGGCTGGGACCTCGCCGAGGGCGACGACCTGCACCCCGACGAGAACGTCGCGAAGATGGCCGCGGGCCAGCCTCTCGACGACGACGACCGTGCGCCGTGGCTCGACACGGTCTCGTCGTGGATCGTCGAGCACGCGATGCAGGGCGTCCCCGGCGTCATCACCTGCTCGGCCCTCAAGCGCAAGTACCGCGACGTGCTGCGCGAGCACAACGTCGTCTTCGTCTACCTGCAGGGCAGCGGCGACCTGATCGGCGGCCGGATGGCCGAGCGCTCGGGCCACTTCATGCCGACGACGCTGCTCGACTCGCAGGTCGCGACGCTCGAGCCGCCGCAGGCCGACGAGCGCCACATCGTCGTCGACGCCACCCGCACCCCTGAGGAGGAGGCGGACGACGTGCTGCGCCTGCTCGGCCTGGCGCCGGTCGCCTAGAGGCCGCGACGGTGGAGGTCGGCGACGATCTCGTCGAGGAAGTCGTCCACCTGGTCCTGGTGGTAGCCCTCGCGGAACTTCGTCGGCGTGAACCGGGCGTTCACGACGTCTTCGGGCATCATGTCGGGCGCGCCCGTCCGACCCTCGTCGTCGGCCGCCATGACTGACTGCACGCGGGCGAGGAACGCGTCCACGTCGGCCATGTCGTAGCCCTCGCGGAACTTCACCGGCGAGAACCGCTTCGCCTGGACGTCTTCTGCTCTCATCGTCTCCCCCTCCTGGTCACGACGATCCTGCCAGGGCTTCGTGGTCCGTCGCGCCCTCGGCGCGACGGTCAGGACCCCGTCGCCGGGGGAGCGCCGTCCGGGGAGGGACGATCGCGGGAGGCGCGGTAGAGGACGTGGGGGCGGAGGCGGTGGCCGGGCGGCAGGGCCGGGTGCTCGAAGTCGTCGGCCGGGTCGCGGGCGAGGCCGAGCCGCTCCATCAGCGCGCGGGAGCGGACGTTGGTCGCGGCGGTGAAGCTGACGACCTCGGGCAGGGCGAGCCCGTCGGGGTCGAAGGCGTCGCGGAGCACCTCGCGCGCGGCCTCGCTCGCGAGGCCCTGCCCCCACGCGTCGCGGCGCAGGCGCCAGCCGATCTCGACGCGCTCGGAGAGCGGGCGGCCGCCGACGACCACGTCGACCGCCGGGCGCGACAGGCCGACGAAGCCGAGCAGCTGGCCGTCCGCGCGCCGCTCGACGGCCCAGAGGCCGAAGCCGTTCGCCTCGAAGCCCCGCTCGACGCGGTCGATCATCTCGTCCGACTCGGCGCGCGTCCGCGTCGAGGGGAAGAACTCCATCACGACGGGGTCCGCGTTCAGCGCCGCGAACGGCTCGCGGTCGGCGTCGCGCCAGCGGCGGAGGAGGAGGCGGTCGGTGGTGAGCACGGGTCGACGGTAGCGGAGCGGGCGTGCCGACCCGCGCCTCCTGCGGGCCCGACCCGTGCCTCCTGCGGGCCCGGCCTGCGTCTCCCGGGGCATCGGCCTGCGCGATGAACCGCGTTCCGAACCATGAACCGCGAAAAAACGCGGTTCATGGTTCGGAATGCGGTTCATGGTGCTGCAGCAGCTTCAGGAGGAGGAGGCGGGGCCGGCCGCGGTGCGGCCGGCGGCGGCGCGGGCGCGGGCGGTGTCGGCGCGCGGGCCGACGGGCACGGCCTCCGTGGCCAGGGCGAGGCCGGAGGCGGGCATCCCGACGTACATGCTCTCGGCGCGCTCGACGACGAACGTCTCGTGCCAGATGCCGACCGCGCCCGGTGCCTTGCGGGCCCGGCGGTTGAAGGCGCTCCACGCGGGGCGGTGGGCCTGGTCGGCCGAGCCGGCGTAGGCGTAGAGCTTCTCGAGCGAGTCCCAGTACTGCACCAGCACCGGCCCTCGCGAGCCGATCGTGGTGCGCAGGCCGCGGAGCCCCGACTCCTTGTCCCTGAACAGCTCGACGATCATCGGGGTCATGGCGGCGAACACGGGCAGCCACTGGTCGGGCCGCCAGATCTTGTTGACGCTCATGCCGATCAGGAAGACGACGAGCTCGCCCTCGTGCCGGTGGGTCGTCCTGCCGGGGATGACACGGGCCATGATCTCGCTCCTTCGACGCGTCTGCCGCGGGTGGGTGCCCGGAGATTGGATAGTGTTGCTCTCCAGTGCTCCCCCATCTTGGAGAGTGCCGCTATCCAATGTCAAGGGGGCCCCATGCGCATCTCCGAGCTCGCCGACGTGAGCGGCGTCCCGATCGCGACGATCAAGTACTACCTGCGCGAGGGGCTGCTGCCCGAGGGCGAGCGCACCTCGGCCACGCAGGCCCGCTACGGCGACGAGCACGCACGACGGCTGCGACTCGTGCGGGCCCTGGTCGGCCCCGGCGGGCTCAGCGTCGCGCGGGCTCGCGGGGTGCTCGAGTTCCTCGACCTGGAGCACGACTCGGTGGGGGAGGTGCTCGGCGTCGCCCAGCACGCGGTCACGCCCGCCGCGCCCGAGGGAGTCGACCACGCCAGGGCGCGCGGCCTCGTCGAGCGCTGGGGCTGGACCGTCGACCCGGGCGACGGCCCCGTGCTCGCCGCGCTCGAGGTCGCCGTCGACGGGCTCGAGGCCGCCGGCTTCGACCTGCCGCCCGAGCGTCTCGACGGCTACGCGCGGGCCATGCACGACGTCGCGGACGCCGAGATCGCCGGGGTCCCGCTCGAGAGCGTCGACGCCGCCGTGCAGTACGTCGTGCTGGGGACGGTGCTGGTCGAGCCGCTGCTGCTGGCGCTCCGGCGGCTGGCGCAGCAGGACGCGTCGTGGCGGCGCTTCGGCGACCTCGTCGGCGGGTCGCCGGCGCCGACTCCTCCGGTCTAGGGCCCGTGTCCCGTCTTGTCCCGGGCATCGCGTCGCGCCGTGGCACGACGGGACGCCCGGAACAGGACGGGACAGGGGGCGGCGACGCTAGGAGGCGCGGCGCGTGCCCCGCAGGCCGACGAACGAGACGAGCGAGCTGCCGACGAGCAGCACCGCGACCACGACGACGACGCGGTGGAACCCGTCGACCGTGAGCGCGCCTCCGGCGATGACGCCCAGGAACGCGACTGCGACCAGTCCTGCCACCCGCGAGATCGCGTTGTTGACCGCCGACGCGATGCCCGACCGGGCCGGCGAGATGCCCGACAGCACGGCCGAGGTGAGCGGGGCGACCGTCACCGAGAGCCCGAGCCCGAACAGGACGACCCCGGGCACGACCTGCCACCAGACGTCGATCGGGTCGCGCACGAGCAGCATCCAGAGGAACCCGCTCGCCGTGATCAGCGGGCCGATCGTCATGAACAGGCGCGGTCCGTGCGTCGCGGCGAGCGTGCCGAACATCGTCGAGAAGAGCAGGGAGACGATGGTCGTCGGCAGGGTGACGAGGCCGGCGAGGGTTGCGGAGAGGCCGGCGAGCTCCTGCACCACGAGGGGGATGGTCAGCGTGCCGAGGCTGATCGCGGCGTAGAGCCCGACCGTCGCGAGGTTGCCGACGGCGAACTCGCGGGTGCGGAACAGGTCGAGCGGCATCATCGGCTGCGGCGCTCGCCGCTCCCACCAGACGAAGGCGGCGAGCGCGACGACGCCGACGACGAGCGGCACGACGACGAACCAGGCGCCGAAGCCGACGCGCTGGCCCTCGATCAGCGCGAACACCGGGCCCGCGAGGCCGACGGCGGCGAGCACGGCGCCGACGACGTCGACACGGGCGGGCTGGTCGGGTCCGCCCCGGTGCGCGTCGCCGGGCAGGCGCGTCATCAGCAGCAGCGTCAGCACCACCGGCACGACGACCACGGCGAACACCCACCGCCAGCCGAGCGTGTCGACGAGGGCGCCGCCGGCGAGCGGCCCGATCAGGAAAGCGACGCCGGTCCACGCGGTCCACGAGCCGATCGCGCGGCCCTGGGCCGGCCCGGTGAACGTCGACGTGATCAGCGCGAGGCTCGACGGCACGAGCAGCGCCGCGGCCACGCCCTGCAGCGCACGGGCGGCGATGAGCAGGCCGGGGTCGGGGGCCAGCGCCGCGAGCAGGCTCGTCAGTGCGAAGGCGACGAGGCCCGCGCGCAGCACGCGCACCCGCCCGAACGTGTCGCTGAGCGACCCCGCGACGAGCATCAGCGAGCCGAGCGCGAGCAGGTACGCGTCGACGACCCACTGCTGCAGGGTCAGGTCGGCTCCGCTCGCCGGGCCCGCGCCTCCTTCGCCCAGGCCCCGTGCGATCGCCGGCAGCGCGACGGTCACGATCGACCCGTCGAGGAACGCCACGAAGGAGGCGAGCACCGCGACCACGAGGACGATGCGCTGGCCGCGGGCGTCTGTCATCCCCCGAGTCTCCTCCTCGCGGTCAGCTCTCGCGGACGACGTCGTCGGGCGACTTGTCGGGGCGCCAGCCGCGCCACGAGGGCTGGCGGAGGCGACCGGTCGACGTCCATTCCGCGAACGACACCTCGCCGACGCGCGACGGCGTGATCCAGTGCGCGTCGCCGGCGTCGGCGGCGGGCACGTCGACGAGCGGGCTCGTCTTCCGCTCGACCTTCCTGAACTCCGTCAGCAGCTCGTCCAGGTCGCGGTCGCGGAACCCGGTGCCGACCCGCCCGACGTACACGAGCCCGTCGTCGCCGGGCACCCCCATCAGCAGTGAGCCGACACCGGAGGCGCGACGACCGTTCCCGGGACGCCAGCCCGCGATCACCACCTCCTGCGTCGCGTGGTGCTTCAGCTTCATCCAGGCGCGCGAGCGTCGACCGGCGCTGTAGGTCGCGTCGCGGCGCTTCGCGACCACCCCTTCCAGCCGGAGGCGCTGAGAGGTCCGCATCGCCTCCTCCAGGTCGCCGTCGAAGACGGCCGGCACGTCGATCGGGCCCCCGGACGTCACGATCCGCTCGAGCACCTCCCGACGCTCGTCGTACGTCTCCCGCAGCAGCGACCTGCCCTCGGCCTGCAGCACGTCGAAGAGCAGGTAGCGGATCGGCGCTCCCTTCGCGGCCTGCTCGACCTCGCGCGGCTTCGTCAGGCCCATGCGCGTCTGCAGCAGCCCGAAGTCGGGGCGACCGGACTCGTCGACGGCCACGACCTCGCCGTCGAGCACCGCGCCTCCTTCGCTGACGACCTGCTCGGCCAGCACCTGCAGCTCGGGGTAGGCGGGAGTGAGGTCGTGGCCGTTGCGGCTGGTCAGCGTGACGCGGCCGCCCTGGACGACGGCGATCGCGCGGATGCCGTCCCACTTCATCTCGATCGCCCTGTCGTCGTCGACGTCGGCTGCGGTGCCCGCGACGGCGAGCATGGGGGAGACGGGGTCGGGGGCGTCGCCGTCGCTCGCGTCGGAGGACGCGCGCCCGGTGCTCGAACCGCGGTCGGGACCGGATCCCCTGCCCGAGCCGATCACGGTCTTGCCGCGCTTCTTCCGGCCCGAGCCGCCGTCGGCGGCATCGTCCGCCATCCGGTGGATCAGCCAGTTCCGGTCGGCCTTGCCACCGCCGTGGCCGGTGTGGATCAGGGCGACCCGGCGGGTGCCGCGCTGCTCGCCGTGCAGCACCGCGATCACCTCCTTGCCGTCGCGCCACTTCTCGACGTCGTACGTGCCGGAGTCCCAGATCGTGACCTCGCCGGCGCCGTACTCGCCCTTCGCGATCGTGCCCTCGAAGGTGCCGTACTCGAGCGGGTGGTCCTCGGTCATCACCGCGAGGTGGTTCGTGCCGGGGTCGTCCGGCTCGCCCTTGGGCAGGGCCCAGCTGACGAGGACGCCGTCGTGCTCGAGGCGGAAGTCCCAGTGCAGGCGGCTGGCGTGGTGCTCCTGGATGACGAAGCTGCGGCCGTCGCTCGTCGGCGGTGCGGCGGCGGGGACCGGCTCGGCGGTCTTCGACGCGTCGCGCATCGAGCGGTACTTCGCGAGGCGGTCGCGCCCCTCGCGCTTCTCTCCGTCGCCGCCCGTCGCCGTGTCGTCGTCGTGCTCGTGCTCGGGCGACTCGGTGTTGCGCATGTCGTCGCCGAGCTCTCCTGGGGGCACCGGAGTGCCGCTCGACACGTCGGCCAGGGGATCTCCGCGGCGCCTCAGCCGCTCCAGCACCTCGGTGTACTCGAGCTGCCGCAGCTGCTTCGACGCCAGCTCGCGCCAGGTGCGCGGCATCGCGACGGTCGGGCGCTCGCGGCCGCGCAGCGAGTACGGCGCGACCGTCGTCTTGTTGCCGTTGTTCTGCGACCAGTCGAGCAGCACCTTGCCGTGGCGGTCGGCCTTGCCCATCGTGCTCAGCACGAGGTCGGGGTGGTCGGCCTCGACGGCCCGGGCGAGCTCGTGGGCGACGTCGCTCACCTGCGCGCTCGTCTGCTTCCCGTCGAGCCGCGCGTAGAGGTGCACGCCCTTGCTGCCGCTCGTCACCGGCACGAGCTCGAGGCCCATCCCGTCGAGCAGGGGCCGCAGCAGCTGCGCGACCTCGACGCACTCGGCCAGGCCGACGCCCTCGCCCGGGTCGAGGTCGAGCACGAGCCGGTCGGGGTTCCGCTGCGCGCCGCGCGGGCCGAAGCGCCACTGGGGCACGTGCACCTCGAGAGCGGCGACCTGCGCCAGCCAGGTGAGCGTCGCGAGGTCGTTGACCATCGGGTAGACGTTCGCGTGGTCCTTGTGCTCGATCTCGTGCCGGGCGACCCAGTCGGGTGCGGAGTCGGGCAGGTTCTTCTCGAAGAACACCTCGCCGTCGACCCCGTTCACCCAGCGCTTCCGCGTCGCGGGACGCCCCTCGACGTGCGGCAGCATCCACTCCGCGACGGAGGCGTAGTAGCCGAGGACGTCCGCCTTCGTCGTGCCGCTCGCGGGGTACAGCACCTTGTCGAGGTTGGTGAGCTGCAGCGTGTGCCCGCCGACCTGCACGCGCTCGCCGCGTCCCTTGCTGGCCATCCGCCGCCTCCTCGTGTCGTCTGCCTGCCTGCCTGCCTACCCGCCGCCTCCCGCCCGCGCGCTTCGTCGAGGGCGGGTCCGTTGCGTCGAGGGCGGGTAGCGAGCGACCCGCCCTCGGTGCGGGCGACCCGCCCTCGACGGGGTGCAGCTACCTCGATCATGCTCGCGGCGTGTTCTGTGCGGCACACACCGTGTGTGGTGGCGTCCGCGGACTGCGGCGGCCCGCCTCCCCGCCTGGACGGGGGAGCGGGCCGCGAGCGGAGCCGAGGAGGCGCGGTGCCGGTCAGACCGCCGGCATGGCCCCCGCGATCGTGATGGTCGCACCCGAGGTGTAGCTCGACTCAGGGCTCACGAGGTGCACGTAGGCCGCGGCCAGCTCGGCCGGCTGGCCGGGGCGGCCGTACGGCGCCTGGCCGCCGAACTCCGACACGGTCTCGGCGTCGTCCGAGCCGGGCTGCAGCGGCGTCCACACCGGGCCGGGCGAGACCTGGTTGACGCGGATGCCCTTGGGGGCGAGCTGCTGCGCGAGGCCCGCGGTGAAGACGCCGATGGCACCCTTCGTCAGCGCGTAGTCGATCTTGTCGGGGCTCGGCTGCGTGCCCTGCACCGAGCCGGTCGTGACGATCGACGAGCCGGGCTCGAGGTGCGGGATGACCGCCTGCGACAGCCAGAACAGCGAGTAGACGTTGGTCTTGATGGTCGAGTCGATGTCCTCGGTGGTGAGCGTGAGGATGTCGTCGTTGCTCTTCATGCGGCCGGCGACCATGACGAGCGTGTCGAGCCCGCCGAGCTCCTCGACGGCCTTCGCGACGAGGTCCCTGCAGTACTGCTCGTCCGAGATGTCGCCGGGCACCAGGACGACGCGACGGCCCTCGCCCTCGAGCAGATCGCGCACCTCCTCGGCGTCGGCCTGCTCGCTGGGCAGGTAGCTCAGCACGAGGTCGGCGCCCTCGCGGCTGAGGGCGATGGCGGCGGCGCGGCCGATGCCGGAGTCGCCGCCGGTCACGAGGCCGCGGAAGCCGACGAGGCGCTCCTTGCCGACGTAGCTGGTCTCGCCGTGGTCGGGCTTCGGGTCCATCTTCCAGGCCTCGCCCGGCAGCGACTGCTCCTGCTTCGGGAACGGCGGTGCGGGGTACAGGTCGACCGGGTTCTTCTTGTCGTATTGGCTCATGCGCTCCACGGTGCCCGCCTGGCGGGGGACGTGTCCGGGCCTTGTACCCGCACGGCGGTCATTCGGAGCGCATGCGGAGGAACATGACCGTCATGCGATCGATCTGGAAGGGCGCGATCACGTTCGGGCTCGTCAACGTGCCCGTGAAGCTCTACAGCGCCACCGAGGACCACGACGTCTCGCTGCACCAGGTGCACGACGCCGACGGCGGTCGGATCCGGTACCAGCGCAAGTGCGAGATCTGCGGCAAGGTCGTCGACTACGAGCACATCGACAAGGCGTTCGACGACGGCGACCGCACGGTCGTGATCACCGCCGACGACCTGAAGTCGCTCCCTGAGGAGCGCTCGCGCGAGATCGACGTGCTCGAGTTCGTGCCCACCGACCAGCTCGACCCGCTGATGTTCGACCGCAGCTACTTCCTCGAGCCCGACTCGGCGTCGCCGAAGGCCTACGTGCTGCTGCGCCGCACCCTCGAGGAGACCGACCGCACGGCGATCGTGCACTTCTCGCTGCGGCAGAAGACCCGGCTCGCCGCGCTGCGCGTCCGCGGCAACGTGCTCGTGCTGCAGACGCTGCTCTGGGACGACGAGGTCCGTGAGGCGCGGTTCCCCGTGCTGGACGACAAGGTGCGGATCAGCGGCAAGGAGCTCGACATGTCCGGCTCCCTGGTCGAGTCGCTCGGCGACGACTTCGACCCGTCGCAGTTCGGCGACGACTACCAGGAGGAGCTCCGCAAGCTCATCGACGCCAAGCTCGAGCAGGGCGAGTCGCTCGACACGGACGCGACCTTCGGCCGCTCGGGGGACGACGACGACGAGGACGGCGACGGATCGGGCGACGGCGAGGTGATCGACCTGATGGAGGCGCTCCGCCAGTCGGTGGAGCGCAGCCGGTCGGGCGCGAGGAAGGCCCCGGCGAAGAAGCCGGCGGCGAGGAAGGAACCTGCCGCGACGAAGGAACCTGCCGCCAAGAAGCCTGCCGCCAAGAAGCCCGCCGCGAAGGAGCCCGCCGAGAGGAAGACGGCCGCCAAGAAGGAGCCGGCGGCGAAGAAGAAGCCGGCAGCGAAGAAGAAGCCAGCCGCGGAGAAGAAGCCAGCCGCGGAGAAGAAGGCGAGCTGACGGGCCGACCTCGCCGCCGCGACCTCAGTGGTCGCGCAGCATCTCGATCAGGTCGTCCTTCTTGGCGTCGCTGTAGCCGCTGAGCCCAAGCTCCTTCGCGCGGCCGCGCAGGTCGTCGACGGTCCAGTCGTCGTACGAGCCCGACCGGCCGCCCTTCGCCGCGACCTTCTCCTCGCTGTTGCCCTTCTGAGCAGCAGCGTTGGAGATGCGCGCCGACTTCTCCTTCGAGTTGCCCTCGTCGCGCAGGGCCTCGTACATCTCGGGGTTCTTCAGCTGCGGGGGTGCGTCGTCCTTCGGCATGCCCGCGACCGTACTCCCGGGTGGAGGCGCGCGACCGGTCCGCAGGACCGGCGCACGCCCCCGTGCAGGAGAACGCCTAGCGGCCGAACTCCCACTCGACGACCTCGGGCAGGTCCTCGCCGTGCTCGTAGGCGTACTCGCGGGCCTCGACGCGCTTCGCCTCGAACTCGGCGACGAGGTCGGGGTGCGCCTCGGCGAGGCCGGGCACGCGGTGCAGCACGTCGAGCACCAGCCGGTACCGGTCGATGTCGTTGAGCATCGCCATGTCGAAGGGCGTGGTGGTCGTGCCCTTCTCCTGGAAGCCGCGCACGTGGATGCCGTCGTGGTTCGTGCGGCGGTACGTGAGCCGGTGCACGAGCGTCGGGTAGCCGTGGAAGTCGAAGACCACCGGCCGCGACGTCGTGAAGAGCGCGTCGAAGTCGTCGCTCGCGAGGCCGTGCGAGTGCTCGTCGGCGTCCTGCAGGCGCATCAGGTCGACGACGTTGACGACGCGCGTCACGAGGTCCGGGAGGCGCTGGCGCAGGATGTCCGCGGCGGCCACCGTCTCGAGGGTCGGCACGTCTCCCGCACAGGCGAGCACGACGTCGGGGTCGATGCCGTCGGTGGGCGCGCCTTCCGTGCCCGCCCACTCCCAGATGCCCGCGCCGGCGGTGACGTGCGCCTCCGCCTCGGGCAGCGAGAGCCAGGCCGGCGCCTCCTGCTTGCCGGCCACGATCACGTTGACCGTGTCCGTGGTGCGCAGCGCGTGGTCGGCTACGGCGAGCAGCGTGTTCGCGTCGGGCGCGAGGTAGATGCGGACGAGGTGCGCTTGCTTGTTGACGACGACGTCGAGGAACCCCGGGTCCTGGTGCGAGAAGCCGTTGTGGTCTTGGCGCCAGACGTGCGACGACAGCAGGTAGGTGAACGACGAGATCGGCTCGCGCCAGGCGATGTCCGTCGAGCTCTCGAGCCACTTCGCGTGCTGGTTGAACATCGAGTCGACGATGTGCACGAACGCCTCGTAGGTGTTCAGCAGGCCGTGGCGACCGGTGAGCAGGTAGCCCTCCATCAGGCCCTGCAGCAGGTGCTCGCTGAGCACCTCCATCACGCGGCCGCTGTGCGCGACGTGCTCGTCTTCCTCCTCGATGCGGGCCGCCCAGACGCGGTCCGTGACGTCGAAGACGGGGTCGAGGCGGTTCGAGACCGTCTCGTCCGGGCCGAAGAGCCGGAAGGTCGCCGGGTTGTCGCGCACGACGTCCGCGAGCCAGCGGCCGAGCACCCGGGTCGCCTCGGCGGTGGTGCGGCGGTCGTCGCTCGTCTCGACGGCGTGCGACCGGTAGTCGGTCAGCGAGAGCGGACGACGCACCAGCCCGCCGTTCGAGGCGGGGATAGCGCTCATCCGCTTCTCGCCGCGGGGGCGCAGCTCGTCGAGGAAGGCGGCTGGCGCGCCGTTCTCGTCGAACAGGTCGTCGGCGCCGTACGAGCGCATCCAGGCGTCGAGCTGTTCGCGGTGCTCGTCGTTCTCGCGCACACCGCTCAGCGGCACCTGGTGGGCACGCCAGGTGCCCTCGACCTTCTTGCCGTCGACGACCTTCGGGCCCGTCCAGCCCTTGGGGGTGCGCAGGACGATCATCGGCCAGCGCGGGCGCTCCGTGCTCTCGCCCGAGCGCGCCTCCTGCTGGATCTGGTCGATGCGGGCGAAGGCCTCGTCGAGCGCCGCCGCCATCTGGGCGTGCACCACCATCGGGTCCTCGCCGTCGAACCCGCCGGAGACGACGATCGGCTGGTAGCCGTAGCCGCGCATCAGCTCGAGCAGCTCGCCCTCGGGGATGCGCGCGAGGATCGTCGGGTTCGCGATCTTGTAGCCGTTGAGGTTCAGGATCGGCAGCACGGCGCCGTCGTGGACGGCGTCGAGCAGCTTGTTCGCGTGCCAGCTCGTCGCGAGCGGGCCGGTCTCGGCCTCGCCGTCGCCGATCACGCACACGGCGACCAGGTCGGGGTCGTCGAGCACGGCCCCGTAGGCGTGGCTGAGCGAGTAGCCGAGCTCGCCGCCCTCGTTGATGGAGCCGGGTGTCTCGGGCGCCGCGTGCGACGGGATGCCGCCCGGGAACGAGAACTGCCGGAACAGCTCCTGCATGCCGTCTCGGTCGAGGGGCACCTGCGGGAACAGCTCCGAGTAGGTGCGCTCCAGCCAGGTGTTCGCGACCATCGCGGGGCCGCCGTGGCCGGGGCCGCAGACGTAGAGCAGGTCGCGGTCGTCGCGGCGGATCACGCGGTTGAGGTGCGCGTAGACGAGGCTCAGCGCCGGCGACGTGCCCCAGTGGCCGAGCAGGCGGGGCTTGATGTCGTCCCGCGCGATCGGGCGGTCGAGCATCGGGTTGTCCCGCAGGTAGATCTGCCCGACGGTCAGGTAGTTGGCCGCACGCCACCAGGCGTCGACGAGCCGGAGCTCGTCCGGCGTCGCGGGCACGGCAGGGGCGGCGGGCGAGGAGGCGGCAGCGGCGGTCATCAGTTCTCCTGGCGGTCGTTCGCGTCGTCGTCGTCGTCGCGTCGGTCGTCCGGCTGGACGCCGAGCTCGGTGCGCATCTCGTCGACGGTGATGGCGGCGTTGACGAGGGCGAGGTGGCTGAGGCCCTGCGGCATGTTGCCGAGGAACTGCCCGTCGTCGGCGCTGATCATCTCGGTGAAGAGCCCGACGTCGTTCGACTGCACGACGAGCTCGTCCATCAGCTCGACGGCCTCGTCGATGCGGCCGACGCAGGCGAGGGCCGAGGCCAGCCAGAAGGCGCAGGCCACGAAGGTGCCCTCCTCGGCGTCGACCCCGCTGTAGCGGAAGACGAGCGGGCCGGCGCCGAGCTCGGCACGGATGGAGTCGATGGTGCGGGACATCCGCTCGCCGCGGTCGAAGCCGCTCGGGGCGTGCAGCAGCACCGAGGCGTCCAGGGCGTCGCTGTCGGGGTGCATCAGGTAGGCGCCGCGCTCCTCCGACCAGCCGTGCTCGTCGATCCACTCGACGATGAGGTCGCGGTTCTTCCCCCAGTGCTCGAGGTCGTCGTCGGTGGGGTGCAGCTGACCGATCTCGGCCAGGCCGAGCGCCGCGTCGATCGCCTGCCAGCAGCCCATCTTGCTGCTCACGTAGTGCTGCTCGTCGCCGAGCTCCCAGATGCCGCTGTCCTTCTCCTGCCAGCGACGGCACGCGTCGTCGGCGAAGCCGGTCAGCAGATCTTGCGTGGAGGCGTCGAGCATGTTGCCGCCGTGGGCGTACTGGCTCATCACCGCGATGATGTCGGCGAAGACGCCGAGCTGCAGCTGGCCGCCGGCGGGGTTGCCGGCGTAGACGGGCCCGATGCCCCGCCAGCCCTCGGACTCCGTCTCGCGGGTGCCGCCGGGGACGCTCCCGTCGAGCTCGAGGAAGATGTGCATCTCGTGGCCGTTGGCCTTGAGCGCCGAGAGCAGCCACGACACTGCCGCGTGCGGTTCTTCGCGCAGCCCGAAGCGCAGCAGCGCGTTGACCGTGTAGGCGAGATCGCGGACCCAGGCGAAGCGGTAGTCCCAGTTCTTCTTGCCGGTGAAGTTCTCGGGCAGGGCGGTGGTCGCCGCGGCCGCGATGGCGCCGGTGGGGCTGTAGATGAGCAGCTTCAGGGCGAGTGCGCTGCGGTGCACGGCGTCGGCCCAGGGGCCGTCCCAGCTGAACTCGGTCGACCAGCCCTCCCAGTTCTCGATGGTGCGGTCGATGCCCTGGTCGACCACGTGGGGGTCGGGCAGGTGAAGCGGCTCGTCCTCGGTGCCGCAGAGGCAGAGCAACGACCGCGAGCCCGGCGAGGTCGTGAACGCCCCCCGGAACTCGAGCGGCCCCTCCGCGTCGCCGTCGCCCGGCTCGGTGGGGTCGGTTCGGCCGTGCTCGAAGCCGACCAGCGCGAGGTTGATGTCCGCCGCGCGGAGCACGGGCCCGTGCACGGTGTCGACCCGGACGACCGGGTGCGTGCCGAAGGCGTTGCCGGGCACGACCGCCCAGCGCATCTCGACCGAGCCCTCGAGGCCGTCGACGCGGCGCGCGAGCTCGCCCCACGGCAGCCGGCCGGCCACGCCGGTCACGAGCGCGTCGGTGACCTCGACGGTGCCGGCGGAGGTGCGGAACCGCGTGCGCAGCACGTTCGTGCCGGGCACGTACGCGCGCTGGACCTCGAAGTCGTCGTCGACCGGGCGCAGCTCGACGCGGCCCCCGTCGGCGGAGTCGACGATGCCGGAGAAGACAGGGTCGCTCGGCATCGACGGGAACGGCAGCCAGTCGATCTGGCCGTCCCGCGCGATCAGGGCGACGGTGCGGCCGTCGCCGATCGCGCCGTACGAGCGCAGGGCGACGTAGCCGTCCTCCCTGGGGTCGGGAGCCGACCAGGCGTCGTCGTGGAAGTCGTCGGTGTCGTCGGGGGCGCTCTGCAGGGTGTCGGTCACGGTGTCTACGGTGCTCTCCCGCGCCTCCTCGTGCTCGCCCCTGCCAGCGGTCTGTGCGGAACGCGCCCCGTCCGTACCCCTGGGGAGGAGGCGACGGCCAGGCCGGACGCGTAGACGGGACGGATGACCGAGAGCACCACGCCCCGCCCCCGCCTGTTCCTCGACGCCAGGGCCACCCTCGGCGAGAGCCCCGTCTGGGACGTCGACGCACAGGAGCTCCTCTGGACCGACATCCCGCCCGGGCTGCTGCACCGCACCTCGGCCGACGGCCTGCGTGACCGGTCGCTGCCGGTCGACCCGCCCCTGCCGAGCTTCCAGCGCCGACACGGCGGGGGGCTCGTCGCCGCCCTCGAGGACCAGGTCGTGCTCACCGACGACGACGGCGGGTCGCTGCAGGTGATGGCCACGGTCGAGCTCGCCAAGGAGGGCATGCGCCTCAACGAGGGCAAGTGCGACCCGTTCGGCGCGTTCGTGGTCGGCGCCACCGACCCCGACGGCGCCCCGGTCGCCGGCCTCTGGAGGGTCGGCCCGACGGGCGACGTCACGCTGCTGCGCGACGACTTCACGACCACCAACGGCTTCGAGTGGAACGACGACGGGTTGGAGATCTACCTCACCGACACCGAGCGCGAGACGATCTACCGTGCGTCGTGGGACGCGGACGGCGAGCTCGGCGAGCTCGTCCCCTTCTCGTCGGGAGGCTCGCACGACGGCCTCGCCCGCGACGAGCGCGGCGAGTTCTGGGGCGCGATCTACGGCGAGAGCGTCGTGGTGCACCTCGACCGCGACGGCGACGTCGTCGAGCGCGTCGAGTTCCCCGTGCCGAACCTGACGGGCATCGGGTTCGGCGGCGCCGACCTCCGCACCCTCTTCGTGCTGTCGGCCCGTGAGGGGCTCGACGACGACCAGCTCGCCGAGCACCCCCTCAGCGGCGGCGTGTTCGTGCTCGACCTCGATCGCGCAGGCCGGGCGCCGTTCCTGTTCGGCCCGCGGGCCTGAGACCGCAGGCCACTCCACGTCGAAGGGCCCCGAGGAGGCGCGGTGCGCGTCCCCGGGGCCCTTCGAGCAGACCTCGTCCCGGCTCAGATCCGCCCGACGAGCCCGTCGCGCGAGACGGCCGTGCCCTCGGCGACGACGGCCCGGGCGGCGTCGCGCGCCTCCTCGACGTTCCAGAGCAGCACGCCGGCCACCGCACCGTCCGACAGGTAGTAGGCCACGGCCGAGCCGTCGCCCTTGTCGTCGACGACGGTCTCGAGCGACGCGTCGAGCGTGCCGACCGCCTCGTACGAGATGTCGAAGACCTTCGAGTAGTAGTACGGCGTGTGGCCGTACGTCTCGTCGGACCCGGCCATGACGCGCCCGACGAGCGCCCCCTGCTCCTTGGCGTTGTCGACGTGCTCGACGCGGCGACGGCCGAGGATGCGGTCGGGGTAGGAGGCGACGTCGCCGGCGGCGAAGACCTGCGGGTCCGAGGTGCGCAGCGAGGCGTCCACGACGATGCCGTCCGACACATCGAGGCCGGCGGCCTCGGCCAGCTCGGTCGACGGCGTGATGCCGAGGCCGACGGCCACGGCGTCGGCCTCGAGCGACGAGCCGTCGTCGAGCACGACCTGCACCCCGGCGTCGGAGGCCGAGCCGCTCTCGACGCGACGGCCCTTGACGAGCGTGACGCCCGCCTCCTCGAAGGCCGCCTCGAAACGCGTGGCGATCTCGGCCGGGAAGACCGAGCCGCCGAGCACGTCGTCGGGCGTGACGAGGGTCACGCGGGTGTCGTTCTGCACGAGGGCCGCGGCGAGCTCGGTGCCGATGTAGCTGCCGCCGACGACGACCGCGCGGCGGCCCTCGCCCGAGAGCTCGCGCAGCCGCCGGTAGTCGGCCGCGGTGCGGAAGTGCACGACACGGTCGTCCTCGGGCAGGTCGAGCCGGGTCGGCGTGCCGCCGGTCGCCAGCAGGAGGCGCCCCCACGACACGGTTCGTCCGTCATCGGTCGTCACGGTGCGGGCCTCGCGGTCGACGGCGGTGACCGAGGTGCGCAGGCGGATCTCGGCTCCCGACGCCTCGCGGGTGCCCAGGTCGTTGTCAGCCTCGCTGTAGTCGGGGTCGATCCAGAGCTTCTTCGAGAGGGCGGGGCGCGTGTAGGGCTCGTCGACGTCGTCGCTGACGATCAGGACGGTCGCCTCGGGGGCCGTCTCGTGGATCGCCTTCGCCGCGGCGTCCGCGGTCATGCCCCCGCCCACGACGACGTGGTCGAAGGCCTCGGGAGCGGTGCCGGTGGGTGTGCTGCTGGTGGTGCTGCTCGTGTCCGTCATGGTGTTGCCTCCAGGTCGTGGGAAGGGCACCGCACCGGAGGTCGCGTAGGGGATCTCCGGGGCGGTGCCCAGTCGGTGGTGCCCGCAGGAGCGGGCGGCGGGTCGCTAGTTCGCGACGGCTCCGACGCGGTCCTGGCCCTCGGCCATCGCGTCCTCGTCACGTCCGCGCGTGTCCGACGACGCGGCGTCCTTCTCGGGGTGGCGGTTCTCGGCACCGGTCATCCAGGCGAGCTGCTCGAGGCGCTCGAGGATGCTGTGCAGCACGTCGGCCGTCGTGGGGTCCTCGTCGTCGACGTCGTCGTGCACCGTGCGCATGGTGTCGACGACGGCGTACATGCGGTCGACGATCAAGTCGACGACCGCGGTGGTCTCGACCGGGCCGGCGGGGAACTGCACGAGGCTGGTCTCGTTCGCGACGGTGTTGGAGCGGCCGTCGGGCACGAGGTAGACGGCGCGCATGCGCTCGGCGATCTCGTCGCTGAACTCGCGGGCCGCGTCGACGATCTCGTCGAGCTGCAGGTGCAGGTCGCGGAAGTTGCTGCCGAGCAGGTTCCAGTGGGCCTGCTTGCCCTGGAGGTGGAGCTCGATGAGGTCGACGAGGACCTTCTGCATGGACTCGCGCAGGGCGGGGGATCCTTGGAACACGGGGACTCCTTCAGTCGTGGGGGCGTGCGGCCGTCGAGCCGCTGCGTCGCACCGGTCAGGGTGCGTCGTGGACGGTAGTCCCGTCCCGCCGGGTGCTGTTCCAGGTTCCGGGGGACACCCGGCGGAGGAGGCGCGGCGTCGGCATGTGACGCCGGCCTCTGTGTCGAAACGGGTGGCGTGGTATCTTCTCGACACGACCGACCGGTCGCGGTACGACGGGCACCGGCGCCCGTCCGGCTCTGAGGGGGGCACATGAGCAAGGGATCGCAGGGCTTCGAGTCCGTCGAGGTGACGCGGCTGCGCCGCGAGATCGAGAGCGCCTGGGGCGCGTTCGACGACATCGACCAGATGGAGTGGGACCACCGAGTCCTCGTCGTCCGCTACGTGATCGGTGCGCTGCCCGACGCGGCCAGTGCCGCAGCCCGTGCCGGGCACGCCCGGCTGGCGCTCCGCCTCCTCGACGACGCCGCCCGGTTCCCGCCGCCGTGGGCGTCGATCTGCACCGGCTGGGAGCGGGCGCTCGGTGCGTCCCGCGCCGCGGTCGAGTTCCGTGACGCCCCCGTCTGGGTCGACGACGAGCCCGTCGGCACGACCTCTCCTGCCTCCGCGGGCGCCGCCACGGCGCACAGGGTCGCCTGAGCACCTCGGCCTAGCGTCAGGGGCATGACCTCCGCACCGTCCAGGGGCCGCGGGCGACGCCGCGTCGGCCTCCGGCGCTTCGCCGCGACCGTGGTGACCGACTACGCGTTCGTCTGGCGGGTCCACCTCGTGCCGCGGTCGGGGCGGGTCGTGCCTGCCCGGTGGCGGCACGGCGATCGCGCCCCCGTGCTGCTGCTGCCCGGTGTCTACGAGACCTGGCGGCACCTCCGGCTGGTCGGCGAGCGCCTGTCCGACCTCGGGCACCCGGTGGTCGTCGTGCCGGGCATGCGCCACAACCGCCAGCCGATCCCGGAGACCGCGGAGGCGGCCCAGCGGATCCTCGACGCGCACGACCTGCGCGGCGTCGTCGTCGTCGCCCACAGCAAGGGCGGCCTGGTCGGCAAGTCGATGATGGTCGGCACCGACGTCGACGGGCGCATCGACCGGATGGTCGCCGTCAACAGCCCGTTCTCGGGCACGCGCTGGTCGCGGGTGCTGCCGAACCCGGCGCTGCGGGCGTTCTCGCCGAGCGACGCCGCCCTGCTGCAGCTCGCCGAGCAGCTCGAGGCGAACGAGCGGATCACCTCGATGGCGTCCCGCTTCGACGCGCACGTCACCGAGGGCAGCGTGCTGCCGGGAGCCGTCAACGTCACGTTCCCCGTCGACGGCCACTTCCGGCCCCTCGGGAACCCGGAGTGCGTCGACATGATCGTCGCGGCCGTCGAGGGCGGCGACGTCAGCTCAGACGATGTCAGCTCTGGCGACGTCAGCTCTGGCGAGGTCGACCCTGGCGACGTCGACCCTGGCGACGTCAGCGCAGGGCGCTCAGCGCCCTGACCGTCTCCCGAGGCCGTTCGACGTGTGCGAAGTGCCCGCAGCCGACGAGCACGGTCGTCCGCGCCTCCGGCAGCAGGTCGCGCAGCCGCACCAGGTCGTCGGGCTGCGCGAACGCGTCCTCCGCGCCGGCGACGACCGCCACCGGACAGCTGATCCGGGCCCACGCACCCGTGTCGTAGCCGACGCCCGACGCGACGGCGGCGACGAACGCCCGCGGCCGGATCTCGGCGACGAATTCCTCGAGCACCGACCGCGGCACCCGGCGCACGTGCCGGAACACAGGAGCCGAGAGGGCGCGCAGCAGCCCGATGCGTGCGGCCCCGGCGAGCAGGGGGCCGGAGGCGCGGGGCAGCACCCGGAACACGACCCGCAGCAGGACGAGCGCCGGCACCGTCCGCAGCCCCCGCCACGGCCGCGACGCAGCCTCGAGCGCCGAGAACGTCGTGGGGGAGACGAGCCCGAGCGACCGGACACGCTCGGGCGACTGCGCGGCGACGTGCAGCGCGACGAGGGCGCCGAGCGAGTGGCCGACGAGGTCGAAGCGGTCGAGCCCACAGGCGTCGGCCACGGCGTGCACGACCCGCGACGCCGCGTGCACGTCGAGGGCGACGGCCGGAGCCGGGCTGGCGCCCCAGCCGGGCAGGTCGATCAGCACGAGCGGGCCGGCCAGGGCGGACGCGTCGTCGCCGGCCTCGCGGACGGCACGGCGCAGCGGCAGCCACGTCGTCCACGAGCCGGCCGCCCCGTGCAGCATCACCGTCGCGGAGGCGCGGGCCGCGTCGCCCGCCGGGCCCGCGTCGTCGAGCACGGCCGACCTGTGCAGCACCACCCGGCCGTCGGCGGTCTCGACGACGTCCTCGACCAGGTCGCGCGCCTCCTCGGGGTCGAGCCCGAAGGGTGCGTAGGAGTCGCCAGGGACCGACCGTGCACCCGGGGCCGCCCCCGTGCCGCCGCTCACTCGTCGATGATCTCTTCGCGCACCCGACGGATGTCCTCGAGCAGCGACCCGATCAGCACCCAGTGCTCGGGGTCGGGCCTGAGCACCCGCACCGGGGCGGTGAGGGCGAGGGCCTCGGGCTCGGCGTCGTCGAGCGGCCGCTCGCCGGGGAGCGGGGGCTCGCCGCGCAGTCGCCGGTCGTCGGGCGAGGACCCCGAGGCGTCGGGCGCCGGGGAGCCGGGCGCCGAGGAGCCGCGGGCCGAGGAGCCGCGGGCCGAGGAGGCGGTGCCCGAGCCGGCCTCCGCCTCGCGGCCCCGTAGCCTCAGGTCGTGTGCCGCCCGGTGCAGCTCCTCGGCGATCTGCCCCACGGCCGGGTCGTCCACGAGCTCGACGTCGTAGTTGTCGTGCACCGAGCGCGCCATGCCGACGGCGCGGTGCACGAGCGCCGTCAGCCGGACGAGCAGCGCGGCGTCGGCCTCGAGCACGGTGCGCTGCCGGCTCGCGCGGGGGTTGAGCATGAGGCTCTCCTCGCCGGCGGCGACCGCGGCGGCGGCCTTCGACTGGAGGTCGCGCAGGCCCCTGGCCTGCACCAGCACGGCGCCGAGGCGCTCGCGGTCGCTCGGCGTCGACAGCACGGCCCCGAGCTCGTCCAGCACGGCGGCGAGATCGCGGGTCAGGCGCCCGACGGCCAGGTGGGCCGGCGCGAGCAGCACGGGCGGCACGACGAGGGCGTTGATCGCCAGTGCGACCACGGCCCCGATGATCGTCTCGAGCACCCGGTCGAGGGCGTAGTCGGGGGTCTGCGCCCCGATGGCGAGCACGAGCATCGCCGAGATCGGCACCTGGTTCGCGCTGCTCGGGGTGAGTCGCAGAGCCCACGAGACGAGCAGGCTGACGACGACGATGCCGAGCACGATCCAGGTGGAGGCGCCGAACAGCTGACCTGCCGCGAACGCGATGAGCACGCCGGCGACCACGCCGACGCTGCGCTCGAGGCCGCGCACGAGCGACTGGTTGACGCTCGGCAGGACGACCAGCAGGGCGGCGATCGCGGCGAAGATCGGCAGCGGCTGCTGCAGCAGCGCGACGGAGGCGAACCAGGCGACGACGACCGCGGCAGAGGTCTTGACGACCTGGAGCAGAGGGGTGCGCCGCGTCTGACGAATGCGCGAGACGAGGTGCACGCCTCCGAGGATACCGTCGCGCGCGCATCACGATCGGGTAACCGTGCCGCGCCGTGGGCGCTCGAGGGGGCCCCCTCACCGGTTTACTGGACGCGTGTGGCCGAACTCAGCAGAGGTGCTCCCCGCGGCGTTCGCCGGCTCGGGGCTCACCGTCGTCGCCTTCCGGCCCCACTCGGTCGAGCCCTCCGGGCACGGGTTCCTCTACGGCTACGAGGTCGACACGGTCGACGAGGCGGGCGCCTCCGACACGGTCCTGACCTTCATCGACACGGACGTGTCGACCGCCGACGCGACGAGCGTCCTCACCACCGACCCGTCGACGGGCCAGCAGCTCGCCGTGTGGGCCTACCCGGCCGACCCGCTCCTCCCCGCGCTCGCCGGAGTGACCTACCCCGACCGCGTCACCGAGTCCCTGGCCGCGCTCGGCATCGTGGTCACCGCCCCGACGCTCAGCGTCGCGGCCTACCGGCCGGGAAAGCGGGCGGTGATCCGGCTCGACTCGGCCGAGGCCACGGTGTTCCTCAAGGTCATCCGGCCCGACCGCGTCGCGCCGATCGTCGCCCAGCACGAGGCGTTCCGCGCACGGGGGCTGCCGGTGCCCCGGGTGCTCGCGTCACGTCCCGACGGGCTGCTCGTGCTCGAGCTGGTCCCCGGCGTGCCGGCCGGGCAGCGCGTGGCCGAGCTCGCCGACGAGCCACGTTTCGTGCAGCAGATCGTCGACCTCGGCCGTCTCGTCGCGGGCGTGCACATCACGAACCGGGCCCAGTCGGACGCCCTGGACCACGCGGACTGGCACCGAGGCACCCTCTCCACGGCCCTGCCAGGGCGCGCGCCAGAGATCCAGGCCCTCTACGGCGAGATCGAGCGTCGACGAGCGACCTGGACGGGCGACGCCCTCGCCGTCATCCACGGCGACCTGCACCTCGAGCAGCTCTTCGTCGACCCCGAGCGGCCGTGGCACGTCACCGGCCTGCTCGACATCGACACCGCGGGGCTCGGCCACCCCGCGCGCGACGCCGCGGCCCTCGTCGCCCACCTCGTCGTCACGGGGCAGTGGCACCGCGGCAACGGCGACGAGGCCGAGGCCCGCGCCTGCGAGCGTCTCGCGGACGAGCTCTCCCGCACCTGGGCGCGTGCGGCTCCTGGGCTCGCCGACCGGCTGGCCCCGGCGGTCGCGGCCCAGCTGCTCGCCCACGCGGGGGGCCAGGCGACGCTCGGCACGGACACCGGGCGGCGCAAGGCCGAGCAGCTGCTGGGTGCCGCCGCGGGCGCACTCGGCGGCTGGCCGGCGCCCGACTCGCCCGTCGTTCCGGACGCCGCAGGCGACACGACGGCGCCCGGTGGCGTGTCGGGTGCGTGAGCGCGTAAACTAGCGCGCAGCATCGTCCGTGTCGTCATCTGGCACAGATGGTCCGACCCGGCCGGAGGCGGCGACGGAGTCCCTTCGTCCGTGCCTCTCCGCCGTCCGATCCGAGATCGTCCGGCCGTGTCCCGTCTCGCCCCGGTGTCCGCACCGCGGCGGCTCGTCGCGTCGTCACCGGCGCTGGGCACGACACACCCGGCAGGGCAGGCGCCGGCAAGGCAGACGAGCGGCCGGGGCCCAGCCCGGTGCCGCAGCGTCGCACCGCAGCACCACCCGTCGTCGCTCGACGACACAGCACCGTCGACCGTCGCGTCGACCACGAGGAGGAGCCTTGGCTCGACCAGGCCAGCGTCAGCAGGGCGGCACCCGCACCGCCCCCCAGAAGCACCGCCGCCGCGAGGTGGACAACGACGGGCTCATCCCCGTCCTCGCCCGCGCCGTGCGCGAGGTGGAGGCCGCCGCCCAGCGCGGGCAGGTGAAGCCGTCCAGCCGCACGAAGTTCCAGGTCATCGCCCTGCTGATGCGCGAGGAGCGCGCCAGGGTCAAGGTCGACAAGGCGATCAGCGACTCCGAGCGCGCCGAGCAGATGAAGCGGCTCGACGGCGTCGCTCAGATCCTCGCGAAGACGGCCGCTCGCGACACCTCCCTCATCGCGCTGCTCGGCGAGGACGCCGTCGTCTCCGAGAGCGCCAGGGCCCTCAAGCGCGACATGCAGATGTCCGCCGGCATGGAGCTCGCTCCCGAGGAGCAGGTCGTCGTGCGCGAGGCCGCGCCCGTCGCCCCTGTGTCCGAGCGCCAGGTCGTGCCGCAGTCGGTCGTCTCGCGCCAGCTCGCGAACCCGTTCCTGCCGCCGGACTTCTCGCTCGCCGAGGTCGCCCGCGAGGTGCACCCTGTGCGCCTCGCCAACTGGGAGCTGTTCGGCCCGCTCTTCAAGTCGTTCGAGTACGGCGCCGGCGGCGGGTCCGCCTGCATGCCCCTGCCCGAGCCGACCACCGTCGACGCCCCGGCCGGCGCGACGCTGATGCACCACCAGGCACAGCTCGTCGAGTCGGCGCGCCAGGGCCACCGCACCTACCTGCTCGCCGACGAGCCGGGCCTCGGCAAGACGGCCCAGTCGCTGCTCGCCGCCCAGGCAGCAGGCGCGTACCCGCTGCTCGTCGTCGTGCCGAACGTCGTCAAGACGAACTGGGCGCGCGAGGTGCAGCTCTGGACGCCGACCCGCACCGCCACGGTGATCCACGGCGACGGCGACACCCTCGACGCCTTCGCGGACGTCGTGATCGTCAACTACGAGGTGCTCGACCGGCACGTCGGCTGGCTCGGCGACCTCGGCTTCAAGGGCATGATCGTCGACGAGGCGCACTTCATCAAGAACAAGGAGTCGCAGCGGTCCCGGCACGTGCTGCAGCTGTCGGAGCGCATCCGCTCGCGCACGGCGCACCCGCTGCTGATGGCGCTCACCGGCACGCCGCTGATCAACGACATCGAAGATTTCCGTGCGATCTGGGAGTTCCTCGGCTGGATCGGCGACAAGAAGCCCGCCGCCGAGCTCATGGAGCAGCTCGAGGAGGCGGGCCTCACGCCGGCCGATCCCGGCTTCTTCTCGTCCGCCCGCGAGATCGTCATCGACCTCGGCATCGTCCGACGGCGCAAGGTAGACGTCGCCGCCGACATCCCGGCCCGCCGCATCGCCGACCTCCCCGTCGAGCTCGACGACGAGGCCGGCCGCTCGATCCGCGAGGCCGAGCGCGAGCTGGCCCGCCGACTCGTGTCCCGGTACCGGTCAGCGCTCGCGGCCCGCACCTCCGGGGTCCGGGTCGAGGGGATCGACCACGACCTGGTGCGCCAGGTCGCCAAGTGGGAGCTCGAGGACACGACGACCGCCAAGAACGGCGAGAACGTGTTCAGCATGGTGCGCCGCATCGGCCAGGCCAAGGCCGGGCTGGCCGCGGACTACACCGCGCAGCTCGCCCGCAACGTCGGCAAGGTCGTCTTCTTCGCCAAGCACATCGACGTGATGGACACGGCCGAGCAGACCTTCGCGAAGCGGGGCATCAAGTACGCCTCGATCCGTGGCGACCAGACGCCGGCCGTTCGCCAGCGCCAGATCGACGCGTTCGTGAACGACCCCGAGGTCGAGGTCGTCGTCTGCTCGCTCACCGCGGCCGGCGTCGGGCTCAACCTGCAGGTCGCCTCGAACGTCGTGCTCGCCGAGCTCTCGTGGACGGACGCCGAGCAGACGCAGGCGATCGACCGCGTGCACCGCATCGGCCAGGAAGAACCCGTCACCGCCTGGCGCGTCATCGCCGCCCAGACGATCGACACGAAGATCGCCGAGCTGATCGACAGCAAGGCTGGCCTCGCGGCGCGCGCCCTCGACGGCGACGACAGCGAGGTGGTCGACTCGGGCGACATCCAGCTCAGCGCGCTGGTCGCCCTGCTGACGGACGCCCTCTCCGACTAGCTCGGGCCGCGCCGTTCCCGGCTCACTGCATCGGCCGGGGCGGCGGGCGAGTTCGTCGGTCCCGGGCCGTCGTGACAGCCCGGACGCGACGAACTCGCCCGCCGTGGAGGGACGCCTCCCAGGAGGCGGGAGTTGGGTCGGGAGATCACCACACGCACGCACCCGAAGGAGCACACCATGCCCGAGATCCAGGGCTACGCCCACGTCGCCATCACCGTGTCCGACCTCGACGCGAGCCTCGCGTTCTACGAGTCGCTGCTCGGCGCACCGCCCGTGGGCCAGATCGTGCTGGACGGGCTCGACCGTCGGCTGTTCTCGGTCGGCGGCGGCC
This sequence comes from Frigoribacterium sp. PvP032, assembly GCF_017833035.1. Classification (NCBI taxonomy): domain Bacteria; kingdom Bacillati; phylum Actinomycetota; class Actinomycetes; order Micrococcales; family Microbacteriaceae; genus Frigoribacterium; species Frigoribacterium sp. PvP032. The sequence goes on along the minus strand of NZ_JAFIBM010000001.1, from coordinate 2,484,772 downwards.
AGATCCTCGGCGTGACCGCCTACACCGAGGGCAAGGCCGTGCCCTTCGACCCGACCGTCCCCGGTCTCGACCACATCGGCTTCGCCGTGGCCGACCGCGACGCCGTCGTCGCCTGGCAGGATCACGCCGCGTCGGTCGGCATCGAGTCCGACCTCGAGGACCCGGACTTCGGCACGACCCTCATGGTCAAGGACCCCGACGGCAACCAGATCGAGTTCTTCGCGGCCGCACCGCAGAGCTGACGCGACCTGTCGCAGCAGAACGCCCCGCGCCTCCTGAGGGAGGAGCGGGGCGTTCTCGCGTTGCAGACGTGTGTGCTCGCGCCTGCGTCCGCGCCCGCGTCTGACGAGCGCTACAGGCCGAGCTTCGCCTTGACGTCGGCGAGCGACGGGTTGGTCGCGGTCGAGCCGTCGGGGAAGATCACCGTGGGCACCGTCTGGTTGCCGCCGTTGACGTTCTCGACGATCTCGGCGGTGCCCGCCACCTCTTCGATGTTCACCTCGGTGAAGCCGATGCCCTGCTTGCCGAGCTGCTGCTTGAGGCGGGCGCAGTAGCCGCACCACGACGTGCTGAAGATCGTGATGGAGCCGGCTTCGGGGACGTAGGAGGTGGCGGTGTCGGTCATGGTCCCAGGCTATGCCCGGTCGGCGGTGAGGGACGGGGGAGTTGGCTGGGAGGACACGGGTCGAGGAGGCGCGGGTGAGGACGCCTGCACCGCTCGCCCGACACCATCGCGCACCAGGAGGACCCCGTGGCAGACACCGTCGCCGACCAGATCATCGCCCAGCTCGTGGCCGCCGGGGTCCGGCGCATCTACGGCATCGTCGGCGACAGCCTCAACCCGATCGTCGACGCGGTGCGCCGCACCGGCGGCTCGGCGAAGGGCGGCATCGACTGGATCCACGTCCGCAACGAGGAGGCGGCGGCCTTCATGGCCTCCGGCGACGCGCAGATGAGCGGTGAGCTCGCCGTCTGCGCAGGCTCGTGCGGCCCCGGCAACCTGCACCTCATCAACGGCCTCTACGACGCGCACCGGAGCCGCGCGAAGGTGCTCGCGATCGCCAGCCACATCCCGAGCGCGATGATCGGCACCGACTACTTCCAGGAGACGCACCCCGACCGGCTCTTCGTCGAGTGCTCCGGCTACTCGGAGATGATCTCGACGGCCGTGCAGTCGCCGTCGGTCGTCGCGTCGGCCATCCGGCACACGATGGCGGGGCACGGCGTCAGCGTCGTCACGCTGCCCGGCGACATCGCCGAGCTGGAGGCCCAGGGTGCCACGCCGCCGCACCTCACGACCCGTGCCCCCGAGCTCGTCCCCGCCCGGGAGGACGTCCAGGCGCTCGCCGACGCGATCAACGCCGCGGGCACCGTCGCGTTCTTCGTCGGCGAGGGCGGTCGCGGCGCCCACGACGAGATCATCGAGCTGGCTGGTGTGGTCGGGGCGCCGATCGGGCACAGCCTGCGCGGCAAGGACGTCATCCAGCACGACAACCCCTACGACGTGGGCATGACCGGCCTGCTCGGCTACGGGGCCGCGCACGCGGGCATCCACGACGCGGACCTGCTCGTGCTGCTCGGCACCGACTTCCCGTACCCGCAGTTCCTGCCCGACGGCGACAAGGCGCAGATCGCCCAGGTCGACGTCGAGGCGGCCGTGATCGGTCGTCGGGCGACGGTGCACGTGCCGGTGCACGGTGCCGTGCTGCCGACCCTCCGGATGCTGCAGCCGCTCGTGAAGCCGAAGAAGAGCCGCCGGTTCCTCGACAAGACGCTCAAGAAGCACGAGAAGCTGATGGGCAGCGTCGTCGGCGCGTACACGAAGAAGGCCGAGACGCTGGTGCCGATCCACCCGGAGTACGCGGCGTCGATCCTGGACGACGTCGCCGCCGACGACGCGATCTTCACCGCCGACACGGGCATGGCGAACGTGTGGGCGGCGCGGTACATCACGCCGACGGCCGGTCGCCGCGTCTTCGGCTCGTACCTGCACGGCTCGATGGCGAACGCCCTGCCGCACGCCCTCGGCGCGCAGCTCGCGTTCCCCGGACGCCAGGTCGTCTCGATGTCCGGCGACGGCGGGCTCTCGATGCTGATGGGCGAGCTGATCACCGCGAAGATGTACGAGATCCCCGTGAAGATCGTCGTCTTCAACAACTCGACCCTCGGGTTGGTCAAGCTCGAGATGCTCGTCGACGGGTACCCGGACTTCGGCGTCGACGTGCCCTACGTCGACTACGCCGCCGTCGCCCGCTCGATCGGCATCCACGCCGTGCACGTCGACCAGCCGGGCGACCTCCGCGACGGCTTCGAGGCCGTCTTCGAGCACGACGGACCTGCGCTGATCGACATCGCGACCGACCCGCAGGCGCTCTCGCTGCCGCCGGCGATCACGGGGGCGCAGGTGAAGGGCTTCTCGCTGGCCATGTCGAAGATCGTCATGAACGGAGGAGCGGGCGAGGTCGTGTCGATGGCGCGCTCGAACCTGCGGAACGTGCCGCGGCCGTAGGGCTGCACCCTGCGCGAAGGAGGCGCGGCGCCGGTCCCCGGGACCGGATCCGCGCCTCCTTCGTGACCGGCACTGCTCTGCGCACCTGCTGGTGCTGCAGAGCGTGGTCGTGCTGCGTGCTGCTCTGAGCATGTCGGCGGGTTCCTGCCGCCGGTGGCGGGTCAGCGCCCGCCCGCCGCGTACGACTGTGACCCGCCGGCTTCGTGATGCCCTCGTGCGTCTGCTCTGAGCATGTCGGCGGGTTCCTGCCGCCGGTGGCGGGTCAGCGCCCGCCCGCCGCGTACGACTGTGACCCGCCGCACGCGACTGTGACCCGCCGGCTTCGTGAGGGGAGCGGCGAGGTGGCGAGGAGGCGCGGCGGCGCGGCGGCGAGGAGGCGCGGCGGCGCGGCGCTCAGCCCGCGCGGCGGCCCGAGCGCGCGACGAGCCGGGCGACCGCGGCGAGCGGGATGCCGATCCAGTCGGGCCGGTTCCGCTTCTCGTAGATGGCCTCGTACACGGCCTTGTCGATCTCGAACGCGTCGAGCAGTGCGCGCTGGGCCCGCACGTCGACCCCCGAGGAGGCGATGTACCCGTCCACGAAGGCGACGCGCGAGTCGTGCGCCCAGGCAGCCGCGTCGACCGGCGGCGTCTGCTGCGCGAGCGACCCCGCGACGTAGTCGAACGACCGCAGCATGCCCGCGATGTCCCGCAGCACGAGATCGGCGCGCGAGCGCTCGGGCATCGGCCGCAGCGGCTCGCCCTCGAAGTCGAGCAGGGTCCAGCCGCGGCTGGGCGACTTGAGCGCCTGTCCGAGGTGCAGGTCGCCGTGGATCCGCTGCAGGCGCGGCCACGTCAGCGACTCGGCCGCGTCGTAGACGGCGAGGACCGCCTCCTCGTGCTCGGCGATCTCCGGCACTTCACGGGCAGCGATCGAGATGCGGCGCCGCATGCTGGTCAGGGCCTCCGCGACGGCCGTCTCGTCGGCGGGGACCGTGCCGAGCTGGTCGGCGAGGGTGGCGTGCACCTCGGCGACGGCGGTGCCGAGCTCTCTCGCGGACTCCGTGAAGTCCTGCCCGGCACCGGCGGCGTCGAGGGCGACGCGCCAGGCGTCCTCGGCCCCGGCCAGGAACTCCTGCGAGAAGGCGAGGTGGCCGCGGGCGACGCCGTGGTCGCGGCCCGGGTCTGGCCAGGTGGCGTGCAGCGAGCCGAACGTGGTCGGCACCCTGGTCGACCCGCCCTCGGTCAGCGCGGCCTGCGTCGTGACGTCGGGGTTGTCGCCGTGGTGCAGCACCCGGAACACCTTCGCGATGGCGTGCTCGACCGGCCCGCCCTCGAGGTCGTAGATGATCGACGTGTTCGACTGCTCGCCCTTGAGCACCCGGGAGCGGCGGACGCGGCCGGCCTCGACCAGGGGCGTGCCGTCGACGACGACGTCGGAGCCGTCCACGTGGGCGCGGCTCGACATCAGCTCGAAGAGGTGCCGGGCGTACGCGGGGTCGTGCGGGGCGTCGTAGAGGTAGAGGTCGTCGGCCGAGCCGATGAACGCCGCGTCGCCGCCGGGCAGCGGGGTACGGCGGGCGACCACGGGCACCTGGTACAGCACGGGCAGCTCGGGCGCCTCGTCGATCACGAGCAGCGTCATCGCGAGGACGCCGTCGAGATCGGCCTCGAACGACCCGATCACCCGGATCGCGGGCGTGCTGCCCTTCGTGGCGTACCAGCGCTGTCGCGCCATCCATCCGGCAAGGGTCGGCGCGACGTCGCTCATGCCCCGACCCTACGCCCGCTGACCGCTCCGAAGACCGGCCTGCTCGGAGCCCGGCACGCTCGGAGACCACCCGACTAGAACTGTCTGCATGAGCACCAGCGAGCAGACCGAGATCGAGCGCAAGTACGACGTCGACGAGGAGGCGGTCGTCCCGGACCTCGACGACGTCTCGGTCCCCGCAGACCCCGCAGGAGGCGCCGGCCACGTCGTCGAGGTCGCCCGCGTCGAGCGCGCCGCGCCCGCGCACCTCCGTGCCGTCTATCACGACACGGACGACCACCTCCTGCTGGGCTCGCGCATCACGCTGCGCCGCCGGACGGGCGGCCACGACGAGGGCTGGCACCTGAAGCTGCCGCCCGCCCCGGCCTCGAGTGGTCAGGAGACGTCGTCGGACGGCCCCGGAGCGACCGGAGCCGACCACTCGGCGGCGGACTCGACCACCGGCGAGCCCGACGGGAGCACCCGGGGGCGGCGCGAGGTACACGCGCCCCTCGGCTCGGCGGACGAGGGAGTCCCCGCCGAGCTGCTCGCCCGGGTCGAGGAGCAGCTCGGAGGCCGGCCGGTCTCGCCGGTCGTCGTGCTCGAGACGACGCGCACGGCGACGACGCTCCTCGACGCGGAGGGTGCGGCCCTCGCGGAGCTCGCCGACGACGTCGTCACGGCGACCGTGCCGGGCCGGGACGGCGCCGAGCCCGTCGTCCGCCGCTGGCGCGAGTGGGAGGCGGAGCTCGCGCCCGGCGTCGACGGCGCGTCGGGAGACGCCCTGCTCGACGCGATCGAGGCGCGCCTGCTCGCCGGCGGCGCCGTGCCGTCCGCCTCCCGGTCGAAGCTCGCCCGAGGCCTCGGAGCCGAGCCCGCCTGAGCCCGCCCGTCCCCGACTCTGCGCGCTGGTCCGTGATCCCGCAGCCACGGAACGGTCGAGGGCGGGTCGCCGCGGACCCGCCCTCGACGACTCCGACCCGCCCTCGAGGTCAGGAGTAGGCGGTGGGTCTCAGGAGGCGGCGGCAGGCGTCAGGAGGAGGCGACGAGGCGGCGCGACGCGAGCAGCGCCTCGATCTTGCGCACCGTCGCGTCGTTGCGCGCGGTGACCGGCACGGCGAGCGACCGCCACCACGCGGCGGGCACGCGACTGGCGAGCACGCCGTCGGGCAGCCACTGGTAGACCGCCTCGCCCGTCACGACCATCAGCTCGGGGGCGAGGTCGGACGCAGGAGGCGCCTCCTCGATCACGGGACGCCCCGCCTGGGCGAACGCGACCGACAACGACTTCGCCTCGCGTGACTCGTCGCGCAGCGGGTTCGCCGCGGCGATCCGCGCGAACGCGTCGCCTGCCAGGACGACGAGCTCGGCGTCGACGCCCGTGCGCGCGAGGACGGCTGCCCGCAGGGCGTCGGCGTCGTCGGCACCGAGCGGACGGTCGGCGGAGAACACGAGGTTCCCGCTGTTCAGCAACGTCGCCGGGCGCTGGTGCCCCAGCTCCTCGGCGGCCGCGCGGAGCTCGACCATCGGGACGCGCTTCGCCGTCCCCACGTTGATGCCGCGCAGCAGCGCGACGTGGTCGAGCCCGATCCGGTCCTGCCCGCCGTGGTCCACGGAGTCCTAGGCGCGGCCGAGCACGTCGAGCAGCCAGGCGAGCTCGAAGGCCCGCTCGCGCCACGACTCGTAGCGCCCGCTGACGCCGCCGTGGCCCGCCGACATCTCGGTCTTGAGCAGCACGGGAGCGCCGACGTCACGCAGCCGGGCCGTCCACTTCGCGGGCTCGACGTAGAGCACCCGGGTGTCGTTCAGCGACGTGACGGCGAGGATCCGCGGATACGGCACGCCCTCGCGCACGTTCTCGTAGGGGGTGTAGCTCGCCATGTACTCGTAGACCTCGGCGTCGTGCAGGGGGTCGCCCCACTCGTCCCACTCGATCACGGTGAGGGGCAGCGACGGGTCGAGGATGCTCGTCAGGGCGTCGACGAACGGGACGGCCGCGACGATCCCGGCGAAGCGCTCCGGCGCGAGGTTGGCCACGGCGCCCATCAGCAGGCCGCCCGCGCTGCCGCCCTCGGCGACGAGCAGCTCGGGGCTGGTGCGCCCCTCGGCGATCAGGTGGTCGGCGACGTCGACGAAGTCGGTGAAGGTGTTCTTCTTCGAGAGCGTCTTGCCCTGCTCGTACCAGGCGCGGCCCATCTCGCCGCCGCCGCGCACGTGCGCGACCGCGAAGACGACGCCCCGGTCGAGCAGCGAGAGCCGCGCGACGCTGAAGCCCGGGTCGATGCTGTGCTCGTACGAGCCGTAGCCGTAGAGGTGCAGCGGTGCCGGCTCGCCGACCCGCACGGCGTCGCGACGCCAGACGAGCGAGATCGGGATGCGCGTGCCGTCGGCTGCCGTCGCCCACTCACGGGCCTGCTGGTAGTCGGCGGGGTCGTAGTCGCCGAGCACGACCTGGCGCTTCAGCACCCGGCGCTCGCCGTTGCGGACGTCGAGGTCGACGACGGTCGACGGCGTCGTGAACGAGGTGTGGACGAACCGCACGGTCGGCTGGGCGAACTCGGGGCCGCCCGACGCGCCCGCGGAGAAGAGGGGCTCGTCGAACTCGACCTCGACGGGCTCGCCGATGCCGTCAGGGCCCAGGGGCACGACCGAGAAGCGGGGCAGGGCCTCGCGGCGGTACTCGACGACCAGGTGCCCGGCGAACGCGTCGACCGACTCGAGCCGGACGGAGGCGCTGTGCGGCACGACGACCTGGCGGTCGGTCGTCGAGGTCGGGTCGTCGGCCGGCACGTCGACGAGCTCGAAGTTCTCGGCACCGTCGTTGTGCACCACGAGGAGGCGGTCGCTGCCTGCGATCACGGCGTGCTCCACCTCGTACTCGACGCCCTCCCGGCGGGGCCAGACGACCCGGAACTCGCCGGTCGGGTGGGTCGCGTCCAGCAGCCAGGTCTCGCTGGTGATCTTCGAGCCCATCTCGATCAGCAGGTACTGGCGGCTGCGGGTGAGGCCGACGCCGATCCAGTAGCGCTCGTCGGGCTCGGTCATCACGACGACGTCGTCGCCCGTCGTGCCGACGCGGTGCCGCCAGATGGTGTCGGGCCGCCACGCCTCGTCGACCGTCGGGTAGAAGATCCACTCGCCGGTCGCATCGAACACGGCGCCGGGCGCGGTGTCCTCGACGCGGTCGTCGAGGTCGCGACCCGTCTCGAGGTCGCGGACGCGCAGCAGGTAGCGCTCGTCGCCCGTCGTGTCGACGGCCCAGGCCAGGCGCGTGCCGTCGGCCGAGACGTCGAAGCTGCCGAGCGAGAAGAAGTCGTGCCCCTCGGCCTCGACGTTGCCGTCGAGCAGCACCTGCTCGCCCTCGGCGGGACGATCGGCGGCGATCGCCGGGGGAGTCCAGTCGTCCGGCCCGGAGATCGGGGCGCGGCAGTGGATTCCGTACTGCTTGCCCTCCGCGGTGCGCGAGTAGTACCACCACGAGCCCTCACGGACCGGCACGCCGAGGTCGGTCTCCTGGACGCGGCCCTTGATCTCCTCGAAGATCGTCTCGCGCAGGGCGGCCAGGTGGTCGGTCTGCTGGGCGGTGTACGCGTTCTCGGCCTCGAGGTGGGCGATCACCTCAGGGTCCTCCTTGTCGCGCAGCCACTCGTAGGCGTCCACGACGTCGTGGCCGTGGTGGCTGCGGACGACGGGCTTCTGCGGGGCGCGGGGAGGGGTGAGGGAGGCCATCCAGCCAGCCTAGCCAGGCTGCCCGTCCGTGCTCCGGCTCGTGCTCAGACCCGGCGGTCGGACCCCGTCAGACCGTCCTGCTCGGGCACGTCGGGGTAGTCGTCGGAGGCGACGTCGCTGTCGGCCGGGTCGGGAGCCGCCTCCTGTCGACGGATCTCGGCCGCCTCCTCGGGGGTGCCGGCCTTCTCGGCGCCGCCGGCGGTGCGCACGCCCGGCAGGGTGGCGAGGCCGTCGAGGTCGTCGTCGGGCACGTCGGCGGGGTCGGGCAGGGCGGCGGGGTCGGGCAGGTCCGGAGGGTCTGGCTGGTCGGCGTGCGCGTCGCTGGTCATGCGGGCGACGGTACCCGCGCCTCCCGGCCGGAGTCCGTCGTCCGCCAGCAGGGTCGTCGGGGCCCGCAGCCCCGCCACGGTCGGCGCGAGGTGCGCCTCGCCCGGCTCGAGGTCGGCGATCGCACGGCGCGGGTCGCGCAGCCGCCGGACGCTCGCGTTCAGCCGCGCGTGCAGCTGCATGAGGTGCAGGCGGTAGAGATCGGGCTGGTCGTCGCTGTCGTCGAGGAACGTGTTGCAGGCGAGCGTCATCTCGTTGAGGACCGGCAGCGCGGTCGATCGCGGCCGCGTGCGACGCCGCGCGGAGCGGATGACGCCCCGCAGGGCGCCGATGGACCGCCGGGCGTGCGCGTAGGCCGGGTCACGCGTCGCGGCGTCGGGGCTGCGCGTCGCCGAGACACGACGGAGCACCCGCCGGAAGTGGATCTCGGTCACCAGCTCGTTGAGGGCCGAGGCCTCGGCCCGGCGCGACTCGAGCAGGCGCACGAGCAGGTTCGACGCGAAGGCCGCCCCGGCGCCGAGGAAGGCGCCGAGCGTCACGGTGAGGACGTCGCTCCAGATCATGCGGCCACGCTAGCCGCGACCCCCGACAGCGCCAGCCGGACACCGCGACCGGTCAGTGCGACGCCGCGTCGATCCGCCCCATCAGCGACCAGACGGCCCGCGACAGCTCCGGGTGCCACAGCGCCACCCCGCGGAGGAACCGCAGCTCGTCCTCCGCTCCGAGCCCGCCCGCGACGGGCACGCCCTCGACGCCCCTGGCATCGGCGCGGATGCCGATCACGACCTGCTCGTCGACGGTCGGCAGCGACGGCACCACGTCCCAGGGGTCCTCGCCGCCGCGGCAGCGCAGCTCGATCAGGGCGGCCAGCTCGTCGTGCGCCTCGGCCCGCAGCACCTCGAGGCTTCGGCCGGCCCCGCGGAACTCCGGCACGCCCCCGCGGGGTGCGTCGGGCGTCTCGGACATGACGACGACCCTACGCGGGCAGTCCCTGGGTGCCTGCTCCGCGCCTCCTCGGCCTCGGTACTGTGGGCGCCATGCCCTACCGCGTCTGCGTCACGTACCTGCTCCGCGAGCGCGACGGGGTCGCGCAGGTGCTCCTCGGCCGCAAGAAGACCGGCCTCGGCACCGGCTACCACGTCGGCCTCGGCGGCAAGCTCGAGCCCCACGAGACGGCCCTCGACGCCGCCGTCCGCGAGATCGCCGAGGAGGCGGGGGTGACGGTCGACCCTGTCGACCTCGACCCCCGGGGCGAGCTGCTCTACCTCTTCCCCCACCGCGAAGCGTGGAGCCAGCGCTCCTCCGTGTTCGTGACGACCCGCTGGCAGGGCGAGCCTGCCGAGAGCGACGAGCTCGTGCCGGCCTGGCACGACGCGGCCGACCTGCCCCTCGGCGAGATGTGGGACGACGCCCGGCGCTGGCTGCCCGGGGTGCTCGCCGGGGGACACGTGGCGCACGAGTTCACCTTCGGGGACGACCTCGCGACGGTGGTCTCCGATCGGCCACTGCCTGCCTCCTGAGGGCTCGCAGGTCCGCAGAACGGAGGACTCCGGCGCGTTCTGCCCCCTCTCGGGTGCCCCCGCAAGAGGGGGACGCACGCTCCGGGCGCGATCTCTACAGTCGATCGCGACGAGTCATTCGGGTGACAGATCAACACGATCAGGAGAGAGTGCGACATGAGCGGACACCAGGCGGTCACCATCCGTGCGACACGCACGACGGGTGGCACGCGGCGGTGGGCCGAGTTGTCCCTGACGACACCGCGATGGGTGGTGGCCCTCGGGTGGGCCGCCGCCATCTCCGCGATCGTCGTGGGCGCCGTGCTGGGGAGCACGGGACTCGCACTCTCCCTGATCGGCACCGCCGCGGTGCTCACGCGCTTCGCGGTCGTCGCCGTCCGCTTTGCGCACTCGGACCGGGTCGCCGAACAGGCCCTGCTCGCCAGGCGCGAAGCGGCTGCGGTCGCTGCCGGGAGCCGCTGACCAGGCGACCGACGGCCGACCGCGACGCGGGCCCGTGTGCACTGCACACGGGCCCGTCGTCGTCCCCGGCCCGGTGGCCGGCGCTCCTAGCGGTCGCGGACGCGGTCGCCGTCGCGCTCGCCGTCGTTCTCGCCCCGCCGCGGCACGACGCGCACCGGACGCGTGTCCAGCCCGGTGTCCTCGAGCCCGCCCGGAGCCCCCAGGAACATGTCGCCGTGCACGTCGCCGTCGACGTCCGAGCCGTCGTCCGCGCCCGCCTCGTACCGCCGCCGCTCGTCCTCCGGCACCGTGTCGATGCTGCCCGTGTCGGTCGCGACCAGCCCGTGCCGCGCGAGCACGTCGTCGCGCTCGCTGATGAGGAACTCGCGGTTCGCGGCCTGGGCGTCGGCGAACATCGTCGTGCGTCCCGTGACGATCCGGCGGATGCGTCGCCGCTCCCACCACGCCTTGCCGACGATCATCAGCACGACCCCGGCGACGGCGTAGCTGATCAGCATCGTCAGGCCGCGGCCGTAGCCGGGGCCGACGTCGTAGAGGACCCGCTTCAACATCTCGGTGATGCCGCTGCCGACGACGACGGCGTTCAGCCAGGCGAAGGGCTGCGGCATGAACCACGACGGGTAGGCGCCGCCGGAGGCGGGCATCGACAGGAAGACGAACACGATCATGGCCGGCAGGGCGACGAAGCGCCCCGCGAAGTAGCTGATCCCGTTCACCGTGAGCCCGATGGCCGTGATCCAGGCCCAGCCGAGCAGCACCAGCTCGCCCCAGTGCCCCTGCACCGCGCCGATCACCGGCCCGGCGAGCGTGTTCGTGATCAGGGAGATCAGCAGCGCGCCGACGACGATCACCGACACCCGGGTGCGGTGCCGCAGCGGCGCCCCCATCAGGCCGATGAACATCGCGACCATGTAGCCGCCGATGCACCAGGCGAGCATGAGGTAGAGCGACACCGTGCCGTACTCGTCGTAGGCAGGCAGGGGCGCGAGGTCCTGCACGACGGGGGTCGCGCTTCCTGCCTGGAGCACCGGCGTGATCATCGCGGGGATGAGGGCGGACACCTGGTACTGATGTGCGCTCGCCTTGTAGATCGTCGAGTCGGCCGGGTCCCACGCGACGGCCGCGTGACCGGTGCGCACCGCCTCGCGCGCCTCCTCGACGCTGGTCTCGCCGCGGACGACGAAGACGCCGGGGTCGGCCTCGTCGAGCGCCTGCTGCAGCTCGGACGACGACCCGACGACCGCGATCGGCACGTCGTGCGGGTGCGGGGCGTGGAAGGCGGCGATGTAGCAGAGGCAGAAGCCGACGATGAAGAACAGCGGCAGCCAGAGCTGCAGGCCGATCAGCTGCAGCGACGGGTGCAGGGTCGAGTACCAGCGGCGGAAGCGGCCCGGCTCGGGCTTCGTCGACGTCACGCGTGCTCCTTCTCGGTCGTCGTCACGATACGCGCGGAGGCGGCGGCCGCGCCAGGCGTGCTCACGACCGGGTGCTCGACATCGCGTTCGTGTCCATGGCGAGCTCCTCCGCGTCGATGCCGAGCAGCACGTGGCGCATGACCTCCTCGTCGAGGGCGCCGGCGTCGCGCTCGCGCAGCACCACCTCGCGCCGCTTGTCGAGCAGCTCGCGCCGGATCTTGCTGATCGCCCGCGGCACCTCTCGTCGGCGGTCGCGCTCGGCGCCCGTGACGGTCCGGTCGGAGGCGTCCTCGACGGCGCCGCGCTGCAGTGCGTCGTTCTGTCGCACGAGCCGCGCCGTGGCCGCCTGGATCGCCCGCTCGGTCAGCTCGGGGCCGTACTGCGCCGTCCACGCCGCGCGACGCGCCTCGACGTGCTCGAGCGTCTCGGCGGTGCTCGTCGCGAAGAGCGCGAGCTCGGCGGCGAGGTCTCGGTCGCGCTGGCTGGTGTCCTGGACGCCGAGCCGGCGGATCACGGCCGGCAGCGTCAGCCCCTGCAGCAGCAGAGTGCCGACGGTCACCACGAACGCGATCAGGAACATCGTGTCGCGGGCCGGCACGGGCACCCCGCTCTCCGTCACTGCCGGGATCGACACGACGGCGGCGAGCGTCACCACCCCGCGCATGCCCGTCCACGAGATGACGGTCAGCTGCCGCCAGTCGAGCCGGGGCTGCGGGTGGTACCGCACGCGTCGCAGCGCCGGCACCCGCCGCATCCCCCGCAGGAGGCGCGACAACAGCAGGTAGCGCAGCACACGGGCCGCGTAGTAGCTGGCGAAGACGAAGGCCGGCCGGACGAGCACCACCACCGCGAGGACCACGAAGGCGACCCCGACGCTCTGTGACAGTCCTCGGTCGCTCTCGGCCACCTCCTGGACGACTGTCCGCAGCTGCAGCCCGATGAGGGCGAAGACGAAGCCCTCGAGCAGCACGTCGGCCGCGGCCCAGAACGGGCGCTCCTGCAGGCGGGTCGCGTAGCCGGTGCGGGGCGAGTTGAAGCCCACGTAGAGCCCGGCGGCGACGACGGCGAGCACGCCGGAGCCGCTCAGCTCCTCCGCGGTGATGTAGGCGATGAACGGCAGCAGCAGCCCGATCACGTTCTCGATCACGGGGTCGTCGATGCGCATCCGCACGCGATGGGCGACGAAGCCGAGCACGAGGCCGACCGCGACGCCCACGCCGATCGCGAGGCCGAAGATCCCGAGGTCCTCCCACAGAGTCAAGGAGGCGCCCCCCACGATCGCGAGGAACACCTTCACCAGCGTCAGGGACGCCGCGTCGTTGATCAGGCTCTCGCCCGACAGGACGGTCATCACCTTGCGGGGCAGGCCGAGCTTGCGGCCGATCGCGGCGGCCGAGACCGCGTCGGGCGGGGCGACGACGGCGCCGACGAGCACGGCGGCCGGCCACGTCATGTCGGGGATCAGCAGGTAGGCGACACCGCCCACGACGAACGCGGTCACGACGACCGCGCCGATGCCCAGCCGCTGGATCTGCACCCGGCTCTCGCGGAAGTTCAGCAGGGACACGTCGAGCGACGCCGAGTAGAGCAGCGGCGGCAGCACGACCGTGAGGATGACCTCGCTGTCGATCTGGATGTCGGGCACCCCCGGGATGAAGGACACGGCGAGCGCCACGGCGACCGTGAGCAGCGGGGCCGGCAGGCCCTTCCAGCGCGCGAAGCCGGTGACGAGGAGCGAGCCCGAGAGGATGATCAGCACTTCGGCGAGTTCCATGCGGCGTGAGTCCCCGTTCCGTCGGCGCGGCTGGGCAGGCCCGCAGAAGTGTGCGGGCCTGCAGATGTGCAGTGTGTGAAGTCGTTCACCAGTCTCTCAGGCGGCACCTCGGAGAACTCCGGATGAACGACGGTCGTCGGGCGGCCGACGGGTGCGCGACGGGTGCGTGGCGGGCCAGCGACCCGTGCCCGCAGCGTCCGCCTCCTGCTCGTAGAGTCGGGTGGTGACCCCTGCCCCCGACGACGACCCCCTGCTGCGCGAGACTGCCGGCGGCCTCGTCCGCGGGGTGCGCGAGCGCGGCGTGCTCGCCTGGCGCGGCATCCCGTACGCGGCGGCCCCGACGGGCGCTCGCCGGTTCCGGGCGCCGGTCCCGGCCGCTCCCTGGCAGGGCGTCCGCGACGCGGCCGAGTTCGGGCCGGCGGCCCCGCAGGACAGGGGCCAGTTCGTCGGCGTCGACCGCCGCACGCCCCTCGACGAGGACTGCCTGACCGTCAACGTCCTCGCGCCCAGGGGCTCGCAGCCGGGCGACCGCCTCCCGGTGCTCGTCTACGTGCACGGAGGCGCCTACAGCGTCGGCTCGTCGCGCGAGTACCCGAGGCAGGGCGAGACGCTGGTGCGCCAGTCCGGGATCGTCTACGTGAGCATCAACTACCGGTTGGGAGCGCTCGGCTGGCTCGACCTCTCCCACTGGTCGACGCCAGAGCGCCCGGTCGAGTCGAACCTGGGCCTCCGCGACCAGGTCGCGGCGCTCGAGTGGGTGCGTGACAACGTCGCGGCCTTCGGGGGAGACCCCGGCGCGGTCACCCTCTCCGGCGAGAGCTCGGGCGGCAACGCGGTCACGACCCTGATGACCGTCCCGTCGGCCCGCGGCCTCTTCGCCCGGGCGATCGCCCAGAGCTCGCCGACGAACGCCGTCTACCTGCCCGAGGTCACGCAGCGCTGGGCAGGCGAGTTCCTCGAGCTGCTGAGCCACCAGGTCGGCGACGACGACGTCGAGTCGACCTCGCTCGACGACGCGGCGCAGATGCTCGAGGAGGCGCCGGTCGCCTCGATCGTGCGGGCTGCGGCCGAGCTGCAGCTCCGCACCCCGGACGAGGAGCCGGGCACGATCTGCTTCTGCCCGGTGATCGACGGCGACGTGCTGCCGGAGCGGCCCCTCGACGCCTTCAAGGCGGGCCGGGCCCACCCGGTGCCGCTCATCATCGGGACGAACGACCGCGAGGGCTCGGTCTTCACCGGCCGGCGGGACATCCTCGCGACGACCAAGCCGCGCATCCGCGCGATCTTCGCCGCGACCGCCAAGCCGTCGCGCAAGGCCCTGAAGAAGCTGTACCCGGGGCTGCCCGACCGCCCGGCGGCCCTCGACTTCGGCGGCGACTACGCGTTCTGGTTCCCGTCGATCAAGGTCGCCGAGCGGCACGCCCGCCACCAGCCGGTGCGCTTCTACCGGTTCGACGCGGCACCGCGCATCCTCCGAGTCGCCGGGGTGGACGCGTTCCACGGCCTCGAGCTGTGGGCGCTGTACGACCGGATGCGCACGCCCTTCGGCTGGGCGATGAGCCTGCTCGGCGGTCGTCGCGCGTTCCTCCGCACGGCCGACCGCATGCGCGCCCGCTGGGTCGAGTTCGTCCTGACGGGAGCGGTCGCCGACTGGCCGACCTACGAGCCGGAGCGCCGCCGCACGCTCGTCATCGACGAGGTCGACCGGATCGAGGAGGACCCGCGCGGCGACCGCCGCCGCGCCTGGCAGGAGTTCGTGCCGCACGTCTGAGGCCGGCGTGCGGACCTGGCGCGCGTCGTCCTCGGACACCTGCCGTCCACCTCCTCGTTGCGTGCCGTGCACCTCCGAGTTGACCGCCGTTCACCGGGGTGCGAGTGTTGCCCGGTGGATCTCACGCTCATCGTCGTCCTGGTCATCGTCCTGGCCCTCTTCTTCGACTTCACCAACGGGTTCCACGACACGGCCAACGCCATGGCGACCCCGATCGCGACGGGGGCGATGAAGCCCAAGGTCGCGGTGACGGTGGCGGCCGTGCTCAACCTCGTCGGCGCCTTCCTCAGCACCGAGGTGGCCAAGACGGTGTCGGGCGGCATCATCCGCGAGGGCGACGGCGGGGTGCAGATCTCGCCCGAGATGATCTTCGCCGGGCTGATCGGCGCGGTCGTCTGGAACATGTTCACCTGGCTGCGCGGCCTGCCGTCGAGCTCGTCGCACGCGCTCTTCGGCGGCCTGATCGGCGCCGCCGTCGTCGGGGCGGGCCTCAGCTCGGTCGACTTCTCGGTCGTGCTCTCGAAGGTCGTGCTGCCGGCGCTGCTGGCGCCGCTCATCGCGGGCCTCGTCGGCTACACGGCCACCCGGCTCGCCTACCGGATCACGCGTCGCAAGGACGACAAGAGCGAGCGGGGCGGCTTCCGCTACGGCCAGATCTTCACGTCGTCGCTGGTCGCCCTGGCCCACGGCACGAACGACGCCCAGAAGACGATGGGCGTCATCACCCTGACCCTCATCGCCTCGGGCGCGCTCGGCGCCGGCTCGGGCCCGCCGCTCTGGGTCGTCGTGGTCTGCGCCCTCGCCATCGCGCTCGGCACCTACACCGGCGGCTGGCGCATCATCCAGACCATGGGAGGCGGCCTCACCGAGGTCAAGCCGACCCAGGGCTTCTCCGCCGAGGCGTCGACCACGGCCACCGTGCTGGCGTCGAGCCATCTCGGCTTCGCCCTGTCGACGACGCAGGTCGCGAGCGGCTCGATCATCGGAGCCGGTCTCGGCCGCCGCGGCGCCAAGATCCAGTGGAGCACCGCCGGCAAGATCGTCGCCGCCTGGTTCATCACCCTGCCCGCGAGCGCCGCCGTCGGCGCCGTCGCGGCGTTCATCGCCGCGGCGGGCATCGTCGGGCTCGTGGTCGACGCCGTCGTCGGAGTCGCCGTGATCGCCGGGATCTTCCTGCTCTCGCGTCGTCGCCCCCACGACCAGTCGGCCGCGATGGAGGTGGACGTCGCCGCGACGAGCGTGCTCTCGCGCCGGCGAGCTCGCCGCGCCGAGAAGAAGGGCCGCGTCGACACTCCCGCCGGGGGAGTCGAGGCGCCGTTCGTGCGCCTGGACGACCCGCCCGCCGCCGCGACGGCGACCGTCGACCGCGCCGAGCGTGCCGACCGCGGCGACCGCACTGACTGCACCGACCGCACTGACCGCACCGACGACGGGACGACCCGATGAACATCGACTGGTCCGCATTCGTCACCGTCGCGCTGGTGTCGCTGTTCTCCGCCGCCGCACTGGTGACGGTCTACTCGCTGGGGCTCCGCCTCCTCACGGTCGACGACCGCAGCACCGTGCGGACGGTCGCGGGCTGGGCCTGCTTCGTGCTCTGCGGACTCGGAGTCCTCTACGGCATCTACCTGATCGTCCCGGCGCTGCACCGCTGATCGCGTCGCGGCCGGCCCGTCTGCCGCCCTCCGCCCGCCTGTTGCTCGAGGGCGGGTCGCTCGCGCCGAGGGCGGGTAGCTGGCGACCCGCCCTCGACCACGTTGACCCGCCCTCGGCGGCTACGTGGCACCGGGGAGCCGCGCGCTCGAACGAGTTCGCTCGCAAGCGCCTCCTCGGGGGCCTGGCGGTCGATCCGCATCGTGCGCAGCCGCCTGCTCACAATCCGCGCACAATTCAGGACCCACGCGTCGCGATCTCCTGTGTCGTGCACAATTCAGGACTCGCGCTCCTGAGCAACGCGTTGTCAGGAGCGAGGTTCCTGAAAAGGGGACAGCAGCGCAGCGCAAGGCAGCGCAGGGCAAGGCGGGAGCAGGACGCAGGACCGAGCGGAATCTTCGCTCAGACCTTTCCCAATCCAGGACCCACGCGTAGCGATGTCCTGTGTCGTGCACGGTTCAGGACTCGCGCTCCTGCGCCTCGCGTTCTCAGGATCGAGGTTCCTGGAACGGGGACAGCAGCGCAGCGCACGGCAACGCGGGAGCAGAACGCGGGAGCAGAACGCGGGAGCAAGAAACCGGGACCGTGCGGGAGCTCCGCTCAGACCCGACGCAATTCAGGACCCGGGCGTCGTGAACTCCTGCTTCGTGCACGATTCAGGACTCGCGTGCCCCCGCCCGCGCAGATCAGGACTGAACTTCCTGAATGAGGAGAGAGCAGGGGCGCAGAGGCAGCGCAGAGTCGAGGAGGCGCGGGTCAGCGCGTGCGCACCGGCCCGGTCGGCAGCGCCGCGTCCGCGTACACGGGCTCACGCCGCGGGATCGCGACCGCGAGCAGCACGCTGAGCAGGGCGACGGCCGCGCCGAGGACGAACGTCAGCCGGAACCCGGCCTCGGTCGGCACGGAGACGCCGCCGAACGGCATCGAGTTGGCGGTGAGCAGCAGCCCGACGACGGCCGACGCGCTGGTCGTGCCGAGCGAGCGCATCAGCGTATTGAGGCCGTTGGCCGCGGCGGTCTCGGTCGCCGGAACGGCGTGCATGATGAGCGTCGGCATGGCCGCGTAGGCGAGTCCGATGCCGAAGCCGATCAGCACCGAGACGAGCACGATCTGCCAGACCTGGTCGAAGGCGACGGCCGCGACCGCGTAGCTGACGACGATGATCGACCCGCCGACGATCAGGCAGAGGCGGGCGCCGAAGCGCGCCGTCGCACGGGCGGCCACTGGCGCCATCAACATCATGACGACGCCGGAGGGCGCGAGGCAGAGCGAGGCGACCATGATGCTCTGGCCGAGGCCCACCCCGGTCTCGGCGGGCAGCTCGAGCAGCTGCGGCAGCGACACGTTGCTGCCGAAGAGCGCGAAGCCGAGCGCCACGGACGCGAGGTTCGTGAGCAGCACGGCAGGGCGGACCGCGACGCGCAGGTCGACCAGCGGGCTGCTGACCCGCAGCTGGTAGAAGCCCCACAGCACGAGCACGCCCAGGCCGGTCAGGCCGGAGGCGAGGGTCGAGCCGCTGAGCCAGCCCCAGTCGTTGCCCTTCGAGACCGCGAGCAGGACGCCCGTGAGGCCGATCGCGAGGCCGATCGCTCCCGGCAGGTCGAAGCGGCCCTCGGTCCGGAGGGTGCTGGCGGGCACGAGCCAGGCCACGAGGGCGAAGACGACCACGCCGAGCAGGGCGGCGGTCCAGAAGAGGACGTGCCAGTCGAAGGTGACCGAGATCCAGGCGCTGAGCGGCAGGCCTACGGCGCCGCCGAAGCCGAGGGTGGCGCTGACGAGGGCGACGGCGCCGCCGAGACGCTCGGCGGGCAGCGTGTCGCGGAGGATGCTGATCGCGAGCGGGATGATGCCGAGTGCGGTGCCCTGCAGCGCTCGTCCGACGATCAGGGGCACGAGCTCCGACGTGGAGGCGGCGATGATCGACCCGACGATCATCACGATCACCAGGGCGAGCACGATGCGGCGCTTGCCCATCAGGTCGCCGAGGCGGCCGGCGATCGGGGTGACGACGGCTCCGGCGAGCAGGGTCGCGGTGATGATCCAGGTCGTGTCGGCAGGGTCGGCGTCGAGCAGCTCGGGGAACGACGGGACGATGGGGATGACCAGCATCTGCATCAGGGCCGCGACGAGGCCCGAGAAGGCGAGCACCGCGGTGACGACGCGCGGGTCGGGCGTCCGCGTGAGTCGAAGGCGCTCGGCGGGGGTGAGCGACGACGAGCCTCCGGGCGCGGGGTCGCCCTCGGGTGCGTCGGGGCGGGCGTCGTCGTGCGTCGTGGTGGTCATGCGTCTTCTCGGCTGGCGGCCCGGGGGCGGCGGTCGGGTGGGGCGGCACGCGGCGCTGCGGTCCTGAGGTGCATCTGTCCATCGGTGCAGAGGCTGCAACTCGGCTGGCGTCGAGAAGCTTCCCACGGTTCGGGACGCTGGTCGACACGTGTCGACGATGTGTGCTCGACCCGGCCCGCGCCTCCTCGGCTCGGTAGGCTCGGCAGCGGCCGACCGTCACGGCTCACGAGGTCGCGGCGGCGAACGACGACGACGACGGAGGCACGACACCGTGACGACCGACAGCTCCCGCACCGACGACCGGCACGACGCCGGCACCGACGACCTCGACGGGCGGCCCGACCAGCGGCCCGCCGACCAGACGGGCGAGCAGCCCGTCTCGCGGGGGCGACGTGCCGCCGGCCCGAGCACGCGCACCGAGACCGACTCCCTCGGCAGCCGCGAGGTCCCTGCCGACGCCTACTGGGGCATCCACACGGCGCGGGCTCTCGAGAACTTCCCGATCAGCCAGCGGCCCATCTCGGTCTACCCCGACCTCGTGATCGCGCTCGCGCTCGTCAAGCAGGCCGCCGCCAGGGCGAACGTCGAGATCGGCGTGCTCGAGCGCCACAAGGCCGACGCCATCGAGCAGGCCTGCGTCGAGATCC
Organism: Frigoribacterium sp. PvP032; assembly: GCF_017833035.1. Classification (NCBI taxonomy): domain Bacteria; kingdom Bacillati; phylum Actinomycetota; class Actinomycetes; order Micrococcales; family Microbacteriaceae; genus Frigoribacterium; species Frigoribacterium sp. PvP032. The sequence goes on along the minus strand of NZ_JAFIBM010000001.1, from coordinate 2,464,954 downwards.
GCGGGGGAGCGCTGCACGACGAGTTCGCGGTCGGGGTGATCCAGGGAGGCGCGGGCACGAGCACGAACATGAACAGCAACGAGGTGATCGCGAACAGGGCCCTCGAGCTGATGGGCCACCCGAAGGGCGACTACGCGCACCTGCACCCCATCGACGACGTCAACCGCAGCCAGAGCACGAACGACACGTACCCGACCTCGGTGAAGATCGCGATGGTCCTGACGCTCCGCCGCCTCCTCGACGAGCTCGACCTGCTCGCCACGGCGTTCGCGACCAAGGGCGCCGAGTTCCACGACGTGCTGAAGGTCGGCCGTACCCAGCTGCAGGACGCCGTGCCGATGACCCTCGGCCAGGAGTTCGTCGGCTTCGCGCACACCCTCGGCGAGGACGTGCAGCGCCTCCGTGACGTCATCCCCCTGCTCGGCGAGATCAACCTCGGTGCCACGGCGATCGGCACGGGCATCACGGCCGACCCCCAGTACGCGGACGCCGTGCGTCGGCACCTCAGCGAGCTGTCGGGCATGGAGCTCGTCACGGCTCCCGACCTGATCGAGGCGACGAGCGACACCGGCGTGTTCATGACGCTGAGCGGCGCCCTCAAGCGCAGCGCCATCAAGCTGTCGAAGATCTGCAACGACCTGCGCCTGCTGTCGTCCGGTCCGCAGGCCGGCATCGGCGAGATCACGCTGCCGCCGCGCCAGGCTGGCTCGTCGATCATGCCGGGCAAGGTCAACCCGGTGATCCCCGAGGTCGTCAACCAGGTCGCGTTCTCCGTGGCCGGTGCCGACGTGACGGTCACGATGGCGGCCGAGGCGGGCCAGCTCCAGCTGAACGCGTTCGAGCCCGTCATCACGCACTCGGTGATGCAGAGCCTCCAGTGGATGACGTACGCCTGCCGCACGCTGCGGGTGAACTGCGTCGACGGCATCGAGGCGAACCGCGCCCGCCTCACGCAGCAGGTCGAGACGAACGTCGGCAGCGTCACCGCCCTGACCCCCTACATCGGCTACTCGGCCGCCGCGGCGATCGCGCACACGGCGCTCACGACGAACGCGCCGATCGCACGGCTCGTCGTCGCGGCGGGCCTGATGAGTGAGGAACAGGTCCAGAAGGTGCTGTCGCCGGCCCGCCTCTCCGGCCTCGAGGCCGTCACGAGCGCCATCCCCGTCATCGACGTCGACGACCCGGCCGCCGCCGTGGCCCGGGCGGCGAACGCGACCGGCGTGCGCAACCCGGGCGACGAGACCGCGGGCTGACCTCCGGTCCGCAGGAGGCGCGGTGCCGGCGGCACCGATGTGGCCGGGGCTCGGTGCTCCCGCCGTCAGCCCCCGTCGGGGCTCGAGGCAAGCGACGCCTCGAGCTCGCGCCGGTCGGGGTGGTAGTGGCGACGGTTCATCAGGCTGAGCGTGTGCAGGTGCGGCAGCCCGGCGATGGCACTCAGGTCGCCGTCCAAGAAGCGTGTCGACTCGTGCAGGAAGAGCCTGCGCAGTTCCGTGAGGCTCCTCAGCGGAGCGGCGCTGGGGACGTCGCCGATGTTGGCCAGACAGAGCTCGGTGAGCGACCCACAATGCGTCAGCGGGTCCAGGTCGTGGATGTGTCGGCAGCTGTCCAGGTCGAGTTCCTCGAGTCGACCACCGACGGGGCCCGCGAGGTCCGTGATGTCGACCAGGTACCTGCCTCCCGCGACGGTGAGCGAGCGCAGCGACTCGAGGGCGTCGAGGCCCGCGAGGGAGGTCAGGGCCGGCCGGTCCTTCATGCTCAGCCGGCGCAGGTGCCGGAGCGAGGAGAGACGTGTCAGGTCCTTGGCCTCGACGTGCCCGAGGTAGAGGTCGTCGAGCCCCGTCGCGGCGTGCAGCGATCCCTCGACCGTGGGCCAGTCGGCCGAGAGCGACGTGAGTCCGGGCAGACGACTCAGGTCGATGGTCGCTCCGGGTGCCACGTGGAGGTGCAGCGACGTCAGGCGACGACCGAGGTCGTACAGGGGCGTGAGGTCGTCGATCCAGCGAGCGAGCACGACGATGCTCGTCACGGTCGCGGGCAGGTCCCGGACGAGGTCGAGCGTCGGCTCGCGGAACCCGTGCGACGAGTTCAACGACACGGTCTCGGCCCGACGCCGCTGCAGCTCGCGGGCGTCGTGACCGGTCCAGGGGCTCACCACGGCCGTCAGGGTCTTGCCAGGGAGCGTCTGCACCTCGTCGATGCTCATCGAGGCGCTCTCGGACCAGTGGAAGGAGGCGCGGCGTACGTCACGGGGATGAGCTAAGCGGTCCACGACTAGGAGGACAAGCCCACTCGGGCGTCACCACAGGCGAGGGACCGGACACGGTCACCGGGCCCCAGGGCGGCCGTCCGCTCCGGGTGCGGGTGCTGTGGACCGCACCGCCGCGGTCGCGGAGTCAGGGGAGCGTGACGGCGATGAGGCATGATGCCCAGGGAGACCCCGACAGGGGAGCGAGGGGCGAGGGGCAGACATGAGCGATGACGGAGCGCCGGAGAACCGGGGCGGGGTCGCCCGGCACGGGCGACTGAAGAAGCGGGGCCCGGCCGGCGTGGTCGTCCGCGGCTTGGCCGCAGCCCTGGCGGTCGTCCTGGTGAGTTCCACCTCCGTGGCCGCGATCGCGACGTGGCAGGTCCTCGGCGCCGCGAAGCCGACCGTGTCGCTCGCCGTCCCCGGGGTGACGGCCGATCCCGTCCCCGAGCTCACGGCTCAGTCCGGCGAGGTGAACATGCTCCTGGTCGCGACGGACACCCGCCAGGACCAGGGCGCCGGCTTCGACGACCCGGCGAACCAGGCCGCCAGCCTGGGCGTCGGCAACAACGACACGACCGTCCTCGTGCACATCTCCGAGGACCACACGAACATGGCCGTGATCAGCTTCCCCCGGGACCTGATGCTCCCGGTTCCCGCCTGCACGAACGACGCCGGCGAGACGACCCCCGCCTCCTCGAAGGCCATGCTCAACACCGTGCTGGCCCGCGGCGGCGAGCAGTACGGCCTCGCCTGCGTGGCGAGCACGATCAGCCAGCTCACCGGGCTGCAGATCGACTACGCCGGCAGCATCGCCTTCGGCGGCGTCGTCTCCATGGCCGACGCCGTGGGGGGAGTCGACGTGTGCCTCGCGACCCCGATCAAGGACAACGACGTCACGCCCGCCCTCGACCTGCCCGCCGGCACGCAGAACCTCACCGGCGCGGAGGCCGGAGCGTTCCTCCGGTCCCGACACGGAGTCGGCGACGCGAGCGACCTCGGCCGGATCAGCAACCAGCAGACCTTCATGTCCGCGCTCGCCCGACAGGTCGTCTCCGCAGGCACCCTGACGGACCCGACGAAGGTCCTCCGCCTGGCGCGGACCGCGTTCGAGAACATGACCCTCTCGGACACGCTCTCGAGCCCCACGACCCTCGCCCAGATCGCCATCGCCGTGAACACCGTCGGCCTGTCCGACATGGTGTTCCTGCAGTACCCGGTCGCCGACGACCCGGCCAACAGGAACCGTGTCGTCGTCGACGCGACCGCCGCCGAGCTCCTCAACGCGACGCTCCAGGCCAACCAGCCGGTGGTCCTGGCCGAGGACAGCCTGGGCCGGTCCGCCATCGTGGACCCGAACGCGCCAGCACCGACGCCGTCCGCCGCCGGGGACGACCCGACGGCCGAGCAGACCCCCACGACGACCGGCCCGACGACCGGTCCCTCTGGCGCTCCCGCCGCACCTTCCCCCACGGTCACCTCGGTCCCGCTTCCCTCGTCGGTCTCCGGCCAGAGCGCGGACCAGGTCACCTGCGCGGTCAAGAAGTGAGCGGGCAGAGGCCCCGCTCGTCAAGGGGCAGGGCGTCCGCTTCGCCAGCATCGGCGTCGGGCTGGTGCTCGGTCTCGGCATCGTCCTGATCGTCATGACCGTCGCCACGGACGAACCCGTCCCCGTGGGCGTGCTGATCGGGATCGGTGCCGGCGCGCTCGTCCTGGCGCTGGGAGCGACCTTCGTCGGCCTCCTGATCGGGCGCCGCGTGTTCGGGCAGCGCCTCGAGCTGGCACTCCGGCCAGCGGGGGAGACCCGGTGGCAGCACGGCAGGGTGGACGCGGCGCCTGGTCGCCTGGTGTTCACGCCTTACAAGTGGCAGGTCAGGTTCATCTCTGGGTCGCCGACGCAGTACGAGGTCCTCGCGGTGGGTGAGGACACGGGACGGCGTCCGTCGAAGAAGCAGCTGTGGTCGGTCAACCCGGCGCTGCACGTCGTCGAGGTCGAGACGGATCGCGGGACCCTCCAGCTCGGGCTGCAGGGTCACCAGGTCGACGACGTCCGCCAGCGCCTGCAGCCGGAGGCTCCCCGGTCCTGAAGGGCCTTCGTCCGTCCTGAGCGCCTCGCTCGTCAGGATGAGGTTCACGCGACCTGGCCGGAACGCGCCCGCGTCGCTCCTACTGTCGGTGCATGACCTCCTTCCGCCTCGTCGCTCACGTCGTCGCCCCGGCCGGTGGCGCCTCCTTCATCGCCCTCTGGACGATCGCGGAGGCCGGCCGGTCCGGGCTCGCGGGCGTCGTGACCGTGGCGGCCGTCCTCGGCCTCGCCATCGGGCTCAGCGTGTTCGCCCCGCTCGTCGCGCTCGCCGTGGTCGCCGTCCTCCCGGCGATGCAGCTCGTCGGCATAGCGCCCGCAACGAGCGAGACCACGTGGCCGATGTACTTCGCCGTCTGCCTCGTGGCTCTCGTCGTCGCCGCGACCGGAGCTCGACGAGAACGCCTCCTCGCCCTGCCCGCCGCGCTCCTGGCCACGACCCTGGCCGTCGCGAACATGACCGTCCCGACCGACGCCGAGCCGTACAGGTGGACGTCCTGGACGAGCTCGTTCTCGGGATCGCACCCGATCCGCGACTCGCTGACGGTGCTCCTCCTCGCCGGCGTCGGGCTGGTGGTGCTCGCCTGGGGCACCGGGTACGGCATCGGTGCGGCCGGGCGCCTCCGCCGCCTCGACAGCGTCCTGTCGGAGACGGAGGACCGCCTCGCGGAGACGGACCTCGAGCTGCGTCTCGGGGCGGAGCGGTCGCGCATCTCCCGCGACGTGCACGACTCCGTGGCGCACGCGCTGACGATCGTGGTCGCGCAGTCCGAGGGAGCCACGGCGCTGCACCGCCGAGAGCCCGAGGTGGTGGACGTCGTGCTCGCCGCTGTCAGCGGTGTCGCGCGGGAGGCCCTCGCCGACGTGCGCGGTCTCGTCGAGCGCATCACCGAGCCCGGGGACGAGCTGGTGTCGCTGTCGGACGTGCCCGCCCTGGTCGAGCGGATGCGCGGGGTCGGGATGACCGTTGTCGTCGAGGAGCTGGGGGAGCGTCCCGGGCTGCGGCCCGCCCAGCAGCTGACGGTCTACCGGCTCGTCCAGGAGAGCCTCACGAACGCCCTCAAGCACGGCGGCCAGGCCAGCCGAGCGTCCGTCGTCCTCGACTGGCGCGGCGGTGGGCTCGCCCTCCTCGTGCACTCGTCGGGGGGCACACCGTTGATCGCTCGTGGCTCGCTGGCCGGTCCCGGCGCGGGCATCACCGGCATGGCGGAGCGAGCCGCGATCAGCGGCGGGTGGCTCACTGCGGAGCCAGGTGACGCAGGAGACTTCGTCGTCACGGCGTACCTGCCGTTCGGTGGCAGCGGCGGCGGCAGCGTCGGGACGGGCGTCGGCGAGCGGGCACTGCCCCGTGCTGCGTCCGGTGCGGGTGAGGACCGGACCCGTGCCTGATCTCGTGCGCGTCGCCGTCGTCGACGACCTGGCCCTCTTCGCACTCGGGATCCGCATGCAGCTGGACGCGACCGACGACCTCACGTGCGTGGGTACCGCCTCCGACGGGGTGGCCGGCCTCGAGCTCGTCCGCCGCGAACGGCCTGACGTCGTGCTGATGGACATCCGCATGCCCGTGCTCGACGGCCTCGCCGCGACTGCGGCCCTCCGTGACGACGGGGCCGACGCCCCGCGCGTGGTCGTCCTGACCACCATCCGGCACGACGAGGCGGTCTACCTCGCGGCGCGCGCCGGGGCCACCGCGTTCCTGACCAAGGACGCCCGGCCGGAGGTGCTGCTCGCGACCGTCCGCGCGGCGGCGGTCGGCGAGGCGGTCGGCGACACGGAGCAGCTGCTCCGCGACTTCGGACCGCCGCCGACACGACCCCGCCCCGACGTGCTCGCGGTGCTCACCCCGCGGGAGCGCGAGACGTTCCTGCTGCTGGCCAAGGGCCTCACGAACACCGAGATCGCCGAGGCGTCCTTCGTCTCGGAAGCGACGGTGAAGACGCACGTCCGGGCGGTGCTGGCGAAGCTCGAGCTGCGCAGCCGCCTCCAGGTCGTCGTCTTCGCCCATGAGGAAGGACTGGTCAGAGCATGACGTCATCACCCCGCACCGCCGCCGCGGTCGGCCGCCGCGCAGTCGCGCTGGCCGTCGCCGTCGGCCTCGTCGGCGTGGCCGTCGCGAACTGGCCGGCAGCGCCCTCGACGCCTGTGCCTCACCAGCCTCAGCGTGACGTCGCGGCGTGGAGCATGCCCCTCGACGCCGCTGTCGGTGTCACCCCAGACGCAGAGTCGTGGGCCGAGGACCTGCGCCTCCGTCCGTGCCTCGCCGAGCAGGGCTGGACGGCCACGGCTCCCGATCGCGATCCCACGATCCTCCTCGCCGCGGACACCTGGCGCGACGACTCGGCCGTGGTGCCGCCGCTCGACGCGGAGCGAGCCGAGCGCTTCGGCCACGGGCCCGTCACCGACGACTCCGAGGTGGCCTGGAGCACCTGGGCGCGGCAGCACAACGCCGATGCGGAGCTGGGACGCGCTCTCGACAGCTGCCTCCCGGAGGTGCGCGGCACCTCCTGGGGGACGCCCTTCGACGGCCAGGATGTGCAGTCCCGTGCCCGGGAACTCAGACTCGTCGCTCGCCGAGACGCCCTCGCCGACGGCGACGTGGTAGCCGCAGCCGAGCGTTGGCGCGCGTGCCTGACGGAGGCCGCGCCCGCGTCGAGCGACGATCTGCCCGACGACCCGATGGAGTTGCTGACACCCGCTGTCGACTCCGTGCCCGTGCCGGTCACCGACGCAGGCCGCCAGTTCGCCTCGGCCGACGTCGGCTGCCAGGTGTCGTCGGGCTATCGATCGGCCCTCTACGACGCGCAGTGGCACGAGGAGGCGGTGGTCACGAGCGACGACGCGGCGTTGTTCTCGTCGCCGCGAGCCGAACGCGTCGCGCGCACGGCCGACGCGGTCCGCAGCCTCCTGCTCGAGGCGAGACCGTAGACGAACCGTCGGCCCCCGTCCGCGAGCGGCGATGCGCGCAGGGATACTGGGGGCATGCCGGCGCACGTTCCACACGGTCCCCTCAGTCCGGTCCTCGCGGTCGACGCGTGCTGACGGCGGGCCGGTCCGTCCGACGCCGCCGCGTCGTGAGCGTCGTGGCCGTGGGTCTCTGCGTCGCCCTGGCCGGTTGCAGCTCGACGGACCCGGCACCCGAGCGGGACACCGTGATCGACCTGCTGCACGGGGGCTGGCAGCAGGTCCCGGGGGTCGTCGTGGACGGCGACGAACTGCGGGTGTCCGCGACCGGCCGGAGCATCGTCCAGCAGGACGGCGGGGGCGGCCGGCCGGACCCGCCGGTGGACCTCGCGGGGACCCACCTGGTGGGCGTGCAGGACTTCTCGCTCCGCGCCTCCTTCACGGATGTCACCGCCGACGCGACCCTGTCCCTCCTCGGCAGCCCGCCGGTGATCGCGGACGAGTTCCGCCTCGAGCCCGCCGGGCTGCACCTCACCCTCAGCGGCGACGACCTGCGCATCACCGTCTTCGACGGCTCGTCCCCGGACGACGTGGGCGACCCCGAGCCGGCCGAGGACGAGCACGTCACGATCTCCGATCCCGAGGCCGAGCTCGCCGTGGACCGTCGCGGCGATCGGCTCGAGATCACGAGCGACGGTGAGACGGTGTCGACCCTGGCGCTCGGCGACGTCCTCGGCTCGGGCGAGCTCTGGCTGGGGCTGTCGAGCGCAGAGGGGACCTTCACGGTCGAGTCGCTGACGGCCTCGGCGGCGGCCGGAGGCGACCTCGCCGCCGCGGGCCCCGTGGCCGCCGATGCCGAGCCGTCTCCCGACGGCCTGCAGGCGCTCGCCGCCCGCTCACGTCCGGAGTTCCTCGTCGGCGCCGCCGTGGCACTCGGCCCACTCGTCTCGGACGTGGACTACGCCGACGAGTTCGTGGGCGAGTTCGGCGCCCTCACGCCCGAGAACGCGATGAAGCCGCAGGCGCTCTCCCCGCGCCAGGGAGAGTACGTCTTCGAGGAGGCGGACGCCCTGCTCGACCTCGCAGAGAGCAAGGGCATCGCCGTCCACGGCCACACCATCGCCTTCTCCGAGGCGATGCCGCGCTGGATGCAGGACCTGCCCAGCGACACCCAGGAGGAGCGCCAGGCCAGCGCCGACGCCCTGCTCGACTACGTCACGACCGTGGTCACGCACTTCCGGGGTCGGCTGGACTCGCTCGACGTCGTCAACGAGCCGTTCGACGTCGACCAGGGGACGGAGCTGCAGGAGAACACCTGGCTGCGGGTCTTCGGGGAGGACTATCCCGTGGTCGTCTCGCAGGCGGTCCACGACGCGGACCCGGACGTGCGGCAGTTCGTCAACGAGAACGGCGCCGACGTGCCGGGGCCACGTCAGGACGCCCTGCGGCAGCTCGTCCTCGACACGAACGCTGCGGGTGGTCACGTCGACGGCGTCGGCCTCCAGGCCCACGTCTACGACCTCGACACCGACGCCGTCTCGGCCGACGACCTCGGCGAGACCCTCGACAGCTTCGAGGACGCCGGGCTGCTCGTCCGGATCTCGGAGAACGACGTCACGGACGCTCAGGGGCAGGCCGCCCAGGCAGAGCAGTTCGCCACGATCCTCTCGACCTGCCTCGGCTCGGAGACCTGCGTCTCGTACACGACGTGGGGAGTGGACGACCGGTACGACTTCTTCGTCGACGACGACGGCGTGGAGCAGGGCCACGACCTGCTCTTCGACGACGGCGAGGCGACGCCCGCCTACGACGCGGTGCGGTCGGTGCTCGCGGACTGACCGGAGCCCGGCTGCTCGAAGCCCGCCTGACCGGATCCCGACTGCGCGCGGTACTCGTCCGCGAGCAGCGCGAAGACCAGGGTGTCGGTCCACTCGCCCTTGCTCCAGAAGTCCTGCCGGTGGTGTGCCTCCCGCCGCAGGCCCACACGCGCAGCGAGACGCTCGGAGGCCGTGTTGCGAGCGTCCAGCTGCGCGGTGACGCGATGGACGTCGGGCTGTCCGAACGCGAGACGCAGGCCGGCTGCGACCGCCTCGCTCGCGTAGCCGGCGCCTCCGTGCTCGGGATCGAGGGTCCAGCCGAGCTCGACCGTGCGTCGTTCCTGCTCGGTGCGCCAGAGCGACACCGTGCCGATCAGCAGGCCCTCACGCTCGATCACGAGTGCCAGGGCCCCGACGGGCTCGGCCAGGTCCGTCCGGAGCAGGCGCCGTTCGAGCTGTGCCTTCCCGTCTTCGAGGGTCCACGGCTCCTGCAGGAGGTACCTCGCGACGTCCGGCCGGGAGTGGATCGCCACGAGCCGCTCCAGATCGCTCGAGCGATGGAGGCGTAGCGCCAGTCGAGGTGTAGTGGTCACCGTGTCCGAGTCCATGGCCTCGATCCTCCTGCATCGCCAGTCGCCAGCCGCAGCAGCGGCGGATGCCCCGGGCTGTCAGCACCGGACGGCCGAGAGATCGGCCCTGCCTATCCTGGGGCGATGACGGACCATGACGATCTCATCGAGGTGGCTCACCGCACGATCAACCCGCATCGGGCGGGCGATCGCCTCTTCGGCGACGTCGCGGCCGCGCTCGAGACGACCACGGGCGCGATCCACACGGGCGTCTGCATCGACACCGGTTCGGGCACCGGCTTCTGCGCCGAGCACGCGGCCGTCGCCTCGATGGTGACGAGCGGCGAGTACGCGATAGCGAGGATCGTCGCCGTGTGGCGGGACGACCGAGACCGGCTCACGGTTCTGGCACCCTGCGGCCGCTGCCGCGAGTTCATCCGGCAGATCGACCCGTCCAACCTCGACACGTCGATCGTCCTCGGCCACGGCAGGGTGGCACCGCTCCGCGACCTTCTCCCGGAGTGGGAGTGGCCCGAGCCGGAGCTGCCTCGCCCGCGGAGCACCCCGTAGTGGACGATGCACCCCGCCAGGACGGGGTGCATCGTCCACTGAGGGGTTCGAGGCCGGGCGGACGCGGTGCCGCCGGTGCGAGATCCGGGGTGCAGGGTGCCGCGCACGGGGTGCGGGGTGCCGCGCGCGGGGTGCGGCGTCCGGCGTCCGGCGTCCGGCGACGGAAAGCGAACCGCCCCTAGCCGTGTTTGCGCAAACATCGTAGGGTCGACGAGAGGGTCGACGACGACCCCACGGTCGACGTCAGGGTCGGCCGTCAGTTCGACAGAGGGGCTGCATCGACGATGATGCGACGATCACGATCTGTACGACGCGCGGCGACACGGCTGCTGGCGGGGGCGAGCGCCACGGCGCTGGTCGCCGTCGGGCTGGCCACGGCGCTGCCGACCGCCGAGCCAGCAGGCGCAGCGACGACGGCAGGCGCAGCGCAGGCGGCGGCTGCGGCGGCGGAGGGGGTGACCCTCACGCCGAACCCCTGGTACGCGGGCGACCCGTTCCAGGGCTGGGGCACCAGCCTCGTCTGGTTCGCCAACGCGACCGGCGGCTACCCCGAGGAGCTCCGCGAGGACCTCTACCAGGCCGTCTTCGGCGAGGAGGGGCTCGACCTCAACATCGCCCGGTACAACATCGGCGGCGGCAACGCGAGCGACGTCGTCGACTACCTGCGGCCCGGCGGCGCGGTCGACGGCTGGTGGGCCCCGGACGCCGACGGCAGCGCGGGCGTCTACGGAGGCGCCTCCACGGCCTACGCCGACCGCGAGGCCGTGCGCGCGGCCTTCGACGCCGACGACCTCTCGCAGTACGACCTCGACGCCGACGCGACGCAGCGCTGGTGGGTCGACCGCCTGGCGGCCGACGACCAGATCACGCACTGGGAGACGTTCGCCAACTCGGCGCCGTACTTCATGACCGAGAGCGGCTACGTGTCGGGCGGGTTCAACTCGACGGCGCAGCAGCTGAGGACCACGTCGGAGGCCGACTTCGTCAGCTACCTCACCCGGGTCACCGAGCAGCTCGAGCAGACCTCGGGCATCGAGGTCGAGTCGATCGACCCGTTCAACGAGCCGAACACGAACTACTGGGGCACGACGATCCGCGACGGCCAGCCGACCGGCCGCCAGGAGGGCATGCACGTCTCGCCCGACCAGCAGGTGCGCGTGATCGCCGCCCTGCAGGCCGAGCTGGCCGAGTCCGGCACGACCACCGACGCGTTCATCGCGGCGATGGACGAGACGAACCCCGGCATCTTCGCCACGAACTGGGCGGCGTACCCCCAGGCGACCCGCGACGCGGTCGAGCGCCTCAACGTGCACACCTACGGCACGAGCGGTCGTCTCGGCGTCCGCGACCTCGCCAAGCAGGCGGACTCGCCGCTCTGGATGAGCGAGATCGAGGGCAGCTGGGTGAACGGCTGGGACCCGGCGAACATCGAGAACGGCCTCGGCATGGCCGGCCGCGTGACGGACGACCTGCGCGAGCTCGAGCCCGACGCCTGGGTGCTCTGGCAGCCCGTCGAGGACCTCTACAACATGGAGCCGCAGGGCGAGGACCTCAACTGGGGCTCGATGTTCATCGACCTCGACTGCGTCCCGTTCACCGAGGACGGCGCCGAGGTCTGGAAGAGCGAGCGTCGCGTCGCCGACGCCGGGGGCGACTCGACAGCGGTCGAGCCCTGCTCGGTCGAGGTGAACTCGAAGTTCTCCGCGCTCCGCAACTTCACGAAGTTCATCCACGAGGGCGACCGCCTGGTCGCCGTGGACGACGTCGACACCACCGCCGCCGTGCGCCCCGACGGCGACGGCGCCACGCTCGTGCACCGCAACACGACGAGCGTCGACCGCACGGTCACGATCGACCTGTCCCGCTTCGGGGCGATCGACCAGGAGGCGTCGGTCACGCCGTACACGACCACCGAGGCTCCCGAGGGCGCCGAGGTCACCTCGACGGGCGTCGTGCCCGGCACGCCCGTCGCTGTCGACGTCGCCGCCGGGACCGCGACCCTGACCGTGCCGGCGAAGTCGATCACGACCTTCGAGGTGAGCGGCGTCTCCGGCGTCGCCGCCGACGCACCCGCAGTCGTCGACGGCCACGAGTACCAGTTCGTGGGCGTCCAGAGCGGCAAGGCGCTGGGTGCCGCGGCCGGCTCGACCGGCCCCGCCCTCGCCTCCTCGGCCACCACGACGGAGGCGGCGGCCGGCCAGTCCTGGACCGCCCGCGCCGTGCCCACCGCGTCCGGCGACGTCCGCAGGGTGACCCTGCAGGCGGGCGACGGCCGGTTCCTCGCGGCGACCTCCCGCGGCACCGAGCTCCGCGCGGTCGACGCCTCGGCGGCTGCCGCCGACGCGGCCACGCGCTGGTGGGTGACGACGACCGACGGCGGGACCTTCTCGTTCGTCGGCGACGGCGTCGCCCAGTCACTCGACGTCGGCGGCCAGTCGACCGCCGAGGGCGCCCCGGTCGGCGTGTACGGCACGAACGGCGGCGCGAACCAGCGCTGGGCCGTCCGTGACCTCGAGCCGGCCGCTGGCCAGACCGTCGCGGTCCGGACCGACGCTGGCGTGCCTCCTGCGCTGCCCGCCACGGTCGTGGCGCGCTACTCGTGGGGCACCGGGGCCGCGGCGCCGGTGACCTGGGACGCCGTCGACGCAGCTGCCTGGCAGACGCCCGGCCGCGTCGAGGTGACCGGCACGGCGACCGACGTCTTCGGGCAGTCGTTCGCGGTCACCGCGCTCGTCGACGTCGGCGGCCTGACGGTCACCGACCCGGTGTCGCTCACGGTCGCCGTGGGCAGCCCCTCGGCGGGCGTCGTCGCGGCCCTGCCCGAGACGGTGCCCGCACGGGTGGCCGCCTCCGAGCAGACCTTCGACGTCCCGGTCACCTGGGACGCCGCAGACCTGGCCGACGACGACCTCGTCCCAGTGGGCGTCGTGCCCCTGACCGGCACGGCCACGGTCGACGGCGGCACGCTGCCGGCCCGGCTGTCGCTGATCGTCACCGACTCGACCCTCCGCAACTTCGCCCCCGACGCGGGAGTCGCGGCCACGGCCTCGTCGACCGAGTCGGGCTACCCGGCCGACCGCACCCGCAACGGGGTGTCGGGCGACAAGGGCTGGTCGAACTGGGTGTCGTCGGGCAAACCGGCGCAGAGCACGCTGACCTACTCGTTCGACGCACCGCGTGACGTGTCGCAGGTCGCCGTCCAGTTCTACGCGGACGGCTCTGCCCGCAGCTGGGCCGAGAGCATCCAGCTCCAGCAGCAGGCGGCCGACGGCACCTGGCAGCCGCTGCCCGGGTACGAGACGCCGCAGCCCGTCGCGGTGCCGACCGCCGGCGCCCCCGTCGTGACGGCGGAGTTCCCGACCGTCAGCACGTCGGGTGTCCGCGTCGTCATGGACGCGTACGCGAACACCCACCTCACCGTCAGCGAGGTGCAGCTCTTCGAGCCCGTCGCCTCCGACTCGGCGGTGAGCACGGCCGCGACCCTGCGCGTCGACGGCGTCGAGGTCGAGGGCTTCGACCCGGCGGCCGGGTCGTACGACGTGGTCACCCAGGGCTCGCGCTGGCCCGTCGTGTCGGCGATCGCGACCGACACGACGTCGACCGTCACGACGACGCAGGCGGACGCCACGAACGGCGGCGTCGCCAGGGTGCGGATCACGTCGCCGGACGGATCGACGACGACCGAGTACGCCGTGCGCGTCGAGCGCCAGGTCGCGACGACCTCGGCGGTCGTCGTGGGGGAGCCGCGGGTCGGCTCCGAGCTGCGGGTGAGCGTCGACGTCGACCCCGGCGACGCGGCCGTCACCGTCGAGTGGTTCGTCGACGGGGAGGCCGTCGCCCCGGCTGCCGCGGCCGGCCCGTCGACCAGGGCCGCCGTCCTGGCCGGTGCCTTCACGGTGCCGGAGGGTGCCGAGGGCAGCGTCGTCACGGCACGTGTCACGGCGACCGCGGCCGGGTTCGTCGACGCCGAGCCGGTCGAGACCGCGGGCGTGACGATCCTCGCCGCACCCGTCGACCCGCCCGTCGGGGGAGGCGACCCGACCGGACCCGGCACGGGCGGCGACCCGACGGCACCGGGCACGGGACCGGGAGCCGGCTCCGGCTCGGGCTCCGGGGGCTCGCCCTCGGTCGGGACGGGGCAGCCCGGCACGTCGCCGGTCGTCACGGCCGACGACGGTCGACTCGCGTTCACCGGGTCCGGCCCGGCGCTCGGCGTCGTGCTCGCGGCGGGCCTCGGCCTGCTCGTCCTCGGCACGGCCCTGGTCATCCGTCGACGGGTGGGTCGGCGCAGCTGACGCGACCCCCTTCGAGGAGGCGCGGTGCCGGTCGACCGGCACCGCGCCTCCTGCGCGTCCGCCCGTCGCCGGAACACCCCGGAGTGGACGACGCACCCCCGACACGACGGGGTGCATCGTCCACTCCGGGGTGCAGCGCCGGAGCGCTAGCCGGAACCAGCCGCGGCGGCAGCGACTAGGACGTGGACGGCTCGGGCGAACGTGCGGCGTCGACCTCGGGCGTCCGCTCCGGCTCCCGGCTGCCGTCGCCGTCCAGGTCGAGCTCGAGCGCCGCCGAGTGCGCGTGGTCGCGGTCGGTGACCTGCAGCCGCTCGCCCCGCACGTGCAGGTGCCGGAGCTCGTCGGCGTCGAGCACCCCGCCGTTCTCGCGCAGGGCGCGCTCGCGCAGCGCGCGGCCGACGCGGACGTCCCACGCGCTGTTGCGCGCGAGGATGTGGTTGCGGGCGGTGTCGCGCATCGGCAGGGGGATGACCTCCTCGGCCTTGACCCCGCGGCGCAGCTGGCGCATCCGCAGCACCTCGCTGTCGAGCTCGCCGCCGATGACGAGCACGAAGTTGCTGATGTACGAGTAGAGCAGCACGACCACGACGCCGCCGAGCCAGCCGTAGAAGCGGTCGTAGTTCGAGACGGTCGACACGTAGAGGGCGAAGCCGAGCGTGCAGACGGCCCAGATGACGAGCGCGAACATCGCGCCGTACGACAC
Source organism: Frigoribacterium sp. PvP032 (assembly GCF_017833035.1). NCBI lineage: Bacteria > Bacillati > Actinomycetota > Actinomycetes > Micrococcales > Microbacteriaceae > Frigoribacterium > Frigoribacterium sp. PvP032. The sequence continues at coordinate 2,449,768 of NZ_JAFIBM010000001.1, read as the reverse complement.
CCAGCGCAGCCGCGGCGGCCGCACGTTGGGCGAGAAGTAGTAGAGCATCGCGACGGCGAACACCGCGAGGGCGGCGATCACCGGCCACTTCACGACGTTGTAGAGGGTGAACCAGGGCTCGCCGAAGCCCGCGGCCTCGCCGATGCCCACGAAGAGCGTCGGGGTCACGAGCAGCAGCGCGGCGATGACGGCGAACGACACCATCAGCACGACGGTGACGATCATCATGTGGCCGCGGAACTTCCAGATCCGGCGCCCCTCCTCGACCTCGTAGGCGGTGTTCATCGCCCGGCCGAAGGCGGTCGTGTACGACGACAGCGACCAGAGCGTCAGCCACAGGCCGACGCCGAACGCGACGCCAGGGTTCGAGAGGCTGAGCATCTGCTCGAGCGGTCGGCGCAGGGTGTCGATCGCGTCGGCGCTGAGCACGAAGCGGGCAACCTCGAGGATGTCGTTCACGGCCGACTCGCCGTCCTGGAACAACGCGACGCCCGACACGAGGGCGAGCGCGGTCGGCAGGATCGCCAGGGTCGAGAAGAACGTCAAGGAGGCGGCGGCGTCGATCGTGCGGTGCCTCAGGAAGTCGTGCCAGACGCGCATCACCACGTACCGGGTCGGCGACGGGTTCTCGGGGAGGGACCGCGTCGCAGGCATCCCCCGAGGGTACAGCGGGGAAGGGGGCGGAGCGCGTGCCGTGCGCGCCGCGGCCAGCGCCGCGGCCGGTGCCCCGGCCGGCCTCTCCTCCGCACCCGGCCACCGCCTCCTGCAGGCCCGTAGGGTCATGGGCATGACGTGGGACGACTCCGGACAGCAGCACCAGGTCGCCGGGCAGCCCGCGCGGGCGCCCGAGCCCGTCTGGTGGCCTGCGCAGCCGGTGTTCGCCCAGCCGGCGCCTCGGCGTCGACCCGTCGCGAGCGGCGTGGCGCTGGCGGTCGGGTTCACCGTCATCGGCGTCTTCGTGCTGGCGCTCGTCGTGTACTTCCTGATCTTCCTGTCGCCGGGCGTGATCCTCGCCGCGAGCCTGCTCGCCTTCGTGCCGCTCGCGATCGTCATGGTCGGCATCTGGCTCGTCGACCGCTGGGAGCCGGAGCCCCGCGTGGCGCTGCTCTTCGCGTTCCTCTGGGGCGCTGCCGTCTCGGTCGGCACCGCCCTGATCGTGGACCTCGTCGTCGGCTCGGTGCAGGGTCTCGTCGGCATCGGGACCGAAGGAGGCGCGGAGGTCTTCGGCGCGGTCGTCCAGGCCCCGATCGTCGAGGAGGTCGCGAAGGGCTTCGGCGTGCTGCTGGTGCTCTGGATCTTCCGGAGGCACTTCGACGGGCCCGTCGACGGCGTCGTCTACGCCGCGACGGTGGCGGCCGGCTTCGCCTTCGTCGAGAACATCCAGTACTTCGCGCTGCAGGTCGTCGACGACCTGACCCTCGGCAGCGACGGCCTCGTGTTCGTCTTCGTCGTGCGGGCGCTGATGTCGCCGTTCGCCCATGTGATGTACACGGCCTGCACCGGCATCGCGCTCGGCTGGGCGGCCCGCCGCACGGGCCGCCTCGGCGCGATCGGCTGGTTCGCCCTCGGCGTCGTGCCCGCCGCCGCCCTGCACGCCCTCTGGAACGGCGCCCTCGTCGTCGTCGGCGACGGCTTCTTCGTCTACTACCTGCTGGTGCAGGTGCCGATCTTCGTCGCGATGGTGCTGCTGGTCGTCTTCCTGCGCCGCAACGAGCGCCGGGTGACCCACGCACGGCTCGCCGAGTACGCCGCGGTCGGCTGGTTCAGCGCCGACGAGGTCGCGATGCTCTCGACGGCCGCCGGTCGTCGCCGTGCCCGACGCTGGGCCGCCGCGAACGGGACGGGGCCCGCCATGGGGCGCTTCGTCTCCGACGCCACGCGGCTCGCCTTCACCCGCCAGCGGCTCGTCAAGAGCAAGCGGGGGCACGACGAGGGCGCGCGCCGCGACGAGGCCGACCTGCTGGCGGCGCTCGCCGCGAGCCGGGCCGCGCTGCAGGCGCCGCCCGGGGCGTTCGTCGGCTGGCCGCAGCAGCCCGCGCTCGCCTGGCAGCAGCAGCCCGTGCAGGTGCAGCAGGTGCAGCAGTCGCAGCAGGTCGCTCCGGAGCAGCAGCACTGGCAGTCCGGCCCGCCCACGCACGATCCCTGGGGTCGCCCCCTCCCGCCGCCCGGCTGGTGAGCGGACGGCCGAGGGCAGCCACCGCTACGGCGTCGGGTGCAGCGCGTCGTACGTCCGGAACGCCGGCGTGAGGCGCGCCACCACCGCGATCAGCACGACGATCAGCGCCCCTCCGAGGAGCGGCGGCCACGCGACGCCCGCTGCCGCGACGAGCCCGACGAACAGGTCGCCGACCCGCGGGCCGCCGGTGACGACGACGATGAACACGCCCTGGAGGCGGCCCCGCATGTGGTCGGGAGCCGCGGTCTGCAGGATGGTCGAGCGGAAGATCGAGCTGACGTTGTCGGCGGCCCCGGCCCCCGCGAGGGCGAGCGCGGCAGCGCCGAGCGCGACGAGGTCGGCCTGGCCGAGCCCCTCCGTCAGCCCGCCGTCGCCGCGCGGCGAGGTGAGCGCCAGCACGAGCCCGAACGCCGCGATGCAGATCCCGTAGACGGTGATGGCGCGGTCGACGGCCCTGCCCTGCAGGCGCACGTGCCCGAGCCGTCCCGAGAAGACGCTGCTCAGCAGCGCCCCCACCGCGTAGGAGGCGGTGAGCACGCCCACCGTCACCGCACCTCCTCCGATCACCACGGCCCCGACCACGGGGTAGAGCACCCGCGGCTGCCCGAAGGTCATCGCGACGATGTCGACGACGAAGGTCGTGCGCACCGTCGGCGCCCGCCGCAGGAACCGCATCCCCTCGACCAGCGACGCCAGGCCCGGCCGCTGAGCGTTGCCCTCGGGGCGGATCGGCGGCAGCGTCACGATCCCGAGGAACGCGAACGAGAAGAGCACGACGTCGACCGTGTACGTCGGTGCGAAGCCGATGCCCGCGACGAGCACTCCGGCGAGTGCCGGCCCGACCGTGAGCATCAGGCCGGTGCCGATCCCGCCGAGCGCCGCGGCGGCGGGCAGCAGCGAGGCCGGCAGGAGGCGCGGCACGATCGAGGCACGCGAGGTCGCGATCATCGTCCCGGCCACCGCGTTGACGCAGGTCAGCACGTAGAGCAGGCCCACCTCGTGCAGGCCGAGCCAGGCGTGCAGGGCGATCGCGGCGGTCGAGAGCCAGGCGAAGACGGCGGCGACGAGCGCGACCTTCCGGCGGTCGAAGGCGTCGGCGAGCATGCCGCCCCAGAGCCCCGCGACGATCATCGGCACGAGCGACACGACCCCGACGAGCGCGACGGCGAAGGTCGAGCGGGTGATGTCGTAGACCTCGAGCCCGACGGCGACGAGGGTGAGCTGCGTCCCGATGCCGCTGACGGTGTTGCCGACGAAGAGGCGCGCGAAGGCCGGGCTCTGCCGCAGCGGGGTGACGTCGACGAGCACGGGGCGGCGGGGCTTGGCGGGGGCGGGCGGAGGCGCGGGAGTGGACAAGTCTCCATCATGCGCGATCTGCACTCTTCTGGCGCGGTCGGGCGGCGGGCCGGTCGGGCGTCCCCCGACGACACGAGGAGGCGGTGGTTGGATGGACGCATGACTCACGACCCCAGCACCAAGCCCGAGATCGACGCCCCCACCGCTCCTGCTCCCTCCGAGCTCGAGATCACCGACATCACGGTCGGCGACGGCGACGAGGCCCAGTCCGGCTCGACCGTCAACGTCCACTACCTCGGCGTCGAGTTCGACTCCGGAGAAGAGTTCGACGCGTCGTGGAGCCGCGGCGAGCCCATCAACTTCCCCCTCGCGGCGCTCGTCCGCGGCTGGCAGGAGGGCATCCCCGGCATGAAGGTCGGCGGCCGCCGCCAGCTCGTCGTGCCGCCGCACCTGGCCTACGGCCCCGCGGGCGGCGGCCACCCGCTGTCCGGCAAGACCCTGATCTTCGTCATCGACCTCCTCGGCGTCAGCTGATGACGGCCCCCTCGATCGGCCTCGCCGACGGCCGGACCATCCCGGCCCTCGGCCTCGGCACGTACGGGATGGACGGCGACGAGGGCGCGGGCCAGGTCGCCACGGCGATCGAGTCCGGCTACCGCCTCCTCGACACGGCCCTGAACTACGGCAACGAGGCGGCGGTCGGCGAGGCCGTCCGCCGCGTCGACGTGCCTCGCGACGAGCTCGTCGTCACGTCGAAGCTGCCGGGCCGCCACCACGGCTACGACGAGACGCTCGCGAGCTTCGAGGAGACCCGGAAGAACCTGGGTCTCGACTTCGTCGACCTGTACCTGATCCACTGGCCGCTGCCGCGGGTCGACAAGTACGTCGACTCGTTCCGCGCGTTCGTGAAGCTGCAGGAGGACGGCCTCGTCGGCAGCGTCGGCGTCTCCAACTTCACCGAGGAGCACCTGCAGCGCGTCGCCGACGAGACCGGCGTCGTGCCCGTGGTGAACCAGATCGAGCTGCACCCGTACTTCCCCCAGGCGGGGATGCGCGCCGTGCACGAGCGCATGGGCATCGTCACCGAGAGCTGGAGCCCGCTCGCCAAGCAGAGCGAGCTGCTGCAGGAGGCGGTGGTCACCGAGATCGCGCGTGCCCACGGCAAGACGCCCACGCAGGTCGTCCTGCGCTGGCACGTCCAGCTCGGCGCCGTGCCCGTGCCCAAGTCGGCCGACCCCGGCCGCCAGCGCGAGAACCTCGACGTCTTCGACTTCGAGCTGTCCGACGACGAGGTGGCGCGCATCAGCGGCCTCGAGCGCGGCCGGCTCTGGGACGGCGACCCCGAGACGCACGAGGAGTTCTAGCTCCGCCAGCCGGCACGCGCTCGCCCGCGCCCGCCTGTCGGCCCGACACGCCCGCGTCCTCTCCGGAGGGCGCGGGCGCCGTCGTGGGTGGGGCGGGGGCTCGGCCCCGCACAGGTAGACTGGCGTGCCGTCTTTCCCGAGGGGTGGAGCAAACCTGGTGTCATCTGAGCTGGAGCGCGAACGCGCCTACGTGGCCACGCTGTACGCGCGTCTGGACGAGCTGAAGGCCGACGCCCGCGTGCGTCTCGAGAGCACCCGGCGAGAGGCCGTGGGCGGCAACCACCAGAGCCGCAGCGAGCGAGACGCCTTCGCGAAGCTCTACGAGGACACGATCACCCAGCTGGGCGCCGTCGACGAGCGGCTGGCCTTCGGCCGGCTCGAGCTCGAGCGTCCCGACGAGACGGGCAGCGCCCTCCGCTACATCGGCCGCGTCGGCCTGCGCGACCGGCAGCACCACCCGATCCTGCTCGACTGGCGCGTGCCCGGCGCCAGCGCCTTCTACCAGGCCACCGCGGCGACGCCGATGGGCGTCCGCGCCCGCCGTCACCTGACGCTCGCCGGCCGCGCCGTCACCCGCCTCGAGGACGAGGTCTTCGACCCCGACCTGCTCGACCGCGACGACGTGCAGCTGCAGGGCGAGGGCGCGCTGATGGCGGCCCTCACGGCGCAGCGCACAGGTCGCATGACCGACATCGTGGCCACGATCCAGGCCGAGCAGGACCGGATCATCCGGTCGGAGCTCGACGGCGTCCTCGTCGTCCAGGGCGGGCCCGGCACCGGCAAGACGGCCGTGGCCCTCCACCGCGCCGCGTACCTGCTCTACTCGCACCGGGACCGCCTGCGCGGCTCTGGCGTCCTCATCGTCGGCCCGTCCCGCTCGTTCCTGCGGTACATCGAGCAGGTCCTGCCGTCGCTCGGCGAGAGCGGCGTCGTGCTGTCGAGCCTCGGCGGGCTCTACCCCGACCTCGAGACCCAGGTCGACGACGCCCCCGACGTGGCAGCCCTCAAGGGCTCGGCCGAGATGGCCGAGCTGATCAAGCGCGCGGTGCGCTCGCGGCAGGTCCGGCCCACGCAGGCGACGACGATCGACATCAACGGCGAGCGGCTCGTCGTGCAGCCCGAGCTGATCGGCGACGCGATGCGGCGTGCGCAAGAGCGCGGCAAGCAGCACAACCTCGGCAGGGTCACGTTCAACAAGGCCGCGCTCTCGGCGCTGACCCGCCTGCTCGTGTCGCAGATGCGCGAGCACGGCACGACGGTCGACGAGTCGGACGAGGCGGTGCTCCGCGAGGACATCCGGCAGTCGCACGACGTGCGCGTGCTGCTCAACACGGCGTGGATGCCGCTGTCGGCCGAGAAGCTGATCGAAGATCTGTTCGCGCGCCCGAACTGGCTCGCGACCATCACGCAGCGCTGGACCCCGGCTCAGCGCGCCCTGCTCCAGCGCCCCCGCGGGTCGCAGTTCACGATCTCCGACGTGCCGCTGCTCGACGAGGCCGCCGAGCTGCTCGGCGAGTTCCAGGCCGGGGTCGACCCCGACAAGCTGGCCCGCAAGCAGCAGCGCAAGCGCGACATCGAGAACGCCGAGCGCGCGATCGAGAACATGGGCGTCGAGGGCATGGTGTCGGCCGAGCAGATCGCGGGCGGCTTCGCCGAGCGGGCCGCGTCCATGACCACCTCCGAGCGCGCAGCCGGCGACCGCACCTGGGCCTTCGGACACGTGGTCGTCGACGAGGCGCAGGAGCTGTCGCCCATGCAGTGGCGCCTGCTGTCGCGCCGCTGCCCGCTGCGCTCGTTCACCGTCGTCGGGGACATCGCCCAGGCGTCCAGCCCGGCCGCCGCCTCCTCGTGGGACAGGGCGCTCCAGGCCCTGCTCGGCCGTCGTCGCGGGTCGAGCGTCGCCGGCACCACGGCGCCCTGGCGCCTCGAAGAACTGACGGTCAACTACCGGACGCCCAGCCAGATCGTCGAGCACGCCGAGCGCCTCGCGGTCGAGAACGGGCTGACGATCACGGCGAGCCGGTCGGTCCGCTCGAGCGAGTGGCCGGTCCGCGAGATCGCGGTGCCTGCCCTCGCCGCCACGGGCGACAGCCGAGGAGGCGCGGCGCACGACGCCCTCGTCGCCGCGGTCGTCGAGGCGGTCGCCGCCGACCGCGGCATCGACTCCGAGGGCACCCTCGCCGTCATCGCCCCCCAGCACCTCGTGGCCGACCTGGTCTCGGGGCTCGACCCGCTGTTCCCCGGGCTGGTGGCGCCGGGCACGGCGTCGCTGACCCGACCGATCTCCGTGCTCAGCCCCGCGACGTCGAAGGGGCTCGAGTTCGACAGCGTCGTGATCGTCGACCCCGAGGGCATCCGCACGGGCGCTGCCCGCGGCGCGGCGAGCCTCTACGTGGCGATGACCCGGCCGACGCAGCGCCTCACGGTCGTCGGCTAGCCGCGCGCCGCGCGCTTGCGCTGCGAAGCAACGCGATAGCGACAAGACGACGCGATGTTCCGCGTCGTCTTGTCGCTATCGCGTCGCTTCCGGGCGCCCGGCGGCCCGGGCCGCCGCCTCCACCCGGTCGTGGTGAGCCCGCCAGCCCTCGACGTCCCGATCGGGGACGTTCTGGTCGGTCGCTCCGTTGCCGAGTCGACCGTCGACCAGCTCGCGGACGAGGTCGGCGTGGCCCGCGTGACGCGCCGTCTCGACGCACAGGTGCACGAGGATCGAGTGCAGGGTCACGTCGCGACGGTCCGCCGGCCACCAGGGCACCACGCCGGGGGAGTCCAGGTCGAGCGCTGCGACGGTCGCGTCGGCGTGCTCGGCGGAGTGTCCCGCGAACGCGACGATCGCCTCCCGGGTCTCGTCCTCGGTCGCCCAGAGGTCCGCCTCCGGCTCGCTCGTGTCCGTCAGCCACGGCATCTCGAGGGGCGACGGCCGGTCGAACACCTCGCCGAGATAGCCGAGCTGGACGCTCGCGACGTGCTTGACGAGACCGAGCAGGTTCGTGCCGCTGGACACGAGCGGCCGTCGCACGTCGTACTCGTCGAGCCCGTCGAGCTTCGTCAGCAGGTCGGCGCGCTGCTTCGTGAGGTAGCGCTGCAGGGTCTCTTTCTCGTCCATGCCCCCAGCGTGCCGCCTCCTTGCCCCCGCCGCCACCGCCTCCCGCGCCGCCGCTGCCCCGTGCGCCGCCGCCTCCTGCACTTCTTCCGCCGCCTCCTGCGCTGCCGCCGTCACCTGCGCTGCCGCCGCCTCCTGCGCTGCCGCCGTCACCTGCGCTGCCGCCACCTCCTGCGCTGCCGCCACCGCGAGCACCTGCTCCCGTGCGTGCCCGTCTCCGCCTCCTGATGCTCGAGGGCGGGTCGCCGTCGTCGAGGGCGGGTCATCGCGGACCCGCCCTCGACGACGTTGACCCGCCCTCGAGCAACGCCGCCCGCGCTGGATCGTCGGCACCCGCCGAAGCCGCGCGCACCCTTCGGCGCGCGGGAGGGTGCGCGCGGGTCCTGCGGGTGCGGACGCCGACGCCGACGCCGACGCGCTAGCGGTAGTCGGGCGGCCAGGCGAACGAAGGAGGCGCGGTCACGGACTCGCCCCGGGGCGCGAGCACGAGCGCGACGTCCTCGAAGTCGCTCAGCCGGATGCCGGCCGGGTCGCCCGACCAGCGGCTCCCGTCCACGAACGTCGTCAGCTCGAGGCCGTCGTCCGGTCCGAGCGAGCCGATGCTCACGGCGTCGAGGTGCACGTCCCACTCGGTGAAGAGCTGGCCGAGCACGAAGGACTCCCGACGAGGCGACTCGACGTGCACGATGCCGGACGTGTCGTGGGTGTGCAGCGGAGCGGCGAGCTTCGTGTCGGCGTCGTGCCCGATGTCTCCGGGGATCGTCACGGCCGCCCCGTCGACGGTGATCGAGAGGTGCGTGTGGACGTGCATCGCGAGGTCCTCGCCCCAGACGTTCTGCATGCCGGCGAGCTCGGCACGGTCGAGCCGATCGCCGACTGCGGGCACCGGCCACGGGGGAGCGGTCTCGGCGCCGAAGACCCGGGACGGCTGCGCCGACCCGACGAGCCCGATCCCGACAGCGCCCCCGACGACGACGAGCGCGGCGATCGACGCGAAGACGGTGTCTCGAGAGGGCACGCGGCTAGCCCTCGCGTCCTGGCGCGGCGGAGTCCGGTCGGGTGCCGTGTCCGTCGGCAGCCCGCTCGGCGTCACTCACCTCGCGCACCCGGTCGACGAGCTCTCGCCAGGGCCCGGTCACCTGCTGCTCGGGCAGCTTCGCCTTCTTGGCCGGCGACGTCTCCGCCGAGATCACCCACACGAAGCGATCGGGCTGCACCGGCTGGGTCGGGGCGGGGGCCTCCTGCCAGGGCACCAGGTCGAGCAGCACGAGCCAGGACTCGGTGTCGGGCTCGGCGTCGACGTCGACCTGCCAGGTGCGGGTGAGCCCGGCGAAGCCGCCGGACCTCTGGACGGTCACCATCATGGCCGCGATGCTACTCCGCGGCGCCGAGCGGCCGAGGGGCCCGGCGCACGGGCGGCCGCAGCGCCGAGCGTCCGAGCTGCCGGCCGAACCGCCGAGCGCTCAGGCCGCCGGCTCGACGCCCACGCCCTGCCAGCCCGCGGTCGTGGCCCGCGCCTCCTCCGAGTCCTCCCCGTACCGGGCGGCGGCGGCCGAGACGGTCGCCGCGGCGAACTCCGCGAAGGAGGCGGTCGTCGACACGAGCCCGCCGACGAGCGTGTCGTACCAGACCTGCCCCGCACGCTCCCACGCGCGGCCGCCGAGGGCGTCGGCGACGAGGAAGAACGCCCGGTTCGGGATGCCCGAGTTGAGGTGCACGCCCCCGTTGTCGTCGGTCGTCTCGACGTAGTCGTCCATGTGCGCCGGCTGGGGGTCCTTGCCGAGCACGTCGTCGTCGTACGCCGTGCCGGGCGCCGACATCGAGCGGAGCGCGCGGCCCTCGACGGCCTCGGTGAAGAGACCCTCGCCGATCAGCCACGTCGCCTGCTCGGCCGTCTGGTCGAACAGGTGCTGCTCGACCAGCGCGCCGAAGACGTCGCTGACCGACTCGTTCAGCGCACCAGACTGCCCCTGGTACTCGAGGTTCGCCGTGTACTGCGTCACGCCGTGGGCGAGCTCGTGGCCGATGACGCTGACCGAGGCGGTGAACCGGCGGAACACCTCGCCGTCGCCGTCGCCGAAGACCATCCGCTCGCCGTTCCAGAACGCGTTGTCGTAGTCCTGGCCGTAGTGCACGGTCGCGTCGAGGGGCAGGCCGGCACCGTCGATGCTCGACCGCCCGTAGGCCTCGAGGAACAGCGCGTGCGTCGCGCCGAGCGCGTCGTACGCCTCGGTCACCGCGACGTCGTCGCCCGCGGGCTCGCCCTCGCCGCGGACCAGGACCCCTGGCAGGTGCTCGGTGCCCTGCGCATCCGAGATGGTCCGCTCGACCTCGGGCCCCCTGGCGACGGCGCCCCGTCTCACCGGCGGTGCCTCGCTGCGCGCCGCGCGCACCTCGTCGATCTGCAGCAGCCCCTGGCGGGCCGCCTCGGGAGCGCGCACGAAGCGGTCCGTGTCGGCCGCGGCGAGGTGGGCGAGCAGGTACGGGGGAACGATGAAGCGGGTCATGTCCAGACTCTGGCACCTGCCTCCGACATCGGGCGCGTCCGTTCACACGATCGTCACGAGCGAGCAGGTGCGCAGTCGCGAGGGGTGGCAGACCGCAGGAGGTGCGGGGCGACCTCCGCGAGCCGGTAGCGTCGACCGGATGACCGCCTCCGACGCCTCCGCCCTCGTCGACCGCATGATCGCCGTCGTGCCCGACTTCCCCGTCCCCGGGATCCTGTTCCGCGACGTGACGCCGCTCTTCTCCGACGCGGACGCCTTCGCGACCGTGACCGCCGCCCTCTCCGAGCCGTTCGACGGGGCCTTCACGGCCGTGGCCGGCATCGAGGCCCGGGGCTTCGCGCTCGCCGGCGGCATCGCGATCGAGCAGGGCGTCGGCGTCCTCACCGTGCGGAAGGCCGGCAAGCTGCCCGGCGAGGTCCTGAGCGAGAGCTACGCGCTCGAGTACGGCGAGGCGACGCTCGAGCTGCGGCCGAGCCAGCTGCCGCCGGGCACGCGGGTGCTGGTGGTCGACGACGTCCTCGCGACGGGCGGCACGGCCGACGCGACCGTCACCCTGCTCGAGCGCGCGGGCTACGAGGTCGTGGGCATCGCCGTGCTGCTCGAGCTCGACGGCCTGCCCGGCCGCGAGCGCCTCGCGTCGCGCATCCCCGTGCACGCCCTCGGCAGCGCTCCCGCCTGAGGCGCGAGCCACGCCTAGGGCGCGAGCCACCCCGGGAACAACAGCAGCGACGCGCCCACGAGGCACGCCGCCGAGACCCCGACGAACACGCCGACCCACAGGATGCCGGGCACCCGGGTGAGCCCGGCCAGCTGGTCGGCGTCCGACTCGGTGCGGGCGCCGTGCCGTGCCGCTCGTCGTCGGCTCGACTGCAGCTCGACGGAGGCGCGCAGGGCGCCGAGCCCCAGCACGCTCACCAGCACGAGCCCGAACACCTGCTGCCACTCGACCGGGGCGAGCCACGTGACACTCGCGACGACGGCCCCGCCGACGAGCACGACCCACAGCCCGAACCAGTTCCGGATCTGCACGAGCATCAGCGCGAGCAGCAGCAGCAGCGCCCAGAGCAGCCCGGCGGCGAAGCCCGCGCCGAGCAGCCAGGAGGCGCCGAGCGAGGCCAGCGCCGGGGCCGTGTAGCCCGCGAGGAGGGTGAGCACCATGCCCGGCCCGGACCGCGGCCCGCGCGAGACCGTCAGCCCCGACGTGTCCGAGTGCAGCCGGATCCCGGTCAGGCGCCGCCCGGTCAGCACCGCGGCCAGGCCGTGCCCGCCCTCGTGCACGACGGTGACCGCGTGCCGCACCGTGTGCCAGGTGCCCGGCAGCAGCACGAGCGCGGCCCCGGCCGCGACGGCCAGCAGCATCCACGACAGGGGGAGCGGATCGGCGCGCTCCGCGACCCGGGCCCAGAGCGCGGCCAGGGAGGCGGTGGTCTCGTCCATCCCGTCAGCCTAGGAGGCGCCCCCCGGTCCTCCCTCCCCGGGGTCGATCGTCTCCGTCGGGAGGATGGTCCTCGGCTCCGGGCAGCGACTTCAGAGCCGTCATGCCGCACCATGGTCGGATGCGCCGCGCCGTCCTCCTCCTCTTCAGCCTCGTCTACCTCGCCGGGGTGGCCTGGATGACGCTGCGCCCGTCCGTCTACGGCGACGGGACGTCCGAGCTCCTCTGGCGTGCGCTCGACTTCCTCGGCCGGCACGAGGAGACGAGCTGGATCACGTTCGCCAGGGTCGAGGCGGCGGCCAACGTCGCCATGTTCGTGCCGATGGGCATGTTCCCCGCGCTGCTCCTCCCGAAGCGCGCCTGGTGGGTCGGCGTCGTGGTCGGCTTCGCCGCGACCTGCGCCATCGAGACCTACCAGGCGACCGCCCTGTCGACGACTCGGTTCTCCGACCCGCAGGACATCCTGATGAACACGATCGGCGCCGCCGTCGGGGCCGCGTTCGTCGGTCTCGTCCTGCCGAGGAGCCGACGTTCGCGCGCCAAGCGCAGCTCCGCCCGCCCGTCGCCCGTCTGGTAAGCTCGCCAGGTTGCCGTCTGAACGGCCGCGGAACAAGAGAGCTCGCACATCCTGTGACGGGCGCCGCGCAACGAACTGGAAGGGGATCCTGAATGGCACTCGCACCTGACGTCAAGACCCGGATCATCGAAGACTACGCGACCCACCCCGGCGACACCGGATCCCCCGAGGTCCAGATCGCCGTGATGACCCAGCGCATCCTCGACCTCACCGAGCACCTCAAAGAGCACAAGCACGACCACCACTCGCGTCGTGGTCTGCTGCTCCTCGTGGGCCAGCGCCGCCGTCTCCTGGGCTACCTGTCCAAGGTCGACATCGAGCGCTACCGCACGCTGATCGGTCGTCTCGGCCTGCGTCGCTAGTCGACCTCGCCGACGACCTCCGGGTCTCGACTCCGGCCCCCGTCCTGCTCTGCAGGGCGGGGGCCGTTCTCGTGCCCGGCGTCGTCCACCGCGGCAGGCCCAGCCCCGGCGGATCGGCTCAGTACCAGTTGTTCCGGACGAAGAAGCCCCAGGCCCCGCACGGCGTGCCGTACCGGCCCGCGATGTAGCTGAGGCCCCAGTCGACCTGAGGCCGGTAGTTGGTGCGCCAGTCGAGCCCGGCTGAGGCCATCAGGCTCCCCGGGTTCGCCTGCGGGATGCCGTAGGTGCCGCTCGTCGGGTTCTGCGCGTCGGTCCGCCAGCCCGACTCCTTGTTCCACAGCTGCACCAGGCAGCTGTACTCGGAGCCCGTGCCGATCCTGGACGCCGCGTAGGCCTTCGCGCCGGCCGGGTCGTTGACGACGCCGGCCGGGGGAGCAGGGGCAGGGACCGGTGCAGGCGCGGGGGCCGGGGCGGGCGCGGGTGCCGGCACTGGTGCAGGTGCCGGTGCGGGCGCCGGTGCAGGCGCAGCGGGCGCGGGTGCCGGCGCCACGGCCGGAGGTGCCGCTGCCCCGGCTCCGCCGCCGCCCGAGGCGGACCCGCGATCTGCTGCCGCCGCGCCCGCCTGCTCGATGCTCACCTGCACAGCCGCGTCCCGCCGGGCGACCCGCTCGGCGTCGGCGGTGCTCTGCCTCAGCGCGGCGAGCTGCGAGTAGAGCGCGTCGGTACGGCTCGTCGCCGACGCGACCGCGCCGTCGGCTGCGGCCTGTGCCGAGGAGGCGACCGACGCCTCCTGCGCCGCCTCGGTCGCGAGGCGCTCGCGTTCGGCACGTGCTGCCTCCGACTGGTCGCGCAGCGAGGCGAGCTCGTTGCTGCTCGTCGTGGCGTCGGCGAGCACGGCCTGCCAGCGGTCGCCGAGCTGGGTGAGGGTGCCGAGCTGGCGCAGCACCTGGTCGGGGTGGTCGGAGCCGAGCAGGACGCTGGTCGTCGAGGCGCCGCTGCCGGCGCGGGCCAGGTGCGCGGCGAGCTGTCCCGCCTGCTGGTGGGCCGCCTCCTCGGCCGACTCGGCCTCTGCGGACCGCGCGTCGAGCTGGTCGGAGCGCGTCGCGGCCGCCGCGAGCGCGTCGGCGGCGCGGGTGCTCGCGCCCTCCGCGACCACGGCCTGCTCGCTCGCGTCGGCCGCGCCGGCCTCGAGCTCGTCGAGCGAGGTGACGACCGCGTCGATCTGCTGCTGCACCGACGCGGCGTCCCCGGTCGGCGCCTCCACGGCCACGGCCTGGAGGCCGGTGGTCAGCACGAGCACGGCCGAGCAGGCGACCGCGGCCGCAGCGGCCCTGGCGGCGGCAGGGGCGGCGCTCGACCCGGTGCGGCGGGGGAGACGAGGCGCGTGCATCCGTCGATGCTATCGGGGGCCCCGGCGCGAGGCGCCGCCCCGAGAGGGGGGTCGCCTCCCTCGTCGCCGGAGGCCCGGGTGCTAGCATCGCCCTCGGAGCAGGCCGGTCTGGCTGCTGGTCGCCGGTGGTGACAGGCGGAACGCCCCGATCAGGTGCACTCAGCGAGGGTGCACGGGGTCGCAGGGCGGATCCGACCGTTTCTTCCGCTGACCAGACGTGCCGCCGCCTCCGTCGCGTTGCTGCACGTGCATGTCCTCATGCCGTCCTCGCCGCCCGCTCCCGCTGCACATCGATGCCCACACGGGGCCTCGATGCAAAACAAAGAGGAGTAGCCCCCACATGGAGGGTCCAGAGATCAAGTTCGGCGAAGCCGTCCTCGACAACGGCAAGTTCGGCAAGCGCACCATCCGATTCGAGACCGGCCGTCTCGCGCAGCAGGCTCAGGGAGCCGTCGCTGCGTACCTCGACGAGGACACGATGCTCCTCTCGGCCACGAGCGCGAGCAAGAAGCCGAAGGACAACTTCGACTTCTTCCCGCTCACCATCGACGTCGAGGAGCGCTCGTACGCCGCGGGCAAGATCCCCGGCTCGTTCTTCCGTCGTGAGGGCCGTCCCTCCACCGAGGCGATCCTCGTCTGCCGCCTCATCGACCGGCCCCTGCGCCCCTCGTTCGTCGAGGGCCTCCGCAACGAGGTGCAGGTCGTCATCACCGTCCTGAGCATCGCGCCCGACGAGTTCTACGACGCCCTGGCCATCAACGCCGCCAGCGCCTCGACCCAGATCTCGGGCCTGCCCTTCTCCGGCCCGATCGCCGGCGTGCGCCTCGCGCTCATCGGCGACCAGTGGGTCGCGTTCCCCAAGGCCTCGCAGCTCGAGGAGGCCGTGTTCGACCTCACCGTCGCCGGCCGTGTCGTCACCGACGCCGCGGGCAACGAGGACGTCGCCATCATGATGGTCGAGGCGGAGGCCACCGAGCACGCCTGGGGCCTCATCCAGGGCGGCGCCACGAAGCCCGACGAGGCCGTCGTGGCCCAGGGCCTCGAGGCCGCCAAGCCGTTCCTCAAGCAGCTCGTCGACGCGCAGTCGGCCATGGCCGCGCAGGCCTTCAAGGAGATCGCCGACTACCCGGTGTTCCTGCCCTACACGGACGAGGTCCTCGCGGCCGTCACCGAGGCTGCCGGCACCGAGCTCGCCGAGGTCTACAAGATCGCCGGCAAGACCGAGCGCCAGGACGCCGACGACGTGCTCAAGGGCAAGGTCAAGGACGCGATCTCGGCGAAGGTCGACGCGGGCGAGCTGCCCGCCGAGGCCACCGGCCAGGTCTCCGCCGCCTACAAGTCGGCGACGAAGAAGGTCGTCCGCGACCGCATCCTCACCGAGCAGGTCCGCATGGACGGCCGCGGCCTCGCCGACATCCGTCCGCTCGACGCCGAGGTGCAGGTCATCCCGCGCGTGCACGGCTCCGCCATCTTCCAGCGCGGCGAGACCCAGATCATGGGCGTCACCACGCTGAACATGCTCAAGATGGAGCAGCAGATCGACTCGCTGAGCCCGGTCACCAAGAAGCGCTACCTGCACCACTACAACTTCCCGCCCTACTCGACCGGCGAGACCGGCCGCGTCGGTTCGCCGAAGCGTCGCGAGATCGGGCACGGCTTCCTCGCCGAGCGCGCCCTCGTGCCGGTGCTGCCGTCGCGCGAGGAGTTCCCCTACGCCATCCGTCAGGTGTCCGAGGCCCTCGGCTCCAACGGCTCGACGTCGATGGGCTCCGTCTGCGCCTCGACCCTGTCGCTGCTGAACGCCGGCGTGCCGCTGCGTGCGCCCGTCGCGGGCATCGCCATGGGCCTCGTGTCCGACGAGGTCGACGGCCAGACGCGCTACGCCGCGCTGACCGACATCCTCGGTGCTGAAGACGCCCTCGGCGACATGGACTTCAAGGTCGCCGGCACGTCCGAGTTCGTCACGGCCATCCAGCTCGACACGAAGCTCGACGGTCTGCCGACCGCCGTCCTCGACGCCGCCCTGAAGCAGGCCAAGGAGGCGCGCACCGCCATCCTCAGCGTGCTCAACTCGGCCATCGACGCGCCCGACGAGATGGCCCCGACCGCGCCCCGCGTGATCTCGGTCCAGATCCCGCAGGACAAGATCGGCGAGCTGATCGGCCCGAAGGGCAAGACCATCAACTCGATCCAGGACACCACCGGTGCCGACATCTCGATCGAGGAGGACGGCACGGTCTACATCGGCGCCGTCGACGGCCCCTCGGCCGAGGCCGCTCGCGCTCAGGTGAACGCGATCGCGAACCCGACCAACCCCGAGATCGGCGAGCAGTTCCTCGGCACGGTCGTCAAGATCGCGTCGTTCGGCGCCTTCGTCTCGCTCCTCCCCGGCAAGGACGGCCTGCTGCACATCAGCGAGGTCCGCAAGCTGGCCGGCGGCAAGCGCGTCGAGGCCGTCGAGGACGTCCTCGGGGTCGGACAGAAGATCCTGGTCGAGATCACCAAGATCGACGACCGCGGCAAGCTGTCCCTCGCGCCCGTCGTCGCCGAGGAGGCGGACACCGACTCGAGCGGCGCCGCCGAGCAGTCGAACGACGAGTCCGTCGAGGTCTAGTCCTCGATCGGCAGTCAGACGGAGCGCCCGTCCCGACCACGTCGGGGCGGGCGCTCCGTCGTCGGCGGCCGCCCCCGAACTCGGGGTGACGGATCTCGTAACGATCGGGTGCGGCGGCAGGCGCACGGCGACCTCAGCACGTACGCTTGTGCACAGGAGCAAGCACGGCGCTCCCCGGCCATCTCAGGCGACACACGGAGGTGGTCGTCCGGTGTACCCACGCGACGATCCTCCGAGGACGGTCCGCGAGGGGCCGGCACCTCGACCGCACGACGCCACGACCACGAAGGGCACGGAGTGACGAACACGTCGGCGGGCATCCCCGGTCCCACCACGCCCTCCGCGCCTCCAGTCGCCCTTCCCGCTCGTCTGCCCGAGACGGTCGGCGACGCGACGGTCCCCGTCGACCTCGGCATCATCCAGCCTCGACGTCGACTCGGGGTCTCCGACCTCCGGGTCTTCCCCGTCGCGCTCGGCGGCAACGTCTTCGGCTGGACCGCCGACCAGACCGAGACCATGTCCGTCCTCGACGCCTACTACGACCACGGCGGCAACTTCGTCGACACGGCGGACAGCTACGCCGGCGGCCGCAGCGAGGTCATGATCGGCTCGTGGATGCGCTCGCGCCGATCACGCGACGACATGGTCGTCTCGACGAAGGTCGGCAAGGGCGCGGACGCCCCCGGCTTGTCGCCCCGTTCGATCGAGCGCGCCGTCGAGGCGTCCCTCGAGCGCCTGGGCACCGACCACATCGACCTGTTGTACCTGCACGTCGACGACACCGAGGTCGCCTTCGAGCGCACCCTGCTCGCCGTCGACCACCTCATCCGCGCCGGCAAGGTCCGCTGGTTCGGCGGGTCGCACCACTCGGGCAACCGGCTCTACGAGGCGCGCATCGCCGCCGGCATGCTCGGCGTGGCCCCGATGGTGGCCCTGCAGAACCAGTACAGCCTCATGCAGCGCACCGAGTACGAGAAGGGCCTGGCGCGCGTCGCGGCGCAGCTGCGCCTCGGCGTCATGCCTCGGTTCGCCCTCGCCGGCGGTTTCCTCACGGGCAAGTACCGGTCCCGCTCCGACTTCGCGGGCACGAGGCGCGGGCGCGGGGTGTCCGGCTACCTGACCAAGAAGGGGCTGCGAGTGCTCCACGAGCTCGACAGCGTCGCCTCGGCGCACGAGGTGTCGACGGCTGCCGTGGCCCTTGCCTGGCTGCTGGCGAAGCCGCACGTCGTCGCGCCGGTCGCGAGCGCGACGAACGCCAAGCAGGTCGTCGAGCTGGCCCAGGCGGCAACGGTCAAGCTCACGCGCACGCAGGTGCTCGAGCTCGACCGCGTCTCCGCCTAGCAGGCGACCGCGCCGCGTCGGCCGTCAGGTCGCGAGGTCGCCGAGGTCGCCAGGCGGTTCAGGCCGGGAGGAGCCGCTCGGCAGTCCGACGCAGGGCCGCTGAGGCCGCGATGGCGTCGCCGCAGTAGGCGCCCACGAGTGCGCCGTCGAGCGCGAGCATGAAGTCGTCGGCCGCGTCGCCCGGCATCGGGTGCGCGGCGTCCTTGAACAGCTCGACGAGAGCGTCGGTCAGCCATTCCTGGTGCTCGGCCACCGCCGCGCGGACGGGGTGGGTCGGGTCGCTGAACTCGGCGGCAGCGTTCACGAACGCCGAGCCGCGGAAGCGCGGGGACTGCAGCCGCGTGACGACCTCGTCGACGACCGCCAGGACGGTGGCGGCACCGCCCGGGGACGAGGAGACGGTGGCGGCGAGCTCGGCGACCGCGCGCTCGTGCCTGACCCGCAGGTACTCGAGCACGAGGGTGTCCTTCGCGCCGAAGTGCTTGTAGAACGTCGCCTTCGTCACGGACGCCTCGGCGATGAGCCGGTCGACGCCGACGACGCGCACGCCCTCGTCGTAGAAGAGGCGGTCGGCGGTCGTCAGGACGCGGTCCCTGGCGCCGGGCGTCGTCTGGTCGGCGCGGGGGCGCCCCGGGAGACGCTGGACGGCCGGAGGGGGGGAATCGACCGTCACAGCGTGGCTCCTCGAGGCATATCGGCGTGGAGCGGCGCGGGGGACGCGCTCCGGACCGCCGGAGGACCTCCGACCAGCCGCCGACGACGGGGCAGGGGGGTGTCCCGCCGTCGGTTCCCTGATTCTAGCATCGAGGAGGACAGACTGAACCGTCTGTTTGTCCTCACGGCCGTGCCCCAGTTCGGGTGTCACGGCCCGCGGTCGGGTCGTGCCGAGGTGCGGTCCCGTAGGCTCGACGCGATGAACGGCCCGGTCTCCCTCCCACTCGACTCGGTCGAGCTCTCCTTCCGCGCGACGGGCGACGCACTCGTGCGGCGCACGGTCCTCCCGACGGGCGTCCGCGTCCTCACCGAGCAGATGCCCGGGGCGCGCAGCGCCACCGTGGGGTTCTGGGTGGCGGTGGGCTCCCGCGACGAGCAGCCGGGTGAACGAGGCTCGACGCACTTCCTCGAGCACCTCCTCTTCAAGGGCACGGCGACGCGGTCCGCGCTGGACATCGCGGTCGCCTTCGAGTCGGTCGGGGGCGAGCACAACGCGGCCACGGCCAAGGAGTACACCTGCTACTACGCCCGGGTCCGCGACGTCGACCTCGACGACGCGGTCGACGTCCTCGCCGACATGCTCACCTCGTCCGCCCTCGAGCCCGACGAGTTCGAGACCGAGCGGGGCGTGATCCTCGAAGAACTGGCGATGGCGGACGACGACCCTGCCGACGTGGCAGGCGAGCGCCTCTTCGAGTCGGTCTTCGGCGAGCACCCGCTGGGGCGCCCGATCGGGGGATCTCCCGAGAGCATCAGGGAGGCGCGGCGCGACGACGTGCACGCCCACTACCTGGCGAACTACCGGCCCCGCGACCTCGTCGTGACCATCGCCGGCGCCGTCGACCACGACCACGCCGTCGAGCGGCTCGAGCAGGCGCTGGCGAGGTCGCCCTGGTCGACCGAGGCGGCCTCGCCCGTGCCCCGGCGTTCGTCGGAGCTCGCGGTGCCGACGCCCGGCGAGCAGGTCGTCGTCGTCCGGCGGCCCCTCGAGCAGGCCACCGTCCTGCTGGGCATGCCCGGCATCTCCGCGTCCGACGACCGCCGTCCGGCCCTGGCCGTCCTCAACTCGGTCCTGGGAGGCGGCATGTCGTCGCGCTTGTTCCAGGAGATCCGCGAACGGCGCGGCCTGGCGTACTCCGTCTACTCCTTCGCCCCGAGCTACTCCGACGCCGGGCTGTTCGGCCTCTACGCCGGCTGCACGCCGAGCAACGTCGAGATCGTCGGGCAGCTCATGCTCGACGAGCTCGACCGCGTCGCCGAGTCGGGCGTCACCGAGCTCGAGCGGCAGCGGGCGCTCGGCCAGCTCGGCGGCGCAGCCGCCCTCGCGCTCGAGGACAGCGACACGCGCATGAACCGCCTCGGCCGCGCCGAGCTGTCGACCGGCGAGTTCGTCGACCTGGACGCCTCCCTCGCGCGGCTGGGCCGCGTCGGCCTCGACGACGTCCGCGACCTGGCCCGCGAGCTCCGCTCCGGCCCCCTCTCGACCGTGGTCGTGGGCGACGTCGACGGCTCCTCCTTCACGCCCCCGACGACGACGTCGGCGGCGGTCACCCCTTGAGTCAGGAGACGACGGTGTCCCACTACCTGTACCTGGTCCGGCACGGCGAGCAGCAGGACGCCGAGCACGGGCTCCCCGACGGCCCGCTGTCCGAGCGCGGCAAGCGCCAGGCGCGCCTGCTGGCCGAGCGCCTCGGGGGAGTCCCGTTCTCCGCCGCCTGGCACTCCCCGCTCGAGCGCGCGGCCGAGACGGCGCGCATCATGACCGAGCGCCTCCCCGCCCTCGAGTCGCAGCCGTCGACCCTGCTCTTCGACTGCGTGCCCTCCGGCCCGACGGCCGACATGCCCTCCGCCTACAAGCCGTTCTTCGGCGGCGTCACCGAGGACGAGATCGAGGCGGGCCAGGCGCAGATGGCGGACGCGGTGTCGGAGTGGCTGACGCCGTCCCGTGAGGATCGGCACGACCTGCTCATCACGCACAACTTCGTCATCGGCTGGTTCGTGCGCGAGGTCTTCGGGGCGCCGGACTGGCGCTGGATGGGCGTCAACCAGGCGAACGCCGGCCTGACCATCATCCGCGTCCGGTCGGCGAAGCCGCCGGAGCTCGTGACGCACAACGACCTGGGGCACCTCCCCGTCGAGCTCCGCACCGGCCTCCCGGTCGAGCAGCCGATCTAGCGGGCGACCTCGCGGGGCGACACGGGCTTCGCGAACCAGGTCGTCGCGTTCGGGTTGTCGTTGTACGGCTCGACCTCGGCGTAGCCGGTCGAGCGGTAGAGCGCCCCCGCGGCGAGCAGGCTCTCGTTCGTGTCGAGGACGACCAGGTCGGCACCCAGGCCGGCAGCCACCTCCTCGAGCTCGGCCATCAGCAGACGCCCGAGCCCTCGTCCGCGGGCCTCGGGGCGCACGAAGACGTGCTTGACCTCGTACCGCACGAGCCCCTCCGGCGTCGGCTCGATGCGGCGGACGCCGCCGCAGGCCAGCGCATCCACGGCGTCGTCCTCGACGAGGAGGAACGCCCCGGCCGGGGGAGTGAAGGTCGAGTCGACGGGCGACGCGGTGCGGTAGCTGCCCTTGCCTGAGGGGAACGTCTCCCGGCGCTCGGCGAAGTACGCCTCGAGCAGGTCGGCGGCGGCGGGGGAAGACACGGGGACGGCGCGGAACCGGGGCATGCGCACCATGCTAGGTCGGGCGGGCCCCCGGGGCGCTGCCGAGCCGACGGGTAGGTTGGACCCCATGACCTCCCAGATCGCCGTCGTCGGGGCCACGGGCACGCTCGGCTCGTTCGTCGTCGACCTCGTGCAGCGCACCCCCGGCCTCGAGCTGCACGCCGGCCTCTCCTCCCGTGACGACCTCGACGACGTGCGGGGCGCCGACCTCGTCGTCGACGTGACCCACCCGGCTGTCAGCCCCGGCATCGTCGAGCACGTCGTCCGGGCCGGCCTCCCCGTCCTCGTCGGCACCTCCGGCTGGAACGCCGAGCGGGTGGCGAAGCTCCGCACGGTCGTCGCCGACGTCGGCGGCCCCGGCGTCCTCGTCGTCCCCAACTTCTCGCTCGGCTCCGTCCTCGCGACGCGGTTCGCCACGATGGCGGCCCGCTTCTACGAGAGCGTCGAGATCGTGGAGGCGCACCACCAGGGCAAGGTCGACTCGCCCTCCGGCACGGCCGTCCGCACCGCGGAGCTGATCGCCGAGGCGCGTCGCGAGCTCGGCCCCGTCTCGGCCCCGTTCTCCGACCAGCGCGCCCGCGGCCAGCAGGTCGCGAGCGTGCCGGTGCACAGCATGCGCCTCCGCGGCGTCGTCGCCAAGCAGGAGGTCGTCTTCGGCGGCGAGGGCGAGACCCTCACCCTGACGCACGACACGATCTCGCAGCGGGCGTACGAGCAGGGCCTGCTCGTCGCCATGGCCGAGGCGCCTCACGTCGAGGGCGTCGTCGTGGGGCTCGACAGCGTGCTCCCGCTCGACTGATGAAGGGCCGCACCGCGGCGCTCGTCATGGCGCTGTTCCTCCTCCTGTACGTCGTCCTGGTCGCACAGCGGGCGTACCTGTTCGTCATGACGGGCGAGCCGATCGCGGTCGTGCTCGGCGTGGCCCTCCTCGTCCTGCCGGTGCTCGGCATCTTCGCCCTCGTCGCCGAGCTGCGCTTCGGGGTGCACACGCAGCAGATGGTCCGTGAGCTCGAGGAGGCGGGCGAGCTGCCGGTGGACGAGGTCCCGCGCCGCGCCTCCGGACGCTACGAGCGCGCGGCCGCGGACGCGGCCTTCCCGCGCTGGGCACAGGCCGTCGAGGACGCCCCCGACGACTGGCGCGCCTGGTTCAGGCTCGGCCTCGCCTACGACGCGTGCGGTGACCGCCGCCGTGCCCGGCAGGCAGTCCGCAAGGCGTCCCGGATGCGGGCCGCGGCCTAGAGGCTGGCGGTGAGCGCGTCGACCGCCTGGTCGACCGTGCGGTGACGGAAGGCGAAGCCGTCCGCGAGCAGCGCCTCCGGCACGACCTGCTGGCTCGGCAGCAGCATCTCGCGCCCTGCCTCCTGCATCGCCGTGCTGATGACCACCTCGGGCACCGTGAGGGCGTACGGGCGGCTCAGGTCCTTCGCGAGGCGACGCGTGAGGGCGTCGCTGGTGGCCGGCGTGGGCCCGGCGAGGTTGACGGGGCCGCTGAGGCTCGAGGTCAGCAGGTGCACGATCGCTGCGGCCTCGTCGTGCAGGCTGATCCACGGCCAGAACTGGTCTCCGGTGCCGAGGCGCGAGCCGAGGCCGAGCTTCGTGAGGGGCAGCAGCGGGGCCATCGCGCCGCCGGGGCCCACGACGACGCCGGTGCGAAGGTGCACGACGCGGGTGGCGTCCGGCGTGGGTGCCGTGGCCGCCTCCCAGTCGGCGACGACGTCGCTGAGGAACCCGCTGCCCCGCGCGCTCTGCTCGGTCAGGCGCTCGCCGGGCCGGTCTCCGTAGATGCCGACGGCCGAGCCGCTGAGGAACACGGCCGGCGGTCGCTCGGCACCGGCCATCCCGTGCGCCAGCGTCGCGGTGGCCGTCACGCGCGAGTCGCGGATCTCCCGCTTGTAGCCCGTCGTCCAGGGCAGCCGACCCAAGGAGGCGCCGCTCAGGTTGACGACCGCGTCCGCACGGTCGAGCAGGGTCCGGTCGACGATCCCGGCCGCGGGCACCCACGTGGCCTCGCCCTCGTCGCGGGCCTCGCGACGGACGAGCGCGACGACGGTGTGGCCGGCGGCCACCAGCTGGCGTCGCAGCTCGGTGCCGACCAGGCCGGAGGCGCCGGAGACGAGGACGGTGAGGGAGTCGGCGGTCATGGGCCCTGGCTTTCTCGAGGAGGCGCGGCGCAGGGGAGCTGCGCCTCCTCGGGAGCGTAGCCGCGCCTCCTGCCGGTCGCCCGGGCGCCGACCCCTGCCCCGTCGGCGGTCGGAGGTAGAGTCGTGGCCGTGACTGATGCCGACGCCGTGACCCCCGCCTCCTCGTCTCCCGACACCGCCGCCGACCCCGTCGAGTTCCGCAGCGACGTCACCGTCGAGCTGGTCCGCTCGAGCGCGCACGACTCCGACGTGCTCTTCGCGGCACGCGTGTCGACCATGGGCGAGCAGACGCTCGAGGGCGCCCAGGCCTCGGCCGACGGCGCCCAGGCGACCAAGGGCGCCGGCCTGATCAACTACCTCATGCGCGACCGCCACGGCTCGCCCTTCGAGCACAACTCGATGACGTTCTACGTGCAGGCGCCGATCTTCGTGTTCCGCGAGTTCATGCGGCACCGCATGGCGAGCTACAACGAGGAGAGCGGTCGCTACCGCGAGCTCAACCCCGTCTTCTACGTGCCCTCCGCGAACCGCAACCTGCAGCAGGTCGGCAAGCCCGGCGCGTACGACTTCCTGCCCGGCACACCCGAGCAGAGCGAGCTCGTCCGGTCCGAGACCGAGCGCACCTCCCGCGAGGCCTACGCGGCCTACAAGCGGATGCTCGACGCCGGGGTCGCCCGCGAGGTCGCCCGCATCGTCCTGCCGCTGAACATCTACTCGTCCATGTACGTGACCGTGAACGCGCGGTCGCTGATGAACTTCCTGAGCCTCCGCACCAAGCGCGAGGGCACTCACTTCCCGTCGTTCCCGCAGCGCGAGATCGAGATGTGCGCCGAGAAGATGGAAGACATCTGGGCTGAGCTCATGCCGCTCACGTACGCCGCCTTCGGCACGAACGGCCGCGTCGCCCCCTGACCGTGTCGTGGGGCGCGACGACCGGCGAGGGGCGAGCCGCTCGACGGGGGCGAGACAGTACGCTGGACGACGTGTCGAACATCAGCAACCCCTTCGGGCAGGTCCTCGTCGCTCTCGTCACCCCCTTCACCGCGGACGGTGAGGTCGACTGGCCGGCGGTCGAGAAGCACATCGACGACTGCGTCTCCGCGGGTGCCGACGGCATCGTCGTCACGGGCACCACGGGCGAGACCAGCACCCTGACCGACCCCGAGAAGCTCAAGCTCGTCGAGGTCGGCAAGTCGGTCGCCGCAGGGCGCGCGAAGATCATCACGGGCGGCGGCTCGAACGAGACCGCGCATGCGATCCAGCTGTACAAGGCGAGCGAGAAGGCCGGCGCCGACGGCGTCATGATCGTCACGCCGTACTACAACAAGCCCACGCAGGCCGGCGTCCTCACGCACTTCCGCATGATCGCCGACGCGACCGACCTGCCCGTCATCCTCTACGACATCCCCGGCCGCACCGGCATCCCGATCAAGTACGAGACACTGCTGCGCGCGGCCAAGCACCCCAACATCGTCGCCGTCAAGGACGCGAAGGGCGACTTCGCCGAGGTCAGCCGTGTCATCAACCAGACCGACCTGCTCTACTTCTCGGGCGACGACGCGAACGTGCTGCCGCACCTGTCGATCGGCGCCTCGGGCCTCATCGGCGTGACGGCGAACATCGTCTCCGCGCCGTACCGCACCATGATCGACGCCGTGAACGCCGGTGACCTGCACACCGCCACGGCCGCCCACAAGATGCTCGAGCCGCTCGTGCGCGCCGTGATGACCCACGTGCCCGGCACGGTCGCGGCGAAGTACATCCTGCACGGCCTCGGCCGCATCTCCAGCCCTCGCGTCCGGCTGCCGCTCGTCGGCCCGGAGGACAGCGAGGCGGCCCTCATCGAGGACGAGCTCTCGCACGTCGGCGACATCCCCGGGCTCGACCTCAGCCGCTTCCGTCCCGACCGCAACGCGGCGGCCGGCGGCGCACTGCCCAAGGTGCACGGCACCACGCGCTGATCCCGTCGCGCGCTCGCGCCCGCGCCCTCGTGAGCCGGCGGCGGCGCTCGCGGGCCGGCAGAGGCTTCGCCACCCGGGGCACGAGCCCCACCTCGACCCGAAGGACATGATGCCCACGACCATCAAGACCCCGCGCGAGCTCGAGGACGGCACCCTCCGGGTCATCCCCGTCGGCGGCCTCGGCGAGATCGGCCGCAACATGACCGTCTACGAGATCGACGGCAAGCTGCTCGTCGTCGACTGCGGCGTCCTGTTCCCCGAAGAACACCAGCCTGGCGTCGACCTGATCCTGCCCGACTTCTCGCCCCTCCGCGACCGGCTCGACGACGTCCTCGCCGTCGTGCTGACCCACGGCCACGAGGACCACATCGGCGCGGTGCCCTACCTCCTCCGCCTCCGTGCGGACATCCCGCTGATCGGCTCGCAGCTCACGCTCGCCCTCATCGAGGCGAAGCTCAAGGAGCATCGCATCAAGCCGTACACGCTGACGGTGAAGGAGGGCGGGCGCGAGACGCTCGGCCCGTTCGACCTCGAGTTCGTCGCGGTCAACCACTCCATCCCCGACGCTCTCGCCGTCGCGATCCGCACCTCCGCGGGCCTCGTGCTGCACACCGGCGACTTCAAGATGGACCAGCTGCCGCTCGACGACCGCATCACCGACCTGCGCGCCTTCGCCCGCCTCGGCGAGGAGGGGGTCGACCTGTTCCTCCCCGACTCGACGAACGCCGACGTGCCGGGCTTCACGGCCCTCGAGCGCGACATCGGCCCGGTCCTCGACGACGTCATCCGCCGGGCACCCCGCCGGGTCGTCGTGGCGAGCTTCTCCAGCCACGTGCACCGCGTGCAGCAGGTTCTCGACGCCGCCCACGCGAACGGTCGCCGGGTGGCCTTCATGGGCCGCTCGATGATCCGCAACATGGGCATCGCGGCCGACCTCGGCTACCTGGTCGTGCCCGAGGGGGTCCTGATCGACGCCAAGAAGGCCAAGGACCTGCCGGACGAGCGCATCGTCTACATGAGCACGGGCTCGCAGGGCGAGCCGATGGCCGTCCTCGCCCGCATGGCGAACCTCGAGCACCAGATCGAGATCGGCCAGGACGACACGGTCATCCTCGCGTCGAGCCTCATCCCCGGCAACGAGAACGCCGTCTACCGGGTCATCGACGGGCTGACGAAGCTGGGCGCGAAGGTCGTGCACAAGGGCAACGCGAAGGTGCACGTGTCGGGCCACGCCTCCGCCGGCGAGCTGCTCTACTGCTACAACGTGCTGCGCCCGAGGAACGTCATGCCGGTCCACGGCGAGCACCGGCACCTCTACGCGAACGCCGCGCTGGCCGAGCGCACGGGGGTGCCGCGCGAGAACACGATCCTCGGCGAGGACGGCATCGTCGTCGACCTCCGCGACGGCGTCGCCGAGGTGGTCGGCCAGCTCGACCTCGGGTACGTGTACGTCGACGGCTCGACCGTCGGCGAGATCACCGACGCCGACCTCAAAGACCGGCGGATCCTCAGCGAGGAGGGCTTCATCTCGGTCTTCCTCGCCATCGACGCCACCACGGGGCGCGTCGTCGTCGGCCCCGAGATCCAGTCGCGCGGCTTCGCAGAAGACGAGCGGGTCTTCGACGACGTCATGCCCAAGATCCTCGCCGCGCTGGCCGAGGCGGCCGAGAACGGCACCCGCGACACCCACCAGTTCAGCCAGGTGGTCCGCCGCACCGTCGGTCGCTGGGTGGCCACGCAGCACCGTCGGCGCCCGATGATCGTGCCGGTGGTCATCAGCGCCTGACCAGGCCGAGCACGGAGGCCTCAGCTCGCTCGGGATGTCATCCCGACGACTGAGGCCTCCGTCGTCGCCCGGCTCCTATGGTGAGCACGTTCCGTCCGTTGCTCCGAAGGGGGGAGTCGCCCGTGCGCGTCGCCAAGACCTGGATCTTCCCGATCCTCCGCATCCTGATCTTCCTCGCGATCGCCGTCGCCCTCGTCAAGCTCGCGTTCTTCGCGGCGCCCGACGCGGCGACCGGCTCCGTGGCCGTCCCGACCGGCGAGGCGGTCGAGCCGCAGGTGGCCGTCGCGGTCGGCACGGTCACGAACGACGTCACGGTCGACGCCACCGTCGAGGCCGACGCCGCGTCGACCGCCCCGGCCACCCTCGCGGGCACCGTCGTGACCGTCCTCGTCGAGAGGGGGCAGGCCGTCGCCGCGGGCGACGAGATCGCGACGCTGCGCTCCGAGACCCCGCAGGAGGCGCTGGTCGCGGCCGACGGCACGGTCACCGAACGCGCGCCGATCGTCAAGACCGCGGTGGTGACGTCGCCCGTGGCGGGCACGGTGACGGAGCTCTCCGTCATCGCGGACCAGGAGCTGGCCGTGGGCGACCCCGTGGCGGAGGTCGCGCCTCCGACGTTCCACGTCACCGGTTCGCTGGCCGCCGACCAGCTCTACCGCCTGGTCAGCCGCCCGGCCGAGGGCACGGCGTCGATCCGGGGCGGCCCGGCGCCGTTCGCCTGCACCGGCCTCTCGGTCGGCGGTGCGGGCGCCGGCGCGGGCACGGGCACCACGACCGCCGGCGACACCGGTGACTCGTCCGGCGCGGGCGTCTCGGGGCAGTCGGTGACGTGCGCCGTCCCCGGCGACGTCACGGTCTTCGCGGGCCTCGCCACCGAGCTGACGATCCCCGCCGGCGTCGCGACGGACGTCCTCACGGTGCCGCTCACGGCGGTGGAGGGCGCCGCGGGCAAGGGCGTCGTGACCGTCGTCGGCGCGGACGGCACGGAGGAGGAGCGCGAGATCACGCTCGGCATCAACGACGGCACGACCGTCGAGGTGACGGGAGGGCTCGTCGAGGGCGACATGGTCCTCGAGTTCGTGCCGGGCGCCGTCGCCCCGCAGGAGGGCTGCGTCGACCCGACGACCGGAGAGGTCTACTGCTGATGCCGCTGATCCGGCTCGAGGGCGTCACGAAGACCGTGCCCCTCGCCGACGACGCGACCCTCGACATCCTGCGCGGGGTCGACCTCGTGGTCGAGGCGGGCGAGCACGTGAGCATCGTCGGACGTTCCGGCTCGGGCAAGTCGACCCTGCTCAACATCCTGGGGCTCATCGACGCCCCGACGACGGGTACCCACTGGTTCGACGACGTCGACGTCAGCGGCATGCGCAGCGGTGCGCGCGACCGCCTCCGCGGCGAGCAGGTGGGGTTCATCTTCCAGCAGTTCAACCTGCTGCAGGGGCGCACGGCGCTCGAGAACGTCATGACGCCGCTGCTCTACGCCAGGGGGCGCCGGTTCTGGCGGCGGCGGGCCATCGCCGCCGAGATGCTCGACAAGGTCGGGCTGGGCCACCGTGTCGACTCGATGCCGCACCGCCTGTCGGGCGGCGAGCAGCAGCGGGTGGCGATCGCGCGCTCGCTGGTGCGCGACCCGCGCGTCATCCTGGCCGACGAGCCGACGGGAGCGCTCGACATCGAGACGGGGGCGACGGTCATGCGCCTCCTCGACGACATCTCGTCCGACACCGGCGCCGCCCTCGTCACCATCACGCACGACCTGGCAGTGGCCGGCCTCGCCGCACGGCACTACTCGCTCGACGCCGGGGTGCTGTCCGCCGCCCGCCTGGGCACCGGGCTCGCGGGACCGTCGGCGCTGGTGCCGACGGACGCGCCCGCGCCCGCCGCTGCGCCTGCGGCTGTGCCTGCGGCTGTGCCTTCCCCGGCGGCTGCCGAGGTCCCGTGGTGAGCGGTCTCCTGTCCGGCGTCGTCGGGGCGTTCGTCGAGGCCTGGTCCGAGCTGCGGGTCAACAAGCTGCGGGTGCTCCTCAGCCTGATCGGGGTCGCGGTGGCCGTGGCCGCCCTCACCGCGGTCGTCGGGCTCGGCAGCCTCGCCGAGCAGTCCACGCGCGAGTCGTCCGAGAAGTCCGGGGGGCGACCCGCCACGTACACCGTGTCGGCCTACAGCCAGGGGGCGACCGAGCTCGACCCCGTGCTGCTCGACGACGAGTTCCGCTCGACGATGTCGCGCTACGAGATCACCTGGGCCTCGGAGAACCTCTACACGACGAGGTCGGTCCAGCTGCCAGGAGGCCTCACCGACGTCTCGGCGCAGGTCGTCGACCCCGAGTACGGCGAAATGCACCGGGTCTCGATGGCGGACGGCTCGTGGTTCGTCGAGGGCGACGAGCAGCGGCTGGCTCCGGCCCTCGTGGTGAACGAGGCCCTGTGGGACACGCTCGGCCGACCGCCGGTGGCGTCGCACCCCACCCTCCTGCTGAGCGGCGCGGACTCGGTCACGGGCGTCGTCGTGGGAGTCACGGCGGCACAGTACGAGGGGGAGGGGCCGGGGCTCTTCATGCTGCCCTCGACGGACCTCGACCTCGCGCCCCTGTCACAGGGCGGGTTCACCGAGACGCCCCAGTACGAGATGTGGCTGCCGACGTCGTCGGGAGACGAGCTGAGCACGATGGTGCAGGGCAACCTCGCGGCGGCTCTCGGCGACGAGGTGCAGGTCGACGTCAGCCGTTCCGACTACGCGGCGTACGCGGGCGACTCCGACCCGTTCCTGCCCATCAAGCTCATCATCACGGGCGTCGGCGTGCTCGTGCTGCTGCTCGGCGGGCTCGGCCTGGTGAACATCGCCTTGGTCACGGTGCGGCAGCGCATCCGCGAGATCGGGGTCCGCCGGTCGTTCGGCGCCACCGCGCCGCGGGTGTTCTTCTCGGTCATGCTCGAGAGCGTCGCCGGCACCGTGGTCGCGGGGGCGGTCGGCGTCATGGTGGCGGTGCTGGTGGTGCAGAACCCGATGGTGCAGGGCTTCATCGCCCAGGGGTCGGTCGACGACATGCCGGCGTTCCCGATCACCGCGGCCCTGATCGGCCTGGGCTCCGCGACGCTGATCGGCGCCGTGGCGGGAGTGCTGCCCGCGCTCGTCGCCGTGCGGGTCAAGGTCATCGACGCCATCCGCTACTGAGCCCCCCGGTCGAGTGGTCGGGAACTGTCCTCCGGGGGTCGTCGAGGGACAGCCGGGGACCACTCGGCAGCTGCGCGAGCCAGGAGCGGGGCCCGGCGCGCCGCCCGCCTCCGGTCGGCGTCGGCGGCGGGCGGTAGCCTCGACGGCATGGCCACGCCCACCAAGTCGACCGCGCGCTCGCGCTCGGGGCGCGGCGCGTCCGCCGGCACCTCGACGGCCCGCGGCGCGACCGCGGCGACCAAGAAGCTCCCCGCCGCGAAGGCGCCGGCGCCCGTCGACGAGGGCCCCGGCGTCCTCGCGTCCGCCTGGATGGGCCTGGCCCACCTGACCGGAGGCGCCTTCCGGCTCTTCGGCAGCGAGTCGCTCGACAAGTCCGAGCGCCGCGACGGCGTCCCCTTCCTCCTCGTGCTGCTGGCGATCGCCGGGGCCGTGGTCGAGTGGCTCAACCCCACGAGCCCGATCGCCGTCGGCTTCGACGCGTACACGTTCGGCGGCCTGGTCGGCCGGGTGGCGTACGCCCTGCCGGTCATCATGGTGCTCTTCGCGGGCTGGCTCTTCCGGCACCCGGCCTCCGTCCACGACAACACGCGCATCGGCATCGGGCTCGGCCTGATGATCGTGTCGATCAGCGCCCTCTGCCACATCTACGGCGGTCAGCCGCAGGCCGTCGAGGGCATGCGTGCCCTCGCGACCGGCGGCGGCGTGCTCGGCTGGCTCGTCGCCTCCTGGCTGGTCATGCTCGCGACCGAGTGGGTCGCGGTGCCCGTGGTGGTCGTCCTGCTCGCGTTCTCCCTCCTGATCATGACCAAGACCCCGCCGAACCGGATCGGCCACCGTCTCGGCGACCTGTACCGCTGGCTCTTCGGCGAGACGACCTCCGACACGGCCGCGGCTGACGGCGCCGCCGAGGGAGACCCGGGCGAGCCCGACGCGCTGCCGTGGTGGCGGCGCAACAAGAGCGGGCGCGAAGAAGACCCGGCCTACGACACCCCCGTGGTCACCCAGAGCAGCGCCGACGACGAGGCTGCGGGGGCAGGCCGACGCGGGCGGGCCGCCCGTCGCGGTGCGGGTCCCGTGTTCGTGGACCACGGGGCGACCATCGGGGGCGACGCCCCGGCGGCGGAGTCCCTGACCGCCGAGGCCGCGGCCGCCGACGCTCCGACCGACGTGTACCAGGCCGACCTGCTGCACGACCTCGACGCGGCCGAGGACGCCGTGCGGTCGCTCGGCATCGACGTCCCCCTGCACGACGACGAGCCTGCCTCCACGACTTCGCCGGCCGGGCCGGTGCCGTCGGGTGCGACCGCCGCCACGACCGTCCTCCCGTCAGTGCCGGCCACCACCTCGGCGGCCGCACCCGGCGAGAGCGACGTCGCCGCCGACTTCCTCGCCGTCGACGACGACGAGCCCGCCCCGGCGTCGCTCGACGTCGAGGACGACTCTCCCGTCGCGCCCTACCGTCTGCCGGCGGCCACCACGCTGAGCGTCGGGCCGCCCGCGAAGGCGCGCAGCGAGGCCAACGACGAGATCGTGCGCTCGATCACCGAGGTGCTCCGCCAGTTCTCGGTCGACGCCAGGGTCGTCGGCTTCAGCCGGGGCCCGACCGTCACCCGCTACGAGATCGAGCTGGGCCCGGGCGTCAAGGTCGAGAAGGTGACCGCCCTCAGCAAGAACCTGTCGTACGCCGTGGCCTCGAACGAGGTGCGCATCCTCTCGCCCATCCCGGGCAAGAGCGCCATCGGCGTCGAGATCCCCAACACCGACCGCGAGATCGTGTCGCTCGGCGACGTGCTCCGGTCGGGGGCCGCGGCCAAGAGCGTGCACCCGATGACGATCGGCGTCGGGAAGGACGTCGAGGGCGGCTACGTCGTGGCGAACCTCGCCAAGATGCCGCACCTCCTGGTCGCCGGCGCGACCGGCTCCGGCAAGTCGAGCTTCGTCAACTCGATGATCACGTCCCTCCTCATGCGGGCCAAGCCCACCGACGTGCGCATGGTGCTGATCGACCCGAAGCGGGTCGAGCTCTCGATCTACGCCGGCGTCCCGCACCTGATCACGCCCATCATCACCAACCCCAAGAAGGCAGCCGAGGCGCTGCAGTGGGTGGTGAAGGAGATGGACATGAGGTACGACGACCTCGCCAGCTTCGGCTTCCGGCACATCGACGACTTCAACCGTGCCGTCGTCGCGAACGAGATCGTGCTGCCGGCCGGCAGCGCGCGTTCCTTGAAGCCCTACCCGTACCTCCTCGTGGTCGTCGACGAGCTCGCCGACCTCATGATGGTCGCCCCGCGCGACGTCGAGGACAGCATCGTCCGCATCACCCAGCTGGCGCGTGCATCCGGCATCCACCTGGTGCTCGCGACGCAGCGTCCGTCGGTCGACGTGGTGACGGGCCTCATCAAGGCCAACGTGCCCTCCCGCTTCGCCTTCGCCGTGTCGAGCGTCACCGACTCGCGGGTCATCCTCGACCAGCCGGGCGCCGACAAGCTGATCGGCCAGGGCGACGGGCTCTTCCTGCCGATGGGCGCGTCGAAGGCGATGCGTGTCCAGGGTGCGTGGGTGCAGGAGACGGAGATCGCCGAGGTCGTGGCGCACGTCACGCGCCAGGCGCGGCCCGACTACCGGCCCGACGTGGCCGCCGTGGTCGAGAAGAAAGAGATCGACGGCGACATCGGCGACGACCTCGAGCTGCTCCTCGCCGCGGCGGAGCTCGTGGTCAGCACCCAGTTCGGGTCGACGTCGATGCTCCAGCGCAAGCTCCGGGTGGGCTTCGCCAAGGCCGGACGCCTGATGGACCTGATGGAGTCCCGCGACATCGTCGGCCCCTCTGAGGGGTCGAAGGCGCGCGACGTGCTCGTGACCAACGAGCAGCTGCCGGGCGTGCTGGCCAAGCTGCGCGGGCAGGGCGTCGACGCGCCCCGCGGGGCGGCGTCCGCCTCCTCCGCGCCGGCGGCGCTCGGCGCGGGCGACTACGGCGACGACCCCGTCGCCGAGATGACACGAGGCTACGACGAGGTCGACGGCGACGAGGAGTCGGAAGACGCCTGGGGCCTGACAGGCAGGGACTGACGTGACCGACGAGAGAACCCCCGAGGCGCCGCGGGCCGCGACTTTCCCCTGGCGGGGACGCTTTGCGAGCCGCGGGGCCGGCCCGGCCAGCACGGCGAACATCGCCAACCTGATCACGGTCGTCCGCATCCTGATGGCACCGCTGTTCATCGCCTGGCTCCTGATCGACGACGGTGCCGACGGCCCGCTGCGCATCGCAGCCGCAGTCCTCTTCGTCGTGGCCATCCTCACGGACAGCCTCGACGGCATGCTCGCGCGAGGCCTCGACCTCGTCACCGACTTCGGCAAGATCGTCGACCCCATCGCCGACAAGGTCCTGGTCGGCGGCGCACTGGTCGGGCTCTCGATCCTCGGCGAGCTGCCCTGGTGGGTGACCGCGCTGATCCTCGTGCGCGAGATCGGGATCACCGTGTACCGGTTCGTCGTCATCCGTGACCGCGTCATCCCCGCGTCACGAGGCGGCAAGCTCAAGACCGTGCTGCAGGCCGTCGCGGTGACGCTGGCGCTCTTCCCGCTGTGGGTGCCCCTGGGCGACTGGGTGCACGGCCTCAACACCGTCGTGATGACGGCTGCCGTGGTGGCGACGCTCGTGTCCGGTGCCGACTACGTCCGGGTGGCCCTGAAGCACTCCCGCACGTCGTGACCACCGCGGCCGAGGTCGTGCACGAACTCGACCGCCAGGGCCTGACGGTCGCCGTCGCCGAGTCGTTGACCGGGGGGCTCCTCGCCGCCGAGCTCATCTCCGTCCCCGGAGCCTCCGCGGTCGTCGTCGGGGGAGTGGTCGCGTACCAGACGCCGATCAAGCACCTCCTGCTCGACGTGCCCGCCGACCTTCTCGCCGCACGGGGCGCCGTCGACCCTGACGTCGCCGTCGCGATGGCGTCCGGGGTGCGCCGTGCGCTGGCAGTCGACGGGCGGGCGGCCGACGTCGGCCTCGCCACCACAGGGGTGGCCGGCCCCGACCCGCAGGACGGCGAGGCGCCCGGCACGGTGTACGTCGCGCTGAGCGCAGGAGGCGGGTCTCGCGTCGCGAGACTCGACCTCGAGGGCGATCGCGAGGCCATCCGATCGGCGACCGTCTCCGAATCACTGTCGATGCTGCACGACTGGCTCACGGAGCCTCGGGAATAGCCGGGGTTTCGGTCTCGTTACATCTCGCGAGTTCACAAGTGTCACACAGAGCTGGCTGGCTACAGTTGCACCCAGCTCGACAGCAGTGTTCCTCACCCACCCCTGAATCCCGTCACGGTGGGTCCTATGTCGCAAGGAGGGGTCCCATGGTTCTGGTCCGTCAAGAGATCGGCGACGTCCTCCGTGATTTCCGTCTCCAGAAGGGCCGCACGCTGCGACAGGTCGCCAGCAAGGCGAGCGTCGCACTCGGTTACCTGAGCGAGGTCGAGCGTGGGCAGAAAGAGGCGAGCTCCGAGATCCTCGCGTCGGTCGCCGACGCGCTCGAGACGCCGATCTCCGTCATCATGCGTGAGGTGGGCGACCGGATGGCCGTCATCGAGGGCCTGAACCCGATCCCCGACACCCTGCCCGACGACATGGTCGCCGAGTTCGACACCGACCTGGTCGTGCGCTGACGTCACTGACCTCACGGTCCGTCGTGCACGCTGCACCGAGACGCCCCTGGCTGATGTCAGGGGCGTCTCCGCGTCCGGGTAGCCTCGACTGATGCGCAAGAGCGAGTTCCGCAGGGCGGTCGACGACGAGTTCGGCGAGGCGTACGGCCGGGTCGTCACCCGTGACCTCGTCCTCTCGTCTCTGGGCGACGAGACGGCGGACGAGGCGCTCCGCGGGGGAGTGCCCCCGCGTGACGTGTGGCTGGCCCTCTGTGAGGCGGAGGGCGTGCCCGTCGCCCGCCGGCACGGAGCAGGGCTCCCCGAGCCGCGTCGCTGAGCACCGCCGCGACGACGCACGGCGATCAGGTGTTCGACACACCGGGGCCCAGTTCGAACGTGCGTTCGGTGCGGTGGTAGCTTCCTCCACAAGGGCGTCGACGTCCGAGTGCTCCACCTCCGACCGAGATCGTGTCTGCGATGTCGGTGGTCGGCCGTAGCGTTGCCACATCGACGTTCCACCGCTCCCGCATCCGCAGGGGCACATGCCTTGTCGTCGAGACCGCCGCCCCCGGGCCGAGCGCGACGCGACAGCCTACAGGCGCACGGACAGCAACCACGAAGGAGTCACCATGCCCTCAGCAGAGAACCGCGAGAAGGCGCTCGAGACGGCGCTCGCGCAGATCGACCGTCAGTTCGGCAAGGGCGCGGTCATGCGCCTGGGCAGTGACGAGCGGGCTCCGGTCGCCGTCATCCCCACGGGCTCCATCGCGCTCGACGTCGCGCTCGGCATCGGCGGCCTCCCTCGCGGCCGCATCGTCGAGATCTACGGCCCCGAGTCCTCGGGAAAGACGACGCTCACCCTGCATGCCATCGCCAACGCCCAGCGCGGCGGCGGCATCGCGGCCTTCATCGACGCAGAGCACGCCCTCGACCCCGAGTACGCGAAGAAGCTGGGCGTCGACATCGACGCGCTGCTCGTCTCGCAGCCCGACACGGGCGAGCAGGCGCTCGAGATCGCGGACATGCTCGTCCGCTCCGGCTCCATCGACCTCGTCGTCATCGACTCCGTGGCGGCGCTCGTGCCCCGTGCCGAGATCGAGGGCGAGATGGGCGACTCCCACGTCGGCCTCCAGGCGCGTCTCATGTCGCAGGCTCTCCGCAAGCTCACGGGTGGCCTCAGCCAGACCGGCACGACGATGATCTTCATCAACCAGCTGCGCGAGAAGATCGGCGTGTTCTTCGGCAGCCCCGAGACCACCGCCGGCGGCAAGGCGCTCAAGTTCTACGCCTCGGTGCGACTCGACATCCGCCGCATCGAGACCCTGAAAGACGGGACGGACGCGGTGGGCAACCGCACCCGCGTCAAGGTCGTCAAGAACAAGATGGCGCCGCCCTTCAAGCAGGCCGAGTTCGACATCCTCTACGGCGTCGGCATCTCCCGCGAGGGCAGCCTGATCGACTTCGGCGTCGAGCACGGCATCGTCCGCAAGTCCGGCGCCTGGTACACCTACGAGGGCGACCAGCTCGGGCAGGGCAAGGAGAACTCGCGCAACTTCCTGCTCAAGAACGCCTCAGTCGCGCAAGAGATCGAGCAGAAGATCCTCGCCAAGCTCGGTGTCGGCGGGGCCAAGCCGGTCGAGGCGCCCGTCGAGTCGATCGAGGCCAAGATCGCCGCCCGGAAGGGCGCATGACCTCGCACGACGGCGAGTCTGCTGACGACCTCGCCCCCGTGACGCCTCTCTTCGGCGTCCGCGGGGCGAGGTCGGGCCAGGCGGGCGCGGCGGCGTCGGCACCGGTCGCGTCCGAGCATCCGTCCCGGGGCGCCGCTCGGTCGAGCGACGACGACCCTGACGAGGCGACGGGTGACAGCGCCCGCCGCGATCCGGTGCGCGACACGGCAGTGGCTCTCGCTGCGGTCAGCCAGCACTGGTCGGACGAGTCGCCGACCGGCTCCGCCTCTGACTCTGATGCCGATGCCGATGCCGATGCCGAAGAGCCTCGCGAGGACCTGGACGCACAGCGCACCAGGGCGGAGAGCGTCAGCCTGCACGCGCTCAGCCGCCGAGGCGTCTCGTCGTCCGAGATGGCGTCCCTGCTCGAGGCGCGCGACCTCGACCCCGAGGTCGTGGCCGACGAGGTCTCGCGTCTCGAGGGGGTCGGCCTCCTGAACGATCGAGAGCTCGCCGAGAACCTCCTCCAGACGAAGCAGGGTCGCAAGGGTCTGGGCCGTGGCGCCGTGACGTCCGAGCTGCGCTCGCGCGGCATCGACGCGTCCGTCATCGAAGAGGTCCTGGCCGAGACCGACGACGCTGACGAGCAGGCCCGGGCCGACGAGTGGGCCGAGAAGCGAGCGGGCTCGCTGCGTGGGCTCGACAGGGCCACGGCCGAGCGTCGCTTGAACGGCTACCTCATGCGACGTGGCTACCGATCCGACACCGTGCGACGTGCTGTCGAGAAGGCCCTGCCGCGCGGTGGCAGCAGCCGGGGCGGCGTCCGCTTCGAGTGACGGGCCGCCCTACACTGGGGCACCATGTCGACGGTCGGTGAAGCGGTGCGCGGCGGCCTGACCGCCGTCGTGGGCTCCACCGGGACGGGCAAGTCCGCCTTCGCCCTCGACCTGGCCGAGCGCCTCCGTGACGCCGGTCGACCGGCCGAGATCGTCAACGCCGACGCGATGCAGCTCTACCGCGGGATGGACATCGGCACTGCCAAGGTGCCCGTGTCTGAGCGGCGCGACGTGCCGCACCACCTCTTCGACGAGCTCGAGGTCACGACCGAGGCCAGCGTCGAGTGGTACCAGTCGCGCGCCCGGGCCGTCATCGACGACGTGTCGGCTCGCGGGGCGGTCCCCCTGCTCGTGGGCGGGTCGGGGCTCTACGTCTCGAGCGTCCTGTTCGACTTCCGGTTCCCCGGCACGGACGCCGTCGTGCGGCAGCGCTTCGAGCGCCTGGCCGAGCGCGGCGGCCCTGGTGCGCTGCACGAGCTGCTCGCCCGGACCGACCCGGTCGCGGCCGAGCGGATCGGGCCCCACAACGCCCGACGCCTGGTGCGCGCCCTCGAGGTCGGCGAGATCACGGGAGAGCCCTTCTCCGCCGCCCTGCCCGACGAGGCTGAGCGCTGGCGCCCTTCCTCGGTCGTCGGCATCGCCGAGGAGCGCCCGGTCCTCGTCGAGCGCCTCGACGCCAGGGTCCGCGGCATGTGGGCCGACGGCCTGGTCGACGAGGTGCGGGGCCTGCTGCCGCTCGGCCTCGCCGACGGGATCACCGCCTCCCGGGCCATCGGCTACGCCCAGGCTGCTGCGCAGCTCCGGGGCGACATGGACGAGGAGGCGGCGATCGACGAGACGCAGGCGCTCACGCGTCGCTACGCCCGCCGCCAGGTGAGCTGGTTCAAGCGGTACCCGGACGTCGACTGGTCGACCACCGGCGACCCGGCGGCCGTCGAGCGGGCCCTCGCTAGACTCCTCGCGTGACCACGACGCTCCAGTTCACCAAGGGACAGGGCACCGGGAACGACTTCGTGTTGTTCACCGACGCCGACGGCGAGACCGACCTCGACGGGGTCGCCATCCGCGCCCTGACCGACCGGCGGTTCGGCGTGGGCGCCGACGGGGTCATCAGAGCCGTCCGCTCGTCCGCCCTCCCCGCCGGCGCCGCAGCGTTGGCGAGCGACCCCGCGGCCGAGTGGTTCATGGATTACCACAACGCCGACGGCAGCCTGGCCGAGATGTGCGGCAACGGTGTCCGTGTCTTCGCGCGTTACCTGGTCGAGCGCGGCCTGGTCGACCTCCCCGTCGGCGAGGCCCTCACCATCGGCACGCGCGCCGGCGTGCGCACGGTCCGTCGTGACGGCTCGGGCTTCCGGGTCGACCTCGGCACCTGGACGCTGGGGGACGACGAGCCGACGGTCCGTGCCCGAGAGCTGCACGCGGCACGCCCGGGTCTCTCGCTCTCGGTCGGCAACCCGCACGTGGTCGTCGCCCTCGCCTCCGACGACGAGCTCGACGGGCTCGACCTCTCGTGGGTGCCACTGCTCGACCCGGCGCCCGCCGAGGGCGCCAACGTCGAGTTCGTCGTTCCGTCCGACCCCCTCGTCATCGACGGCACGGGGCACATCCGCATGCGCGTCCACGAGCGCGGCAGCGGAGAGACGCTCTCGTGCGGAACGGGAGCCGCAGCCGCAGCCCTCGCCGTGAGGCACTGGGCCGGCGCCGGGGCCCCCGACGACTGGGCGGTCGAGGTCCCGGGCGGCGTGCTCGGGGTGCACGTGGCCCCGGGGGCCGACGGCGACCACGTGTCGCTCAGCGGCCCGGCCGAGCTGGTCTTCAGCGGAGCGCTGACCCTCTAGGAGGCGCGCCGGGCCCGCAGCACGCGGTAGCCCTTGCTGGTCGACGAGCGCTCCACCCGGACGACGTCCGCCATGGTCGCGTTCATCCACGCCTGCAGCGAGTCGGCGCCGAGGTTCTTCTGGACGACGAGCCACGCGTCGGAGCCCGGCTGCAGGCGCGGCAGCCAGGTCTCCAGGAGGCCGTGCAGCACCTCCTTTCCGACCCTGATGGGCGGGTTCGACCAGATCGACGCGAACACGACGTCGTCGGGAACACCGTCGGGCGTCACGGCGTTGACGTTGACGAGGCCCGCGGCCCGTGCGTTCTCACGGACGAGGTCGAGGACCCTCTCGTTCACGTCGACGGCCCACACCGTCGCGTCGGGTGACGACAACGCGAGGCTCAGTGTGATGGGGCCCCACCCGCACCCGACGTCCAGCAGGTCGCCCGTCGCGGGCGGCTGCGGTGCACCGGCCAACAGGACGGCCGTGCCCGGGTCGACCCGTTCGGGGCTGAAGACACCCGACGCCGTCGTGAGCGTCAGCTCTCGCCCCGCGAGGGTCGCCGTGATCGTCCGCCGACGCAGCTCGCTCTCCGGGTTCGGGGAGAAGTAGTGGTCGCTGGCCATGGACGACAACCTACCGAACATCAGCTGCCTGGCCCGTGACGGCCCAGGCTCGACCCCCTCCGGAGGGCTAGTATCACTTCGATGACAGACACCCCCACGACCCCGCTCGACGACGAGCGCAACGGACAGCACGGCGACGACGTCGTGGCTCGGGTCCTCGAGCGTGCGGCGTCGCGGGCGTCCGCCTACACGATCTTCTCGCCTGCCCAGGCGATCCAGACCCGTTCCCTCGACGGCTCCGGCGACGGCGACCAGTACGACCGCGAAGACCGGGCCGCGCTCCGCCGCGTGGCCGGTCTCTCGACCGAGCTGGAGGACGTCACCGAGGTCGAGTACCGACAGCTCCGCCTCGAGAACGTCGTCCTGATCGGCGTCTGGTCCCAGGGTTCGCTCTCCGACGCCGAGAACTCGCTGCGCGAGCTGGCCGCGCTGGCCGAGACCGCAGGTGCCTCGGTGCTCGACGGCCTGCTGCAGCGCCGGCCGAACCCCGACCCGAGCACCTACCTCGGCAAGGGCAAGGCCGAGGAGCTGCGCCAGACCGTGGCCGCCCTCGGCGCGGACACGGTGATCGCGGACACCGAGCTCGCACCGAGCCAGCGGCGAGCGCTGGAGGACGTGGTCAAGGTCAAGGTGATCGACCGCACGGCCGTGATCCTGGACATCTTCAGCCAGCACGCCAAGAGCCGCGAGGGCAAGGCGCAGGTCGAGCTCGCCCAGCTCGAGTACCTGCTGCCGCGCCTCCGCGGCTGGGGCGACTCGATGTCCCGCCAGGCCGGTGGCCAGGTCGGCGGCGCCGGTGCCGGCATGGGCAGCAGGGGCCCCGGCGAGACGAAGATCGAGCTCGACCGTCGCCGCATCCACACGCGCATGGCCCGCCTCCGACGCCAGATCAAGGAGATGAAGCCGGCGCGGGACGCCAAGCGCGCGAACCGCGACCGCAACGAGGTCCCGTCCGTGGCCATCGCCGGCTACACGAACGCGGGCAAGTCGAGCTTGCTCAACCGGCTCACGAGCGCTGGCGTCCTGGTCGAGAACGCACTGTTCGCGACCCTCGACGCGACGGTCCGCAAGAGCGCCACGACCGACGGTCGTCCGTTCACCTACGCCGACACCGTGGGCTTCGTCCGCAACCTGCCGCACCAGCTCGTCGAGGCGTTCCGCTCAACGCTCGAGGAGGTCGCGGGCTCCGACGTCATCGTGCACGTGGTCGACGGGTCGCACCCCGACCCGGCCGCGCAGCTGGCGACGGTGCGCGACGTGATCGGCGAGGTCGACGGGCGCGACATCCCCGAGGTCGTCGTCTTCAACAAGAGCGACCTCGTCGACGCCGACCAGCGGCTGGTGCTGCAGGGCCTCGAGCCGACGGCCGTCTTCGTCTCCGCGCGCACGGGCGAGGGCATCGACGAGCTCCTCGCGAAGCTCGCGGGGCTGCTGCCGGAGCCCGAGGTCGAGCTCGACCTGCTCGTGCCGTACGACCGCGGCGACGTGGTCTCGCACCTGCACGACTCCGGGCGGGTCCTGACGACCGACTACGACGAGCAGGGCACCCGGGTCCACGCCCGTGTGTACCCGAGCGACGTAGCGGCGCTCTCGCCGTTCGTGCAGGCCGAGACGGCGGAGACCGCCGCCTCCTGAGCCGTTCGCTCTCCTCACGACGAAGCGCCTCCGACCCGTCAGGGCAGGAGGCGCTTCGTCGTTCCCGAGGCCGCGTCAGACCGAGCGCAGCACCGCCACGACCTTGCCGAGGATCTGCGCGTGGTCGCCGACGATCGGCTCGAAGGCGCTGTTGCGGGGCAGCAGCCAGGTGTGGCCGTCGCGCTGACGGAAGACCTTCACCGTGGCCTCGTCGTCGAGCATGGCCGCGACGATGTCGCCGTTCTCGGCGTTCTGCTGCTGGCGGACGACCACCCAGTCGCCGTCGCAGATCGCCGCGTCGATCATCGACTCGCCGACCACGCGGAGCATGAACAGCTCGCCCTTGCCGACGAGCTGGCGGGGGAGCGGCATGACGTCCTCGACCTGCTGCTCGGCGGTGATGGGGATGCCGGCCGCGATCCGCCCGACCATCGGCACGTGGGCCGTGTCGCCGTCGTCGCTGGTCGAGAGGATGCTCGTCACCGGCGCCACGGGGGCCGGGTCGCCGAGGACCTCGAGCGCACGCGGACGGTTCGGGTCGCGGCGGATGCGGCCGGCCAGCTCGAGCTGGTTCAGCTGGTGGGTGACGCTCGACAACGACTTGAGCCCGACGGCGTCGCCGATCTCGCGCATGCTCGGCGGGTAGCCGCTCTGGGCGATGTTCGCCTGGATGGCGGCCAGGATCGACTCCTGCTTGGCCGTGAGCGCCTTGCGCGGGGGCGTCGCCGGGGCGGTCGCCGTGGCGCTGTGCCGGTCGGTCATGTCTCTCCTGCCGTCGATGTCGGTGGTCGCTGGTGTACTCGCACCACCGACTGGAACCTATCGGATCACGGCCCCTTGGCGAAACACATGTTCGAGTGTGTCGCGCATTCCTCGGCCCGGTGTTCGAAGAAAGTGGTTGCCGTCGGGCCGGATCGAAGATATGTTCGGTACACGTCTTCGTGTCCGGCATTCCCGGCCGAGTGCCGGGCACGAACTCGTACGACCAACTCTCGCGGTGAAAGGAACCACCCCATGAGCGCCACCAGCATCAGCACCGTCAGCACCGTCAGCAGCAGCAGCACCGTCCGCCGCGGCACCGTCGGCAACGCCGCCACCCGCACCCGCCTCCGCATCACGCGTCGAGGCCGTCGGGTCGTCGGCGCTGCGGTCGCGCTCGGCGCGACCGGCATCGTCGCCGCCGGCCTCCTCCTCGGCCCGGGTGCCGTCGCGTCCGACCAGGCCGCCGACGTGTCCTTCGCCCAGGTCACCGTCGAGGGCGGCGAGTCGCTCTGGCAGGTCGCGAGCGAGATCGCCCCCACCAAAGACCCTCGCGACGTCGTCAGCGACCTGGTCCGGCTGAACAACCTGCCGAGCGCCGAGGTGGCCGCGGGGCAGACCCTGGCCGTGCCCGAGAAGTACAGCCGCTGACCTGACCGGGGCTGACCTGACGGGGGCTGACCGGGCCAGGCCTGGCCTCATACGAAGAGGCCACGGTGAGGTCGGCTCTCCGCTCGCCGCCTACCATGGGGTCGTGTCCTTCAGCCTCGCCGACCTGCCCATCCGCGACGACCTCAAGGGTCTGTCGCCCTACGGCGCTCCCCAAGAGCGGGTGCCCGTAGCCCTCAACGTCAACGAGAACACCCACCCCGTCCCCGCCGACGTCGCCGCAGACATCCTCGAGGCGGTCGGTGCGGCCCTGGTCGACGTGAACCGTTACCCCGACCGCGAGTTCTCGATCCTGCGCGACTCGCTGGCGGGCTACCTCGGGCACGGCCTCAGCCGCGACCACATCTGGGCCGCCAACGGCTCGAACGAGGTCATCCAGCAGATCCTGCAGGCATTCGGCGGTCCGGGCCGGTCCGTGCTGGGCTTCCCGCCCACGTACTCGATGCACTCGATCATCGCGGCGGGCACCGGCAGCACGTGGCTCGAGGGCGCCCGGGACGAGGGCTTCACCATCTCGCCCGAGACGGCCGTGGCCGAGATCGAGCGTCTTCGGCCGGACGTCGTCTTCTTCTGCGGGCCCAACAACCCGACCGGCACGCCGCTCGACCTCGAGACGGTGCGGGCCGCCTACGACGCGACCGACGGCATGGTCTTCGTCGACGAGGCGTACGCCGAGTTCATGCCGGCCGGCCAGCCCACGGCGCTCACGCTGCTCGAGGGCCGGGAGCGCCTCATCGTGTCGCGCACCATGAGCAAGGCGTTCGCCTTCGCCGGGGCGCGGGTGGGCTACATGGCCGCGCACCCCGCCGTGGTCGACGCCCTCCGGCTGGTGCGCCTCCCG
This sequence comes from Frigoribacterium sp. PvP032, assembly GCF_017833035.1. NCBI lineage: Bacteria > Bacillati > Actinomycetota > Actinomycetes > Micrococcales > Microbacteriaceae > Frigoribacterium > Frigoribacterium sp. PvP032. The sequence continues at coordinate 2,405,665 of NZ_JAFIBM010000001.1, read as the reverse complement.
TACCACCTGTCATCCCTCACGCAGGCGGCGGCCGTGGCGGCGCTCGCGCACGCCGACGAGATGCTGGCCATGGTCGACGACATCAAGGAGCAGCGTGACCGCATCGTGCGCGTCCTCACCGAGCTCGGCTACATCCCCTGGCGGACCTGGTCGAACTTCGTGCTCTTCGGCGGCGTGGACGACCCGGCCGACGTGTTCCGCCGCCTCCTCGCCCGGGGCGTCATCGTGCGCGACCTCGGCATCGAGGGCCACCTCCGGGTGAGCGCCGGCACCGAGGCCGAGACGACCGCGTTCCTCGACGCCCTGCGCGACATTAGGCTCTCCTCGTGACCGATCAGCCTCGCGCCCGCACCGCCTCCTCGTCCCGTGAGACGAGCGAGTCGCGCATCCAGCTGTCCCTCGACCTCGACGGGACGGGGCGCTCGTCGATCGACACGTCCGTGCCGTTCTTCGACCACCTCCTGACGGCCCTGTCGAAGCACTCGCTGATCGACCTCGACGTGTCCGCCTCGGGCGACACCCACATCGACGTCCACCACACGGTGGAGGACGTCGGCATCGTGCTCGGCGGTGCCCTGAAGGAGGCGCTGGGCGACAAGGCCGGCATCTCCCGTTACGGAGACGCCCTGGTGCCCCTCGACGAGGCGCTGGTCCAGGCCGTCGTCGACGTGTCCGGTCGTCCCTACCTCGTCCACACCGGTGAGCCGGAGGGCTTCGAGTACCACCTCATCGGCGGGCACTTCACGGGCTCGATGGTCCGTCACGTCTTCGAGGCGATCACGTTCCACGCCGGCATCACCGTCCACGTGCGGGTGCTCGGCGGCCGGGACCCGCACCACATCGCCGAGGCCGAGTTCAAGGCGCTCGCCCGCGCGCTGCGCCAGGCCGTCCAGCCCGACGCCAGGGTGACCGGGGTGCCGTCCACGAAGGGCGCACTGTGACGGTCCGTCCCACGGTGGCCGTCCTCGACTACGGCAGCGGCAACGTGCACTCCGCAGTCAAGGCCCTCGAGCTCGCGGGCGCCGACGTCGAGCTCACCCGCGATCGCGCCAGGGTGCAGGCGGCAGACGGTCTCTTCGTCCCCGGCGTCGGGGCGTTCGGCGCCGTGATGAGCCAGCTGCAGTCCGTCCGTGGCGGCGAGATGATCGACCGGCGCCTCGCCGGCGGCCGACCCGTGATGGGCATCTGCGTCGGCATGCAGGTCTTCTTCGAGGGCGGGGTCGAGCGCGGCGCGACGACCGGCGGACTCGGCGAGTGGCCCGGCGTCGTCGACGAGCTCAAGGCCGACGTCCTGCCGCACATGGGCTGGAACCTCGTCGACGCCCCCGAGGGCAGCGTGCTCTTCGACGGCGTGCGCGACGAGCGCTTCTACTTCGTGCACTCGTTCGCGGCGCAGGCCTGGACGCTCGACGTCATCCGGCCGTTCCCCGAGCCCCACGTCACGTGGGCCGACCACGGCGGTCGCTTCGTCGCGGCCGTCGAGAACGGGCCGCTCTGGGCGACGCAGTTCCACCCGGAGAAGTCGGGTCAGCCGGGCATCAGGCTGCTCTCGAACTGGCTCCGCACCCTGTGACCTGCACCCCCTGACCCGACCGCGATCCCGGCCCACGTCGGCGACAGCACGCGGCACGTCCGCGAGAGAGACACCATGAGCGACTTCTGCACGACCCCCGGCCTCACCCTGTTCCCTGCCGTCGACGTCGCGGGCGGGCAGGCCGTCCGCCTGACGCAGGGCGAGGCGGGCACCGAGACCGGCTACGGCGATCCCGTGGCGGCGGCCGACGACTGGAAGTCGCAGGGCGCCGAGTGGCTGCACCTCGTCGACCTCGACGCGGCCTTCGGCAGGGGCGACAACCGGTCGATCATCAAGAAGGTCATCAAGCAGGTCAAGGGCATCGACGTCGAGCTCAGCGGCGGCATCCGCGACGACCGGTCGCTCGACGACGCCCTGAGCACGGGCGTCAAGCGCATCAACCTGGGCACCGCCGCGCTCGAGAACCCCGAGTGGGCCGCCCACGTCATCGCCGAGTACGGCGAGGCCGTCGCGGTGGGCCTCGACGTGCGGGGCACGACCCTCGCCGCACGCGGCTGGACGGAGGACGGCGGCGACCTCTGGACCGTCCTCGCCCGGCTCGAGGACGCGGGGTGCGCCCGCTACGTCGTCACCGACGTGACGAAGGACGGCACCCTGACCGGGCCGAACACCGACCTGCTCCGTCAGGTGATGGAGCGCACCGACCGCCCGGTCATCGCCTCCGGCGGCATCTCGAGCCTCGACGACATCGCGGCCCTCCGTGAGCTCGTCCCGCTCGGCCTCGAGGGCGCCATCGTCGGCAAGGCCCTGTACTCCGGCGCCTTCACCCTCGCCGCCGCGCTCGACGTCGCGTCGGTGTCGTGAGCCACGACCACGACCACGAGCCCGCCCCCGCGGCCGACAGTGCCGGCCGGCCCTTCGCGGGCCGCACCTTCGACCACCACGACACGGCCCACGCGGGCGACGACGGCTCGGCCGACCCGCGCCTCCTCGAGGCCCTGGTCCGTTTCGGCACGGGCGGGCTGCCCGAGCACGAGGTCGTCGACGCTCTGCGCCCCGCTCGCCTGCTGATCCCGCTCGTCGCGGTCGCGGGGGAGGAGGGGCTCGACGACCACGGTCGCCGCGTCGACAAGACGCAGGAACTGTCGATCGTGACCGTGGCCGGCCCCGACGGCCGTGCGGTGCTGCCGGCGTTCACGAGCGTCGAGGCCCTCGGCCGCTGGGACGCCGTGGCGCGCCCCGTCCCCGTCGACGCGCGACGGGTCGCACTGGCTGCCGTCGCGGAGTCGACCGAGCACTTGGTGCTCGACCCGGGCTCTCCCACCGAGTTCGGCGTGCGGCGACCTGCCCTCTGGGCGATCGCCCAGGACGTCCCCTGGGTCCCGGCCCACGCCGACGAGGCCGTCCTGCAGGCGTTCCTCGCCGCGTCGACCGACGAGGAGGCGCTGGTCGGCCTGGCCATCTCGCCCGGCTACCGAGGCGCGCGCCTCGGCACGCCGGAGATCGTCGTCCGGCTCGCCGTGCGGGCCGGCCTGGACCAGGAGCAGCTCGGCGGGCTGCTGCAGCGCCTCCAGTCGTCCTGGCAGGCCGACCCGCTGATCGTGGACCGGGTCGACAGCATGTCCGTCAGCGTCGTCCCGGCCTGACCTGCGTCAGGCGCCGACCTGCGTCAGGCGCCGACCCGCGTCAGGTGACCGGGCCGGTGAGCTTCTCGCCGGGGCCCTTGCCGACGGCGTCGGGGATCGAGCTGGCCTCGCGGAAGGCGAGCTGCAGTGAACGGAGGCCGTCGCGCAGCGCGCGGGCGTGCTGGTCGCCGATCTCGGGCGCGCTGGCCACGACGAGGCCGGCGAGCGACGAGATGAGCTTGCGCGCCTCGTCGAGGTCGGTCTGCGCCGCGGGATCGTCGGCCAGGCCGACCTTCACGGCTGCGGCGCTCATCAGGTGCACCGCGACGGTGTTGATGACCTCGACGGCGTTGACGTCGGCGATGTCGCGGACGGCGTCGGACGGGTGCTCGACCGGGATGCCGACGGGAGCGTCGTCATGGCCGTCGGCGGGGTGGGTGTGCGGGGTGTGGCTCACGTGCTGATCCTCTGCTAGGCTTCTCCAGGCTCGCAGCGTCTGCTGCGTGCGAAAGTGGAGATTCTCCCACCCGCGCTTGACCGTCACACGAGGTTACCGGGTTGTTGGCACCCCGTTCGATCTGCACCACCCCGAAGAGCGATCCTCGAGGCGGAGCGGGCCGGGCAGCCAGGGTGCAGTGCACGGCCGTCGAGAGACGGCACGGGCCGCGAGAGCGACCGGTGCGCGAACCTCCTCTTTCCCTTCCGCCCCTCCGGGTCGGCAGGTGACGAAGCAACGACAGAGGAGTTCCGCATCAGCGATCCCCGTACGAACGACCGTATCCGCGTCCCCGAGGTCCGCCTCGTGGGGCCTGCAGGTGAGCAGATCGGCGTCGTTCCCATCGCCATGGCGCTGCGTCTCGCCGCAGAGGCCGAACTCGACCTGGTCGAGGTGGCCCCCAACTCGAAGCCTCCCGTGGCCAAGATCATGGATCACGGGAAGTTCAAGTACGAGGCTGCGCAGAAGGCGAAAGAGGCCCGACGCAACCAGGCGAACACCATCCTCAAAGAGGTCCGGTTCCGTCTGAAGATCGACAAGCACGACTACGAGACCAAGCGCAAGCGCGCCGAGGGCTTCCTCGAGGGCGGCGACAAGGTCAAGGCCATGATCCTGTTCCGCGGTCGCGAGCAGTCGCGTCCCGACCAGGGCGTGCGTCTGCTCCAGCGCTTCGCTGAGGACGTGTCCGAGCTGGGCAGTGTCGAGTCCACCCCCACCATCGACGGCCGCAACATGGTCATGGTGATCGGGCCCCACAAGAACAAGTCCGAGGCGAAGGCCGAGGCCGAAGCTCGCAAGGCGGCGAACAAGCCCCCGAAGCACCCCACGTCCGACAAGGCGGCGGCCGATGCACCGGCCGAGCCGACAGAAGAGAGCAAGTAACACATGCCCAAGCAGAAGACCCACTCCGGTGCCAAGAAGCGTTTCAAGGTCACCGGTTCCGGCAAGATCATGAAGCAGCAGGCCGGCATGCGCCACAACCTCGAGGTGAAGAGCGCCAGCCGCAAGGCTCGCCTCAACCAGGACCAGCTGTTGGCCCCGGCCGACGCCAAGGTCGCCAAGAAGCTTCTCGGTCACTGACCGCTGACACGAACGTAGAGGAACAAGAAAATGGCAAGAGTCAAGAGAGCGGTCAACGCCGCCAAGAAGCGTCGCGTCATCCTCGAGCGCGCCGAGGGCTACCGCGGTCAGCGTTCGCGCCTGTACCGCAAGGCCAAGGAGCAGGTCACCCACTCGCTCGTCTACTCGTACCGTGACCGCCGTGCGCGCAAGGGCGAGTTCCGTCGCCTGTGGATCCAGCGCATCAACGCCGCGTCGCGTCAGAACGGCCTGACCTACAACCGCCTCATCCAGGGCCTGTCCCTGGCCGGCATCGAGGTCGACCGCCGCATCCTCGCCGAGCTGGCCGTGCACGAGCCCGCCACCTTCGCGTCGATCGTCGCGACGGCGAAGGCCGCGCTGCCCGCCGACACCTCGGCCCCCAAGGCCACGGTCGCCGCGTAGCACGCACTGCGTCAGCATCACCAGCACCACCTCCGGAGGGCCCGGACAGCACACGCTGTCCGGGCCCTCCGTCGTTCTCCGGGCCCCGTGCGGCATAGTGGTCGCGTGCGCACCCCTCTGATCGACAACCCCCGTTCGCCGCGAGTCCGGGCGGTGGCGAAGCTCTCGAAGCGCGACGCCCGCACCGAGACGGGGCTGTTCCTGCTGGAGGGGCCGCAGGCGGTGTCCGAGGCGCTCGCGTTCCGTCCCGAGCTGGTGCTCGAGCTCTACGTCACGCCCACCGCCCTCGAGCGGCACCCGGGGCTCGCCGACGCCGCCGGCGAGGCGGGGCTCGAGGCGGAGTTCGTCACGGAAGCCGTGCTCGACGCGATGGCCGACACCGTGACCCCGCAGGGCGTGGTCGCGGTCTGCCGCCAGTTCCCGACGTCCGTCAAGGACATCTTCGCCGAGGGCGACGACGGCGGGCCGAAGCTCATCGCCATCCTCGAGGAGGTGCGCGACCCGGGC